>JBJXDZ010000111.1:0-11004 GCA_046154645.1 Hyphomicrobiaceae bacterium
GCAAAGTTGAGCGCTCAAGCGCGTGGCTATCCGGGATCTCGCCGGCCGCGGTGAGCACGAGCCTGACCCACGCGATCCCGGATCTGCGCTTGCGCCCGCTGGGCGCAATGCTTCGTCCGGGAAGACAGAGAAAGGGGTAAGCTTGGAGATTACCAAGACCCTTGAGTTTTCCAAGACCAAGCACCTGTTGTCCCAGAAGCCGTGCGCACGCGCCGGGTGCCGCGGCCCGGTTGCGCCAGTGGGCAACTGAAGGGCCACGAAGAGAGCGCACGCGCCGGATGCGAAGTGGGCATCCGAAGGCGCCAACAAAGAGCGTGTGCCCGAGCCTGACCCACGCGATCCCGGATCTGCGTGAGGCGCACGATGTGCGCTCACTTCGTCCGGGAAGACAGAGCGTCGCAAGGGGCAGAGACGATCTGAGCCTCACACAGGCGGTCTCGCAGGGGTAGGCATGGACCTGCGCATACCACCCCCGCACACGGCCCTTAACGCCAGCCCGCCGACAGTGGTAGGCTTGGCGCTGGAAACGCCAAAGCCCTGAGCCCAGAGCCGCCAAAGGCCCCGAGGACCGATGCCCAACGACGACAGCCCCACGGGGCCTGATGCGCATGCCGCGCCCACCGCCACGCCGCCGGTGGAGGTCGACAGCACGCCAGCCCAGCCAGCGACCAAGCCCCAGCGCACACAACCTCATCCCCAGCCGCCACCCGCCAAAGGCTGGCAACCCGAGCTGGACGAATTGCGTTTGCGCGAGCATCTCGCCCGCCAGATGGGGGGCGCCGACAAGGTCGCCCGCCAGCATGCCGGCGGCCGCCTCACCATCCGCGAGCGCATCGATGGCCTGGTCGATCCCGGCACCTTCCGCGAGGTGGGCTTGCTCTCGGGCAAAGGCACCTATGATGCCAAGGGGCGCCTCACCAGCTTCACGCCCGCCAACCGCATCTCCGGTCGGGCCACGATCGACGGCCGGCCGGTGATCGTTTCCGGCGACGACTTCACGGTCCGCGGCGGCTCGGCCGATGCAACGATCCCGGAAAAGGCGATCCATGCCGAGCGCATGGCGCAGGAATTGCGCCTGCCGATCGTGCGCATCATCGAGGGCTCGGGCGGCGGTGGCTCGGTCAAAACGACGGAGACGCGCGGCTACACCAATCTCCCCGGCGGTCTCGATGGCCACTGGGAGCGCTACAAGTATCTCGCCGACAATCTGAGCATCGTGCCGGTGGTGGCACTGGGTCTCGGCTCCGTCGCGGGTCTGGGCGCGGCCTACGTGGCGGCGAGCCACTACTCGGTGATGACCAAGAAGCACAGCGCCATGTTCGTCGCCGGCCCGCCCGTCGTGGCCCGCATCGGCGACAAGCGCGACCTCGACAAGCAGAAGCTCGGTGGCTGGGAGATCCAGTGCGCCGCAGGTGGCATCGACGATGCCGTCGACACCGAAGAGCAGGCGTTCGAGGCGGCGCGCCGCTTTCTCTCCTACTTGCCGTCCTCGACTTATTCGCTGGCCGAGCGCCAGCCCAGCTACGATCCCCCGGAGCGCCGCGACGAGCGCCTGTTCAGCATCGTGCCGCGCGATCGCAACCAGCCCTACAAGATGCGCAACGTGATCGACGCGGTGTTCGACCAGGGCTCGTTCACGGAGATCACGCGCCACTTCGGCCGGCCGGTGATCACGGGCCTGGCGCGCCTCGAAGGGTTGCCGGTCGCCGTGCTGGGGAGCGATCCCTTCCACGTCATGGGCGCCTGGACCTCGGACGCCTGCAGCAAGGTGATCCGCTTCGTCGATCTGGCCGAGACGTTCCACATCCCCGTGGTCTACCTCTGCGACTGCCCGGGCTTCATGATCGGCCTCGCCGCCGAGAAAGCCGCCACCATCCGCTACGGCGTGCGCGCCATGGCGGCAATCAACCAGTCGACGGTGCCCTGGTGCACCATCGTCACCCGCAACGTCTTCGGCGTCGCTGGGGCCGCCCACGTCCCCGCCGGCCGCCTGGCCATCCGCTATGCGTGGCTCTCGGCCCAATGGGGCTCGCTGCCATTGGAAGGCGGCATCGAGGCCGCCTACCGCGCCGAGCTGGATGCAGCCCCCGATCGCGCGGTCAAGATGGCCGAGATCGAACAGCGGCTGATGGCGCTCAAGTCGCCGTTCCGTTCGGCGGAAGCCTTCGGCATCGAGGAGATCATCGATCCGCGCGAAACACGACCGCTCTTGTGCGACTTTGCCCGTCTCGCCGAGCCGCTGCGCACGCCAGGCCCGCGCGCCTTCGGCATGCGGCCTTGACCCGTTCGAGGTATCGCCCCTAGGCCCGGCACCGTGGTGCCGCGCGATCGGGCGTACAGACCTGACATCGCACACCGTCACTGACAGACCCGTTTTCGACCCCGACCACGCCAACCAGGAGCTCCCATGGCCGCCCCAGCCCCCGCAGCCGACGTCAAAGCCCAGCTCACGCCAACCGGTGCGCTGCGCGCCGGCATCAACATGTCGAACTTCCTGCTCGTCACGGGCAAGCGCGCCAACGGCGATCCCGACGGCGTCTCGCCCGATGTCGCCGAGGAGATCGCGCGCCGTCTCGGCGTTGCCTGCAAGCTGATCGCCTTCAAGTCACCGGGCGAGCTTGGTGATCAGGCCGGCAAGAACGTCTGGGACATCGGCAACATCGGCGCCGAGCCGCAGCGGGCCAAAACCATTGCTTTTACCGCCGCTTATGCCGAAATCCAGTCGACCTACATGGTGCCCGCCGGCTCCCCGATCAAAACCATCGCCGACGTCGACAAGCCCGGCGTGCGCATCGCGGTCACCGGCCGCAGCGCCTATGGCCTCTGGCTCGAGAACAACATCAAGAACGCCACGCTGGTGCGCTCGGACACGCTCGACGCCTCGTTTAATGACTTCGTCAACCAGAAGCTCGAGGTGCTGGCGGGTCTGCGCCCCAAACTGATCGACGACGTGAAGAAGGTGCCGGGCGCCCGCATCCTCGACGGCCAGTTCTCGGCTGTGCAGCAGGCGGTCGGCACGGCCAAGGAGAACGTCGCTGCCGCCGCATGGCTGGCGGCCGTGGTCGAGGAGTTGAAAGCCTCGGGCTTCATCGCCGCCGCCATTAGGAAGCACAATGCCAACGGCCTTTCCGTCGCGCCGAAGGCTTGAGCACAGGGACAGTCGCTGAGCGTATGTTGGGTCAAGCGCAGCGCGACCCAACAACGGCAGCACCCAGGGCACGTTGGGTCGCGCCAGGGCTTGACCCAGAACCTACCTTCTACGTCGCGGAAAGACGCAGCAATGGCCACGATGCATCACTTCGGCCTCGATGTCGGCATTTACGGCGCGCTGGCCGATCCACCGACGATCCTGCGCCTGGCGGGGCTTGCGGAATCGGCAGGCTTTGAATCCATCTGGGTCGCCGACCACGTCGTCTTTCCCGTCAAGTTCAAGTCGGAATACCCCTACAGCGCCAAGGGTGACTTCCCGAGCACGCTCGATGATCCCCTGATGGAGCCGCTGGCCGTCATGGGCGTCCTGGTCGGCGCCACCAAGCGCGTCAGAATAGGCACCGCCGTGCTGATCATCCCCTACCGCAATCCGGTCGTGACGGCGCGGCAACTCATTACGCTTGATCAGTTCTCCGGCGGTCGCATCATCCTCGGCGCCGGCGTCGGCTGGCTGGAGGAGGAGTTCGAAGCCCTCGACACCTTCGATTTCAAGCGCCGCGGCAAGGCCACCGATGAGTACATCGACATCTTCAAGCGGCTCGCCGCCGGTGGCGAGGTCGGCTTCCAGGGGGAAACCTACAGCTTCGATCCCGTATTCTCGTCGCCCGGCTCCGTGCAGCGCCCGCACCCGCCCGTGCTCATCGGCGGCATCGCCGACCCCGCCCTCAAACGTGTGGCCCGCCTCGGCAATGGCTGGCTGGCGGTCGCAGCACCCCCGGATGTGCTTGCAGCCAGTCTCGCCAAACTCAAAACCTTCACCACCGCCGAGGGCCGTCGCTTCGACGACATCTCACTCACCTACAAGATCTTCCTCAACATCGGCGAGGCCAAGCGCGGCCGCTTCGATGCGCGCGAGCCCGGCACCGGCTCGCTCGACGAGATCGTCGAGGACCTGAAGCGAATCACGGCTTTGGGCTTTTCCCGCATCATCGTGCGCTGCCGCGGCCGCACCGCCACGCTGCTGGAGCAGCAGATGGCCCGCTTCGTCGACGAGATCGCACCGCGAGTGTGAGCGTCGTCGTTCCACCCGCACGCTGTCGTCACTCCGGCAACGCGCCATGGCTGCACCCGGCGCGGCCTTAACGAGTTTTTCTTCGCCACAGTGCCATTAGTCCTTGAAGCCGGGTGTGCCTGCAAGTATGTGACCGGCTTGGCGGTTGGCTTCGCTGGCGCACGTGTGAGTCGCCCATCGGATGGCCGCAACGATGCGCAACTGAACCACCAGGACGAGAGAACCAAAGGACCAGCCATGGGCTACAAGGTCGCTGTTGTCGGCGCCACGGGTAATGTGGGCCGGGAGATGATGAACGTGCTTGCCGAGCGGGAGTTTCCCGCCGACGAAGTCTATGCCATCGCCTCGCGCCGCTCCGTCGGCATCGAGGTCTCCTACGGCGAGAAAACGCTCAAATGCCAGGATCTCGCGACCTTCGACTTCTCCAAGGTCGACATCTGCCTCATGAGTGCGGGCTCCGGTCCCTCGAAAGAGCACAGCCCCAGGATCGGGGCCATGGGCTGCATCGTGATCGATAACTCGTCGGCGTGGCGCTATGACCAGGACGTGCCGCTCGTCGTGCCCGAGGTCAATGCGCACGTCCTCGAGCCCTACATGAAGCGCAACAACCGCAAGAACATCATCGCCAACCCCAACTGCTCCACGGCGCAGATGGTGGTGGCCTTGAAGCCCATTCACGACGTCGCCATCATCAAGCGCGTGGTGGTCTCGACCTACCAGTCCGTCTCCGGTGCCGGCAAGGAAGGCATGGACGAACTGTGGGCGCAGACCAAAGGCAAATACGTGCCCGGCCAGGAAGTGGCGGCCAAGAAGTTCCAGAAGGAGATCGCCTTCAACGTCATTCCGCAGATCGACGTCTTCATGGAGGACGGCTACACGAAAGAGGAATGGAAGATGCTGGCCGAGACCAAGAAGATCCTCGATCCCAAGATCAAGGTCACGGCCACCTGCGTGCGCGTCCCCGTCTTCGTCGGCCACTCCGAATCGGTCAACATCGAGATGGAGAAGCCCATGACGGTGGAGGAGTGCCGCGCCATCCTGCGTGAGGCCCCGGGCGTCATGGTCGTCGATAAGCGCGAGGACGGCGGCTACGTGACGCCCATCGACGCGGCAGGCGACTTCGCCACCTTCGTCTCCCGCATCCGCGAGGACGCCACGGTCGAGAACGGCCTCGCCATGTGGATCGTCTCCGACAACCTGCTCAAAGGCGCCGCCCTAAACGCCGTCCAGATCGCCGAGACCATGATCAACCGCGGCCTGCTGAAAAAGGTGGCGTGAAGGTGGGGGGAGGCCTCATGAGGCCATTCAGTTCTCCATGAAACCCCTCCAATATCGGGTCCCCGGACGAAGCTTGGGCCTGCAAGGCCCAGGCGGAGATCCGGGGCCTTTACCCGTCTTGGCTCCAAGCGAAACGTGGAAAGCCGGACCGGCACGAGCTTGCGGTTTCGCCTTCAGTCGTTCCGTCTGGGCAATTGATGCTTTGAATCACCTTCAGAGACCCCTGGCCATGGCCAGGGGTCAGCCTTGCCTTGCCGGCCCACTGCGGATTGCCCTAGCCGTGGCGGGCTCAACACCACCAGCGTCGCGTGCGGCATGGGCTCAAGCCTCCCGGCCCTTGCCGCAAATTTGCAGTCCAAGCTCCATGTCCACCCGGCACCCTCTGCGTGACATTCAGCCGTTGTGATCCTCAGCGCTGCCTGTTAAAAGGCGCGCGGCATGGATCGCTGACCGGTGATCGGTGTTCGAGTGCGCAGCTGGCGGTCCACCGCAGGGCTCTGCAACTCGTACGCCCGCATGCCCCGTGCCGCAAGGCACCGACGCTCCCTTCGTCTATCGGTTAGGACGCGAGATTTTCAATCTTGAAAGACGGGTTCGACTCCCGTAGGGAGCGCCACCAGCATCGTTACCATGTTGAAATATTTTGGTTTTCTTTTGGTGGGGATGGAACACGGAGTGGAACATCGGAGCGGGTGGGGATTTTTCGACGCTATTTGTTCTCCCGCGACAGCAACCGCGTCGCGTTCTTCGCCAAAGTCCGACGATCAGCCGAACGCGTGTAGCGTTGTGCCTCGGCGAGTGAGAGCCAGCCGAACAGCGCCATGAGTTCGTGCGCGGTCGCACCGTTTTCAGCAGCGCGCACCGCGCCGGCCTTCCGCAAGCCGTGCGCGGAACATTGCGGCAGCTTCGCCTCGTTACAGCGATCTCGGAACCAACCACCGAAGCCCGCCGCCGTGAAGGGTCTGCCGTACTCTGTCACGAGATAGGTCAGGTCGCCAACTGGGCTCGCCGAGATTACCGCAAACAGTTCGGGCGAGATTGGGAGTTCGACGGTCACGGGGCTACGCTCGCTGTTCTTGTGCAACGCCATCTTGAGCCAGCCGTCTTTGACATGCTGCTTGCCGATGCGAATGACATCGGATCGACGCAGCCCTGTCCAAAGAAGAAGCGCGAGTGCGAGCCTCGCTTTCGATCCCACTGGATGTCTCGCCTCAAACTTCTCGACTTCTGCCGAAGTCCACGCGTGGTGGCCCGTCGTCGAATATCTGATGCGTTTGAGTTCGAGCGTCGGATTGGTTTCGACAAGATCGCGCTCCATCGCCCATGAATACATGGCACGCAGCACCTTAACGCGATCGTTGGCGGCGCCGGGCAGATCGGCCTTTCGGTCTCTCAATACTCGCAGCGCCTTTGCGCTCAACTTCTCGAGCGGAAAGGCGGTGAACGTTTCGTCGCGGCCGGGCGCGATGGGTTCGACGATGCAGGACGTCAGCACTCGATTGCGCGTTATGCGCGTGCTCTGTCCGAGGCGCGCGAACTCCGCCGAAGCGACATAGCGATTGCACAGCCACCCCAGCGTGCCGTTCAGCGGTCGTTCGATCCTCTCCGCTTTTTTGGCGTCGCCGATCGGGACCTCGGGATGTGCTTGAGCCGCCTCATACTCTTGAGCGAATTCGACTGTGCCCGGCTTCGCGCGCAATCGAATTTTTGCGGCGCCGACGCGCCGACGGAAATAGATGCGCTCATTTCCGTGCCGATCAACGTCACGGTGAAGGTACGGTAGATTGAGACTGAGCTTCATGTCTTTACTCGCTACACCGAAACCTTCCCCCAGGGGTCATTACCATCCTTTGCGTCGGCGAGCGCCGCAAACGCCTCGTCGAGTTGCAAGCGATCCCACAGCACCCGCGTATTGATCCGGATCGGCTGTGGCATGCGTTCATCTTTGACCATTTCGTCGAACAGAGATGGCGAGACGCCGATGTACGCGGCTGCCTGCACACGCGACAGTCCTCGCGGCGCGAGACTTGCCGGGAGAGAGTGGTCACGCTCCGCCACGAGCACCTCCCGCTTCCTTCGCTGCCACAAGCGCTATCCCGAAGTAGCGCGTCCCGAATTTCCTGATCTTGCCGCGCAACGCCGGCAGCTCTCGAAGCCGATCGAACTCGGCGATGAACACATCCTGCTGGTGTCGCCTGCTCCCCTTCCGTTCGCACCAGCGTTGATATGCGTCATATAAGTCATCACAGCCCGTAGCTCTCGACTCGGACGACGGGGCAGTTTCCTCGGCAACGAAATCGACAACGGAACCAGAGGATTGGTGTTCAATCTGCACAAGTCTGTGAGTAAGCGACGCTGGCGTCGCTGGCGGCGCCGTGTCGTGAGCCCTGGCGGATGGTCTCGTGACTGCAGCGTACGTCGCCACGCCGAGCGGCCCGAAGGCCGATACCATCTCGATGAGAAGGGAGAAGGCAACGGGGAATCCGAAGCCTACGTCGCGCACTGACAGGAGACCGCGGCTCATCCACGCGAAGAGTTCCGCGACAGGATCTGGAGCATCACCGGCACCGCGTTCTCGCAACTCGCGGAGCTGCTGACGAAGCTTCGCAATGCGTTCTTCTCGACGCGTCTTTTCAGCGGCATCGGCAAGATCGGCGCGGAGTGCCGCGATCTGATGGCACTCTTGTACAGTTCTCACGTCCATCTTGCTGCATCGCGCGGATATCGAGCCGACCGTTCCGCGCAATCTTTCTCCAACGACAATCGGCTTTGCGAAAACCGCTTCGATTGCAGCCTCGATTTGATTAGCGTCACCAGCGGTGCCGAGGGCGTGCAATTTAGATTCTTCTTCGACGAGTTCTTGCTCGACGTTTCGCAATGCTGCGGACTGCGTTTCGCGACCACCTATGACTGCCGTTCTGTCTTGGACGTACAGGCCCATCGAAGACGCGACGCCAAAAATGAGAGCGACGCTCCACAGCATCGACAGAAGTCCGGCTATCGCGCGTTGGCGTTGGCGCAGCAGACCGGCGACAACAATGAGGCCCAATGCTTTCCAGAGATCGGCAATGACGTTTGCCGCCGCAAATACATACGCGGTCACAGTGGTGCTGCCGAACCGGAATCCGAACGTCGCGTTCGTAAGCATCGACAGCACGAGCATGCCGACGGTCGCCACCGATAGGACGACGATCGTGAACATGCGCAGTGCCGGTGCCTCGACGCGTGTCATCGCATTTACCCGTCACTTCGCTCTGCTCGACGTGCGCGATGCTGGACGTACAGCTCGAGCATCTTCTCGAGGATCACACCCATCGGCTTTTCTTCTTCGATCACGAGGCGCTTCAACTTTTTCTTTAGCGAGCGGCGGATGCGGATGTTGTATTGTTCCTCGGGCTCGTCGCGCGGGTCGGCGATCTCGACCTCCCGCAGGTTCGTGCCACGCTCATCGCGGCCTGGTGGATCGACGAGTTCCTTGTTGCCTTTCCACCAGCCAGCGAGCTTTTGGACTTCACTTTTCTTGGTCATCGCTTTGCCTGCTCCTTCCGCGTACGATTTGCGCGCGCTGCAACGGCCGCGCGCACATGTTTGAGAAGCTCATCCATCATTGCCTGACCACGCGCGTTGAGCTTTCTGTCCGCGCTCTCGATCAACGACGCACCTTGGTTCATCGCCTCACGATAGCTGACATGCTCCGGCAGCGAGGTCGCGAGCACGTCGTACTTGGCTTTCTGGAGGTAACGGCGCGCCGCTCCTTCCTCCGGCTCGCCCGCTGTTCGGCAGAGGGCGACGGTAAGTCGATCGC
Source organism: Hyphomicrobiaceae bacterium (assembly GCA_046154645.1). Lineage (GTDB taxonomy): Bacteria > Pseudomonadota > Alphaproteobacteria > Rhizobiales > Hyphomicrobiaceae. The sequence goes on from JBJXDZ010000111.1 coordinate 9,306, forward strand.
GGCCAATACCTGCCGCCAGCAGCTCGTGAAAAAGTAGGACGGCAGGCCGCAGATCATCGAGCCCGCAACCCGTGGGCTGCACGACAAGATCTGACTGCCGGGCGAGTTCAAGAGTGCCAGCGCTCGCGCGCGCCGGGCCGTCGATAATGAGAACGTCGGCGGACTCGCCGCCGATGATGGCGTCATCAGCAGTCTTGAAACGGCGCGCTTCGATCTCGGGAGCCAGTCCACGAGCCCGGCGAAGCTTGGCCCACTCAATCACCGTTCCCTGTTGGGGATCGAGGTCCGCGACGAGCACCTTCATGCCACCGCGAGCGAGCGTCACGGCAAGCGCCCGCGCGAGGCTCGACTTGCCGACACCACCCTTCTGAGACACGAAACTGACTATGACCGGCATGCTACCGTACCGTAGCTGGATAGCGTTCTTTTCAATCTATCTACAACGAACAAAACGGGTCCGCAACGTACCGAACCGTATCCGTGTCATGGGGATAACCGATGCGGTTGGCGAACCGCGTGGTGCTAGACTTGATTTCAATGGACCACGAGGAACGACAGCACAGCGACGCTAGCGTCGCCACACCAACGGAACCGATCAACACCGGGAGCAATACTGCCGCCACCAGCGTCGCCAGCGACGCCAAGGTGACGGCTCTCGACGACGGCCTCAAATATACGCTCACTGCCCTCGAAGCGATCGAGCGCTTCGCCAGCGCGCGTCGGAGATCGCCGTCATTGCGTTCGATCCAGCGCTACTGCGACGAAGGCACGATCCGCGGAACCAAGATCAGAACTACGTTCGGTCAGGAATGGTTGATCAACGAAGACTCTCTGATGACCTATATCGGCTCTCTACCGATTGAGGCTGTCGTGGCTAGCGTCGCCAGCGACGCCAATCAAAATCCAATAGAGCACGAGCCGCTCAACACAGCGCCCGCCACAACCAACATCAGCGACGCCAGCGTCGCCAAAGTTACGGGCGTGGCGACGCCAGTAGGGGAGACGCGATCGCTCGCGCAGGTCCTCATTGAAAACGCCAAATTGCTTGCCCAAAACGAAGGCAAAGATGCCGTGATCATTGAGCTCAAAGAGGATCGAAGCTTTCTGCGCGAGGAGGTCGTCGAAGCGCGCAAGGCTCGCGGTGATATCAAGGAGATTGCGAAAGAGATGCTGGGAACACTCAAGGCCATCGCGTTGCCAAGATCGATTCCGCCGCCGACTGACGCCCATCCCATGCAAGCAGAAATCATCACCACGACAGGGGAATCGCGACCGGCCTGAGCGTCGCGAAACAAATATTGTGCGACCACGGAATAATGGCTCTGTCAAGCCCCCGTTCTTCAACGAGGCATCTCGGGTGGCAATTCTCGGGATGCAAATGCACTATCCCCACCAGGCGCTCTGCTGCTCGCGTGACCAGGCTATACTTCTCCAGTAACGCTCTTTGACATCCTACGAAGCGATTTCCGGTTTCTTTGCCCGCAGCACGTCCGCCACTGATTGCACACCAGCACCTGAGCGTGGCGAATCAGGAATTCGCGGAACTTCCCGTTTTCTCGTCTCGAAGAGAGATCTGTAAGCGCCGGAGCAATAATCCCTCAGTGAAGCAACCGAGTCGGTCGGTTGCGCCGGAGTAAAACTCCGTCAACTGGAAGCCCTGTGCCGCGTTCGGCCGAGGGCGGGGGATGTTCGACGTGGA
>JBJXDZ010000112.1:0-16242 GCA_046154645.1 Hyphomicrobiaceae bacterium
GTTCATCACGCCCGTGCACAGCCCTGATGCCCTGGTCGCCATGGACCGGAACGGGTGGTCGTCATCGACTGGAAACGGCGGTCGCCATCAACCGGATTCACCGGTCGCCATGCTCCGGCGCGCGCAGAGATGGGCCAGGAGCTGCCCACTTTCCGGAGCGGCTTCAACGATATCCACCGCACCTGCGTCAAAGTTTGCAGCAACCACACTTCGGTCGAGGCCGACGCATATCTGCTGCTCGCGTGCTATCGTTCGGTGGTCCCCAGAAAAGGAGCACGTTGCGATGATCCAGACTGCATTCACGCCCGCTGAGCTGAACCAGGGCTTTGTCGTCGCAATCCAAATCGTGGCAAAGGCCGGCGAGGAAGATGCCGTTGCGGACGCCCTCCAAGCCTTGATCAAACCGACCATGGCGGAGCCGGGGGTGAAGCTTTTTCTGCCCTATCGATCGCCGAGCGATCCTACGGCTTTCTTTGTTTTTGAGTTGTACGAAAGCGAAGCCGGGTGGGCCGAGCACCAGAAGACGGCTCACTTCAAATCGTTCGTCGAGACCATGCTGCCGCGCATCGCGAGGCGTGAGCGGGTCCCTTACGTGCCATACGTTCAGAACCCGTAGGGCAATCACGCATCGCAGTTCATTGCCCCGGAATACCACGCGATAAAGGCCTTTTCGCCGTCGCGCCGGAATTGGATCGTTCGCTCGCCGTCCACCCTCGCAGCCCATCTGCGTTCAATCAACTTTAGGAGAACGGCAGCACCGATACCGCCGCCGAGATGATGGCGGCGCTCGCTCCAGTCGATGCAAGACCTACACAAAGGTCGACGTTGAACGTCCAGTTTCCCAATATCGATACCAATGAGCGCGAGCTTTGCTCTGCCTGATGGCGACAGAGAGACTTCATCGCCATTTAATCGCAGTATTCCTGCAGCGAGCCAGCGCTCAAACAATTCAACGGCTGCGCGACCTGCGAGATGATCGTAACAGGTCCTTGCTTCGCGCATCGCATCGTTCTTCGGGCCCGGTCGCGACCTGAGGTGACCGGCCCTTGCCGCGATTGTGACGAGCGCTTCGACGGCATGGGCGACGTCCGAGTCGGCAAGCTTGAAGTATCGATGCCGGCCTTGTTTCTGGCTCGTCACCAACCCGCTCGCCTCAAGCTGAGTAAGATGCCCGCTGGCCGTCGACGGGGTGACGCCGGCCTCGCGAGCAAGCTCGGTGGAAGTCAGCGACATCCCCGACATGAGCGCCATCAGCATGTTGGCGCGCGCCGGATCGCCCATCAGAGCGGCCGTCTTTGATATGTCAGGGCCGACTTTCATAGTTCGATCTTCACCCAAGTGTCGGGGTAGGTCAATGCTGTAGGCTGAATGTGAACCGCTCTCACGGAGACCACCCATGGACACGATCTCGACTTACCTGCCTGGCATTGCGTTGGCCTATTCCGCTTTCCTTCTGTCGATCATGAGCCCTGGCCCGAACGTGCTTGCGGTCATGGGGACATCGATGAGTGTCGGTCGTCCGGCGGGCTTGGCGCTCGGCTTTGGTGTTGCGACGGGGTCGTTCTGTTGGGCCATGCTGACTGCCACGGGCTTGTCGGCGCTCCTCGCGAGCTACGCCATCGCTCTGACAATAATCAAGATTGCCGGTGGCCTCTACCTCTTGTGGTTGGCCTACAAAGCCGCGCGATCGGCCGCAGCGCGTCACGACATCGAGGCCAGGACACTCGCCAACGCACCGACGAGCCCTATCGGCTTCTTCCTTCGCGGCTTCACGATCCAGATGACCAACCCGAAAGCGGCATTGGCGTGGATTGCCATCATCTCGCTGGGTCTGCAGCCAGATGCGCCGCTATGGGTCGCGGTGACCATCGTGGTGGGCACGACGTTGCTATCAATCCTCATCCACGCGGTGTATGCGCTGCTATTTTCCAGCCCGGGGATGATCCGTGTCTATAGCAAGGCGCGACGGGTCATCCAGGGCACGCTCGCAGCATTCTTCGCATTCGCTGGGATAAAGCTGCTGGCCAGCCGACTATGAGAGTGTGAATGCGGCTCGTCGCTTGGAACTGCAACATGGCCCTGCATCGCAAGGTCGACGCGTTGCTGGCCTTGCGGCCCGATATTGCCGTCATCTCTGAATGCGCAGAACCGATCCGACTGCGCGCGCGATCAGCTAGCGACTGGCTGGAGGCTGAGCCGGTCTGGGTTGGCGACAACTTGTCCAAGGGCCTCGCTGTGTTCGCCTTCAATGGCTATCGCGTTGGACTTGGCAACAACTACAGCGCACGCCTTCGCCATATTGCGCCGGTGATCGTTGATGGCCCAGCCTCGTTCAATCTCCTGGCGGTATGGGCGCAAAATGCCAGCGCCGGCATTACGCGCAAGCGTCAGCCGGGGCCGCTGCGGCTGGCCCTCATCCGATACAAGCACTTCCTTAGCGAAGGCCGAAGCATAATTGCCGGGGATTGGAACAGCAACGCCATCTGGGACAAGCCCGGGTGGCGGATCAACCACATGACCAAGGTGCGCGTCTTGGACCAAATGGGTCTTGCGAGCGCCTATCACGAATTACGCAATGAGGAACATGGACGGGAAATGATCCCAACTCACTACTGGCGCGACCGGCGCGAGGATGGCCCGACCTACCACATCGACTTCGTCTTCATGCCGCGACCCTGGCTCACACGCGTCACGCAATTCGAGGTCGGGCGGTTCAATGACTGGTGCGGGAACGGCCTGAGTGATCACGTTCCCATGGTCGTGGATATCGATCTGTGACAGCAGCTCTGGGTCACTCGCGTCGCCGCCCGTCTACCGATTGTGCACCAATCCTTTGACAGGTCTTCTCGGAAAGCTGCCATCGCCAATCGCGAGGCCAGAGCAAGTTGCCGCCCCTCCCCCGGATCAAGTGTCCGGGGCAAAACGTCTCTCCGTTTGCGGCACCCTTACCGCTTCCCCTTCAACGCCTTCACGGTCTCGGCCAGCACCTTGCCGGCGGTGTCGATCTCGGCGCGGGAGACGTCCATGTGGGTGACGGCGCGGATCATGCCGCCGTAGGTGGTGCCCATGCGCACGCCGCGCTTGAGCATGTCCTCGAACACGGCCTTGGAGGTGAGACCAGCGCCGGTCGGATCGAAGAACACGATGTTGCTCTCGATCTTCGGTGTGTAGAGCTTCATGCCGGGGATCGCGGCGATGTGCTCGGCCAGACGTTGCGCGTTGGCGTGGTCCTCGGCGAGCTTCTCGATGTGGTGGTCGAGCGCATAAACGCCGGCGGCCGCAATGATGCCGGACTGACGCATGGCGCCGCCGAGGCGATGCTTCCAGCGCCAGGCCTCGTTGATGAAGGCCTTCGAGCCGGCCAGCACGCCGCCGACCGGGCAGCCGAGGCCCTTCGACAGATCCAGCCAGACCGTGTCGACATGCTTGGTGAAGTCCTTGGCGGGGACGCTGGCGCCAACGGCGGCATTGAGCAGGCGGGCGCCGTCCATATGCACGATGATGTTGTGCTTCCTGGCGGCCTTGGCGACGTCGGCGATCTCGGCGGCTTTCCAGATGGCGCCGCCGCCGCGATTCACCGTCTGCTCGATGACCACGACTTTGGAGATGGGATTGTGCCGGTTGTCGCCAGTGCGCACGGCGGCCTCGACATCGGCGCCGGTGAAGATACCTTTCTGGCTCGGAATGTTCAGCGTCTGGGCGCCGGCCAGCACGGAGGCGCCGCCACCTTCCGACGTGAAGACGTGCGTCTCGGAGGCGCCGATGATCTCGTCACCGGGCCGGCAATGCACCAGCATGGCGATCTGGTTGCACATGGTGCCGGAGGGGAGGAACATCGCCGCCTCCTTGCCCATCAAGTCGGCCGAGCGCTCTTGCAGCCGATTGGTGGTCGGGTCCTCGCCGCGCTGCTCGTCACCGACCTCGGCCTCGGCCATGGCCTTGCGCATGCCAGGCGTCGGCTTGGTCTGGGTGTCGCTGTAGAGATCAATCAGGCGGTTCGGGGACGGTGCGCGAGCCAAGGTGGCCTCCTCGAGATGGGTGAGAGCAAGATCGGTCGAATGCTGGTCGCATAGAAGCCCGCCCCGAACCGGCTGACAAGCTTACGATGCGGGCAACTGCGGCTTTACGGGACAAGCCTTCGCCCCTATGACGGCGGCAGAAAGCAACTGGCAGATTGGCATAGCAAGAGGCCCACCATGCAGATCGGCAAAGACACTGTCGCCATCGTCACCGGTGGCGCTTCGGGACTGGGTGGCGCCACCGCGAAGGCGCTGGCGGACAAAGGCGCCAAGGTGGCCATCCTGGATCTCAATGAAGCGCTGGGGCAGGCCCATGCCACGGCGATCGGCGGCGCCTTCTTCCGATGCGACGTGACCAGTGAGGCGAGCGTCGACCAGGCCCTGGCCGGGGTGCGGGCGCAACTCGGGTCGGAACGCGTGCTGGTCAATTGCGCCGGGATCGGCATTGCCAAGCGCTTGACCCGCAAGAACAAGGATACAGGCGCCGTCGAGCCGCATGATCTCGCCACGTTTACCAAGGTGATCCAGGTCAACCTGATCGGCACCTTCTTGATGCTGGCCAAGTCAGCCGCGCATATGCAGACGCTGAAGCCGGTTACCGCCGACGGCGAGCGTGGCGTCATGGTGTGCACGGCGTCGGTGGCCGCCGAGGACGGCCAGATCGGCCAGGTGGCCTACGCGGCGTCCAAGGGCGGCGTGCTCGGCATGACGTTGCCCGTGGCCCGCGATCTGGCGCAGAGCGGCATTCGCATGGCGACCATCATGCCGGGCTTGTTCCACACGCCGATGTTCGACGGGCTGCCCGAAGAGTCGCGGCAGGCCCTGGCGGCGTCGGTTCCGTTTCCGTCGCGGCTCGGATCGCCGTCGGAGTACGCGGCGCTGGCGGTGCATATCTGTGAGAACGCCATGCTCAATGGCGTCGCCATCCGGCTGGACGGCGCGGTTCGGCTGGCGCCCCGCTAATTGCTCCGTTGTGGGATCGATTTACGAAACGAACCGGTCACTTGCTGCGACGCGTTGATTCGCCTTGGCAAATGGATGGCAGGCCGCGTATGGTCCGCAATAGCGGGTAATCCTTGTTTTATGTGCAAGTGGTCGACAGATGTGGCGTGTCACTGAACGGTTGTCACGTGCTGCCGGGTCGAGCAGCATGCGCTTGGGCGCCTATCTGGCCTTGGTTTGCGTGGGATGCACGCTGGTGGCATGGGGCGCCGTGCAGGCGCTTGCCGCAGGCCTTGCCGCCGTCAATACGGCACGGCCAATGACTACCGCAGCCATGCCCGGCCGTGCGGCGCCGCTGCCGCAGCCTTCGCCCGTCAGCGTCAGCCAGGGCCGCGTGCTGCTGACGCAGGACGACTGGCACGAACGCATCCGCAGCAAGGATTTCTGGGCCGGGCGGGGAACCAGCCAACCGGGTGGTCAACGATCCGACCCACGTGGCTATTACGCACCACGGCGCGAGACGTCGCTCTACCGCGACCGTGACGACTCGCGACGCGGAGACTCGTGGAGCGACGACTCCGACGAGACCTATCGGACGGTGTGCGTGCGGCTGTGCGACGGCTATTTCTGGCCGATCAGCTTCGCGACATCGCGCGATGGCTTCCAGCGTGACCAAGCCAGTTGCGAGCGCAGCTGTGGCTCTCCAGCCAAGCTTTTCGTTTATCGCAATCCAGGCGGCGAACCCGACGAGATGGTGAGCGTCGACCAGGAGCCCTACACGAAACTGCCAACGGCCTTCCTGTTCCGCACCAAATATGTGCCGCAATGCCGCTGCGGTCCACAACCCTGGGAGCGGGAGGCCCTCGACCGGCACGCGCTCTACAACCTGGAGGCGGCACAGCGCAAAGGTGACAAGACGGCTCCGAAGCAGATCGCCGATCTCCGAGCCCGACAGGAGGCCGACCGGCGCCGGCAAGTGCAGCAGCGCACGGCGGCGATCGCCACCATTCGCGCCGGAAGCCTCGCGGCGTGGTTGCCGATCGAAGCCAAACTGCCGTCACAGGACGAGCCGCCGATCGCTATGGTCGCGCGCGGTGAAGCCTATGCCGTGCTTGCGCCCGTCCAGTCACGGCCGCCGCAGATCGCATCAGTGCCGCTCCGCACGCCACCGTCCCCGCTGCCGCCAGTTGCTCCGGCGCCACGTCCCATCGCCAGCCTGCCACCAGCAACCACGCCTCCAGCCGGCAGGACAGCCAGTTTGCCGCCCGGCAACGCCATCATCATGCGACTTGGTGTCGGCAATGCCCAGCATGATGTCAGCCGCAAATCCGATGCGGAGCCCAAACGCTCGAAATCGAAGCGGCGCGACCGGCCCGGCGCCTGACGCAGCGCCCGCGCACCACGGCGGCGCAGGGCTTCAGACTTTGTTTGCCAGATTGCCCCACAGTGATGGCGACGTTCCGTGCCTCGGGACGGACCGGCGTCGTTCATTCGGCCGCCGCGCCATGTAGCGTGTTCCCGCGCGTTTGCGGGCTGTCGACGAGTTGTTCATGCGTTCAAGTGTGCGTTCGCTGTTGTGGACCGGTTTGCTGTGGCTGGTCGTCGTGGCGCCGTTGCCCGCCAGCGCACAAGGCTTTTTCGAGTCACTGTTTGGCGGCGGTCAGCCGTCGCCGCCGGCTTCGATCCCACGCCAGGGCTTGCCGCCAGCCTTGCCGTCGCCTTACGGCTATCGCACGCCGCTGTTCAGCCCTTATCGCCTGCCGTCGCCCCGTGATGTGGACGAGGCGCCGCAATCGCGATCCGGCTCCTTCCGCACGGTCTGTGTGCGCCTGTGCGACGGCTACTATTGGCCGATCAGCCACGCCGTCAACCGCAGCAGCTTCTATCGCGACGCCAACGCCTGCCGGGCCAGTTGCGGCGAGGAAGCCCGGCTGTTCTACCATCCAGCCAACCAGGGCGACGTCAACGAGATGGTCGATCTCACCGGGCGTGCCTATGCCAAACTGCCGAATGCGTTCCGGTATCGCAAGGCGCTGAATGAGGCCTGCAAATGCAAGCCCGATCCGTGGGCACAAAGCGAGCTCGACCGCCACCAGCGCTACGCCATCAACGAGACTGTAGAAGATCGCAAGCGGCGGGACCGACTGGCCGGTCGCAGCGAAGATCCAGCAGGCCCCGACAGCAAGCCGCCGCAGACGGCCGACGCCCAACCGGAGCGCGACGGTGAGCCACCGTTGGACACGGCCGATGCGACCAAACCGGGGCTGCGTCCCGATCCGATCGAGTCACCGCGGCCACGGGCCAAACGCGCCGATACGTTCCTCGACAGCCGTCCTGGTGCGCAGCAACGCGGGCCAGCCAGGCCCCCCGTTGTCGCCAAGCCCGCGGCACAGCCCGTGACGACGTCACCGTTCGGCCTTGGCGGCCCGGCGAAGTCCCGCTGGCCCGGCGATTGAAGGCCCGGCCGTAGGCACGCGCGGTCACGCACCGGCAATGGCGTCCATGGCGGCAGCCAGTTCCAGGTCAAGCTTGGTGAGGCCGCCAGCGTCATGTGTCGAGAGCGTCACGTCGACCCGGTTCCAGACGTTGAACCACTCGGGATGGTGGTTCAGCTTCTCGGCAACCAGCGCTGATCGGGTCATGAAACCGAAGGCTGCGCTGAAGTCCTTGAATGTATAGCGGCGCGTGATCGCATCACGACCGGCAACCAGGTTCCAGGCGGGCAGCTTGGCCAGGCCCGCTGTCTTCTCCGCGTCACTCAATCGACCTGCCATTATCCATCTCCATAGCTTGTTGGTTGGCTGCGATTTGGCGTGGCAAAACGAAAACTGCCCGCCAGCGATGTTACCGCGGCGGGCAGTCCTGTCGTCAGATTCACTGAACTGTGCAGTTCAGCCGCCAGCGCGCCCCTTCACGCCCGGCTGGCTGGTGCACACGCACGGCGTACCAATCGGCCGCGACTTGCCATCGCTGAACGTGCACCGCCGCGTGCGGGTGACGCAAACGTTGCTGCGGCCGCCTTTGGACCAGATCTGTTGTGGTGCCTCGGTCGACCGCTCGATCGATTGCGGGTCGAGGCGCGGTAACAAGCTGCTTTGTGCCTGCACCGCCGTCATTGATGCCAACAGCAAACCTGCGGCAATTGCCGATCGCATGACAATCTTCATAGGGGCTCATTCCTCTGCGAACATTCCGCGCTCTTCACGGCAGTGAAAGACATGATCCGCGCACTGTAGTCTCGATTATCAGCGTGCGCAATCTCGGCCGCAGCTTCACGTCGGCTCGGACTTCTTGGCATAGCGCTGCCAGATGGCGTTGGCACCGAGCTGCGCGACGAACGTTGCATGCGCGGCCTCGCCTTCCGGTGTGAGCCGCGGCGGCAGTGCATTGGGGCGGGGGCGGGCCTTGGAGGTGCGCTGGCGTCCGGGGAGGGAGTCGCGGCTGGTGTTCTTGGCCGCCAATCCGAGTGTCGCTTGCCGCTCGCCCAGCAACTCGACATAGACGCCAGCCAGCAGCAGCGAGTCCATCAAGGCGCCGTGCTTGGTGCGCTTCGAGTTATCGACTCCGTAGCGTTTGCAAAGCGCGTCCAGGCTGTTCGGTCCAGCTGGATGCTTGCGTCGGGCGATGGCCAGCGTGTCGACGAGACGCTCGGAGCCGATCAATGGCTGCTTGACGCGCGCCAGCTCTGCATTGAGGAAGCCCACGTCGAAGGAGGCATTGTGGATGACCAACGGCGCATCGCCGATGAAGTCGAGGAACTCGGCAACGATGTCGCGGAACTTCGGCTTATCCTTCAGAAAATCGTTCGAGAGGCCGTGAATGCGCTCGGCATCGGGATGGACGGGCTTGTCCTCGGGACAAATGAATCTGTGAAACTCGATGCCGGTCGGGATGCGATTGATGATCTCGACGCAGCCAAGCTCAACCAGCCGGTCGCCGTTCTTGGCATCAAGGCCGGTGGTCTCGGTGTCGAGCACGATTTCGCGCAGCATGTCGCGATCTCCCAAGTTTCGGCCGGCTGCAGCAGTCGGGCCCGAGCCACGTCACAACCAGTAGCGCGCGTAGGCCGTGCCGACGCGGCCGGCAAGCGTGGCAATCACCTTATCGACTTGCGCCTCGGCTTCGGGAATCGTCTTGCTGGTGTCCACAACGAAATCAGCGCGGCGGCGCTTTTCTGCGTCCGGGACTTGCCGTGACAGGATCTGCTCGAATTTCTCCGGCGTCATGCCGGGGCGCAGCAGCACGCGCTGGCGCTGCATGTCGGCCGGCGCGCTGACCACCACGGTAACATCGACGCGCTTCTCGCCGCCGGTTTCAAACAGCAAAGGAATCTCTAACACCGCCATGGCCGCGCCGCGATCCGCTTCAGCTTTGAGCAGTGCCTTCTCGGCGGCATGGACGAGTGGGTGCACAATGGCCTCCAGCCGCTTGAAGCCGGAAGGATCCTTGAGCAGTGTTGCCGCCAGTTTCTGGCGATCGACGCCTGCCGGGTCGGTGGTGCCGGGAAATGCAGCTTCAATGGGCGCCACGGCAGCACCTTGGTAAAGCTTGTGCACTTCCGCGTCGGCATCGACCACGGCAATGCCTTGCGTGCGAAAGCGGTTTGCGGCCGTGGATTTTCCCATGCCGATGGAGCCGGTCAGGCCAATGAGCAGCATCACGCCCCCTCGATGTCGCGCACCAGAATGTCGCGCAGTTCCGGCGTGACCTCCGGACGTACGCCGAACCATTTCTCGAAACCGGGCACCGCCTGATGCAACAGCATGCCGAGACCGTCGACGGTGGCCAATCCCCGCGTGCGTGCAGCAGCCAGGAATGGCGTTTCCAGCGGAATGTAGACGACGTCGGACACGACGGTGGTGCTGCGGCAGCGGGCCAGATCGATCTCGGGCGAGCCCGCGCCCTTCATGCCGAGCGTGGTGGTGTTGACGATGAGCCGGCTGCCGGCCGCCGCGGCATCGCGCGCGTCCCAACCAACAACCTTGACGCCGCGGCCAAAGTGACGTGCGATCTCCTCGCCACGCGCCAGCGTCCGCGCCACGATGCGCACCTCGGAGATGCCCGCATCAAGAAAGCCGAAGGTCAGCGCGCGCGCCGTGCCGCCGGCGCCGAGGACAGTCACCGGGCCGTCAAGCTGGCGCCATTGCGGCGCGGTGGCGTCGAGGTGGGCGATGTAGCCGTAGGTGTCGCTGTTGGCGGCACATACGACCCCGTTGTCGAGCCAGATTGTGTTGGCGGCGCCAACCGCCTTCGCCGACGGATCAAGCCAGCCGGCCGCCGCGTAAGCCTGCTGCTTGTTCGGCACCGTGACGTTACAACCGGCAAAGCCTTCGTCGGCGAGGGCGTGCAGGAATGTCCGCACATCCTCCGGCTTGACGGCGCGCTTCACGTACTCGCCCGCGATACCGTATTGCTTGATCCAATGGCCATGAATCATCGGCGAGCGGGAATGCTCGACCGGCCAGCCGATAATGCAGGCGCGCTTCATGTGGGGATCACCTTGCGCCGGCGCAGTTCGTTCAAGAGTGGCAGCAACGGCATGCCCAGGATGGTGAAGTAATCACCCTCGATCTTCTCGAACAGCTGGATGCCGAAACCCTCCAGATGATAGCAGCCGACGGAGGAGCAGACATTCTCACCGACACGCGCGAGGTAAGTGTCGAGATAGGCGTCAGAGAAATCGCGCATGGTCATCAAGGCGCGCTCATGATGCCGCCAGACCACCTGGCCCTTGTCGACGATCGTCACCGCAGACGTGAGCCAGTGTGCCCTCCCACGCAAGGTGCGCAGCTGTGCCGCTGCGGCTTCGAGGTTGGCCGGCTTGTGCATCAATTCGTTGCCGCCCACCACATTCAGCGTCTGATCGGAGCCGACCACGATCGCATCCGGAAAATGCTGGCTGACGTCCACCGCCTTGGCAGCCGCCAGCCGATTGGCGATCGCGACTGCGAAATCGTCGCCCTCCACAGGACCTTGCGCCATCAGGCTGCGCTCATCGATGGTGGAAGCCTGGAAATCGTAGCCAACGCCGGCTGCAGCCAGCATGCGCCGCCGGGCCAAGCTTCCCGATGCCAGCACCAGTCGTTGTCTTGCGGGTTCAGCCATCTTCATCGGCCCTTGCTTTGTTGGCATCCAACTGCCTGTCGTTCAGTAGCTGGATAATGGTTGCGGCAGTCTCTTCCACCGAGCGGCGCGTGACGTCGATCACCGGCCAACCCTGGCGCGCAAACAACCGCCGCGACTGGGCGATCTCGTTGGCGATCTGGACCCGGTCGACATATTCGTCAAGGTTGCGGTCGGCCAGCACCTGTACGCGGTTGCGGCGAATCTCCGCAATACGATCCGGGCTTGCGACCAGGCCGACCACGAATGCCTTATGCGGCTGCAGGAGCGCGGCCGGTGGATCAACGCCCGGCACCAAGGGCACATTCGTCACCTTGTAGCCGCGCTGGGCCAGATAGACGCTGGTCGGCGTCTTGGACGTGCGCGAAACACCGAGGATGACGATCTCGGCCTCGTTGATGTCGCCGGGCAACTGACCGTCGTCGTGGGCCATGGCGAAGTTCAGGGCATCGATGCGCTTGAAATAGTCGGCGTCGAGCACGTGTTGGCCAGCGACGATCGGTGTCTGCGGAGCGCCGAGATAGGCCTCGAACACCTGCATGATGGGTTGCAGGACGTGTAGGCAGGGCACCTTCAGTTCGCGGCAGCGGCGCTCGAGCTCACTGGTCAGTTCGGGATTGACGATGGTGTAGAGAACGATGCCCGGCGTCGAGGAGATTTCCTGCAAAACGCGGTCGAGCTGGCGCTGGGAACGGACCAAGGGATGGACGTGCTCGATGGGCCGAACCATGGCGTATTGCACGGCCGCTGCCTTGGCGATCGTGGTCAACGTTTCGCCGGTCGCATCCGAGATCAGATGCAGATGGAAATAGCTCGGCAACGGGTGGGCCATCTGTTGATAAAGTCCCAGGTTATCCTCAGGCGGGGCGGAGGGCTGGTCAGTCGTGCCAGGAGAGCAGCACACAATCAACAGAGTCGTCCCCAGCAAGCAGAGATTGCAGGTCACTTTGGCGTTGGGACGATGCGCGTTGGCTTATACCTGGGTATGCCGCTGTTGATCGAGCGTCATCCACATGTCGTGCGTCCAGGTTGTCGAAACAGCTCATGATGGAGGTGGCTGATGTGGCTGTGAAAACTCTCGCTTGTAGCTCGATGCTCGACGGGCTACTGCATCTAGACTCCGCATTTGCGAGGTTTGCGTAAGCTGTGGAAAGGGTGGTGACAATAGACTATCACCGCAACCCACTGCTTAAGAGATTCAATAACAACCTTCAGAATCCCTTTGGAAGTTTGAAGTGAAAAAACCTGCGAAGGCCGACGCCAAGACGACCCGCCGCTTCCTCGAGCCGTTCAAGGGCAAGGCGCTGACACCGCCACCGATCTGGCTAATGCGGCAAGCCGGGCGCTATCTGCCGGAGTATCGCCAGATCCGGGCGAAGGCCGGTGGCTTTCTCGATCTGGTGTACAACCCGGAACTCGCGGCCGAGGTGACCTTGCAGCCGATCCGGCGCTATGGGTTCGATGCGGCGATCCTGTTCTCGGATATTCTGGTGGTGCCGGATGCGCTTGGCCAGCCGCTACGTTTTGCGGAGGGCGAAGGGCCGCTGCTGGACCCGATCACGTCGGCGGGCGAGCTATCGCGCTTGCGGCCGGCGGCGACTCGGCCCAAGTTCGCCAAAGTTGCCGAAACGGTGCAGAGGCTCCGGCAGGATTTGCCGTCCGAGACCGCGCTGATCGGATTTTGTGGGGCGCCGTGGACGGTCGCGACTTACATGGTCGAGGGCAAGGGGTCCAAGGACCAGGCGGCGGCGCGGTTGTGGGCGTACCGGGATCGTGAGGCGTTTCAAAGTCTTATCGATATGCTGGTCGAGGTGTCGGTGGATTACCTGTCGCAGCAGGTGGCGGCCGGTGCCGATGCCCTGCAGATTTTTGATACGTGGGCAGGGAGTCTCCCCGACGACGAGCTTGATCGCTGGGTCGTGGAGCCGACCAAGGCGATCGTGGCGGCGATCAAGGCCAAGCATCCTGGCGTGCCGATCGTCGGCTTTCCGCGCGGCATCGGGGCGCAATCGCTCTGGTATGTGAGCGAGACCGAGGTCAATGGCGTCGGCTGCGATACGAGCATGGCGCCGTTCATGATGAGCGAGGCGTTCGACGGGGAAAACATCGTCGTGCAAGGCAACCTCGATCCGCTGCTGCTGGTTGCCGGTGGTGATGCGCTGGAAGAGCGCACACTGGAAATCCTGGACCGCATGGCCGGCAAGCCCTTCATCTTCAATCTTGGCCACGGCATCGTGCCGCAGACGCCGCCTGAGAACGTAGCGCGGCTGGTCGAAATCGTGCGCGACTGGCAGCCCGAGACAGAATGAGCGGGGCGTCTCCATCTCCGGGACAGCGTGCCGCGATCGCGCTGGGGATCACGGCCTTAGGTGCTTTTTTGGGGGTGCTCTGGTTTGGTCCGCGCGCCTATGACTGGGTCAAGGCGCTGCATGTCATCGCGATCATCTCGTGGATGGCGGGCATGCTGTATCTGCCGCGGCTGTTCATCTATCACTGCCATGCGGAAAAAGGCTCCGTGCAGTCCGAGACGTTCAAGGTGATGGAGCAGCGGCTGCTCAAGGTCATCATCAACCCGGCAATGGTGATCTCGTGGATCGCGGGTCTGTGGCTGATGTGGCAGGCCGGCTTCTACAACCAGGGATGGTTTCACGCGAAACTCTTGCTGGTAATCCTACTGTCGGCCTCGCACGGCTATCTGTCGGGGGCGGTCCGGGCCTTCGCCGAGGACCGCAATCAGAAGCCCGCCCGACACTGGCGCATCGTCAATGAGGTGCCGACGGTGCTGATGATCGGTATCGTCATCCTGGTGATCGTGAAGCCGTTTTGAAGCCGCGGTGGGTGCTTCGTTCACGCTTGATGCGGATCGGGGATTCAACCGAACGTCAGATGCCAAGTTCGCTGTGCGATCCCAACCGAACGAGTTGGAGAGTGTCGAGGTCGGGTTTTCGGTAGATCAGAATTAAGTCTGGGCGAATGTGGCAATCGCGATGATCACTCCAAGTGCCAGCAAGTGGATGGTCGCGATATCGTGGGGGCAAGGGCCTGTCGGCAGCCAGCATGTCGATGACCGGCTCGAGCAGGGCATCCAATCGCTTACCGAGTGGGGATTTCTTCTCGCGCTTGTAGTCGCGGCGAAAACGCGTGGTTGCTTCAATCGTCCGCATTGAGCGACTTCAGGAGCGCTTTGGTGTTTCGGTAGCTCTTGAGCTTGCCCTTGCGCGCCTCCTTCATGGCCTCGATGGTCTCCGAGTTGGGGACCAAAGGGTCGAAAGGCATGGCCTTGTCTTTCGCAATTCTCACCATCATGAGACGGAAGGCGTCGGACACGGTGAGACCCATGGCTGCCAGCACTGCTGCAGCTTCGTCCTTGGTCTGCTCGTCGATGCGAGCGCGTACGACAGTGTTGGCCATGATGGTTCTCCTTGGGCCACATTGTAGCACAAGCTTGGGTTACTATCCTGCATCGAGTGAGATTTTTCGGAAGCTCTGATCTGAGCTTTGACTCCCTCGCGAGGTTCAGCTAATACGTTGACGCGTAAAGAGTCGCAGCTGGGGTCCTTTCGTGATCCGACTGCGCACGCTGCCGGCTTGATGGTTGACCGGTAGCCTTCGCCCGCCTGTCCTGGCGCGGTGCCTTCCCAACAGACTTTCCCCTTCCGTTCCGGCTTCCGACCATCCCCACCTCAAGAGCCGCGACCCCCACGCAAAGAGCGTTTCATGCAGGACACTGTCCCCGATACTATGGTTATCAAGGAAATGAAGCTTCAGGACTTGAAGGAAAAGTCCGCCACGGAGCTGTTGAGCTTCGCTGAAGAAATGGGGGTCGAGAACGCCTCGACACTCCGCAAACAGGAATTGATGTTCGCGACGCTGAAGCAGCTCGCGGCCAAGGATATCGACATCCTCGGCATCGGCGTCGTCGAGACGCTGCCCGACGGATTCGGCTTCCTGCGCTCACCAGACGCGAACTATCTGCCCGGTCCCGACGACATCTACATCTCGCCCTCCCAGATCCGCCGTTTTGCGCTGCGCACCGGCGATACGGTCGAAGGCCAGATCCGCAGCCCGAAGGAGGGCGAACGCTACTTCGCCCTGATCAAGGTCAACAAGATCAACTTCGAAGACCCCGAGGCGACCAAGCACAAGGTCCACTTCGACAATCTGACGCCGCTCTACCCGACCAAATGGCTGAAGATGGAGATCGAGGATCCGACCATCAAGGATCTGTCGGCGCGGGTGATCGACATCGTGGTGCCGATCGGCAAAGGTCAGCGCGGGCTGATCGTGGCGCCGCCGCGGACCGGCAAGACGGTGCTGCTGCAGAACATCGCGCACTCGATCTCGGTCAATAATCCGGAAGTTTATCTCATCGTGCTGCTGATCGACGAGCGGCCGGAAGAAGTCACCGACATGCAGCGGACGGTGAAAGGGGAGGTCATCTCCTCGACCTTCGACGAGCCCCCGACGCGGCACGTGCAAGTCTCGGAAATGGTGATCGAGAAGGCCAAACGCCTCGTCGAGCACAAGCGCGACGTGGTGATCCTGCTCGATTCAATTACGCGTCTCGGCCGTGCCTACAACACCACAGTGCCGTCGTCCGGCAAGGTGCTGACTGGTGGCGTCGACTCCAACGCGCTGCAGAGGCCGAAGCGCTTCTTCGGTGCGGCGCGCAATATCGAGGAAGGTGGCTCGCTGACCATCATCGCCACGGCGCTGATCGATACCGGCTCGCGCATGGACGAGGTGATCTTCGAAGAGTTCAAGGGCACCGGCAACTCGGAAATCATTCTCGATCGCAAGGTCTCCGACAAACGCGTGTTCCCGGCGATCGACATCGCGCGCTCGGGTACCCGCAAGGAGGACCTGCTGGTGCCGAAGGATCAGCTGCGCAAGGTCTATGTGCTGCGTCGCATCCTCAGCCAGCATGGCACGATGGATGCCATCGAGTTCCTGATCGACAAGCTGAAATCAACGAAGACCAACGGCGACTTCTTCAATGCCATGAATACGTGAGGCGACTGCCCCCGAGGCCGTGTAAGCGCCGGAGCAATAATCCCTCAGTGAAGCAACCGAGTCGGTCGGTTGCGCCGGAGTAAAACTCCGTCAACTGGAAGCCCTGTGCCGCGTTCGGCCGAGGGCGGGGGATGTTCGACGTGGA
>JBJXDZ010000113.1:0-3463 GCA_046154645.1 Hyphomicrobiaceae bacterium
GGGGTGATGCAGCTCGGAGGGGACGGACATGAAGTCGCGAAACGGCGCCCAACTGCCGTCGCCTCTCGCTTCGTAGTAGCCGGCGCGAGATGGGCTGCTCACCACCAGGTCGAGCCTGCCTTCGCCACTGAGATCCATCAGGGCATGGTCGCCGCCCTGTAAATTGCGGTCGATCGGGAACGATTGGGGCGCGGCGGACGGCCCATATTTGCCGTCGCCCAGCGGCCGCGCGAAGAGAACGGCGTCGGCGTCCGAGCACAGAATGCCCGGCAGCCCCTCGCCGTAGAGATCGACCATTTGGTGGGTGCCCGGCTCCAGAAATCCGGGGATGCCGCGGCCGGCCTCCAGGGCGAGCGGCTTGAACTCCGGTGACTGACCGGAGGCTGCGGCCTCGCCCAGGGGAGCTGCCGACCATGCGAATTGCAACGGCGGCAGCGATCTGATGACGCCGATGCCATGACCGGTATGCGTGACGGCCGCGAGGAACGTCAGGCCGGACGCGGCCTCGTAGTCGAGCCGGGTCGAGCTGACCTCGAACAGCTGGCCTCCCGCCTCGTGCTCGAAGCGGTGGGACATCGAGATTCGAATGCACCGAACAGAGGTCCGGATCTCGAAGCCGCACTTAAAGGACGAGAATGGATCGGGTCGCGGGCGGGCCGGGTCGTTGGGCCCCTCGTCACCCGGGCTTCCAGCCGCCGCCGGCGTGGAATACTCGAAACCGACCTCGAAATGCCAATCGGCTGATTCTCGTGACGTGTCGGCACAGTAGTTGCCGTATTTGATCCGGCGAATTTGCTTGTTGCTGCGGTCATCCTGGTATTCGTAGGCGATGCGGTTGCCTTTGGCGTCGTACGTCGTTTCGATCAACCACTGGAAGATGCGCGCCTTGTTCGCCGGATCCGCGATCCGGGCATCCTTGCTCTGGCCGTAGATGCTGGTGATGTTGTCTTGCGTGGTCACCCGCCAGTGGGTATCGCCGTCGGCCGACCGCACCCACTTCTGTATCCTGGCGTACAGGCCTTCCGTTCGCGGACGATAAGCCGAAACGACGTATCCGGCGGCTGCGGCCTCGACAGGGCCCGCGACCGGCACGAGGTCATCAGAATTGGCGAGGATGAAGCTGTCCGTGTCGTCGTATCTGGGGACAGCCTTCGCGGTTTTTCGGGAAATATTAGGGATCGCGATGTTGAATCCGATCCCGAAGATGCCGTTGCCGGAGCCGGAGCTGTAGTCGAGGCTCAAGTGAGGCTCGAAGCCTCGGCACGGCGAGGTCGGGATCGGGATTGCCAAGCAGGCCGTGCCAGTGGACTGCTGCGATTGAAACGTCTCGCCGAGACCCCGGGTGGCGCCACCGCCCTTAGGCAGGGCGGGATGAGCTATAGCAATCATAGAAATATTGCCCCTGGCTGCGCAATTATCACTCGACCCGCGAGCGAGAAACGTCGTTCAGGATTGCCGGTTGAAATGAGAACCCGGGCCATGTCCGGTCCGGCGGACGCCACGGTAGTCGGCATCCCGGGCCTTCAAGAAATCGTCTCATGTGGCAATTCCCTCGAGACGTGTCCGCCTCAATCATTGTCCTTCCCCGCCGGCCCGAGCCTCTCATGAAATCCGAGCGGCATATAGCTTGACCAGCGGGCGTGCTATGTTCCGCACACAAGTGTTGCGCGCAAGCACTTTCCGTTGTGGGTCAACTGCACGATTGAGGATGCCATACTGGTGACGGTCGGTCCACCCCAGTAAGCCGCCAGTCCGAGACCGAGGTGCCATCCACTTCCGCTGGCCCCCAACGAGCGAGCGTGCAACCATCCAACTGTGACCGGAGAGTTCGGGCCACTACCGCCTGTCCCTGATCTCTATTCTGGCCCCCTGCCGAACGGCCGCTCGTTGGGGGATAGCCGACGGTAGTTCTGTCGAGTAAATACCTTCAAAGTCATCCGCCAACTTTTCCATCGGATCGCGACCATGAGTGCTGCCGCCGAATTGTCCGGCGCTCGCGTTTGCCTTCGAGCATGGCGTGATGAAGATCGGGAAGCGTTTGCGACTATGAACGCTGACGCGCGTGTGATGGAGTTCTTCCGCACGCCGCTTACTCGGAATGAGAGCGACGCGTTTGTCGATCGCATACAGAAGCACTTCGCCGAGCTCGGCTTCGGCCTCTGGGCCATAGAGGTGCCGAACACCGTTCCTTTCATTGGAATCTGCGGCTTGTCGATTGCCCGGTTCAACGTGCCTTTCACACCCTGCATCGAGGTGGGCTGGCGGCTTGCCTTCGAACACTGGGGGCGCGGTTTCGCCACTGAGGCCGCGAAGCTGGCGGTCGCTCACGCCTTCTCCGAACTCGCTCTGCGGGAAATCGTATCCTTCACTTCGGTGCGCAATCTTCGGTCCCGCGCTGTCATGGAGCGGCTCGGGATGCGATACAATCCGGCCGACGACTTCGATCATCCGGGCCTGCCGCCAGCGCACCCGCTTTGCAGGCAGGTCCTCTACCGACTGAGGAATGGAGGCGAGCAACTCGGGAGCTGAGCCTACCGCAAATGGGCGAGCCGCCGTACCCGTTCCACCTGCCGGAGCAAACCATGAGCAAAGGAGCTGTCATCGGCAATGCGGGCGAGCCTTACAGCAGCGGCATGCTCGCTGTGGGCGATGGACACCGGATCTACTGGGAGTGCTGCGGGAACCCCGCCGGCAAGGCTGCACTCTATTTGCACGGCGGCCCTGGGTCCGGCTGTACGCCCGGCCAGCGGCAATTTTTCGATCCGGCCCATTACCGCGCAGTCCTATTCGACCAGCGTGGATCGGGGCGCAGCCGGCCGCTGGCAAGCGAACCCGATACCGATCTCAGCGTGAACACGACGGCGCACCTCATTGCGGATATCGAGGCGCTGCGCGTGTTTCTTCACGTCGACCGCTGGACCGTCCTGGGGCTGTCCTGGGGAACGACCTTGGGCTTGGCGTATGCTCAGAAGTATCCCAACCGGGTTAGCGCACTGGTGCTTGGCTTCGTCACCACGACCTCGAAACGCGAGGTGCAATGGATCACGGAGGACGTTGGCCGCATCTTTCCGCGTGAATGGGACCGCTTCGCTGGCGCAGTTCCGCGCCATCTCCAGCATCTCAGGCTGGTCGACTCCTATGCCACCATGCTTGCCGACGCAGATCCCGCCGTTCGCGAGCATGCGGCGCGCGAGTGGTGCATTTGGGAGGACGCCCATATCTCGCTGACGCCGGGCCATTCGCCAAACCCGCGCTATCAGGACCCCAAGTTTCGTTTGCGATTTGCTCGGCTCGTGACGCACTATTGGCGGCACGCGGCATTCCTCGATGAAGACGAGCTCGTTCGAGACGCTGCGAAGCTGAACGGCATCCCCGGCGTATTGATCCATGGACGCTTCGATGTCAGCGGGCCGTTGGAGACGGCTTGGCGCTTGTCGCAGCACTGGACGACCAGCCGGCTCCA
>JBJXDZ010000114.1:0-102065 GCA_046154645.1 Hyphomicrobiaceae bacterium
GGAGGGTTTCGTCGTGGTAGCTGCGGGCCGTTTCGGGGTCGAGGGAGAGGCGGAATTGCTCGTTCCAGTCGAAGGCAAAGCGGGCCCGGCTGAGGGCGTCGTCACGGTCGCGGCTCCCTTTGCGATGGCGGGCGAGGTCGGCGGCGTGGGCGGCGATTTTGTAGGCGATGACTCCCTGTTTCACGTCCTCGCGGTTGGGGAGGCCGAGATGCTCCTTCGGCGTGACGTAGCAGAGCATGGCGCAGCCGAACCAGCCGATCATCGCCGCGCCGATGCCGGACGTGATGTGGTCATAGCCCGGCGCAATGTCGGTGGTGAGAGGCCCGAGCGTGTAGAACGGCGCCTCGCCGCATTCCTTCAACTGCTTGTCCATGTTGATCTTGATCTTATGGATCGGCACGTGGCCGGGCCCCTCGATCATCACCTGGCAGCCCTTCTTCCAGGCGACCTGGGTCAGCTCGCCCAGCGTCTCCAGCTCGGCGAACTGCGCGCGGTCGTTGGCATCGGCGATGGAGCCTGGACGCAGGCCGTCGCCCAGAGAGAACGACACGTCATACTTGCGCATGAGGTCGCAGATCTCTTCGAAGTGCTCGTAAAGGAAGCTCTCCTTGTGATGCGCGAGGCACCACTTGGCCATGATCGAGCCGCCGCGGGAGACAATGCCGGTGACGCGGTGGGCGGTGAGCGGCACGTAGGCCAAGCGCACGCCGGCATGGATGGTGAAATAGTCGACGCCCTGCTCGCACTGCTCGATCAACGTGTCGCGATAGAGTTCCCAGGTGAGTTTCACCGGATCGCCGCCACACTTCTCCAGCGCCTGATAGATCGGCACCGTGCCGATCGGCACCGGCGAGTTGCGCAGGATCCACTCGCGCGTGTTGTGGATGTTGCGGCCCGTCGAGAGATCCATGACGGTGTCGGCGCCCCAGCGGATCGACCACACCATCTTGTCGACCTCTTCCTCCACCGACGAGGTGACGGCGGAGTTGCCGATGTTGGCGTTGATTTTCACCAGGAAGTTGCGGCCGATAATCATCGGCTCGAGTTCGGCGTGGTTGATATTGCAGGGGATGATGGCGCGGCCGCGGGCGATCTCGTCGCGCACGAATTCTGGCGTGATGTGCTCAGGCAAAGCCGCGCCGAAGCTCTCGCCATCGGCCAGCGCCGCCTTGGCGCGCTCCAGCGCCTCTGCCCGGCCCAGGTTCTCGCGGTGGGCGACGTAGCGCATCTCCTTGGTGATGATGCCGGCCTTGGCGAACTCGTATTGCGTCACCGGTTGGCCCGGGAGACCACGCATCGGCTTTGGCTTGTTGGGGAAGTCGCGGGCCAGCGCCTTGCCCTTCACGTTGCCGTTGTCCTCTGGCTTGATGTCACGGCCGACATAGGTCTCGACGCCGCCGCGTTCCTTGACCCAGGCCTCGCGATGCCGGACCAGGCCCTTCTCGACGTCGATCTTGATGCTGCTGTCCGTATAGGGGCCGGAGGGGTCGTAGACGCGGAATGGCTGCTCGCCCGACTCTTTGGTCAGCGTGATCTCGCGGAACGGCACCTTCACATCGCCGAAGCCGTCCGGGCTCGTGTAGATCTTGGCCGAGCCGGCAATGGGACCCGTCGTGACCTCGGGGACCATCAGGTCCTTGCGGCGCGTTATCTTGTTCATTGTTTTCCTCCTCGGCCCACTCGTTGGGTTCGCGTTGCAGATGATGATGTCGATGCGGCTTTCAGTGAATTTCCCGCCGCTGCCGAGAGCGGCACGTCGAGGCCAAGCTCCCGTTGCAGACGTTTGGTGAGGCCTGCGGCGACGAGGCGATGGCTTTCGGCGAGGCAATCGCGCAACGCGTTGTCGTCCATGCTCTCCGCGCTTGTGCGCTGTATCCATGTCATGCCCCGCGAGGCGAGGTAGGGCGCCGGCCGCAACCCCGGCATGTCCTTCAGCACCTCGAAGCCCAAAGGGGTGACCTTGAATGTCACGTGCAACTCACCGGGCTCATCCCAGGCGATCGCGAACACCTTGCCAGCGACTTTCCACACTTGCGCACCGCCCCACTGCACGACGTAGCTCGTGTGGGGCAAGCGGCAGCAGAACGTGTTGAAGCCGGCGGGCGTCATGTGCGCACCGTCAAGGGAAACGGTTGGCCGGGCTCGGCGGTGTAGATGGCGACGGCGGATTTCCAGTCCAGCGTCGCGGGGACGCGGCGTTTGTCGACGATGTCGCGCACGGTGAGGCCTTGGGCGACGACGGTTTCTGCGGTGGCGCAGGCGATGGCGCTGGTGGCCAGATGGGTGTAGGCGGCGACGCCGACGTAGTTCTCGGGAAAGCCAAGGCTCTCGGGTGGCGTGTGCCCATGTAAAGTGACGTGGATGCGGGCCTTGTGCTGGCGCAGCAGCGCCATCAGCGCGTCGCCATCGAGTGACGGCAAGGCGGGATCAAGCATCACCAGCGTCGTCGGCCGGGCCGTGTTGCCGAGCACGTCGAGCGCCTCGTCATAGTGCGTGGCCACCTCGACGTTGGCGCCGTAATCCTGCTCGAGCCGATCGCGCAGCAAGATGCCAGTTGCCGCATCCCTATCGACCACCAGCACGTTGGCATTGGCCAGCGGCGGACGGCGCGTCGGTGCGGGGCGATGCGGGCGGCGAAGCGCCACGAGCGGGAAAGCCACTGGATGTCTCCGTCAATCGAGCTTGGCTTGGAAGCGGGCGCCCGGCTGATGGCCGTAGATGCGCATGGCCCAGGGCTCGCTGAGCGTGGTTGGGACCCGGTGCGAGGCAACAATCTCGGCCACGGTATGCGGGCTCGCCAGCACGGCGCGGACGCAATTGATGATCGTGCGCTCGCCCTGATGGCCGTCGACACCGGCAACGCCTGCCATGCGGCCGGCCAGCGGAAACGAGCGCGGCGTCAGCGTTGTGAGGGCAATCAGGCGGACCGGCGACTGGCAGCGCCGCAGGACTCCCGGCAGATCAACGTGCTCGGCATCCTTCAACGGCATCCAGGCAATGACCACGTCGAACTGCTGCGCCCGGGCGCCGAGCACGTCGAGGGCCTCATCGCCCGTGGCGGCATGCTCGGCTTCGGGGAAACCGGCGATTTCCAGGGCCTGGCGCAGCTTCTTGGCCCGCACGACATCGCCATCGACATAGAGAATACGGGCGGTCTCCGGCGCAACGCCGCCGGATGTGCCGCCTGGGGAAACGCTTGCTGAACTGGGCTGCCGCATGTCCGTTCCTGTCCCTTCGCCGGCATGACCCGGATCAGGTTCTAAGGGTGGCCACCCGGGGTTGGGATGGTCTCAGCCGGCTCCTGCCGGCCCCCCTCGGATATATGTCGCAATCTGCGCCTTCCGGTTGTTGGATGCAAGAGGCGTTATCTTGCCGGCGGTGTCCCGGGGCGGATAAATTGAACGATCGAACTTTGTCGCCACGTGCCATTCCGTTGTCGTCGACGTCCGTGTAGGCTGACGATCGAGATGTGAGGCATCTTCGCTGTCGGGGCGAGCGGTTGGCAATGAGCGGACAGCGATGAACATTCTCATTCGTGGCGACAATCTGCAGCTGATGCGCCTGGTTTCGGGCCTGATCCTGTTTCTGTTCGCATTGACGCATTTCCTGAATACGGCACTGGGCCTCATCAGCCTCGAGCAGATGGAGAGTTTCGACGTCTGGCGCCGCGCGGTCATTCGCTCCATGCCGGGCACCATCGTGCTGGCCGGGGCCCTGGTCGTCCACATGGTGCTGGCGCTCTACAAGGTGGCGACCCGCGCGACGTGGCGCATGCCGCTCTGGGAGGCGATCCAGGTTGGTTTCGGCCTGCTGATCCCGTTCCTGCTCTTCCCCCACATCGTCAACACACGCATCGCCAACAGCTATTTCGGCGTCACCGACAACTATCTCTATGAGCTGGCGCGGCTGTGGCCGGCCAACGCGCTGCTGCAAAGCATGTTGCTGCTGATGGTGTGGATCCACGGCTGCATGGGCATCCACTATTGGCTGCGCCTGTCGCCGGTATATCGGGCCATGCAGCCGGCACTGCTGTTTCTGGCCATTGTCGTGCCGCTGGCGTCGCTGGCCGGGTTCATGGTCTCGGGCAGCACCGTGGCACGCTTCATCGAGAACCCGACGGCGCTGGCCGAGGTCAAGCGTCTCACGCGGTGGCCCAATGATGCCGACAGCGCGGCGCTGGCTGAGTATCGAACGCTGGCGCGCCTTGGCTTCCTCGGTGTGCTCGGGCTGGTGGGCGTCATCTTCGGCACGTTCTATGCGCTGCGGATTGCCGCGCCCAAGGTCACGGTCAGCTATGCCGGTGGTCCCAAGGTGACGGCGCTCAGAGGGCAGACTTTGCTGGAAATCTCGCGCGCCAACAAGGTGCCGCATGCCGCTGTGTGCGGTGGTCGCTCGCGCTGCTCGACGTGCCGTGTGCGCATCGAGGAGGGCGCTGAAAGCCTGCCGCAGCCGGTGTTTCCGGAGTCCGTGACCCTGGCCGCCATCGAAGCGCCGGCCAATGTCCGGTTGGCCTGCCAGATCCGCCCGACCGCCCCCCTTGTCGTGACGCGCCTGTTGCGGCCCGCCAGCGTCGGTCCCCAGGACGCCGGCATGGTCGAAAGCGACTCGAGCGGCACCGAGCGGCCCATGGCCGTGCTCTACGTCAACATGCGCGAGTTCAACGATCTCTCCTCGCGCAAGCTGCCCTATGACGTCGTCTTCTTGCTGAACCAGTTCTTCGCCGGCCTCGCCACCGCCATCAAGAGCAACGGCGGCACCATCGACAAATTCCTCGGCGATGGCATCCTTGCCGTATTCGGCCAGCGCCATGGTCTGGATGTTGGTTGCCGGCAGGCCTTGCGCGCCGTGCGGGCCATTGATCTGGCGCTGGACCATGTCAACTCAGAGCTGGCGCCGGAGCTTGGCCGACCGATCGAGGTGGCGGCAGGCCTGCATGCCGGGCCGCTGATCCTCGGCCGACTGGGATTTGGCGAGGCCGTGGATCTGACGGTCATCGGCACCGCGGTGAAGGTGGCGATGGAGCTTGAAGCCATCGCCAAGGAGAAAAACGTGCAACTGGTGCTCTCACGCGAGGTAGCGGAGAGTGCCGGCTGGCAATTGCCGCACGGGCAGAAGTTCACGCGCCTCAATGTTCGCGGTCATGACGGCGTGATCGAAGCCTTCGAGGTGGAGCGCGGGCGCAATCTGGATGTCAGCATCCTGGCGCCGACACCAGCCGAACAGAGGCCGCGGACGGGGGCGGCGTCGGCGACACCGTGAGACCGCCCCGCACAAAGCCGCACAATTCAGCCGACAGACGGCATCGCGAGGCGTAAGGCGGCAAAACAAGGGCTTGATTGGCCGTAGTATTCACCCATCGGCGACACGCATGATGCTGGCGTTCTCAAGCCAGAGGATTGTGCATGTCAAACCAGCCACCATCGCGCCCGACTGCCCCCAGCCTCGATGCCGGCGTTCTCATTGCCGAAGCCGTGGCCAAGCACCGCCAGCGCATCAGTGACGGCGGCGGCATCGCGACGGTTAACCAAGCCGATGCGATCGAGACCGGCGTGCGCCAGGCCGCATCCGGGCCACCGCCTCACCCAACGCCGCCAGGGTCTGGCCCGGCCCATATCGCGCTACTGATCTTTGGCGTTGTGCATCCAGCGGCCGTGATCCTTATCGAAGCGTTGACCGGCTACTGCCGCACGCATCTGTTCGATCCCATGCCAACGTTCTGGCATGTGGGGCTGTTGGCCATGGTGCCGATCGGGAACTTCGTGCTCTGGAGATGTCTGGTCGGCGGCCTGCCATTGAGCCGCTTTCGCCAGACCATTCTCAACGGCTTTGTGACGGGCATTGCCGGCTTCTACGCGCTGCTGTTCCTGCCACTCTTGCCGATCGCCCTGGTCGCGATCCTGGTGGGTGTCGGGCTGCTGCCACTGGCACCGCACGCCTCATTCATTGCGTCCCTGCGTCTGGCCAGTCATCTCAAGGCGACGCCTGGGGCAGAACCTTGGAGCACACAGGGGTTCTTGCTTGGACTTTCCGTCGCCGTGCTGGCACTGGTCGCGCTCGATGCGCAGCAGGCGGTGACACGCCATGGCCTGCGGCTGGCGGTCAGCGCTGATCCTGCAGAGCGCGCGCGAGGCATCGACCTGCTGCGCACTTGGGGTCATCACAGCACGATTTTGGAGCAGGCCAATGGGTTGCCGAGCCGCTCGCTTGGCCCCCTCACGGCCCTGATGCTGGCTGGCGATGTTTCGCTGCTCGACCGGCCCCGCCCGATGGTCAATGCGCAGCAGGCGCGCGAAATCTACTATCGTGTTACGGGGCAGGCGTATTCGAGTGCGGCGCGCAAGACCTTGACCTCGCCGGCTGCGCTGGCGGCGGTGCGCCAATTCGATAACGACCAGGGTGGCAGCCAGGTCGGCGGCACGGTCCCAGGATTGTCGCTGGCCACCTCGCGTCTCGACGGTACGATCAACGCCGATGACGCCGTGGCCTATATCGAGTGGCTGTTCGAGGTCAGGAATGACAGCGCCTCCATGAGCGAAGCGCGCATGGCCATTGCTTTGCCGCCGGGTGCCGTCGTGTCGCGCGTGACGCTGTGGGTCAATGGCGTCGAGGAGGAAGCAGCCTTTGCCGGGCGCGCCCAGGTGCGGCAGGCCTATGAGCGGGTCGTGCGCCGCGCGCAGGATCCGTTCCTCGTCACCACCAACGGCGCCGATCGCGTCTTGGCCCAGGCTTTTCCGGTGATGCCCAACGGCGGTCTCATGAAGTTCAAGATCGGCATCACCGCACCACTGGAACTCGATGGCGCCGACAAGGCACGGCTGGTCTTGCCGGCCATCGTCGATCGCAACTTCGCCGCCTCCGACGACCTGCGCCACGCCGTCTGGCTGGAAAGCAAGCGCGCCCTGACAACGGTCGGCAACACGCTGACGACGAGCGCGCTCGAAGGCGGGGGCACACGCATTGCCGGCGAGATCGGCACATCGCGGTTGGCACAGGCGCGACCCGTGATCGCCATCGCCCGCGATCCCGCGCACCGCTTCGTCGAGGCCAGCAATCCGGAGACGGGCAGCGCGGTGCAGGAAATTCTTAGCCCGTCAGCGGCGCCTGCGAGCACGCTCATGCTGGTGCTCGATGGCTCGGTCGGCACCAAGCCGCATGTGCGCCCGATCCTGGCCGCTTTGGACGCCTTGCCCTCGGGATTGCCGGTGGGACTGGCGATCGCCAATGAGCGTGGCACCGTGATCGCGCCCGCGCCGTGGACACCGGAGCACCGCGCCCGCCTGCGCGAAGCCTTGCTGACGGAGATCTATGTTGGCGGCGCCGACAACACGGACGCGCTGATTGCCGGCGTCCTCGCAGCCGGCAGCGGACCCGGCGCTCGCGTGCTGTGGATCCACGGCGCCCAGCCGGTGCGCTTCACAGCCAGCAAGCCACGCTTCGAGCAGGTCGCCGCCCGCATCCGTTCGGCGCCGGCGCCGGCGCTGGCGCTCTACGCGCTTGATTCCGGACCCAACATGATGCTGTCGGATGCACCATGGTCGGGCGAGGCGCGCGATATCCCGGCAACCGGCGATATCACAGCGGACCTGACACGGGCGCTGCGCCGCATGACCGGCCAGGATGCGGTGCCGGCAGTTCGCCGCACCTTGGTGACGCGTCCCGGCCTGGAGACCGAGCCGCAGATGCCGCCGGTGGTGCCGATCGCCGCCAAGGGGTCGAGCCACATCGTGCGCCTTGCCGCCCATGACGAGGTGCAATCGCTGATGCGGCGAGCCAAGCCGGATGCGCACAAAGCTGCCGTGGAACTGGCCGGCCTGCATCGTCTGGTGACACCGGTGAGTGGTGCGGTGGTCCTGGAATCGAAGCGCCAGTACCAGGAGGCGGGTCTCGTGCAAGGCATGAAGGGCCAGCCGGGAAATGTGCCGACAGTGCCTGAGCCGCATGAGTGGGCGCTGATCCTGCTGGCGGCGCTGGGCCTCGGCTGGTTGCTGTGGCAGCGCCAGCGCGATGGCGCCGACGCAAGCCTGGCAGGTGCCGCGTGATGCGTCCGGGATTGGTCATTGCGCTGCTCGTGGCGGCGTTCTGGGAGAGTTGGCGCTGGCTCGTCCAGCGCACCTGGGTGACGCCGGACGAGGCCATCACACTGGTGGTGATGATCCTGGTCGTCGTCGGTGGCGTCGGTTTGCGCCTGCGCTCTGGAGGGAGGCTGGAGCCGGTCCCGCTGCTCCCCCTCGCGGCAGCGCTCGTCGTCTATGCGCTGACGCTGGGCCTGGTGCCATCGATCCTGTCGGCGGCCATCGCGGTGACGACGACGTTGGCGGCGATCTACGTGGCCGGGCATCATCGCCGGCCGCCGATCGCGTTCTGGGGCTTGTGCTGCCTCGTGCTGCCGGTGGTGCCGACACTGCAGTTCTATTTCGGCTATCCCATGCGTGTGGTTTCGGCTGTGCTGACGGTGCCGCTGCTGCGACTCAACGGGGTCGACGTATCGCTCTCGGGAACCGCGCTCGTGTGGCAAGGCCAGCATATCCAGTTCGATGCGCCCTGCAGCGGTGTCACCATGGCGTGGGCAGGCATGCTGCTGGTGTTCACCGTGGCGACGGTCCACGCCTACGATTGGCAAGGCCTGGCCCGCATGGTGTTCCTGGGTCTGCGCCTGCTGCTGGTGGCCAACGTGCTGCGGGCGGCGAGCCTGTTTTATCTGGAGGCGGGATTGCTGCCGGGCAACAGCGACCTCGTGCATCAGGCGGTGGGACTGATGGCGTTTGCTGCGGCCATGCTGCTGATGCTCGCCCGCATGCGGAGGCTCACGCCATGTCCCGCTTGAGCCTCTATCGTCTCCACATCTTCCTTGTCGCGGTCGTGATGGCGGCCATGGCGCCATTTGCCATGCGCTCGCCGCCGCCCCCCGTCACCGCCAACGCATTTCCGGGCTGGCCGACCGAAATCGAGGGCCGCGCGGTGCAGCTGTTGCCGTTGACGGAGCGCGAGGCCGCGTTCGCGCGTGATTTTCCGGGCCGCATTGGCCGCTTCACGGATGGCGAACGCGAGATCATCCTGCGCTGGGTGGCGAGTCCCACGCGACGGCTGCATCCCTCGCCCGATTGCTTCCGGGCGCTCGGCTACAAGCTCGCCACGCGGCCCATGCGGCTCGCAGCCAACGCCCAGCCGATGAGCTGCTTTCGTGCTGAAGGGCGTGCCGGTGCCTTTGAAGTTTGCGAGCAGATGCAGACGGCTTCCGGCCGCTCAGACGACCGCTCCTGGCCCGACATCTCCGCATGGTACTGGCACGCGCTGTGGTCGGAACGCGGCACGACGTGGTGGTCGATGGTCATTGCGACGCCCATTGTCAACGCCACCTCCGCGACCGCTGAAGTTAGGCCTGCGGCGCCGCCCGATCCCGGCTCTCCATGATGCCGACCACGACATAGACAAGGAATGCGGAGCCAAGGCCGATCAGATAGGGCGCCTTGAGGCCAAACAGGTATTTGGCCCACACCCACATGAGGATGCCTGCAATGAGCGACGTCGCCGCGCTCGCGGGTCCGCCGAAGCGCGTGAAGAGCGCAAACATGGCGACGACAAAGGCCCCGGCGCTGCCGAAGGCAGACGCGATCTCGACCAGTTCCTTGATGCGCTCAACGCCCATGGCCAGCCCGTAGGCGACCACACTGAGGACCAGCACCGTCAGGCGCACCGCCAGCAAGCGGGCTTTCGGGCTCAGGTCCGGCGACAGACGACCGATGATGTTGTGCGAAATCTGCGCGGCTGGTGCGTGCAACGCGGCATGCACGACGGAGAGGATTGCGGATACTAGCGCGCCGAGGAACAGGGCATAACCGAGGGGCGGCAGATGCGCTTCGGCGAGCTTGGGCACGATCTGCTCGGGCTCGGCCAGATCCTTGATCAGCAGCGGGCCAACCAACCCGAGGAACACGGGCATCAAGCCGATGACGAGGTACATGAGACCGCCCGCAAGCGTGCCGAACCGGGCGACGCTGACCGAGCGAGCGCCGAGAAAGCGTGAGATCAATTCAACGGAGACGATACTGCCGCCAATGACGACGGCCAGCTTTTCGACCTTGCCGAGCAGCCCATCGTCGCCCGTGACCAGCGGGTCGAGGCGTGTGGCCGGCACCTTTGCCAGACCGGCATCGACGCCGCCGATGGCCTGAGCCACGAAGTAAACGAGCACGCCAAGCCCGATGATCACGGCCAGGCCCTGGACGACATCGGTGATGGCATCGGCGAGCAGCCCGCCGACGACCGAGTAGGCGGCCACCAGCACGGCCGCAATCAGGAGAGCGGTGCCAATATCCATGCCGGTGCTCGAGGCCATGATCTGACCGAAGGCGCGGATCTGCGCCGCAGCCCAGAACAGCGACCCCGGCAGCAACACCAGCACAAACAGCTTCTCGACTGTGCCTGAATAGCGCTCGCGGATCATGTCGGCATAGGTGGTCATGCCACGACGACGCAATGGAGCCGCCAGCAGCAGCGCCACAATCACCACTGCCAGACCGTATCCGAAGGGGTCGGTGATCGCGCCGGCAAGCCCCTTGTCGTAAATCTCGCCGGCCGAGGCCACGATCGCCTCGGCACCGAACCAAGTGGCAAAGACCGAGAAGGCAACCAGCGTCGGCCCCAGGCTGCGGCCCGCCAGGATATAGTCCTGCTCACTTGTCATACGCCGTGAAACCCAGGCACCGATCAGGAACTGGACGAGCACATAGCCGAGCATGCCGGCAAGAATGGTCGTGTTCATGAAGCCCTCCACCGCGACTTGATCAGCCAAGCCTATACCGCCCGCTCGTCAGCTTCGAGCGGTGTCGAGGGACAGCATTAAGGCTGTTGGCCATTGCATGCCGCCGTTTGCGCCGCTGCACGATTGCCGGTACGTGTGAGGAGACCTTCATGCGCGAGAGGACGCCCCCATGTTCGACCCCGAGACGCCCCCGGAACTCGACGTCCAAAGCTGGCTGAATTCGCCCGAGCCGATCACGCTGGCGGGTCTCAAGGGCAAGGTGGTGGTGCTGGTGGCGTTCCAGATGCTGTGCCCGGGTTGCGTCGAGCATGGCCTGCCGCAGGTCAAGCGCATCCGCGAACGTTTCAAGCCCAGCGAAGTGGCGGTGATCGGCCTGCATACGGTGTTCGAGCATCACGACGTCATGACGCCAGCCGCGCTCGAGGTGTTTATGGGTGAGTACCGTTGGCCCTTTGCCGTCGGCATCGACCGGCCGAATGGCAAGGGCGCGCCCAAGACCATGGCCGCCTACCAGATGCAGGGCACCCCGAGCCTGCTGATCTTCGACCGTATGGGACGGCTGCGCCGGCATTACTTCGGCCGGCCGGACGACATGCTGCTGGCCGCTGAAATCACCGGCATGGCGATCGAGGACAAGGGCGCCCCCCGTGAGCAGTCGGCCGGCATCGAGCGCAAGCTGGCCGGCATGCTGTCGGATCCCAGCGGTCACAACCACGATCATCACGGGCACGATCATGATCACGTTCACGGTCCCGGCTGCGGTCACGATCATGATCACGTGCACGGCCCCGGCTGCAGCCATGACCACGATCATGATCACCACCAGGGGCACGCTCATGGCGCCGGCCATGGGCATCCGGGCCCCAACCGGAAGTAGACCGAGACTGGAACAGCCACAGGCTCACCGTCTCGCACGGATCGGGTTGAGGTCGAGCTAATGGATGGACTGACCGCATTCGGCCTGTTCGCGGTCAGTGCCATGCTGGTCTTCTACGCCCTGGAAGCGCGCGGACGGATCTACGTGCTGGGGTTCGCCGTGGCCTGTCTCCTTGCCTCGGCCTACGGCTTTTTGTCGGGGGCATGGCCCTTTGGCTTGGTGGAAGCGGTTTGGTCGGGGGTCGCCTTGCGCCGCTGGTGGCATCGGCCGTAGCCACGTCCACAGCCGCCGCTGACGTTAGCGGCAGCGTCGAAAAATCGCCCGAATTGCGCCGTATTCTGGTCTCCATCCCGACGATTTGCCGATTGATCCAACATTCTTGCCATGCCGTATGAGCTTTTACCGCTCGGAGCGAACGCCCAGCTCAGCAACGGATTCTTCCGCCCCGCAGCGTTGTCTGAACTGCGGGCCCTTGCAATGGGACGCTGCCGTCACCATCTCGGTCACCCGAGTGTGAACAGGAGTGAGGTCGGGCACACCAGATCGTGTTTTGTGAATAGCGTTCAAACAAGCTAGAAAGTGCCGACGGAGTAGAGCTGATCCGAGACGAAGCCGCATCCCGCGGACAAGTCTGAATGCCGCTCGAGGGAACAGCCTCTCGAACCCCAGTTGGATGAAGAGAGGTTGGTTACGCACATGGCAACCAAAGCCCTGCCCACAATTGCCGGCGGCTCAGGCGGTCTCACGCGTTATCTCGAAGAGATCCGCCGTTTTCCAATGCTGGAGCCCAACCAGGAGTACATGCTGGCCAAGCGCTGGCAGGAGCATCAGGATTCGGAAGCCGCACAGAAACTCGTCACCTCCCACCTTCGTCTCGTGGCGCGTATCGCCATGGGTTATCGCGGCTACGGCCTGCCGATCGGCGAGGTGATTTCGGAAGGCAACGTCGGCCTCATGCAGGCCGTAAAGCGGTTCGAGCCCGACAAGGGCTTCCGCTTGGCGACCTATGCCATGTGGTGGATTCGCGCCTCGATCCAGGAGTACATCCTGCGCTCGTGGAGCCTCGTCAAAATGGGCACCACGGCAGCCCAGAAGAAGCTGTTCTTCAACCTGCGCCGCGTGAAGGGCCAGATCCAGGCGCTGGAGGAGGGCGACCTCAAGCCCGAGCAGGTCAAGCAGATCGCCACCAAGCTCGGCGTGTCCGAGGAGGACGTCATCTCGATGAACCGTCGCCTCTCGGGCGACGCGCCGCTCAATGCCCCCGTCCGCGCCGACCAGGAAGGCGGCGAGTGGCAGGATTGGCTGGTCGACGATACACCCAACCAGGAGGAGCGTCTGGCCGAGAGCGAGGAGTTGGGCAAGCGCAAGGCTTATCTCCTCAATGCCATGAGCGCGCTCAATGACCGCGAGCGGCGCGTGTTCGAGGCCCGGCGTCTGCAGGAAGATCCGGCCACGCTCGAGGATCTGTCGACAGAGTTCGGCGTCAGCCGCGAGCGGATCCGCCAGATCGAGGTGCGGGCTTTCGAGAAGGTGCAGAAGGCGGTGCAGAAGTCGGCCAAGGTTGATGAGCAGCCGCGGGCGATGTAAGGGCCACGGTATCGCAATCGATTGACGCCGTAGCCAGGCACACGCTAACGATCACTGCCGCGCCGGTCACCTGTCCAGGTGGCCGGCGCGGCTTCGTTTTCTGTGCTACCGGCGCTTGTGCTCAGCGCCAGGGCCGCAGTGCCAGGACCCATGATGCGCCGCCGCTTCTTCATCACCGACAATCCAGGCGCCGGATATCGCTCGCACCGGTTGGTGGATACCGTGGTGGCGCATCTCCAGGCGCATGGCGCGACCGTGACCCGGGCGCCGTCGGGGTCCGAAACCGAAGCCCAGGCGGCCATCGCCAAGGTGGCCAATTCCGGAAACTTTGATGCGATCATCGTCGCCGGCGGCGACGGCACGGTGCGGATGGCGGCCAAGGCGGCTCTTGGCAGTGGCACGCCGATCGGCGTCATCCCGCTCGGCACCGGCAACGTGCTCGCTTATGAAATGAGCCTGCCGCGCGAGGCCGAGCCGATTGCAGAATTGCTGCTGCACGGTCCAAAGGTGCTGATCAACGCGGCGCGGGCCAATGGCGAGCTGTTCCTGCTGATGGCCGGGGTCGGCTTCGACGGCCGGGTCATTGGAGCGCTCGATCACGACATCAAGCGGCGCTTCGGCAAGCTTGCCTATGTCATGCCCACTCTGCGCGCCCTGGCACACGGCCCCGACCAGTTGCGGATCACCCTGGACGGCCACATGGAGCATCGGGCAACGTGGGCCGTCATCGCCAATGCCAGCCGCTATGGCGGGCGCTTTCGCTTGGCGCCGCAAGCCCGCTTGCAAGCACCAGAGCTGGTGGCCGTGCTCTTCCATGGCCGCTCGAGATTACACCGGGTGGCGCAGCTGGTGGCGTTGGTCTTCAATCAGATCGACGGCCGCCTCACGCTGCCCGGTGGCGAGGTCACCAAGCATCCGTGCCGCGCAGTCGCGATCACCAGTCCGCAGGCACTCCCGGTGCAGCTCGACGGGGATCCGTTCGGAGAAACCCCGCTGCACATCGAGGTGGCTGGCGCCGTCGTGCCCCTCATCCAGCCCCAGAGCAGTTCAATGAAGGACTGATCGCACCGGCTGCGTCACGGCGCTCAGCGCTCGCGCGGACCGGTCGTGAGGCTTGCCAAGTAGCTGGCGTAGGCTTGGGCAATACCCGTTTCCAACGCGACTTTGTAGCGCCAACCAAGGCCCGTCAGGCGACTGACGTCGAGGCGCTTCAGAGGGGTGCCGTCAGGCTTCGTGGTGTCGAACGTCAAGCGGCCTTGATAGCCGACCACCCGGGCAACCAGCCGTGCGAAATCACCGATCGCGATCTCCTCTCCGGTACCCACGTTGACGTGCTCATCGGCCGAGTACACCCGCATGATATGCACACAGGCGTCGGCCAGATCATCGACATAAAGAAACTCGCGCTTCGGCGTGCCCGTGCCCCACACGATCTCCTCCGGGCGGCCGTTCACCTTGGCGTCGTGGAAGCGGCGAATGAGGGCTGCGGCCACATGGCTGTTCTCCGGGTGGTAGTTGTCGCCGGGACCATAGATGTTGGTCGGCATGACGGAGATGAAATCGCGGCCGTGCTGGCGGCGGTAGGATTCCGCGAGCTTCAGGCCTGCAATCTTGGCGATCGCGTAGGGCTCATTGGTCGGCTCGAGCGGACCGGTCAGCAGCACGTCCTCACGCATGGGTTGTGGAGCGTGTTTTGGATATATGCAGGAGGAGCCGAGAAACATCAGTTTCTCGACGCCGGTCGCATGAGCGGCACGAATGACATTCGCAGCGATCATGAGGTTGTCATAAAGGAAATCAGCCCGGTGCACATTATTGGCATGAATGCCGCCGACACGGGCCGCCGCCAGAAACACCGCGTGCGGCTGGTTGATGCGAAACCATTGGTCGACGGCCGCCTGATCGATGAGGTCGAGCTCGCGACGGCTGGCGACCAGAATGGCGCAACCTTCAGTTGAAAGTCGCCGCGCGATGGCGCTGCCGACCATGCCGCCGTGACCTGCGACGTAGACCCGCTTTCCGACCAAGTCGTAATGCTCGCCGCGCATAGCTGACCTCTTCACAAGATCGTGTGTTTTTCTGCCTGACGGGCCGTAACGTGCTACGAGGAAGCCGTCTACAGGCTTGTTTATCTGAACTGATAGGCAGCGCGAGGGCTGGCTTTATGGTTGCCTAATTTACCACCTTCGCCCGCACGTTATGACATCGGGTATTCACAAAGCTTTAATACTCGTATACAGAGCGCTTCGAACAAGAAACTCACCGGGGGGATACGGGCGCCTTTGCAGGGCACTCGGTCACAGCCAGGGCCGATGCGGGCCCCGGATGCGGTATGGCGCGTATTCTGACGGGGTCTGATCGTGAGTGGCGTAGAGCGTATGTTGTGGCGCCGGCAACCCGGCCGCCCCAAGTTTATCATCAGCCAACTGGCCATGTCGGTCGTTGCCGTCGCGGCAGAGTTGGCCCTCATCCTGGGCCTCGCGCTCGGCAGCGGCATCGCCTACCACATGCTGGCCTATGGCAATGCCGGCCCGATCCGAACCTTTGCGGCCGTCGGCGGCCTGACCGGGCTGCTCTATGTGCTCCCCTTCCTGTCGCAGGGCGATCACGAGGTGGCGACGTTCCTGTCCCCGAAACGCAACGTCAGCCGCGTCCTGCTGCGCTGGCACGGCGCGCTGCTGCTGCTGGGGATTGTCGGCTTCCTGACCAAGACAACGGCCATTTTCTCGCGTGGCGGCATGGTGCTGTTCTACCTGTGCGGCCTGGTTGGATTGCTGCTGTTGAATGCGGCCATGATCCGGTTTGTCCGGACCGGCATCGAGCAGGGGCGGCTCGCCCCACGGCGCTTGATGCTGGTTGGGACAGCCGAGGACATCGCAGCGTTCTGGCGGCGGCGCGGCACCAGCCGGGCGAACGAACGGTTCGTCTCCGTGACCCGCATTCCCTCGACCAAGGACGCCGATGCGGCAGCCCTCGTGCAATCCCTCGAAGCCTCCCTTGAGCACGCGCGGCTGTTCAACGTCGATTCTGTCCTCATTCTGCAGGGCAGCCTCGACGAGGCCCGGGTGGAGAGCGCCATCAATGTCTACGCCGCGCTGCCGGTATCGATTCACCTCGACGCCGGCGCCGCATTCGACAAAATCCAGCCGACCGAGATCGAGCGGATCGGCAATGTGGCGGCACTGACGCTGGCGCAACGTCCGCTCGGCCCCATGCAGGCGCTGGCCAAGCGCACTTTCGATATCGTGGCGGCGTTGGCAGGCCTGATTTTGCTGAGCCCGTTTTTCCTGATCATTGCAGCACTGATCAAGCTCGACAGCAAAGGGCCGGTGCTCTTCTTGCAGAACCGGCGTGGCTATAACCATCGCGTCTTCAAGATCGTCAAGTTCCGCTCCATGACCACGATGGACAACGGCGATCACGTCGAGCAGGCCAAGGCTGGCGACTGGCGGATCACGCGCCTCGGGGCCATCATGCGAAAGCTGAACATCGACGAGTTGCCGCAGCTGTGGAATGTGCTGCGCGGCGAGATGTCGATCGTCGGTCCACGTCCCCATGCGGTGGCCCATGATAAGGCCTTCGAAAAGCGCATTGGCGATTACCCTCGGCGTCTGAATGTCAAGCCTGGCATCACCGGTTGGGCCCAGGTGAACGGGCTGCGGGGGGAGACCGACACCGATGAGAAGATGGCGCAGCGGGTCAAGCACGACCTCTACTACATCGATCATTGGTCGATCTGGCTCGACTTCTACATTGTCGCGCTGACCGTGCTATCGCGGCGCGCCTTTTCCAACGCCAGATAAGGCTTTCAAGCGAGACAAGCGCCGCGACCTGACGCAAATTGGCGCGCCGGCCCGCAAGGTCGGCGCGTCTTACGTTGGGTGACACAGCCGATCTCCCACCGCCCATCATTTCCGGAGCACAACGCCATGGTGCATAGCCCTACTGCGGCTGCGTCCGACCATCTTGCGGAGGTGCCGGAGGCCAGCGCGCCGCCCGAGATTGCCGCCATCTACGCCCGCGTCCGGTATCTCACGGGTGCGCCCATGACGGCGCTGAT
Organism: Hyphomicrobiaceae bacterium; assembly: GCA_046154645.1. Taxonomy (GTDB): domain Bacteria; phylum Pseudomonadota; class Alphaproteobacteria; order Rhizobiales; family Hyphomicrobiaceae. The sequence continues at coordinate 17,287 of JBJXDZ010000114.1, forward strand.
CTGGCGACATCTGGCGACGTTTCCTGGTGCCCTGCCGGCCGCCTGGCAGGCCATGGGACCGCTTTACGAGGCGGGTGTCTTGCAAGAGGCAGCATGGCGCACCGCACGGGGCAGCATCGCCATTGCAAAAGCGGACCTGACGGCGCAAGCGCTGGCAGGCGCGGGCGTCTCAGACGATGTCATCATGGCTTTCATGCGCATTCTCGATGCTTACAATCGCGTCAATCCGGTCAACTTCGTTGCCGTGCGCGCCTTGGCGCGACGCCTTGCAGCGGCGCCACCGCATCAGCCTTCGCCGTCGATGCCCGCGGCGCAGTCCTGGCTGCCGCCGGTTGCCATCGGGGCGCTGCCGCCCATGGTCGCTGTGCCTGAGCTGGCACCGATCGACCGGCAGATGATCAACGCCCTCAATGCCAACCCGCTGCTCGACCGAACGCAATTGGTGCCGAGCCTGTACCGACATCTGCCGCCGCTGGGCCCGCTCATTGCGCACATCCACGTAGCGCTGATGCCGCGCTTCGAGACCGGCGAGATTCAGGCGCAAGTGCGTGTCACAGCCGCGGCTCTCGACCAGGAGGCGGAGCGGTGCGCTGCGTTCCTGCCTGCGCTCGACGCGTTAGGCACCATCTCGGGCGTTGTCGAAACGCTCGACCGCTTTTCCCTGCTCATCCCCGAGATGGTGGTGCTCGGCCGGCTGTTGCGCGATGGCCTCAATCGGCCCGAGTGACGGGTCAGCGCATCACTCGTGGCGGTGTCGGGGGCGGTAGCACGGGTTGGCCATTGACCGGCTTTGTCGGCGGGGTCTGCGGCATCGTCGCTGCGACAGGCGGCGGCGGTGGAGCTGATTTGAGCGGCGGCGGAACTGATACGGGCGTGGCCACCTGTGCGACGGAACCCTCCGCTTTCGCCACGGGAGGCTGTAGCGATACCGGATTGGCCGGTGCTGCCGGTCGTCCCGTTGGCTCGGTCGCCGGGGTCGAGGACACGGCTGCCGCCGCCGGAGGTGGTGGCGCTGAGGCAGCAGGTCTTGCCGTCGCTTCTGGTGCCACGTTGGCCGCCGCGCCGAGATTGGCGTCATCCAAACGACTGAGCACCTCTTCAACCAGACCGCGGATGGCGTGACCGATTTCGCCCGGGTACTTGGCAGCGAACGAGCGATCCTCGACGTGGTAGCGGGCCGCATGCTGGAGAGCGTTGAGGCGCGGCAGCACCTGCACAAAGCAGCGGTTTTCCGCATTCTCGGCCAGCCAGCGGTGGTACTCGTCGTCGGCCGGCGAGGTGCGGTCCTTCATATTGATGACCACGCCCAGGTTCTCGGCGAAACCCATCTCTGGATTGAGGCTCTTGAAGCGTCGGAACACATCGAGGCCGCACACGGAGATGTAGTCAGGCTTGGTCGGCGAGATGTGGAAGTCCGCCTCGCGCAACCAGGATTCCGTCAGCACCGAGAGCCCCGGCGGGCAATCGATGAGCACGACATCGAACACGATGCGGGCCCGCGAAAGGAGGCCACTGATGGCGGCCCGCAACGAGGCGTGCTGGCTCTCCTTGGAGACCTCGCGCTCGAACAGGGTGAGCTGCATATCGCTCGGGATCAGGTAGACCGTCTTGGCGTCGTCGATGTCGGAAACGCCGCCGACAACGAAATCCGTCCATTCGACGGCCGCATTGCGCAGCACCACCGAGACCAGATAGTCGACGATGGTGCGGCCGTCGGACTGCAGTTTTCGCAGGCTGGTCGTCGACATCAGCATGGCGCTGACGCTGGCCTGCGAATCACTGTCGATGACCAGCACGTTCTTGCCGTGGAAGGCAGCCAGCGTTTCAGCGACGGCCAGCACGATGGTGGATTTACCGACACCACCCTTCGTGTTCATGATCGCGATGGTGTTGCGCATGCCGGTTCAGATCCCGTTCCCGCCGCCCGCCAGCCATAAAGGCCAACGACTTCCCCCGAAGTCGCGGTACTCGCGCCTCAACAGTGCCGGCCGAGTGTGGCAAAGTCACGTCGTTATCCTCAACGCCCCTTAAAGACGGGTTTGCGCTTTTCCATGAAGGCGCGGCGGCCCTCGATGTAGTCCTCGCTGTCGAAGCAGGCCTGTACCATACGCTCGAGCTTGGCGTGATCGCGCTCGGCCGAGGGGCGGCCGATCTCGCGGGCGACGGCCTTGATGGTGGCGATGGTCAGCGGCGCGTTTTCGGAGATCTGGCCGGTCATGGTGGCGACGGTGGCATCAAGGTCGGCTTCCGGCACCATGGTATTGATCAGGCCCATGGCCAGCGCCTCGCTGGCCGCGTATTGGCGCGCGGTATAGAACATCTCCATGGCCCGGGAGATGCCGACGATCTCGGCCAGGCGATTGACGCCCGGGAAGCCGTAGCCAAGGGCGAGCCGGGCGGCTGGAATGCCGAACTTGGCGGTGTCGGTCGCCACCCGCACGTCGCAGCAGACGGCCAGATTGGCGCCGCCGCCGATGCAATAGCCCTGGATCTTGGCAATGGTCGGCTTGGGGAAGTTGTACAGCGTCTCGTAGGCCTTGATCGAGGTGTTGCCGTACTTGGCCACTGACTCAGGCGTCGACCGGGTCTGCTCGAACTTCGAGATATCGGCGCCCGAGACAAAGGCCTTACCGCCGGCGCCTGACACTACCAGCACGCGCAGGTCCGGGTCCTTGGCATGGGCCTCGAGCAGGCCGATCATCCGCTCCCACATATCCAGTGAAACCGCATTCATCTTCTTCGGATTGTTGAAAATGAGGTGCGCAACGCCGCCCTCGCGATGAAAGAGCAGCTTTTCCTCGGTGGTCAACTCGCGCTCGGCGGCAGCAGGGTTGGCGGTCATGATGGGGGCTCCAGAAGCAGGTGTGATGGCTGCCGCTTGGCGTAGCGCGGCGCCACCGTCCCGACAATGGCAAAGGCGTCGTGACCTGCGGAACCCAACACTTTCGTGGCGCAGACTGCCTGTTTCGGAGACGACGGTCGCCCCGCTGCCGCTTCCTGCTGCCGTCCTCGGGCCCACACGGCAGGCCACAGGGGCTACAGCCGCGTGTGGCCACAGCCGTTGCCATGGGAGAGGCAGCCCGCCCTTGAGTTGGCGGCTTGCCTCCTTAACCCCACTTAACGCAGCAGGCGATTGTCCGGCGCCAGGGCGATCTCCTTGATCAGCTTATTGATGATCAATTGACCGAAGGCCTCGTGCCCTTCAGCGGCAAGTGCGAAGGCACCAGGACCACCAATGACGTTGTCCTGATAGTACTTCAGTAGGCCGCCCGGCGGGTGCGTATGCGCCGGGTTCGAGGGCAGAGGCACGTCGCTCAGGATCGCCAAACCATTGATCGTGATGCCCTTGGCCAGGGCTTCATCGCGGGCCTGCACGACATCGCGGCCGATGTTGTTGGTACCGTCGCCGGAGACGTCGATGACGTGGCGGGGCGCCTTGATCGGGCTGCGCTCGATCTGGCGGACGGAAAAGTCGATGGCGGCGCCGATAGCGGTGCGCTCGTTGAACAGGCGCGGCGCGGCGACGATGCGATCGGCGAGCGCGCGCGCTTCGGCGGCCGTGCCAACCACCGTCCATTCGACGACCACTGCCTGCGCCGAGGCGCCGGACCACTCGACGAAGCAGATGGCGATGCGGCCCGTCGGCACCGACTGGATGGCCTTGATGACCTTTGGATCGGTGAGAGCCGCCGCATAACCCTCCCGTTGCAGCTTGAATTTGCGCGCATCCACGCTGCGGGAAATGTCGGCGGCGAGAACGAGCAGCAGGTCGACCTGGTCCTCGGCCTGGGCCGGGCGCTGATTGGGACCGGGCAGGAGCAGCAACGCGAGTGAAAGTATCGACGTGAAGAGTAAGCGGCGCGCGAAACACGTCGGTAGCAAGGAAAAGGGGTCGGGCATGGCCTGCATCCACAGAAGGAGGAACGCTGACGTGCAAGGTGATCAGCGTCGGCCCAAATCGCGGCAAGGTCGAGGCACGAAAACGTGATGGCCTGCGCGGTCCGAAAGGTCGCCTGCCGTGCGCGATGGCCAGTCGTATGTGGATCGAGCGCTCAAAACGCTCGCCCTTTAAGCGGCTGGGTCGACCGCCATGTTGCCCTGTACCGTGATGCGGGACGGGCTCGTCCCGGATTTGACCAGATCCGGACCGACCAGGACGCCTTTGTCCATGGCGCGAATGGCGCCTTCGCGCACGCCTGAAATGAGATTCTGGGCGATCAGTGCCGCACCGGCCTTGGGGTCCCGGGTGATCATGATGCCAACCCGAGCATTGCGAATGACGTTGGAGGTCACCGCGCAGTCGCGCATGTAGTGGCCCCAGCCGACCACGATGCCGGCGGTCGGCGCGTTCTCGATGGTGTTGCCGGTGACGATGGCGTCGGCTTCCACGGCGATGCCTTCGCCGCGCTTGTCCACGGGCTCGTGCTCGCGACGTGTCAGGTTGCGAATGAGGTTGCCTTGCACCACGGCCAGGCGCCCGCCCTCGTTGAAGTTGGTGACGGAGATGCCGGCGGCCGCGGTCTCGACGATGTTCGAGGCGATGAGCGCGCCTTCGAAGCCGAACTCGGCATAAAGCGCCACCTCGCCGAGCCGCGAACAGCTGTTGGCGACCATCTGGATGTTGGAGGCGGCGTTGCCACGAATGGCGGTGTAAGCGCAGTCGGCGATGCGGTTGCCGGTGACCAGCACATTACCGGCGCGATAAACGTTGACGCCGTTGCCGTATTCACCGCTACCGCCCCGTTCGGCACGCATGCGCTCGATGCGGTTGGCCGAGACGATTGTGCCGTCTTCGCCGGCCTTCTCGCGCCAGACCAGGATGCCGTTGTTGGCGCAGTCCTGCACCAGGTTGTTGGTGATCTCGAGACCAGTGCCATCGATCGAGAAAATTCCGGCCTCGGTGATGGCTGTGATCCGGCAATCGCTGATGCGGCCGCTGCAACGGGTCAACATGAGGCCATTGGCCTGGCTGCGCAGCACGGTGAGATCGCGCAGATCGATATCGCGGCAGCCGGAAAGCACAACGAGGCCGGTGCGATTGCCGCCGGCAAGCTGGTGGCCGTTGCCGTCGAGCGTCAATCCGTCGAGCCGGGCGCCGTGAGCGCCGTCACCGGACAAAAGATGGCCCGCACCGGCAAGGGCGATCGAGGTGCGTGCGGCCGTGCCATAGAGGTGGCTGCCAGGGCGCAGGCGCAGATCGCGGACCAGGTAGCGACCGGCTGGGAGTTGTAGTACGACGCCGCGCTCGGTCGCCTTGTCGATGGCCGCCTGCAAGCTGCGGCTCTGGTCGCCCGGCGCATCTGGGATGACTCCCAACTCGGGACCTGTTGCGGCGCGCGTCGGCGCAGCTGTCTCATTCCGGCGCGGACCGGCAGCTGCGGCAAGCGTGGGAATAAGCCCGCCCAAGGCAAGGCTCGCGGTCAAGGCTAGGCGCCGGTCAGGGGACATGCGGATGACTCCGGAGTGGTTAACCGGTGATCTGCAAGTCGCGGGCCAGTGCGTGTTCAAGGTGGTGCGACGCCGCGCGGGCTACTCCCGGCCGCAGCGGATCAAGCCAGCGAACGGCTCAGGATTCCCAGGCCATTGAGCGCGCGCGGGAAGCCGCCATAGGGGCCGGTCTGGATCACGGCCTCGATGATCTCAGCCTTGGAGAGGCCGACGTTGAGGGCCGAGGCCGAAAACTTTTCCAGTTGCGATTCAAGCCCCATGGCCGTGAAGGCTGCAATGGCGCACAGCATGCGCTGGCGATGATCGAGGCCTGGACGCGACCACAGCTCGCCATAGCCGTAGCGGATCGCGGATGGGTACAGCTCGCCGGTGATGGCGTTGCCGGGTGCCGCATAGCCTTGTGTGGCGCGCGCGCCGTGCAGCTTGGCCATGACCTCGCGGCCCTTGCGGTCCAGCTCGTCGAAGCTGTTGGTGCGCGGTGGTTCGGATGGCACGGTGATATTACGGGCCGCGAGAACTTTGTGCGCCACAGCTGCCGACGCGTCCGTGGTCACGAAGCCGGCGTAGAGGCCGACCTGCACGAACACCTCGAGGATGTTGCGTGCGGTCAGCCCCAATTCCAGCGCCGTGGCCGTCATCGATTGCAACTCGTCGAGCCGCTGCAGGACCGACAGCGCGGCCAGCGTGCAGATCGCGCGATCGGGCTTGCCGAGATGGGGACGGTCCCAGATGCCGGCGAACACGACCTCGGCCTTGAAGTCGTTGAAGCCCGGCACGAGCTCAGGCGTTCCCGACCGACCGAGGCTCGCCGCAACATCCCGGCCACGCTGGTTCGCCGTCTTGCGCGACATCTGCGTCCTCTTTCGGCGGTTCTGCTGCGGCTCTGGCAATGGCGAACGCCTCAGATTTTCTCGATTGGGCCGCCACCGTCGACCCAGCCCTTGAAGCCGCCGAGGTTCATCACCTTGGTGTAGCCCATGTCCTGGAGCGTCTTGCCGACCATGGCGGAGCGGCCACCAGAGGCGCAATAGGCGATGACGGTCTTGGACTTATCGAAATTCTTGTCGTGCGCTTGCGAGCCCGGGCAGGCGCGGAATTCGACGAGGCCGCGCGGAATGGCGACGGCTCCGGGCACCTTGCCGGCGGTCGCCACCTCGTTCGGCTCGCGCACGTCGAGGAAGAGCACATCGGCGCGGCCAACGAGCTTCTTGGCATCCTCGACGCTGATCCTGGGGATGGCGGCGTTCGCTTCGTCGAGCATCTGTTGTACGGTTCGCATGTCGTGTTCCTCGTGGTTGGATCAGTTTGAGCGTTTTCCACGTTGGGTCAAGCGCAGTGCGACCCAACGGCGCGGCCTCACTTCCTCGATTCACATCAAGCGGAAAGCGCTTCAGTTTAGTCCGAGCCTATGGCGCGCGCCATGCCTCTGTCAGCGGGTCAGGCCCGCTTGACAAAGGCGGGTATGACGCCCTCTTTCACGCGCTGGAATTGCTCATTCATGATGGCCTTTGGCGTCGTCAGTGCGGTGGAGAGATTGATCGTTTCGAGGCCGGGGAAGCGCGCTTCCATGCCTTTGAGATGCTCGACGAGTTGCGGCGCGGTGCCCGCAAACCAGGAGCCGAGCTGCATATAGTGCTCGAGCGTCGGCACGCCAGCCTTGTCCCAGCCGCCGCGCTTGGCCACCGCTTCCACCTGAGCCGGTGTGATGCCCGGCACGAAGCCCAAGGGCGCAAACATCTTGACGTGCTCCTCGTAATAGGGCCGCAGTTGTGCGATGGCCTTTTCCTTGGTGTCGGCGAGAAAGAAGAAGATGCCGATGCCGAGATTTTCACCGAGCTTCCAGTTCTTGCCGGCACGATGGGCGGCCTCCTGGAAGGCCTTGATCGGTCCGTCGCTCATTGTCGCGGCACCGCCACCGACCATGCCCTTGATGTCATGGAGGATCATGAAGTCCATGGCCTCGCGCTTGGCGGAGACGATGGGTTGCCAGGTTTCCATGCTATGGATGGGCCGTGGCACCAGCGTCAGATCCTTGACCGTGTAGCCACGATAAGGCACGGCGGGCGGCAGCGTGTAATGCTTGCCTTTGTGCGAGAAGCGCTCTTTCTTGAACGCTTTCATGATCACCTCGACCTGCTCCTCGAACAGCTCGCGGTTGGCGTTCTGGTCCATCATCGGTGCGCCGAAGGTTTCGACCTCGCGGGTGTGATAGCCGCGGGCAACGCCGAACACGGTGCGGCCCTTGGTGAGGATGTCGGCGGTGGCGTAGTCCTCGGCCATGCGCAGGGGATGCCACATCGGCGCGACGTTGAAGCCGCAGCCGATCTTGAGCTTTTTGGTCACGTGCGCGAGGTGCACCGCCATCATCAGCAGGTTCGGGAGCACCTCATAGCCTTCGTGCTGGAAGTGGTGCTCGGCGAGCCACAGCGTCTCGAAGCCGCAATCATCAAGCGTTTTCGCAATCGACTCCGTCTTGTCGAAGACGGTGGCCAGTTGCTCATTCGTGAACCGACGCTCGTTGGCGGGCGTGGCGTTCTGGCCGTAGTCCTGGAAATCGATATGGCCGGGATAGACGGTGACGAATTTCGAGATCATGGCGCAGCGCTCCTGGTCGCAGACATCGACTGCGAAGTTACGCCCGATCAGTCGGCGTTGTCACGCCGGGAGCGGTGGTGGTCGATCAGCAGCACTGCGCGTGGGTCCCCGCCTGCGCGCGAATGACGTTGGTGGTGGGGCTTGTTAGAGGAGTGCCTTGAACTCATCGACGGTTAGACCGGCGTCACTGATGATCTTGCGCAGGAGGCCACGCTTGATGTCTTTGCCGACATGTACTGGCACCACCGTCCCGCGGTTGGGCTCGTCGCGGTGACGAAGAATGTGGTGGCTGCCTTTGATGCGGCTGACTTGAAAGCCAGCCTTAAGTAGCGCGCGAATGACCTCGTCAGCTTTCAGCACGGGCAGCCGATCGCTCATGCGGCGATCGTTATGCGCTCGAGCTGAGGCTGAACATCGGTTGGAATGGGCTCGCCGCGTGCCAGTCGATCCTCGATCACGAGTTCGATGGCCTCGCGCGCGTTGGCCATGGCTTCTTCATGAGTGTCGCCTTGCGTGCCAACTTCCGGCAGCGCCGGCACGGTGACGATGAAGCCGCCTTCCTCGGCGGGCTCCAGGACGATGGTGAACGTGTATGGCATGGCGCTCATAAGTCAATCTAACACGAGTGCGGTCCTCGGCAAGAGCTGGCGCTTCACCCCTGCGCCGGGGCGAGCAGATCGAAGATGCGTTCGTCGATGACGGTGCGCGAGCCGGTGGGGTGGATCGACTGGATGCAGACATGGTCGGCGCCGGCGTCCCAATACATCTGCAGGCGCTTCCTGATCGCGCCCTCATCGCCCCAGGCCATGTTGGCGTCGACGAAGCGGTCGGAGCCGCCGCCGGCGAGATCAGCCTCGGTGAAGCCGAGGCGGCGCCAATTGTTGGCGTAGTTGTCCATGGCGACGTAGGGCGCGAGTGCGATACGGGCGGTCTGGCGGGCTTTGCTGGCGTCGGGTTCCAGCAGCACCATGACCTCGGGGCAGAGCAGCTTGCCGGGGCCGAGGATACGGCGCGCTTCGGCAGTGTGCTCCGGCGTCACGCAATAGGGATGGGCGCCGGCGGCTTTCTCGGCAGCGAGTTCCAGCATCTTTGGGCCGAGGGCTGCGAGCACGGTTAGCGTCGGCTCGGTTGGCAGTGCTGCCTGATAAGGCGCGGCTGCCATGGCGTCGAGATAGGCACGCATGGTGGCGACGGGCTTGCCGTAGTCGTGGCCGCGCATGCCGGTCACCATCGGCTTATGCGAAACGCCGAGGCCGAGCAGGAAGCGGCCACCGGATTGCTCGGTCAGCTGCTTCTGGGCATTGGCCATGGCCATGGCATCGCGCGCGTAGATGTTGGCGATGCCGGTGGCGACATTGAGCGTCGTGGTGCCGGCGAGGATCCAAGAGGATGTCACCAGCACGTTGCGGCCGCGGCTCTCCGGCATCCAGAGCGTCTTGAAGCCACGCTTTTCCGTGCGCTGCGCGAAGGCTTGAGCATCTTTCGCCGAGAGGCCGTCGAGGCCCTGCCAGACGCCGAGTTTGCCGAGGTTCATGGTGTCACTGCCTTATTGGTTGGGCTGGTATGGCGCGGCTCCATGCATCGGTGATCCAGCATGCCAAAAGCACACCAAGCCCGGGCAATGGAATTGCCTGTATATCGGCTACGAAATCAGAAGTCGTATGATCTGTGAAGGCATGTGTGCGATGCGTTGCGCCCGTGGGGGAGCGCCGCCTATTCGATCTTGTATTTCTTTAGCTCGCGAACCAGCACGGCCAGCTTGTCGGAAACATCGAGACCCGTCGCCACGCACACTTTCAGGGTGGCGCGCCCCTGCACCAGTTTGTTGAGCTGGTCCTGCTGCTCGCCGAAGCCGTAGAACAGCTGCTCGGGCGCGGTGATTTCGCCATCCTCGATCGCACACATGATGTCATAGGAATTCTGCGACGCCAGCACCAGCATGGTCGCCACGTCGTTCATGAGCTGATGATAGGTGCGCGCCGTGGCCTGGTCGATGCGCGGGCCATGGACGCCGAACTTCAGCGGCGAGGCTGACGCGGCCCCCTCACCGGCAAACAGCTTGGGATTGCGGTGCAGTCGCTTGAAGATCTCTTGCAGCCCCATGCAGCAGGACTCGAGGTCCCGCAGCGCGATCCCGGCCTTGCGGCGGGCGCGTGCGCGCTGGTCGGTTTTCTCTTGCGCCATCCAGTTCACGGCGGCGATCGAGGCGATGGCACCGAGCGCCGACAGCGCTGGCAGTACGACGGCCAGCGGATCAGGCGCAATGCGGCTGTCGGCGTCCTCGTCGGGGATTTCGGCGGCGTGCGGGTCCTTGGCCACGGGGGATGTGTCTCCTTCGAGTAGCCGATACTACCAGATTCGGACCAAGGTTCGGCAAGCCGGCGGTGGATAGCTGCACGCAATCGCATGTCGCTTGCGTTTTGCTGTTCCACGCAGACGTGCGAAGATCTCGGATCGAGCGCCACATTGAAGCTCCTGGAGATCCCTGATGCCCGGTCCCCGCCTGCACGGAAAAGTTGCTTTCGTCACTGGCGCCGGCGGCGGCATTGGCCGCGCCACCGCGGAACGATTCGCCGAGGAAGGCGCCAAGGTGATGCTGGTCGACATCAACCGGGACCTCGGCGAGCAGGCTGCCGCCTCTGCCCGCGCCCAGGCAGGCAACTCGGGCGGCGATGCCCAGTTCATGTTTTGCGACATCACCGACAAGGTCAGCGTCACCGCCGCCATCGATGCCACTCTCACCCGCTTCGGCGCCCTTCACATCCTCCACAACAACGCCGGTGGCTCGACGCCGCAGGACGGCCCCGTCACCGAAGCCTCCGAGGAGGAGTTCTGGCGGGTCATCAAACTCGACCTGTTCGGCACGTTTCTGTGCTCGAAGGTCGCGATCCCGCACATCGCCAAGTCCGGCGGCGGCTCGATCATCAACATGGCGTCGAACCTCGCCATCATGGCCGTGCCGGGGCGCGCCTGCTACGGGGCGGCAAAAGGCGGCGTCGCTTCCCTCACCCGCGCCATGGCGCTCGATCACGCCAAGCAGAAGATCCGCGTCAACGCCATTGCGCCTTCGGTCACGCTGTCGGATCGCGTCAAGAAGCTCATGGACGTCAACCCGGCCCTCGCCAGAATGGGCGACAACCACCTGTTCGGCCTCGGCCAGCCGATCCACATCGCCAACATGGCCGTCTATCTGGCCTCCGACGAAGCCGCCATTACCACCGGACAGGTCTATCCCGTCGACAGCGGCGTCACGATCTACTGAGCCGCCTCACACCGCCATGCGCTTGGCGATCACCTGCTCGCCGAAGCGCTCGATCCGCTCGACGGCCTCACTCACTGAGTTGCCGCCGAGCCGCAGCGCCACGTGCCCGACGCCAAGGTTTTCCAGCGCCAACCAATCGGCCACCATCTCGTCCGATGTGCCCGTGAACATGCGCCGCGCCGAACCGTCCTGCGTCTTGAATGTCCCCCATTCGAACGGACTCTGCGCAATCAGCGACATTCCCATTGTAGCCGGATCGCGGCCGTGCTTCTCGGCGGCCCGCTTCATGTCGGCCATGCCGGCCGCCAGCCGCACCGGCGTATCCATCGGCCTCTGCTGATTGTTGTTGCCGGGATACCAGGCATCACCCAGCGTCACCGCGCGGCGCAGCGCTGCGGGGCTCTCACCACCAACCCAGATCGGCGGATGCGGCCGCTGAATGGGTTTTGGCGCGAAGATCACATCCTTGAACGACACATGCTTTCCGGCATAGGCGGGCCGCTCTTCGGTCCACAACGCTTTCCAAGCTTGGATGTACTCGTCGGTCGCCTTGCCGCGCTCGGCGAACGGCGCCTTGAGCAGCTTGAATTCCTCTTCCATCCAGCCGGCACCGACCCCGAGAATGAGCCGACCATTCGAGAGCACATCGATGGTGGCCAAGGCTTTCGCCGCCGCGATTGGTTCACGATACGGCAGCACCATGACCGAGGTAAGCAAGCGCAACTTTTCGGTGCAGCCTGCAAGAAATCCGAGCGCCGTCAACTGATCGAAGCAATGGCCATGCTCTGACGCTGACCACACCCCGCCCGGCGTATAGGGGTAGGCCGAGTCGAGGTTGCCCGGCACGATGATGTGATCATTGACCGAGACGAAATCGAACCCCGCCCGCTCAGCCGCCTGTGCCACGGATTTGTAGGCGTCGCGCGACGTGAAGACCCCGCGCGACAGCGTGCTGATGCCGAGCTTCAACATGACGGGCTCCTGATTGCTGCTCACCGGACAACAAGCACCGGAATGGTGGAGTGTGTCAGCACTTTCTGGGTTTCACTGCCCAGGATGATCGCCGACACGCCACGCCGTCCGTGCGATGCCATCACGATCAAATCGCATCCCCGAGCCTGAGCTGTCTCGATGATGGCTTCCCAGGGATGATCTCGGTTGGCTTTCAGTGTTTCGCAGGCAACGCCAGCCTCCTTCGCGATTTGTTCGACAGCTGCCAGTTTTTCGGTCGCAGCCTTGGCGCTCTCGGTTTTCAGCACGCTGGCCAGTTGCGCCGGAATCAAAGCTTCGGGTGTGCCGGTATGCAGCGGCATGGAAACCGTCAGCCCGATGACCTTGGCTTGACACAACGTGGCGAGCGCGACGCCTTTGCGGATGGCGCGCTCGCAGAATTCGGTACCATCGGTCGGGATCAGAATGTTCTTGAACATGGTGGTTGCCTCAATGCCGGTTGGCTGATGATCACACAAACATACTGTACGGCTTTGCTCGCCTGCGGGCATCAAGTCGAGCCGGGAACTGAGCTAAGCGGCTTGGCCGTTGGCTGACCCAGCGATGCCGGCATCCGCCAACGGTTCACAAGTCGATACTGTAAGTTCCAGCGCGCTGCCAGCCTTGTGCGTCGTCAAGCTGCCTGCGCCTGCTCAACCGTCATGGCGTCGCCGGCAACCGTGGTGCGCCGCATATCCCGAGGCTGGCGCTCGTCGTAGCGGCGCACGCGGTGCATGGTCTGCCGGTTGTCCCACATGACGAAATCGTAGACGCGCCATTTGTGCACGTAGACGAACTGCGCGTTGGTGGCGTGATCATTGAGATCGCGCAGCAGAATGCGGGCAGCCGGCGTGGTCATTCCCAGAATCTGCCCGGCATGCGACGACAGATACAGCGACTTGCGCCCATGCGCCGGATGCGTCCGCACCAGCCGCTGCCGCACCGGCTTGAACATCTGCTTCTCTTCGTCGGTGTAGTCGAGGAAGCCCAGCGAACCACGCGAATACATGAGCGAATGCTCGCAGATCATCGGCTCGAGCTCGGCCTTGGTCTCTGCGTCGAGGGCATCGTAGGCTGCCCGCATATCCGCAAACTCGGTATTGCCGCCCTTCGGATTGACGGTACGCGCCGACAGCAGCGAGTACTTGGCTGGAATGGCGCGGAACGAGCTGTCCGAATGCCAGAGCATATTGCCGATGTTGAACAACTGCTGGCGGCTGTCAGGCGGCAGCGGTTTGCCATCCTTGCCGAGGTTCGAGACGTCGTTCATGCCCTCGGCGAGGCGCTTGTCCTTGTCCTTGGTGATGTTGCCGCCCTTGGCGTTCTCAATGGCACCGAAGTTCAGCGTATAGGCCATCTGCTGCTCGTCGGTCAGCTTCTGGTCGTGAAACACCAGCACGCCATATTGGTCGATGCCGGCCTGCAGCGCTGCCGCATCGTCCTTGGACAGGGGCTTGGTCAGGTCGACGCCGGACACTTCGCCGACGAAATGGGTGTGGATCTGGCGGATCGAAAGAGGCATGAGCGTTCTCCATGGCGCATGTCCGGCCACTCCGGCGGGCCGGTGGGATGAACCTGGGATCCGAGGCTATGCCATTGCCGCCCCGGAGAGAAGCGGGTCGTGAACATGGTAGGAAGACCTAATTGGCAGGCCCAGGCCATCGCCCACCGGCCCACGTCCTTCATCCACGCATCCGTGCAAGTGCATACCTGGACCATGGCCGCCAATCGTGCTTAGGATCACTGGAACAATGTAAGAAATCCGCATGCGTGCACGAGGTTGCGCAGTTCAGCACCCCGCAAGCACCGGCGCAATTGAGGACGGGACAGGGATGACAGCGGCCGATGAGCAGAAGGTTCCAACCGGCACGTTGATGCAGGGCAAGCGCGGCCTGATTATGGGCGTGGCCAACAATCGCTCCATCGCCTGGGGCATTGCGCAGGCTTGTGCAGCCCAAGGTGCAGAACTGGCCTTCACTTTCCAGGGCGAGGCCCTGGAAAAGCGCGTGCGCCCCTTGGCGGCCAGCGTCAACTCCAAGCACGTCATGCCGTGCGATGTCACCGACATCGCTTCCATGGATGCCGTCTTCTCGGAGCTGAAATCTTCCTGGGGCAGCATGGACTTCCTCGTCCATGCCATCGCTTACGCCGACAAGGCGGAGCTTGATGGGCGGTACGTCGATACCACCGAAGGCAACTTCACGAAATCGCTGCTGATCTCCTGCTACTCGTTTACTGCTCTCGCCCAGCGCGCCGAGAAATTGATGCCCAATGGCGGCTCGTTGCTCACGCTCACCTATTACGGCGCTGAAAAGGTCATGCCGCATTACAACGTCATGGGTGTGGCGAAGGCCGCACTGGAAGCCTCCGTGCGCTATCTGGCCGCCGATCTGGGCAAGCAGAACATCCGCGTCAATGCCATTTCTGCGGGCCCAATCAAGACCTTGGCCGCCTCCGGCATCTCGGACTTCCGCTACATCCTGAAGTGGAACGAGTACAACTCCGCGCTGCGGCGCACGGTGACCATCGAAGAGGTCGGCTCATCGGGCCTGTACCTGCTGTCGGATCTCGGCCGTGCCGTCACCGGCGAAGTGCACCACGTCGATGCCGGCTACCATGTACAAGGCATGAAGAACGAGGATGCCCCCGACATTTCCGTCGCCAAGGGTGACGGTAGCTGACGCATGAACCGCATTCCCGTCATTCCCGATGACGAGATCGAAGAGACTTTCGTGCGCGCCTCCGGTCCCGGCGGGCAGAACGTCAACAAGGTCTCGACCGCCGTCGAACTGCGCTTCAACGTCCGCGCTTCCAGCGTGCTGTCGGAGCCGCAGCGCGTGCGCCTCGAGCGCCTGGCAGGCCGCCGCCTGACCAAGGACGGCGTTCTGGTCATCCGGGCCGATCGCTTTCGCACCCAGGAGATGAACCGATCCGACGCCCGCGAGCGCCTGGCGGAGTTGGTCGAGGAAGCCGCCTACGAGCCGAAAAAGCGCATCAAGACAAGGCCAACGCGTGCCTCCAAGGAGCGCCGCCACGAATCCAAGGTCCGCCGCGCCAACGTCAAGAGCGGACGCTCCAAACGCATTTCGGATGATTGATCGGTCTCGAAGCTGCGGCGGAACAAGCGACGGAGTCTGAGATGCCCAAATCACCAACAAACTCCGTTCCCCTGATCGCCTCGGTCGCCGACATTGGCCGCACGTACAAGGCCTGGATCTCTGACATCTGGGGCGTGCTGCACAACGGCCGTGAAGCTTTTCCAGCGGCCAGTGCAACCTGCGTGGCCTTCCGCCGCCAAGGTGGCACGATTGTGCTGGTCACCAACGCAGCGCGCCCTCGAGAAGACGTCGTCGCCATGCTGCGCCGCCTGCATGTACCCGACGACGCCTATGACGACGTGGTCACCTCCGGCGACGTCACCCGCGAACTGATCCGCCCATGGCGTGGCCGCGCTGTCCACCACCTTGGCCCCAACCGCCAATTGTCGATCTTCGACGGGCTCGGCGTATCCCTCACCACCGCCGACACGTGCGACGTCGTCGTGTGCACCGCGCTCATCGAGGATGACCACGAGACACCTCACGATTACCGCGAGCGGCTGGCTGCTTTCCGCGCCCGCGACCTCACCATGATCTGCGCCAATCCGGATCTCATCGTCGAACGCGGGGACCGCATCATCTATTGCGCCGGCGCTCTCGCCGAAGCCTACGCGAAGCTCGGCGGCACCGTGCAGTACGCCGGCAAGCCGCACGCACCGATCTACGAGCGCGCTTTCACATTGATCGCCGCGGCCAATGGTGGACCCGTGGCCAAGACCGATATCCTTGCCATCGGTGACGGCCTGCGGACCGACATCGCGGGTGCTCAGGCCATGGGGTTGAAGTCCCTGTTCATCGGCAGCGCCCTGCACGTGCCTCACGGCCATAAGCTGGACGATGCCCTACTCGGCACGCTTTTCGATGGGCATGCTTGGCCACCGATTGCAGCGCAGCGCGCGCTGGTCTGGTAGAACCGACCCAACACAACACTGGAGCAGTCATGAAAGACCTGATGAAAATGATGAAGCAGGCCCAGGAGATCCAGGGCCGCATGCAGAAGATGCAGGAAGACCTGCAAGCCATGGAGGTGGCGGGCCAGTCCGGCGCTGGTATGGTCAAGGTGACGCTGAACGGCAAAGGCGACATGCGCGGCATCCGCATCGATCCCGCGCTGATGAAGCCGGGCGATGCCGAAATGCTCGAGGATCTGATCCTCGCCGCCTTCCAGGATGCCCGCACCAAGGTCGACGCCGAGATGCAGGCCAAGATGGCCGAAGTCACCGGCGGCTTGCCGATTCCCCCGGGCATGAAGCTGTTCTGAGATCTGCTGCCGCAAGTCTCCCGCATTGCAAACCGACAGGGTGTACGGACGGCGATAACTACAGCATGCTCAGGTCTTAAAGGCGCGGCTCCCTGCAAGGCCGCTGCCGCATGCGGGGAGGAGATCACCATGCGATTGACACGTCGCGCTGCCACGGTCGCACTCGTGGCCATGGCAATGGCAACCGGCTGGCTGTCTGCCGGCACCGCCACAGCCCAGACCGCCTATCCCTCGAAACCGATCCAGATGGTCATTCCTTATCCGCCCGGCGCCTCCGATGTGCTTGGGCGCAAGCTGGCTGTGGGCATGGGACAGGCCCTCGGCCAGACCATTGTGGTCGTCAACAAGCCCGGCGCTTCAACCCAGGTCGCCAGCAACTTCGTCGCGCAAGCGGCGCCCGATGGCTACACCATCTATATGTCGAACGCGGCCGAACTCGCAGCCGGTCCGTCGCTGTTCAAGTCGCTGCCCTTCAACGCCTTGACCGATTTCGCGCCGATTTCCTATGTCGGCGATGCGCCGTTCGTGCTTGCTGCCGCTGAGACCGGCCCGCACAAAACATTCGCTGAGCTGCTCGCGCACATGAAAGCCAATCCGGGCAAAGTGAAGTTCGCGTCCTATGGTGTGCAGTCACAGAACGACATTACCGCGCGCCGCTTGAACCTCGCCGCCGGCACGACGCAGCCTGTCATTCCCTATCAGGGTGGCACGCCAGCCATCAACGCCGTGATCCGCGACGAGGTGCAGTTGCTGTTTGCGACCACAATTCCGACCCGTCCCTTCATCCTCAACAAGCAGTTGCGGCCACTCGCTATCGCCGCCGAGAAGCGTGTCGCGCTCTATCCCGATGTGCCAACGCTACGGGAGTTGGGTTACGACGTAGTCGATGCCGGCTCGTTCGCACTGGTGGGGCCGAAAGGCATGCCTCCTGACATCGTCAAGAAGCTCTATGATGTGCTGATGGCCGAGTTGAAGAAGCCTGAGACCAAGGAATTCATCGATGGTCTGGGCATCGTGACCGTGGCCAGCACGCCAGCGGAATTCACGAGCAAGCTCACCACCTTGACCGCGCACTGGGCCGAGTTCTCGGCCAAGCTCGGCATCGAGAAGCAGTGACCCGCCCGATGCGCGGCCCGGTTGCATGGTAAGCAACTGAAGGGCCAAACAAGAAAGCCCATCCGAAGGCGCACGCACCGGTTGCCACTGGGCAACCGGAGGCGCTTGAATCGAGCGCAACTTCAGGCGCCACTACAGCGTCCGCAGCAAGAATGCCAGCTCCGCGTCCAGCACAGCGATGATCGTCTCGGCGCGGCGGAAGCCGTGCCCCTCGCCTGCGAACTCGTGCAACGCGCTGGCGATGCCGCGCGCCTTGAGGCCGTCGTGGATCAAGCGCGACTGCTCGGGCGGCACCACCTTGTCCTCGAGGCCTTGGAACAGGATGACCGGTGCCGTGATGGCCTTGACGTGCTGGATCGGCGAACGCTCGCGGCACACCTTCTTCCAGGCTTTCGGCGTCGTGCCGAGTAGACGGTGCAGATAGCCTGACTCGAACTTGTGCGTGTGCTCCATCAGCAGCGACAAATCCGAGATGCCATAGTGCGAAGACCCCGCCGCAAAGACGTCCGTTGTCGCCAGCGCCATCAACACCGTGTAGCCACCGGCGCTGCCGCCCGCGATGGCGATGCGCTTGGCATCGGCAAACCCCTTGCGCGCCAGAAACCGGGCGCCGGCGGCGCAATCCGCCACATCGGCACTGCCCCACTGCCCCTCCAGCCGTTGGCGATACTTGCGGCCATAGCCGGTGGATCCGGCATAGTCGACATCGAGCACGGCGAAGCCACGCGAGGTGTAGAACTGGATGCGCGGTGACAGCGCCCGGCTGGCACTGGCCGTAGGCCCGCCATGCGCAAGGATCAGCGCTGGCGGCAAAGCGTCCGGATCCTTCTCGACACGCCGATTGGTGGGTGGATAGTAGAGCGCAAACGTTCGCTGCCCGTCACCACCCGTGAAGTGCACCAACTGGGACACGGCAATGTCGCTCTCGGCGAGCTTCAAGTCACTCGATGCCCGATGCCGCTGAATGCGTGGCGTTGTGGCGAACGAATAGCTGGTCAGCATTGACGGCGCTGCGGCTTGGGTGGCGATGCCGGCGATACCGCCATCGAAGGCCACGAGGTAGTCCAATCCGCTGTCGTTGAGCGTGTGCCAAGTGGCATCCTTGCCGGCTCGGTCCACCTCTAACAGCTTGCAGCCCCCGCCCCCACTTCGATCCGCGGCAATCGGGGCGGCCCAGACGGTACCGGCAGCATCGATGGTGTAGGGATAAGCGCCGAACACCCACGGCGGCCGCCCGAACTCGAGCTTTTCGCGGCTGAGGCTGCGCGACTTGGCCCCGTCGTACGCCATCAGCGCACCGAACCCTGACGCATCGGAAATGTAGATCAACCGACCATCGGGCGCCCATTGCGGGTGCGAAATCGCAACGCCCTGGCCACCGGCAATACTCTGCAGTTTTCGCGGCCTCCCCTCGCCATCGAGTTCGGCAACGCACAACTCCGCTTCGTCCCACGGCATGCCCGGCAAATCCCAGGTGACGAAAGCGAGTTGCGCTCCATCCGGCGACAGGCGCGGCGCGGCATAGAAATCGCGGCCCTCGCACAACGGTGTCACCGCACCAGCACGCGAACCATGCAGAGCAATCGCAACGATCAGATTGTCCGGGTTGGCCTTACCCTTGGTATGTCGCTCAGCCACCGCGATCAGACGTCCACGCGCGGCATCGAGGCACACGTCGGCAAAGCGCAGTGTTGGCTCGTTCGTAATCCGCTGCGGCGCCTGGCCGGCAACCACCTCGTACACGTCCTGGTCGCCGTCATTGACGAAAAAGATGCGGCCGCCAGTGACCAGGAACTCGCCGCCACCATATTCATGCACGCGCGACCGTGCCGACCATGGCGCCGCCAAAAGCTCTTGCGGTTTCGACCTGGCTCCGGGCTTGGCGCGCATCAGCGCCTGCCGCCCCTTCTCCTCGGGACGCCCTTCGGTCCAATAGACCCAAGGCCCATCGCCCTGCAACATGCCAAACCGGCGCGCACCCACCGCCACGTCCTTGGCGGCGATGGGTGAGGGCCAATGGCCATAGGGAATGGGGCGACGCGCCACGGTCTGATCCTTCAGCGCAGCTTCGTGGCCTTTGCCTCGTGCAGCTTGGCCCCGGTCTCCGCGATCTCCTGCAGCAGCTTCGAGGGCCGCCAGCGATCACCGTAGCGCTGATGCCAGGCCGCGACCTGATTATAGATCTCGCGCGCGCCAATGGTGTCGCCCCAGAACATGACGCCACCCTTGTAACGTGGGAACCCGAAGCCGTGCAGCCACATCACGTCAATGTCGCTGGCACGGATCGCTTTACCTTCCTCGATGATCTTGCAGCACTCGTTGATGGAGCCGAACAGCAATCGCTTCAAGATTTCGTCGTCGGTGAAGGTGCGCTGCGCAATGCCGAGCTTCGCCGCGGTTTCCTTGATCAGCGTTTCGAGCGCCGGATCGACGTGCGGCGTGCGATCGCCCTTCTCATAACGATACCAGCCGGCACCCGTCTTCTGGCCAAGCCGGCCCGCCTCGACGATGGCGTCGGTAATGGGCAGGCCGCGATAGTTGGGATTGGCGGCTGCACGGCGCTTGCGCGTGTCGTAGGACACATCGAGCCCCGACATGTCGTTGACCTTGAACGGGCCCACGGGATAGCCGAAGGCTTCCATGACCTTGTCGATCTGCTGCGGCAGCGCGCCTTCCTCGATCATCAAACCTTGCTCGAGGTTGAACGGCACGCGGCTGCGGTTGGCGACGAAGCCATCGCAATTGCCGGCATAGCCGCTGACCTTGTTGATGTCGCGGCCAAGCTTCATGGCGGCGGCCAGCGTCTCTGGTGCCGTGCGCGGCCCGTTCACCACCTCGAACAGCTTCATGACGTTGGCCGGCACGAAATAGTGGGTGCCCGCCACTTTCTCCGGCCGCTTCGTGGCGCCCGCAATCTCGTCGATGTCGAGCGCCGACGTATTAGAGAACAGCAAGGCTTCCGGCTTCATGATCTGGTCGAGCTTGGCGAACACCTCTTTCTTCACCGGCATGCGCTCGAATACGGCTTCGATCACAGCGTCGCAATCACCGATCTGCTCGATGTCGGTTGGAATGAGCAGCGCCATTCGGCTGTCCATCTGTTCTTGCGTGATGCTGCCGCGCTTGACGCTGGTGGCGTAGTTGGCGCGGATGCGCTCCAACCCCTTGGCCAGCACCTCAGGCGACGCGTCGGCAAGTTTCACCGGCATGCCGGCATCGGCGAAACTCATGGCGATGCCGCCGCCCATGGTGCCGGCGCCGACCACAGCCATGGTCCTGATCTCGGGGACCTTGATGTCCTTCGCCATGCCGGGAATGCGGTTGATCTCGCGCTCCGAGAAGAACGCGTAGCGCAGCGCCTTGGCCTCGTCCGAATTCTCGAGCTCGCCAAAGAGCCGCCTCTCCGTTGCCACGCCTTCGTCGAAGGGCTGCTTGCAAGCCGCCTCCACCGCCTGGATGCATTTTTCCGGCGCCGGCTGTCCCCGCATCTTGCGAGCGAAATTCTTGCGCGCCGCCTCGAACATGCCCGGATCAGCCTTGGCCTCGGCCAGCTTGGCCGTGAGATCGCGCACGCGCGGCATCGGCCGCTTGTCGGCAATACCCTTGGCATATGCAATCGCCTCGGCCAGCAGGTCCTTGCCTGGCACGATGGCATCGATGATGCCGAGCGCTTTTGCCTCATCGGCCGGCACGTGACGACCCGAGACGATCATTTCGAGGGCGGCCTTCGGTCCAATCAGCCGCGGCAGCCGCTGCGTGCCACCACCGCCTGGCAAAATGCCGATCTGCACCTCCGGCAACCCCACCTTGGCCGAAGGCACAGCGACGCGGTAGTGGCAGGCCAGCGCATTTTCGAGGCCCCCGCCAAGGGCATAGCCATGGATCGCCGCCACGACCGGCTTCTTGCCCTGATCGAGCACGTCGTAGGTGCGCTTCGTCGGCGTCGCGCGGGCCTTGCCGAAACCGCGGATGTCAGCGCCGGCAATGAATGTGCGCCCTGCGCCGATCATCACGAAGGCCTTCACATCAGGGTCCGCCTCGCCCTGCTCCAAGGCCGCGATAATGCCGTCGGAGACACCAGGTCCCAGCGCATTGACCGGCGGATAGTCGATGGTGATGACGCCAATGCCGTCGTTGACCTCAAATCGGACCACGGGTTTATCGCTCATCGAACATCTCCTCGACTCTCGCTGCGAGCTGGCTGGATCTTGCTGCCCTGCAGAGTGACGCCTTTCACCCGGTGCAGCAAGATGCAACAGTCGCGAGCCGATTGCTGCCTGGCGATGCATCTTGGATTGCGGTTTGCATCTGGTCGATGGACAATGCTGGCTGACGGATGAATGGCTGCAGCATGGGGATCACGACATGAGCCGGTTGTTCGGGGACATGCGCCAGATGGGCATCGTCGTACGCGATCTCGACGTGGCACTCCGCCATTGGGTCGACGTCTGCGGTGTCGGCCCCTGGTTCGTCACCGACCGGCTGGGCTTCACCTCCTTCAGCTATCGTGGTACCGCGCACAACGATATTCATGTTGCCGCTGCCTTCGCCAACTCCGGCGATGTGCAGATCGAACTCATCCAGCAGAAGTGCCAAACGCCATCCATGTACATGGACTTCCTGGCAACCGGCCGTGAAGGCGTGCAGCACTGGTCAAGCTGGCCTTCGAACTATGACGAAAACTACAGCCGCGCCCGCGCCGCCGGCTACGAGGTTGGCCAGGAAGGCGCCAGCAACCGTGGCCGCTTTGTCTATTTTCTCAAGGAAGCACATGCCGGCACCGTCATCGAGATGGCCGAGATGACACCCGCCCGCCGCGTTGCCTTCGACCTTATCCGCAACGCCGCCCGCGGATGGGACGGCACCCAACCGACCCGGCCGATGCCAACTTGAATGCTGTGGCCCAGCGATGGGCCATTTTTTTTGTCCACCTGCCTCATCGTTGAGCAAACAATCTCCAGGGGAATTCCGATGACCAATTGCATTCACGATCATGGTCGCTGGGGCACGGCTGACCAGATCGGCGCTGGTCACCTGCTGACGCCGGCGCGCACGCTGGCGGCGCTGCAGAGCGTCCGCGACGGGAAAATCTTCGATCTGAGCCACACCATCGAGATTGGCGCGCCACGCATTGCCCCCAACCAGACCCCCTATCTCATGCAGACCGGCCCGACATCGCGCGGCTCCATTCGCCGTCGCCGGAAAATGGGCGCCACCAACGACGCTGGCTCCAATCTCGAGCGCATGGAATTGACCACCCACGTCGGCACCCACATCGACTCGCTCGGCCACTTCACCTTTGGCGACCGCATGCACGGCGGCTACAGCGCTGACCTGACGGTCGACGATTTCGGCTTGCTCAATCTCGGCATCGAGCACTGCCCGCCCATGGTCACGCGCGGCATCTGCCTTGATGTGTCCACGCTCGATGGCACCGATCATCTGGCCCCAGGACGCGCCGTTACAAGAGAGGACCTTACCAAGGCCCTGAACACGGCAGCCTTGAAGATCCAACCCGGCGATGTCGTCTGCATCAAAACCGGCTGGGGCAAGCATTTCATGAAGGACAATGACCGCTACGTCGCGGGCGAGCCCGGCATCGACCTGGAAGCCGCCAAATGGCTTGCCGCGCAGGACGTGGTGGCCATTGGCGCCGACAACATGGCCCTGGAAGTTCTGCCCGGCACCAATCACCCGGAATTGATCATGCCGGTGCACCAGTTCCTTCTCGCCGAAGCCGGTGTCTACATCATCGAGAACATGGCTCTCGACGATGTGCTCGCAGGCGGCGCCCATTCGTTTTGCTTCATGCTTTCGGCCGTGAAGTTCAAGGGTGCAACGGGTTGTCCCGTCCGTCCTCTGGCCATCGTTTGAGGCAGCGGCGGATGACATCGACGAGCCGCTCCGCCTCCCTGATCGTGCCCATATTTGCGACGCTTTATGCGATGGGCTTCACCAACCTGTTCCTGCGCTCGAGCCTCGGCGTTCTGGCGCCGAGCTTGACCGCGGAGATGTCGCTGTCGCCGGAGATGCTGTCCACTGTCGCCAGCTCATTCTTCTTTGCCTATGCCGTCATGCAGCTGCCGACCGGCATCCTCCTCGATCGCCTGGGGCCGCGCCGCACGCTCGGCGGCATGCTGCTGTTCACGACGGCTGGTGCGGCCATATTTGCCGCAGCCCAGAGCGCCGAAATGCTCATTCTGGGTCGCATCCTGATGGGGATCGGATGTGCCGGCACGTTCACCGGAGCCTTCTATGTGCTCAACATGTGGCTGCCGCCAGACCGCTTGGTTGTGCAAACCGGCGCGGTGAACAGCTTCTCGGCGCTTGGGACACTCTGCTCGGCCACGCCACTTGCCCTCCTGATCGCCTGGATCGGCTGGCGATCGAGCTATTGGGTCTTTACGGGTTTTGTGGCCCTGTTGACCATCGCCATGCTGGTGCTCATGCGCGATGCCGCGCCGGGCAAGGACGTGTCATCGTCGAAGTCGGAAAGCATTTCGGAGTTGCTGGCCGGTGTCCGCGAAGCCGCCCGTCAACCCAGCATGTGGCGCCTGCTCGTCGTCGGCCTGCCGATGTCGGCGGCATCCACGATCGTCGGCGCCTGGGGCGCGCCATTCCTGAAGGACGTCTATGGCCTCGACGGCGTCAGCCGCGGCAACGTCCTGCTCGGCGTCGGCGCCTGCAGTATCGCCGGTCATTTTCTCTATGGTCATGTGGCGCGCTACGTCAATTCGATCCGCAATGTCATCCTGGCCGGCAGCGTGCTGATCACGGCGGCAACGGGCACCATCGCTTTCACGCCGGGGCTGCCGCTGTGGGCAGTGAGCGCCCTGTTCTGCCTGATCGGTCTCGCGTCGGCCTATCCAACACTCGCCCATGCCCACACCCGCGGCCTCGTTCCGTCACATCTCGTGGGCCGCGGCGTATCGGTGACCAATCTCGGCATCATGCTGGCGATTGCCCTTTCGCAATTGGCCTTCGGTTGGATCGTCGGCGCTTTTCCAGCCGTTGCCGGCGTGCCCCCAGAGGTTGGCTATCGCTGGGCCTTTGCGGCGCAGGCGCTGATGGCCATTGCAGCCATCGCTGTTTATGCTCCCATCCGAGATGCGCGACCGCGGGGATGACTACATCCCGTCCCACACTGCTGCCAAGCGCTGACGGCCCTTGGCATCGGGCATGACACCACTGCCGGCGGCAACGTTGTCGCGCATGTGCTCCGCCTTCGACGTGCCCGGTATGACGCACGTGACAGCGGGATGCGAGACGATGAACTTCAGGAACAGTTGCCCCCAGCTCGCTATACCCATCTCTGCTGCCCAGTCTGGCAATGGCTTGCCCTTTACCTTCCGGAAGTGGGCGCCTTGCCCGAACGGCTGATTAATGATCGTCGCCACGCCCTTCTCGGCGCACAGCGGCAACAGCCGATCGTCGGCTGCGCGCACGCCAATTGAATGCACGAGTTGCACCACATCGATCTTCTCGGCCCGGATGACTGCCGCCAGATCATCCAGCGACGACACCGTGTAATGCGTGATGCCGATGGCGCGCACCCGGCCCTCGTCCTTCCATTTGCGCAGTGTCTTCAGGTGCGTGCGCCAATCCACGAGATTGTGGATCTGGATCAGGTCGATGGTCTTGCCGGCCTGCATCTTGGCCATTGAGGCCTGCATCTGCGCGGTGCCGGCCGCCTCACCTGTCGTCCACACCTTGGTGGCGAGATACGCCTTGTCGCGCGCCTGCATCTGCTGGAGCAGCGTGCCCGTGATCGCCTCCGCGCGGCCGTACATCGGCGAGCTGTCGATCATGCGCCCACCCGCCTTGAACAGCACATCGAGCACCTCGCGCCGTTGCGCCAATTCCTCAGCCGTGCCCTCGACGTCGAACACCTGCCATGTGCCGAGCCCGATCACCGGCATGTCTTCGCCGGTCGCCACAATCTTACGCGTCAGCATGCTGGCTCCTTGTTGTGGGGCTTGCGCGCCGCTGGTGCCCCCGCCAAGCCACGGCGATATGGCCGTGGCAACGGCGGCAGCTGCAAACGCGCGGCGTTGGATAGGATCGCCACTCACGCCTGCGCTCCGATCAGCATCTTGTAGGCCTCGCCATCGCGCACGATTCGACCCGCCGTCGGGCCAGCGAAATGCGTGCCGATCACCAGCACGGGCTTGTCCGCCAGTTCCGCAAACACACGCCGCCGGGTCGCAGCCGCCGCAGCCTTGTCGAAATCGGCGGTCGAGGCCCAGTCGAGGCGCGCCATCTGGCAGGGATGGTGCGCGAAATCGCCCGTGATCAGCGCTTCTTTTCCCTTCGAAGATATGCGCACACTGCAATGGCCGGGCGAATGACCCAGCGTCGGCACCAGCGACACCTCCTCACACAGCCGATGCTCCACCTCGACCAGCTCCGCCAGTCCCGCCTCCATGATCGGCGTCACGCTGTCGGCCATGACGTGCGGCATGTCCTCACGCGCGGTCTGGCGGCTCCAATGCTCGTACTCGAGACGGCCGAACAGATAGCGCGCGTTGGGAAACGTCGGCTCCCACTTGCCTTCGACCAGCATCGTATTCCAGCCCACGTGATCGACATGCAGGTGCGTGCACAGCACCGTATCGATGGTTTCGCGGCCAAACCCCGCCTCGGCCAGATCGGCGAGAAAGCGGCCCTGCCGGTCGTTCCAGGTGGGAATGCGCCGGTTCTTCTTGTCGTTGCCGAGACACGTGTCGACGATGATGCGCTTGGTCGGTGTCTCGACGATCAGGGCGTGGATGCTCATCTTCAGCTTGCCCATCTCGTCAGCGAAATGCGGGATCAGCCACGAGATCCCGCGCACGGCTTCCGGCGCCGCGTCGGGCAGGATGAACCGGCTGCCGCCCGTGGTCTCGATCTCCACGATCTTGGTCACCGTCACGTCGCCGATGGTCCACTTCATGACCGTCTCCCTGCTGATCCTGCCCGGCCAACTGTAACAGCGATTTACCGCTTGCAAATCTCAGTTCAGACGCGCTGTCATCGAACTGAGGACAACACAGTCCTGCCTGATTGCGGCCATGCAACCCATGCTATGTTCCACCAATGTCCACGAATCGCAAACCCACAGCGAGCCGCCAGCCGGTCGCGCCCGAATCCGAGGCGCCCGTTGATGATGTGCCGTTCGACCTGCCCGAGGCCCCTCGACTAGAGCGCCCGGAGCCGCCGCGAGCCGTTCGCGCCGAGCCGGCACCACCGCCGCCCGCCCGCCGCTCCATCTCCGAGCGTGCCATGGTCGTTGCCCGCGAAGCGACCGCCGTGGTGCCCTATCTGGACAGCCTCAACCCGGAGCAGCGCCGGGCCGTCGAGACGCTGGATGGTCCGGTTCTCGTGCTCGCCGGTGCCGGCACCGGCAAGACCAAGGTGCTCACGACCCGCATCGCCCACATTCTTGCCACGAAGCGCGCCTTCCCATCGCAAGTGTTGGCCGTCACCTTCACGAACAAGGCCGCCCGCGAGATGAAGGAGCGCATCGGTCATCTCGTTGGCGGCGCCGTCGAGGGCATGCCGTGGCTCGGCACCTTCCACGCCATCGGCGTCAAGATCCTGCGTCGGCATCATGAGCTGGTCGGCCTCAAGTCTGGTTTCACCATTCTCGATATGGACGACCAACTGCGGCTCCTGAAGCAGGTGGTCGAGGCCGCCAAGCTCGACAAGGATCGCTGGCCGGCGCGGCAATTGGCCAACCTGATCGACAGCTGGAAGAACCGCGGCATCGTGCCCGAAAAGGTGCCCAAGGCCGAAGCCTTCGCTTTCGCCAATGGCAAGGGCGCCGAGCTCTATGCGGCCTACCAGCAACGGTTGAAAGAGCTCAACGCCACCGATTTCGGTGACCTGCTGCTCGAATGCATTCGCTTGTTCACCGAGCACCCCGATGTGCTCGCTGACTATCACCGCCGCTTCCGCTTTATCCTGGTCGACGAGTATCAGGATACCAACGTTGCCCAATATCTTTGGCTGCGCTTGCTGGCCCAGGGATCGCCCAACGTTTGCTGCGTCGGCGACGAAGACCAATCGATCTACGGATGGCGCGGCGCCGAGATCGACAACATCCTGCGCTTCGACAAGGATTTCCCTGGCGCCACCGTTGTGCGCCTCGAACGCAACTATCGCTCGACCGGGCACATCCTGGCCACCGCTTCGGGTCTCATCGCCAAGAACAAGAGCCGCCTCGGCAAGACGCTCTTCACCGATGGCGAGATGGGCACCCCGTGCTCGGTCACCGGCGTGTGGGACGACGAGGAGGAAGCGCGCACCATCGGCGATGCCATCGAGGGCCTGAAGAAGAGCGGCCACAAGCTCAACCAGATTGCCATTCTCGTCCGCGCCTCGTTCCAGATGCGCGTGCTCGAAGATCGCTTCGTCACGCTGGGCCTGCCTTATCGCGTCATTGGCGGCCCGCGCTTCTATGAGCGCCAGGAAATCAAGGACGCCATTGCTTACCTCGAAGTTACCGCCAATCCTGCCAACGACCTGAAGTTCGAGCGCATCGTCAACGTGCCCAAGCGCGGTCTCGGCGACACCACGGTCAAGCGGATTCACGATCTGGCGCGCGCGCGCGGCGTCCCCATGGCGCAGGCCGCCTCCGAGATGATCGGCACCGACGAACTCGCCGGCAAGGCGCGGCGCTCGCTGTCGGATCTGCTGCACGCCTTCGGCCGCTGGCGCGATCAGCTCGCCAGCATGAAGCACACCGAGCTCGCCGAATTGATCCTCGATGAGTCCGGCTACACCGCCATGTGGCAAGCCGACAAGAGCCCGCAAGCCCAGTCCCGCCTGGAGAACTTGAAGGAACTCGTACGCTTCATGCACCAGTTCGACACGCTCGCCGGCTTCCTCGAGCATGTGTCACTGGTGATGGACACCGAGACTGGGGACGATGGCGATCGCGTCTCGATCATGACCCTGCACGCGGCCAAAGGGCTGGAGTTCGACACCGTCTTCCTGCCCGGCTGGGAAGAAGGCCTCTTCCCACATCAGCGCAGCCTCGATGAATCGGGGCTGGCTGGATTGGAGGAGGAGCGCCGTCTCGCCTACGTCGGCATCACGCGTGCGCGCAAATCCGCACGCCTCTCGTTCGCCCAGAACCGCCGCACGCGCGGCCTCTATCAGTCGGCGACACCTTCGCGTTTCATCGATGAGCTGCCGGAGGACAACGTCGAGGTGACCGAGGCCAAATCACCGTTCGGCTCGACCTACTCGAATTTCGGCCGTGCCAATCCTTACGGCACCAGCCGCTTCGACGATGCGCCGGCCCCATTCCGCTCAAACTATGAAACCCCAGGCTGGCAGCGCGCCAAGCAGACCTGGAAGACACAGGCGCAGCCGTCGTCCCGGCGAGGTCCCGCCACCATCGAGGGTGAACTTGTGGCATCGTCATCCAGCGACAGCTGCGATTTTGAGATCGGCGATCGCGTGCAGCATGCGCGCTTCGGCGGCGGCACGGTCGCCGAGGTCGACGGCAACAAGCTCACGATCGCGTTCGATTCAGGCGACAGGAAGCGGGTTGTCGCGAGTTTTCTGGCCAAGGCCTGAGTGCGGCGAGGCGCTGGCCAGGGCACCGATAACCCGCTTCAATTCGAGACATTCGATTGATAGTCTGTTCAGTATGTCTTTTAGGGTAAGATTTAATTTCCTCAGTTAGTTTCTGCCTCAACCCGGACGGAGCAACCAGCCGGGATGCGTCAAACAGAACAATCGAGGCAGGGACAATGAGTGTTGCAATGAAGATGGTGCGCCACGGCGCGCCTGTCACCCAAGAGCGTGCGCCCGTTCCGCAGGACGAGGCCTTCCGCGCCGAGTATCTCCAAGGTCTCCGACTGATCGAGCGTTTGCATCGTCTGCTGCTCGACGTCATCAAGGATGAGTTTGATCGCCAAGGCGGCGCCGAGCTCAACAGCGTGCAGGCGCTGTTGCTCTACAACATCGGCGAAGGCGAGTTGACCGCGGGCGAACTGAAGACGCGCGGCTATTATCTCGGCTCGAATGTGTCCTACAATCTCAAGAAGCTCGTCGAGATGGGCTATCTGCACTACAAGCGGTCGGAGACGGACCGCCGCTCGGTGCGCGTCAGCCTGACCGAGAAGGGCAAGGACGCCTGCGATATCGTGCAGGGACTCTACAAGCGCCAGATGAGCTCGCTGGAAGCCGTCGGACAGGTGAAGCACGACGACATGCAGTCGCTGAACAAGGCACTGGTTCGTCTCGAGCGCTTCTGGTCGGATCAGATCCGCTATCGCCTGTAATCGGCAACCACGATCAAAACACCAAAGAGCATTGCAAAAATGCCGGGGGAAGGAGGGGTCGCGGGGGCGGCCTCTTCTGCTTTTCTGGCACGCATGCGGTGCGCAAGCCTGCTCAAGCTGGCACGGCTTTCCGTCCAACCCGGGCGCGGGCGATGATGGTCTTCATGATCTGCGCCGTGCCATCGCCGATCTCGAAGCCCATCACGTCGCGGAGACGCTGCTCCATGACTCCACGGTCGTAGCCGCCATGCCCATGCGTCAGCAGGCACTGATGCACCGTGTCGAAGGCTAGCTTCGGTGCCCACCATTTGCACATGGCGGCCTCGGCGCTGTGCGGGTGGTTGTGATCCTTGAGCCAGAGCGCCTGGAAGCACAGGAGGCGCGCGGCCGTCACCTGGGTGTCAAAGTCGGCGAGAGGATGCGACACGCCTTGGTAGGCGGAAATCGGCCGGCCGAAGGCTTGGCGCTCGGCGGCATAGGACCAGGCCTCATCGAGGGCAGCGCGAGCGACGGCCAGCACCTGCAGCCCGATCAGGGCACGCGAAAAATCGAAGCCTTGCATGACCTGAACGAACCCTTGGCCTTCGCCCCCCAGGCGATGCGAGACGGGGACGTGCACGTCGGCGAAAAAGATCGATCCGCGCCCGATGGCCCGCTGGCCATGGCAGTCGAAGCGGCTGCGCGAGATGCCGGCAAGGTCGAGCGGCACGAGCACGGCGGTGACGCCGCGCGCGCCGGAGCCGGGCTCGCCGGTGCGACCGAAGACGATGGCGGCGTCGGCCTGGTCGGCGGCGGAGATTGAAGTTTTTTCGCCATTGAGGATGTAATGGTCACCCCGGCGCTCGATCCGAAGCTTGAGGTTGGCCGCATCAGAACCGCCAGAAGGCTCGGTCAGGGCCAAGGCTATCAGCGCGTCGCCGGTGACAATCCGCTTCAGCCAGGGCGCGACCTCCGCCGGCTCACCGTGGCCAGCAAGGATTTGTGCGTTCAGTGAGCCGAGCAGATTAACGTACGACATGGAGAGGTCGGCGCGCGCTATCTCCTCGTGAATGACACCGGCGGCGACGGCCGTGAGCCCCTGTCCGCCCATTGGCGCCGACAGCTCTGGGGCAATGAGACCAAGCGCGCCCATCTCCCGCATCACCCCCCGGTCAAGCAGCCGCGAGCGATCGCGGGCGAGATAGCCGGGCGCCACTTTCTCGGCGGCGAAGCGGCGAACCTGATCTGCAAGGGCCATAAGGTCGTCGTCGAGGTAAGGATTGGCCAAAGCCATGAACTCACTCCTGGGGTGGGCAGTTGGCGCCGGGTCGGCTCGCGGGTGTCGCCAAGTTGTTGCTCCAAGGCCACAAATCATGGCAGACTAACGGGATGGTGAAAAAACGCCGTGTCTTCGAACAAGGTCACCGCCGCAAGTTCCTGGTCGTTGTCGACGAGGCGCCTGAGGTGGAAAGTGCCTTGTACTTTGCTGCCAGCCGCATCGGTCATACGGGCGGCCAGATCGTGCTTGTCTACATCATCGAACCGCAGGGATTCCACCAATGGATGGGGGTCCGGCAAGCGCAGCTCGACGAGGAAACCAACAAAGCCAAGGCCTTGTTCCGGCTGTTTCGTCGCAAGCTGAACCTCGGTGGTTTCGAACAGATCGGGACCGAAGAGGTGATCCGCGAGGGCAAGAAACCCGAAGAGATCATCAAACTGATCACGGATGACGAAGACATCGCCATCCTGGTCCTCGGTGCCTCGACCAACCCGAAGGGACCGGGCCCGCTGGTGTCGTCGCTGGCGGGCGGCAAGCAAGCCGGCTCATTCCCAGTGCCGATCGTTGTGGTGCCGGGCAACCTCACGCTGGAAGATCTGAAAGCCCTGGCCTGACGTAAGCTTAGGTGGCTTAGCCCAGGCGCTTGGGTCCGAGCGCTTTGACGCCAGCCGCAGCTTCGTTTAGAAGAATTCCAAAGAGGATGTTTCCCGGCCTTCCGATCCGGCGGGCTATGAAGATCCAGGCGTCGAGCCGGCGCTGCCATCCACACAACCGAGGAGGACCCCCGATGTTCATTCCGTGGGAGCCGACACCGAACCCCGCCACGCTGAAGTTCAAGCCCGGTAAACCCGTGCTGCGCGAAGGTGCGACCGCTGACTACCGGACATCAGAAGACGCCGTCGCGTCGCCACTGGCCAAACGGCTGTTCTCGATCGATGGCGTTGAGGCCGTGTTCCTCGGCTCAGATTTCATCTCGGTGACCAAGGGCGGCGAGGGTGAATGGCAGCATCTGCGGCCAGCCGTGCTCGGCGCCATTATGGACCATTACCTCTCCGGCGCCCCGGCCATGGACGATGGCGATGCTGGTGAGATCCTCGCCGATGGCGACTACGATCCAAAGGACGAGGAGACCGTCAAGACGATCAAGGAGCTGCTCGAAACGAGGGTGCGCCCGGCGGTGGCCAACGACGGCGGCGACATCATATTCCACGGCTTCCGCGACGGCGTCGTATCACTGCATATGCGGGGAGCCTGTGCCGGCTGCCCCAGTTCGACGGCGACGTTGCGCGGCGGCATCGAGCGGCTGCTGCAGCACTTCTGCCCCGATGTGCTCGAGGTGAGACCGGTCTGACTTGCAATTGCCCGAAAAAGTAGCGGCCTGAAATCCGCGTGTGACACAAGCCCCGCTCGCCACCCGAGCGGGGCTTTGCTATGAGCCGATAGCGTTGACCGACATCGGACAAACCACCCATGAGAGGAGCGTGCATGCCCGCCCGCATCGACGATCAGGCCCTGAAGCAGCTCTTTCTCGAAGCCCGCACGCACAACAGCTGGCAGCCGAAAGACGTGCCCGACGCCCTGCTGAAAGAGGTCGTGGACCTCATGACGATGGGGCCGACCAGCGCCAACTGCCAGCCAGTGCGAATCCTGTTCGTGAAATCGCAGGCGGCAAAGCAGCGGCTGGCCCCGTTCCTGTCGGACAGCAACCGCGCCAAGACACTGTCCGCACCTGCTTGTGCTATCATCGCTCAGGACCTGAAATTCTACGAGGCTCTGCCGCGCCTCTTTCCGCACAATCAGACGGCCAAATCCTGGTTCGCCGGTAACGACGCCCTGATCGCGACCACCGCCATGCGCAACAGCTCGCTGCAGGGTGCATACTTCATCATGGCGGCCCGTGCCCTTGGGCTCGATACCGGCGCCATGTCCGGGTTCGATGCCGCCGGGGTTGATCGCGAGTTCTTCCCCGAAGGCACGGTGAAATGCAATTTCCTGTGCAATGTCGGGTATGGCGATCCAAGCGGCGTATTTGCGCGCTCGCCACGCTATGAGTTCAGCGAGATCGCCAAGGTTCTCTGATGCGCTGATGTAGACGCGCGCGGATGGGTTCGGATTGCCGCAAATTGACATCAATTTGCGGCCCCCTGCCAAGGAATTTCGACAGAGGTCTGTGAGACTTTCGGCTGCACTGGGCACGAGGACTGCATGGCAAGGCAGGTCTCGATCTTTTTCCAGGGCAGGGAGTTCTCGGTGGCAGTGGCAGCGACGCGTTATAAAGGCACAGCTGGCAATGACTTGTTCATTCTGGACAGCGCTTTGCTGGCCAACGCACAGATCAGTGCTGGTCTGGGCTACGACACACTGCAGATTGCTGCAGCCGGGAATTTCGTGTTCTCGTCGACCGCCTATCGCAGCCTCTCCGGTATCGATGCGCTGGACTTCTCGCAGCATGTGACGGGAACGCTCGAAGTCCGGCTGAGCTCCTCCATGATGAGCCAGACGGACGCGGGACGTCTCACGATTGTCTCCGGCGCGGGCGGCATCGACCTGCTGCGGGCCGGCAGCTCGGTCGGCGGCATGGTCTACGTGGCCGGCATCGGCGAGGTGCAACTCGATCACGCCACCAACAACATCGTGCGGATTGCGGACGCCGCCAATGTGCACGTGATTGGCGGCAATGGCAGTGACACGATCTATGCGTCGGCGAAGGGATCGACCCTGGACGGTGGCGCCGGCAACGACACGCTGGTGGCCGGAAATGGCACGGACACGGTTCGTTTCGGGACGGGCGATCGTGCCGACGTGGCACAGGGTTTCGATGTGGCACACGACGTCGTCGTCATCGAGGGTTACAATTTCAACTGGATGAGCGAGATTCGGGCTCGCCTGCTCGACACGACCACGGGCGTACGTCTCGACCTCGGCAATGGCGACACGCTCACGCTCACCGGCGTGACGGCGGACGACCTCACCGCCGCCAATTTTGCCGGCGTGACCGAAGGCGCGCCAATCTTGACGGTGGCGGTCGGCACGACAGCGGCAGCGCTCAATGCCATGCTGGCCAATGCCGGCCCAGGCACCACAGTCGTGCTGGCAGCTGGCCAGCATGTGTTCGACCGCGAAATCGTTATCAGGCATGATGGCGTGACATTCACGGGAGCGGGTGAAAACCTCACCACCGTGGTGTTCGACTATCCGGCGGGAACAGGCGGCAACGGCATCGCCGTCCGTGGCGGCGCCGAGACTTTTGTCGGCACGGCCGCAACGAGCGTCGCCAGCGGCAGCACCAGCATCACGCTCGATAGCGTTGCGGGCTTGCAGCTAGGCGACTGCATTCGAATTTTCCAGGCCAATGATGCGGCTTACATGG
The DNA here is from genome assembly GCA_046154645.1 of Hyphomicrobiaceae bacterium. Lineage (GTDB taxonomy): Bacteria > Pseudomonadota > Alphaproteobacteria > Rhizobiales > Hyphomicrobiaceae. The sequence goes on from JBJXDZ010000114.1 coordinate 51,960, forward strand.
CGGCCAACGGCTGGCAAGAGTCCAATCCGGATTATCTGACCAGCCACCCGTTCCGTGAGATGATCGTCGCCATCGAGGGCATCGAGGGCAACACGGTGACGTTCGCAAGCCCGCTTGCGTTCGACTTTGCGGCCGGTCTGGCGCGGGTCAATGAGATCGATCTCGTCACCAACGTGCGCATCGCGGACATGACCGTGACCTATGCGCTCGGCGAAACCAATGCGTTCGACTTCGCGAATTCGCAACCCGACTTCGATGGCACGGCGGCGGTGCTGCTCGATGGCACACGTGGCGCGGTGATCGAGCATCTCTCAATCCTCGACGCGGCGAGCCACGGCCTGGATGTGCGCACCTCGCTCAACGCGACGGTCGACGACATTCTGGTCGACGGCACGCACAACATGGGCACTGATGGCAATGGCTACGGCCTGCAGATTTACGAGACGTTCGATAGCTCCTTCACCGGTCTCGAGATCTTCAATATGCGGCACGCCGTGTTGTTTTCTGCCTGGGACGCCGAGGTCGGCAATTTCGTGCACGTGGTCGACACCAACCGTGACGTGAACTTCCACGGCAGCGAGGACGTCGCCAACACCGTGCTCGTCGATCGCAGCGTGCTGGCTTATGACCAGACGCAGAACACCGGCACCGGCAATGGCTACTGGTCGATCGTCAGCGACGGCGGCGCCTCACATACAGCGACCGACATCTACGGCGCCAACGCGGTGCACTTCACCTACGCCCGTGGTCACGACGCGGCCGATGAAATTCATGGCAGCGATGCCGGCGCCTATCTCAACGGCATGAACGGACAGGACCGGCTGATCGGCGGCGCGGGTAACGACCTCCTCGTCGGCGGCCTTAACAAGGACCGCATGACTGGTGGTGACGGGTCCGACAGTTTCCTGGTCCGGGTAGGTGACAACTACGACACGATCACGGACTTCGATGCCCGTGTCGATGGCGACCGCATCGTCATCTCAGGCGCTGCCGGCATCGACAGCTATGCCGATCTGGCGATCAGTGCCGTCGGCGATGATGCCGTTATTCGCTACGGCGCCAACGCGACGATCACGCTCGAAGGCGTCATGGTGTCGGAGATTTCGGCCCACTGCTTTGTCTTCGATCCGACCGGCGACGCTTTCCGCTCCATGTTCTGAGAGTTGCCGTCTCGCGCACGCGCTGAGATGATCCCCACGGGCCGCCGTGCCCGTGGCGGACGCGTGCCTTGGCTGCCAAAATCCGTCTAAATTATTGTTTTCGGGCAGTAAAATGCCCGCGGCCGGGGGAATGGCCGCGGGCTAAAAGCGTAGCGCCTCTATGGGGGGATAGGTGGGACGGCGCCACGTTTCGGACAAATTCATTGAAGCCCAACTGATGCAAAAATGCAAGCCCTCAAAAAAATAATTTTGTGGATTTCGGGACAAATCGTCACCGCTGCCGTCAATGCTCGCAAGTCGGCCGGCAGTCTGGAGCCGCGCGTGAGCGACCTGATGGGCGCATCGTCGGCTCCCCGTCAGTCACGAACGACACTGGTTGCCAGGGCCAAGGGAGGTTATGTCATCCGGCGTGAAATTGGACATCAGCTGAGGTTGAAAAACCTCGGGATGCGGGGAGCAGGTTGCCATGCTGTGCACGCGACTGCTGTTGCCTTTATGGCTGTGTCTCAGCCTGTTGTTGATGCCAGCCGGCGCCGAAGCGCGACGCGTGGCGCTGGTCATCGGCAATGCCGCCTATAAGGAGACGGCACCGCTATCGAACACGCGCAACGATGCTAACGATGTGGCGGCGGCGCTGAACCGGCTGCAGTTCGATGTGCTGCTCGGGGTTGATCTCGACAAGCGCGATATGGAGCGGCTGATCCGGCAGTTCGAGCAGAAGCTCGCCGGCGCCGAGATCGCGCTGTTTTTCTATGCGGGCCATGGCCTGCAAATCGCTGGGCAAAACCATATGGTGCCGGTCGACGCGCGGTTGGCAGCCGAGGGCGACATCGATTTCGAGAGCCTGCCGTTGAGCCTTGTGCTCACGCGCATGGAACGGGAAGCGAAAACTTCGCTGGTGCTGCTCGATGCCTGCCGGGACAATCCCCTGGCGCGGAATCTGGCGCGTACGATGGGGACGCGCAGCGCCGTGCTCCGGCAGGGGCTGGCCGAGGTGAAGACGGGTGTCGGCACGCTCATCAGCTTCTCAACGCAACCTGGCAATGTGGCGCTGGATGGAGACGGGCGCAATTCGCCCTACACGGCGGCGTTGCTGAAAGAGATCGAGCGGCCGGGGCGCGACTTTCTGTCATCGCTGGCGGCTGTGCGCGGTGCTGTCCTGGCGGCGACAAAGGGCAAACAGGTACCGTGGGAGCACACGTCATTGCTGGGCCCGGTTTATCTGAACGATGGGCCTCCGGCTTCGACGTCCGTGCCAGCACCGAATCCCGGGACCGCCAGCGCGGCGGCAGAGGCCTGGGGGTCAGTGAAGGATACGACGAGTACCGCCGATCTGGAGGCCTTCGTGCGACGCTTCGGAGACACATTCTACGGCGACCTCGCCCGCAGCCGTCTGGCCGAGTTGACCAAGGCCCGCGCCGCCCCGCCGCCCGCCGCGCCACCCTTGGGACCGAAAAGCAGCGCTGCGCTCAGCTGCAGCAGCGTTCTCGCATTTCTGCAGGAGACCGGTGCGTTTGGCTCCAAGCCGTTGCGCGAGGCCGCTTATGCCGACCGCGTCACCTACTACAAGCAAGGGCAGATCGCTCGCGCCGAGGTCATTCGGACCGCGCAAGACTACGAACGCCGCTATCCGAGCCGCCTCTACGAGATCGACAGCAAGACCGTGGTCATTCGCGAAACGCCGCCCGATGCCTGTCAGGTGCGGTTCGAATACGGCTACAGTGCCAGGAACGCCACTGAGGAGCGGTCGGGCCGCGGATGGGCAGAGTACGCCGTCAAACGGCGCGGCGATCGATTCGAGATTACGGCGGAGAGCGGCGATGTGATCACGCGGCAGGTTCGCAAGCTGCAGTGACCGAGGCACTCATCCCTTCAAATGCGCCTTGCTCTCGGCTTTGGTCTTCGGCGCTGCAGCTTCCGAGAGACCGGTTGGCTCCAGAATTGAGATCGGCCGTCGTGCACTACAAGTCATTCGGCCCCGGAGCTTTCCGAGACGTGTGACGGATATGCAGGATCACGATGGCGTCGGGAAAGCGTGCGAAGTAGATCCGATATGGATATCGAGTTGGTGCCAAAACACGCACCCCGGCGAAATCTGTGGGTCTGCTAACATCCGGAAATCGCTTGAGCAGTTGAATTCGATTGCGAATATGGAGTCGAACGCGCTCGGCCGCCGCGGGATCATGAAGGGCGATGTAGCGGCGGATCTCGGCGAGATCGGCGATTGCGCGCTGATCGAAACGTAGCGCTAATTCCACGATTGGTCGATGGCAGTTGCGATATCGCCATCAGTCGCGAATTCGCCGCGATTGGCCCGGGCGAGCCCTTCGGAAATAATTGAACGCTCGGCGTCGTCGAGGAGGTACGGAGTGTTGGTTCCGGCCAAATCTTCAATGAATTCGACGGCCAACGCCTGCTTCTCCGGCGACAAATGCCGGACAAGTGCCAGGGCCTCGTCTAGAGTGGTGATCTTGGTCATGGCACACACCATACCCCACCCCGCGGCAATTGTAAGGTTGTGTCCGCGCTCAGCACATCTGAGAACGTTCGGGCTTGCCATCGCACGAGCCCAACCGAAACTCCGTCACCCCTTCAAATGCGCCTTGCTCTCAGCCTTTGCCTTGAGTGCCGCCGCATACTTGAGCGAGATCTTCTTCAGGCGTTCGGGTGCGAAGTCGAGCTGAGCCAGAGCCGAGCCACGGTCGAAAACCTCGGAATAGCGTTTGATCTTGCCACCCTCCAACTCGAACCGCGAAATGCCCTCGAAGACGACGCGGGCGCCCTTCGATTCGGGCAGGATCGAGTCATAGCTGAAACGATAGCTGGCGTAGCCGAGCGGGCCTGCCTCGACGACGTCGAAGAACTCCCATTTGAAAGCGGCGCCGCCCTCATGGAAGTGGGCCAGCATCTCGGCGATGCCGTCGGGGCCGGGCTTCGAGGGGCCGAAGAAATAGTCGTCGTAGATGCCTTTGGCGGTGAACAGGGCGGAGAGACCGCGGCCGTTGTTGCTCTCGACGGCGGCGGCGAACGTTTTCAGGTTCTCGGCGAGGGACATGAGGCAGCCTCCATTGCTCCTGGTCTTTCTTAGTAGTGCCGTCGGATGCGGACAAGCATCTGTCCGGCGCGGGCTGCGCTTTCTGCCCCACCTGGCATCCGCCGCGTGTTGCTATGCAGCATCGGCAGTGACTTATGCCGCCGCCCGTGTAGTCAAGGCTTGATCCGCCCGCTAGAGTTTGTCCGGACAGGGCTGAGAGCAGGATCATCCGCGCATGACCGATCGCAGGCAGGCTGCAAGTGGCGGCAAAACTGGACGTGTGTCCGTCACCAGCCAGACGTCGAATGCCGGTGCCAGTCGCCACGCCGAGGCGCTGCGCTATCTGTTCGAGCATCACCCGCTTGGGGCAGACACATTCGAGGTGGCACCTGGCATCCTCTGGGCCCGTATTCCGCTGCCGTTTCGGCTGAACCACGTTAACGTGTGGCTGATCCGCGAGCATGACGGCTGGACTCTGATCGACACCGGCACTGCCAACGCCGAAGCCCGCGCCATCTGGGAGCAATTGCTCGCCGGCGTGCTCAAAGGCGCGCCCATCGTGCGGCTCATTGCAACGCACGGGCACACCGACCACGTTGGCCTGGCCAGCTGGCTGCACGATCTCGCGGGGGGCGTGCCCTATCACATTACCATGGTCGAGTGGCTGTCGGCCGCCGTCCGCATCGACGAATCGCGCTCGCCGATCGGGCCGCATGCGCTGAAATTCCTGCTGGGCCACGGCTGCGATCAGATCACCATCGACAGTTTCCGCGAGGAGCGGCGGCGCACCAACGCGCAGATGCTACCCATGCCGACGGCCATCGAACGTCTGCGCGACGGGCAGATCCTGCGTTTCGGCGACCGCAATTGGCGGGTCATGGTGTGTGGGGGGCACGCGGCCGAGCACGCCTCGTTCTGGTGCGAGGACGAGGGCATCTTGATCGCCGGGGACCAAGTGCTGTCCAAGATCTCGCCGATGATTGGCGTCACCGCCTCGGAGCCGAATGCCGACCCGCTGACCGAGTATCTGGCCTCGCTCGACCGCTTCAGGGCGTTGCCCGGCGATCCGCTGGTGCTGCCCTCGCACGGGCTGCCGTTTCATGGCCTGCATGCTCGCGTCGACCAGCTCGACCACCACCACCAGTTGCGGCTGGCCGAACTCGAGGGCCTCATGGACCGGCCGAGCAATGGCGGCCATAGCGCCATGCATCTGGCACACGGGCTGTTTGCGCGCGCCGTTGCCGATGGCCAGGGCCGGCATGCTTTCTCCGAGACGCTGGCGCATCTGCATCACCTAGTGACACGGGGCCGGGCCACCCGCCATGTCGACGCTGAAGGCCGCATCACCTTCGCGCGCACGTCCGTTAGCATCCGTGCCGGCAGCCAGGCGCAGCTCGAGGCGGTCTCCGGCTGAATTCGACCCGCCGCGACGAATCGCTCTAAGGCTGATAAGACGGCCACGGGTCGCAGTTTAGTCACATTAAACGGCAAGAAAGCCGGTATCGGGGAAGCTGTGCCGTTTGCGGGGAGCAAGCGGCAGCGCAGCTGAGCGGCCCTTGAGCTCAGGGCTGCAGGTTTTCGGGCGAATGGCGGACAGCGAATGCATCTGATCACACTCTTTGCCACGACCGCTGTTTCGGGCGCCGGGGATATGTCTTTCCTGAACCTGTTCAGGCAGGCGAGCCCTGTCGTGCAGGCCGTCATGATCGGCCTCTTGCTGGCGTCGATCTGGTCGTGGGCCATTATCCTGGAAAAGGTCTGGGCTTTCCGTCGCGCTCGTTCGGAAGCGGATCGGTTCGAGCAGATTTTCTGGTCTGGTCAGTCGCTGGAGGAGCTTTACACCGGTCTTTCGCGCGGCCGTACGTTCTCCATGGCGAGCCTGTTCGTCGCCGCCATGCGCGAGTGGAAACGCTCTGTCGAAGGTAACATTCGGGCGCTCGGTGGCATCCAATTGCGCGTCGAGAAGGTGATGGACGTCACCATCAGCCGTGAAATGGAACGGCTGGATCGCCGGTTGCTGTTCCTGGCCACAGTCGGCTCGACGGCGCCGTTCGTCGGCCTGTTCGGCACGGTGTGGGGCATCATGTCGAGCTTCCAGGCCATTGCGCAGACCAAGAACACCAGCCTTGCCGTGGTGGCGCCTGGTATCGCGGAAGCGCTGTTCGCCACCGCGCTCGGCCTGCTGGCGGCCATCCCGGCGGTGATCGCGTACAACAAGTTTTCCGCCGATTCGGCGCGTCTGGCACAGCGGCTCGAGGCCTTCGCCGACGAGTTTGCCGCCATCGTGTCGCGCCAGATCGACGTACGCGCTTAAGATTCGGCGCAGGGAAGAGATCCACCATGGGTGCAAGTCTCGGCGGCGGTGGCAATCATGCAGGCAGGCGTGGAAAACGCCGCCGGCATGCGCCCATGAGCGAGATCAACGTGACGCCGTTCGTCGACGTCATGTTGGTTTTGCTGATCATCTTCATGGTGGCGGCCCCCTTATTGACGGCTGGCGTACCGCTGGATCTGCCGTCGGCCAAGGGCAAGCAGCTCGAGGCCAACAAGCAGCCAGTCGTCGTCTCGGTGACGAAGTCGGGCGAGGTCTACCTCGGCGAGGAAACCAAGACGTCGATGAAGCTCGAAGAGCTGGCGTCGAAGCTGGCGCTGATCGGCAAGGGCCCGGGCGGGTTCGACCAGGCTATCTTCGTGCGCGGCGACAAGAGTGTCGAATACGGCCACGTGGCGCGGGTGATGGCGCGCATCAAGGAGGCGGGTTTCAGCAAGATCTCGCTCGTCACCGAGGTCGGAGGGGGAGGCTAGCATCCATTGCGGATCGGTCTCGTCATATCCTCGATCATCCACGCGGCTTTGCTGCTGTGGACGATGCTGACCATCGAGCGGCACAAGCCCGACCTCAAGATTCCGCCGCCCGATCCTGTCGTGACCGAGATCATTTCCGAGTCAGATCTGGCCAAGATCAGGCAGGGCAGCCGCACGGCCAAGCTCGACGACGCGCAGGCGAAAGAGAGCCCGTCGAAGGACACGCCTAAGAAGGAAGTGGCGAAGCCGAAGCCACCGGTTGCCGTCGAGGCGCCGCCACCACCCCCACCCCCGCCGCCCAAGGAGGAGGTCAAGCCGCCTGAGCCGGAGCCGCCGAAGGCCGAGCCGCCGCCGCCGCCCAAGGCCGAGGTGAAACCACCGGAGCCGCAACCGGACAAGGCCGCGCTGGATCAAAAGCTCGAAGAACTGGCGATGTTGCAGGCCGCCGAGGACAAGCGGAAGCTCGACGCCGCTGCGAAGGCTGCCGCCGACGAGCAGGCGCGCGCCGAGGCCGACGCCAAAGCCAAGGCGAAAGCCGAGAAGGACAAGGCCGACAAAGCCAAGGCGGACAAGGCCAAAGCCGATAAGGCGAGGGCTGACAAAGCCAAAGCCGACAAGGCCAAGGCCGATGCGCTGGCCAAGGAGAAGGCCAAGCTCGATACGGACCGCCTGTCGGCGCTGCTGAACAAGGCGCCGGACCCGAAACAGGCGCCGGCTGCGGCACCCGCCCCGGCGGCGCCAACGAAGAACGTCGGCCCGGTCAAGGGTGCGAAAGAGGGCACCGATCCGCGCAATGCGGCTAACGAGGCGTCGCGGTTGATCGGCATGATTGTTGGTCGGATTCGCGACAAGGGGTGCTGGAACATACAGGCCGGCGGTCAGCTGGCTGCCAATCTTATCCCCGTGATCCAGTTCGATCTCAATCGTGATGGCTCGGTGCGCGGTGCGCCGCGTGTCATGAACCCGCAGACTTCTCCGGAGTTCCAACTGGCTGCCGATGCCGCAAAAAGCGCCGTATTGAAGTGTCAGAACTTCGAGTTGCCACCCGAAAAGTACGACACGTGGAAGCGCGTCACACTGGAGTTCGATCCACGGGAGATGTTCCAGTAAGCCCACGAGTCGACTATTGGGCGCAGGCGTTCATTGTCGCGAAACAGACCGGAAAGCAGCTGCAGGCTATGGCCATGACCAATCGTCCCATCTCTCGACGCAGCCTGATCACAGGTTTGGGAGCCGTCGCAGCCACTGGGCTCGCCTCGCCGTTGTCCGCCCAGCAAGGTGAGGAAGGCATCAAGGGACGCGTTCGCGATGCGGATCTCCGCCCGCGCCCCATCGCGGTGGCGCCGTTCCTGTCAGATGACCCTAAACTGGGGCAGGATATCACCCGCATCATCGAAAATGATCTCGAAAGCTCAGGTCTGTTCAAGCCGATTGACCCGCGCACATTTATCGAGCGCATCGGCGATCTCAATGCCACACCGCGCTTCAACGACTGGAAAAGCATCGGCGCAGAGGCCTTGGTCGTCGGCCGTGTGTCGCGTTTGCCAGATGGTCGCCTGCAAGCGCAATTTAGATTGTGGGACGTCGTGCTTGGGAAGCCGCTCGCCGGACAACAATTCGGCACCGCCGCCGCCAACTGGCGGCGCGTCGGCCATATCATCGCCGATCAGGCCTGGGAAAAGCTGACGCTCGAGAAGGGGTATTTCGATACCCGCGTCGTGTTCATCGACGAGACGGGCCCGAAGGAAAAGCGCATCAAGCGGCTCGCCATCATGGACCAGGACGGCGCCAACGTGCGCCTGCTTAGCCAAGGCCAGGAGCTGGTGCTGACACCGCGGTTCAGCCCGACCAGCCAGGAAATCACCTACATGAGCTACACGCGGGAGCAGCCGCGCGTCGTGCTCATGAACCTCGAGAGCGGCCAGCGCGAGGTGGTCGGCGACTTTCCCGGCATGACGTTCGCGCCGCGATTCTCGCCCGATGGGCAGCGCATCATCATGAGCGCCGGCCAGGGCGGGGCCACCGCCATCATGGAAATGGATCTGCGCAGCCGCCAGACTCGTCGCCTCACCGATGGCCAGGGCATCGATACCGGTCCCTGCTATGCCCCGGACGGCCGCCAGATCGTCATCGAATCCGACCGTGGCGGCAACCAGCAGCTCTACATCATGGGGGCCGATGGCTCGGCTCCGCGCCGAATCAGCAACGGTGATGGCCGCTATTCGACCCCGGTCTGGTCGCCGCGGGGTGACTATATTGCGTTCACGAAACAACAATCTGGCAGATTCCTGATTGGCGTCATGCGCACTGACGGCAGCGGCGAGCGTATTCTCACGGACGGCTTCCACAATGAGGGCCCGACGTGGGCGCCAAATGGCCGATTCCTGATGTTTTTCAGGGATTCACCCGGAGCCGGCGGCGGTTCACGCCTGTTTTCCATCGACCTCACCGGACGCAACGAGCGGGTGGTCAAAACCCCCGCCTTCGCCTCGGACCCGGCCTGGTCCCCGCTCCTGAAATGAGGCAGCGGTTAACCACGCGTTAAGCCGTTCGCGATGTACTGAACCCAAGTAACCTGTACGGTTTCACGAGCTGCGCTGTGCTGTTGCGCCGCGGCTGCGAGAGGCTGTTTGCCGGCTTCTGCGGCATCAAGGCCATTCCGTGGCATTTTCGCATCTAACAGGGTGGAAAAGCTGAGGATAACTGCCACAGTTCTTGATCTGCAGAGGCTTCACCGATACCCCGTTAATGGCGATTGCCGAACACAGCACTAGGAGAGAAGACCATGACCATCAAGAGCACGATCGTTATCGCGACGCTGATCGCGGCAGTGGCCGTTGGCGCTTGCCGCCGTGAAGTCCACCACGAGCCAATGAAGCTCGGCGCGGACGTCCCGGTTGCTGGCCAGGTCGCTCGCTAACGAGTTGACACTGAATCCAGGAACTTAAGGAGAGAACTACCATGAAGGGCGCTATCATTCTTGCCACGATCGTTGCGGCTGTTGCTCTCGGAGCGTGCCGCAAGGAAGTGCATCACGCTCCGATGAAGCTCGGCGGTGATGTGGCGGTTCAGGAGCAGGTGGCTCGCTAAGCCACACGTGTGCAAGAGTAACGCGACGTACTCCGGTCGCGAGCGTCTGAGTTCAAAAACCGTCCGGCTCGCTGATAGCGTCCGGGCGGTTTTTCTTATGCCAAATGCGCTAGCTGAATGCCGGGAGCCGCTTGCGCCGCGGCGTCTGCGAATCTACGTTTTCCACAGTTCGCCGTCGAATTCTCTGGATAGCGATCGAGCAGCCCTTGCTGGATCCGGCGACACACATCAGGCTTCGCACTCAAAACTAGGACGTCTGGGTTTCGCCCGGCGGTCGCCTTATTTTTGCGCGGCGGCTGGTCTAATGGGGCTGTAGGGAGGTTCCGAAACTGGGACCGGCTTGCCGCGGGGGCAACCTGTCGAGCAAGCGAAAGAAGGGGGTTTGAATGGCAGTTGCAACGACGATCGGGCAGGCACTGAAGATGCTGATGGTGATGGCCGTTGCCGTCACGATCGCAGCCTGCGCCAATCAGGCCCCGAAGCCGGGTGACGCCGCGCTTGGCCCAGGTGGGCCGGGTGCCGGTCGCGGCGGTCCGGCGACGCCGGGATCGGCCCGTGATTTCAGCCAGAACGTGGGCGATATCGTCTACTTCTCCACCGACAGCGTCGACCTGTCACCAGAGGCGCAGCAGACCGTCGCCAACCAGGCGCGCTGGCTACAGCAGTATTCGCAATACACCATCACCATCGAGGGCCACGCCGACGAGCGCGGTACGCGGGAATACAATATCGGCTTGGGCGCCAAACGCGCTGAGGCTGTGAAGGCCTTCCTGGCCCGTAACGGCGTCAACGCAGCGCGCATCCGCACCATCTCCTACGGCAAGGAGCGACCGGTGGCGGTGTGCAATGATATCTCCTGCTGGTCGCAGAATCGGCGGGCCCAGACCATCCTCAACAGCCGCGTGTCCAGCAACTGAGCGCGGGATGCGCGCCAGCCACTTCGACTACGCGAGACTTCGAAATGGGCCTGTCGGACGCCGACGGGCCCTTTTTCGGCTTATGCCCGCAAGTCTGGAAAGAGTGGATAACCGGGCCGTGGGCGAAGGCACCCCAAAACTGCCCTATTGTTGCGCCATGCGTGTCAGCTGACATTCGACCGCTCGCTGCTCTCCACAGGGTCGCAAATCAATGCTTCGCCGTGCCCACCACAGCCTACTGTCGGCACCTCAGGCCACAGCCTCGCGGAGCGGGGCACTCTCGGTGCTGGTGGTGTGCCTCACCGCGATCTGCGCCAGTGGCTTCGGCCTGGGCCAGCCCGTCGTCGCTGGACCGCCCGGCGCGTTGTCAGTCCTCGACAGCGCCGGCCACAGATCGTCGGCCGGCCGGCCCCCGATTGTGCTGGTGCGAGCGCCGCGCGATCGCGAGGCGGAAGCCCAGCGAATGCTGGACGTCATCCGCCAGAGCCTGGCACGCGGGGATATCGCGACCGCCAACGGCCAGTTCGAGATCCTGCAAGCGCGGCACGCCGATACCGATGCCTATGGCGAGGCACGCGCCTTGATGACGCGTGCGCCAGAAGCACCCGCCCGTTCGCCAACCGTGACGGCCCGTCCCGCACCTACAGAAGCTCCCATGGCCACGGAGCGTTCGGCGGCCGCGATCCCGACACCTCCTCCTCCCGTCACCACCCGCCCGGCCCAACCCGGCCAGCCTTGGACCACGGAAATTCGCCGTGTGCGGGCTCTCACCCAGGATTTCCAGGCCTCGACAGGCGACCGCATCTTCTTCGGCGAGGCCAGCGCCGAGCTCGGTTCCCGGGCGCGCGCCGTGCTGGCAGCCCAGGCAGAGTGGCTAAAGCGCTTCCCGCAAGTGCCGATCGTCATCTCGGCCCACGCCGACGATCGTGGCAGCCGCGACTACAACGAGGACTTGTCGATTCGGCGGGGCGAGGCCGTGAAGGCGCGGCTGATGGCCGAAGGCATCGATGCCAGTCGCATGCGGGTGATACCGCACGGCCGCGAAGCCCGGCTGGCGGTGTGCGAGGATCCAGGTTGCGCCGCTCAGAACCGCCGGGTTGTGACGGTGATCGGCGAGACTGAACCGGCAAATCATGGCAGTTTGAGCCAACCTGTCCGCCGGTGAGCGACATCGGTTGTGGATTGGCCATGAAACTGGCTTGGCGTGCGACCCGTTTCACCGTGTTTTGAGGCTGGCGCTGCGGCACCGTGATGGATGGTGCGACGGGCGGCTGGTGTGGTTGGGATACGAGCCTGCGGGTGCGCGCAAACAGGTGCGCGGCGGCGCCGGGGCACGGAGGGGATGAGGTCATGATGGCGCACTATTCGGGCTTGCGGCATCGGCAGCTGGCGAAACTTGCCGTGACGTTGGTGCTGGTCGGCGTGACCGCGCAGGCCAATGCACAGCAGGCGCCCTGGGCGACGGAGCCGGCGCGTCCGCCGGCGGCTGCACCGCCCAAAGCCCCGCCCCAAACCAAGGCCGCGCCAAAGGCAACGCCGCCCGCCCAGAAGGCACCGGCTACCGCCAAAGAGGAAGGTGCGGCACCACCTCGCCCCGCCAACGAGGCGCAATTGCGCCAGCGCGTCGAACAGCTCGAAGAACAGCTCGCCGACATGCAGGTCACCATCGGCACCCTCGAGTCGCTCGGCAAGACCACGGGCGGACCGATGCCGGCACCGGGATCCGGCGGCCCATCCCGTGTTCCTTCCGGCGGCGGCGTCGATCAGGCCCGCGTCGATAGCCTCGAGACCCAGATCCGCGCCTTGACCGCTCAAGTCGAGCAATTGTCCGAGCAACTGCGCCAGATCAATCAACAACGCCGCAGCGACGGCACCGGCATGCAGCAGCCGACGCGGGAGGCCACAGGTCCCGGCCCCCGCATTGATGTGCCCCCGACGCGCAGCCCGGCCAGCGCCCAGCCCGGTGAGCCCCGCGCCGCGCCGCCCGGCTTCGGCTCAACGACCGTACGACCCGGCGGCGAGCGAGATGGCCGCGAGCCCCGCGATGGTGACCAGATCGGACGCCTGATCGATCCGGATGTGCCGCGCCAACCGGGGTCGCAGCCATTGCCACCGACCGCAGCCCAGGCTGAAACACCGAAGGAGCTGTACGAAACAGCCTACGGCTATCTGCTGCAACAAGACTATGGCGCCGCAGAAGTGGCATTCGAGGAGTTCCTGCGCCGTTATCCCAGCGATCGGCTGACCGCCGACGCCCAGTACTGGCTCGGTGAGACGCTGTTCGTGCAGCGCCGCTTCAAGCCGGCCGGACAGGCCTTCCTGAGAGTCATCGAGGCGCACAAGACGTCGGCCAAGGTGCCGAACAGCCTCCTGAAGCTGGCGCTGGCGCTGGAGCAGCTCGGCCAGAAGGACTGTGCGCTGTTCAGTGAACTCGAGACGCGGCATCCGAACGCGGCCGCCGACGTCAAGAGCAAGGCCCGGGCTCTGAAACAGCGGATCGGCTGCTAGCGCGATGCCGGATGCCCCCCTCAGCGATGAGGAGGTGGACGCGCTGTTCCGCCCGTTGTGCCGGTATCAGGCGCTGGTCCTTGCCGTCTCCGGTGGCGCCGACAGCACGGCAATGATGCACGCCGCAGCGGCTTGGCGTGACCGTCTCGCGGCACCACCGAAACTGCTGGTGGTGACAATCGATCACGGTTTACGAGAGGAAGCCGCTGCCGAAGCTGCCACCGTCGCTGCTCAGGCCAAGGCACTTGGGCTCGAGCATCGCACACTCTCCTGGACGGGGCCAAAACCGCCTACTGGCATCCAGGCTGCAGCCCGCACCGCACGCTATAGCCTCCTGTTGAATGCTGCCTGCCAAATGGGCGCAGCTGCCATTGTCACCGCCCACACCGCCGACGATCAGGCCGAAACGGTCCTGATGCGGCTGGCGCGAGGCAGCGGCGTCGATGGCTTGGCCGGCATTCCGGCGGTGGGCCAGGTCGTGCAGCGCGACGCGTCCGGCGAGCCGAGGGCCTATCCCGTCCATCGGCCGTTCCTCGGCATCTCGCGTCGCCGGCTGCTCGCCACTTTGGCTGCGACCGGTAGCGCCTACAGCGACGATCCCAGCAATCAGGATCCCCGGTTCGAGCGCGTACGTGTGCGGGACGCATTGGTGCATCTCCAGGCGCTGGGCGTCACCCGGGAGACGATCGCGCGCGCCGCCACCCGCCTGCAAACGGCCAAGGCTGCCCTCGATCACGCCACGGACGCGCTGTGGCGCGCGGCTGTCACCGAGCCGCACGGCCTGATGCTGGTCATCGACCAGCAAGCGGTGGCGGCGGCTCCAGACGAGATCGGACTGCGCCTGCTGCGCCGGGCCCTCGCACGGGCAGGCGGGGCGGCCAAACCCGCGGACCTTGCCGCCATCGAACATGCCTATCAGCGCCTCATCCGTACGGCTGGCGGCGGCCCGTCAGCGTTTACCCTCGGCGGCGCGATCGTCGAGGCATGCCCTTCCCAGAACGGTGCTCCGGGCACCTGGATCCGCCTCTATCGTGAGCCCGATCGGGAGGGTAGCCCTGCGGCCATCTCGCTGCCGCCAGGAGGCGCCGCCGTTTGGGACGCCCGGTTCTGGGTCGAAATTGACCCGGAATTTCCAGCGCCTGTGGAAGTTGGCCCTCTTGGCGCCCACTGGGCGAGCCTCGCTGGCCTGCATAACTCCTTTGCCCAGCTTGCCATTCCGGCCGGCGCCGCACGGGCTGTGCCGGCCTTCCGAATGCGAGGCGCCGTGATCGCTGTTCCCGCGCTGGCCGAAGTGGCACAAACACGTGGCGATGCGACGCTTGCGGCTGCCTTGGACGGTCCGCGACAGACCTTGCCGGATGGGACTTTCGGCGCCCCCCAACTGCGATCGCGGCGGCTGGTTGACGGTTGGCCGGCGGGCACCGGCAATGCCGACCTACCGATTGTCGTGGGCTCCGAAGAGAATTCTGAGCCTTAACTTGGCAAGGGTCCTGCACATCCCTATGTTACGAGCACCGCGTGTGGCGCTGACAATTGCGACACCGGGGTCTTGCGCCGTGGACCACCACATGCCCCCCGTCGCGTGCGCCACCAGGAAGGGACTCGCATGAACACGCATTTCAGGACCGTCGCGATCTGGGTCGTCATTGGCCTGTTGCTCGTGGCCCTGTTCAATATCTTTCAGAATCCGGGCGCGGCCGGCCGCGCCAACGAGATCCGCTACACCGACTTCCTTAACCATATCGAGACCGGCCAGATTTCCGAGGTCGTGATCAAGGGCAATCGGATCAGCGGCCAGTTCACCGACAAGAGCGCTGACAAGAACCGTACCTTCTCGGTCGTCATCCCACATCCGCACGACCCCAACCTGGTCGAGCGCCTGCTGAAAAAGAACGTGCAAATCCAGGGCAAGCCCACCGACGAGGACGTTCCCTCGATCATGAGCATGCTGGTGTCGTGGTTCCCGATGCTGCTGCTGATCGGCGTGTGGATCTTCTTCATGCGCCAGATGCAGTCGGGTGGCGGCCGCGCCATGGGCTTCGGCAAGTCGAAAGCCAAGCTGCTCACCGAGCGCTCGGGCCGGGTGACGTTTGAGGACGTGGCCGGTGTCGATGAAGCCAAGGACGACCTACAGGAGATCGTCGAATTCCTGCGCGATCCGCAGAAGTTCCAGCGTTTGGGTGGCCGCATTCCCCGCGGTGCGTTGCTGGTTGGCCCGCCGGGCACCGGCAAGACGCTCATCGCCCGCGCCGTCGCCGGTGAAGCCAATGTGCCGTTCTTTACCATCTCGGGCTCCGACTTCGTCGAGATGTTCGTCGGCGTCGGTGCCAGCCGCGTGCGCGACATGTTCGATCAGGCGAAGAAGAATGCGCCCTGCATCATCTTCATCGACGAAATTGACGCCGTCGGCCGCCATCGTGGTGCGGGCCTTGGCGGTGGCAACGACGAGCGCGAGCAGACGCTCAACCAGTTGCTGGTTGAAATGGACGGCTTCGAGGCCAACGAAGGCATCATCATTCTGGCCGCGACCAACCGGCCCGACGTGCTTGATCCAGCCTTGCTCCGTCCTGGCCGCTTCGACCGCCAGGTCGTGGTGCCGAACCCGGATGTGAACGGCCGCGAGAAGATCCTGCGCGTGCATGCCAAGAAGGTGCCGCTGGCGCCGGACGTGGATCTGCGCGTCATTGCTCGTGGTACGCCCGGGTTCTCGGGCGCTGATCTGGCCAACCTCGTCAACGAAGCCGCCCTGCTTGCTGCACGCCGTTCGAAGCGCATGGTGACCCACGTCGAGCTCGAGGATGCCAAGGACAAGGTCATGATGGGCGCGGAGCGCAAATCCATGGCCATGAGCGAAGAAGAGAAGAAACTCACCGCCTATCATGAGGCGGGCCACGCCGTGGTTGGCCTCAAGGTTCCGGCCGGTCTCCCCGTGCACAAGGCCACCATCATCCCGCGTGGCCGCGCGCTGGGTATGGTCAAGTTCCTGCCCGAGGGCGACCGCTACTCCATGAAGTACAAGGAGTATACCTCGCAGCTCGCCGTCGCCATGGGTGGTCGCGTGGCCGAGGAAATGGTGTTCGGCAAAGACAACGTCACCTCGGGGGCCGTGGGCGATATCGACCAGGCCACCCGCATGGCGCGCGCCATGGTGACCCGCATGGGCTTTTCCGATCAGCTTGGCCTTGTCGCCTATGGCGAGAACCAGGAGGAGGTGTTCCTCGGCATGAGCATGCAGAAGCACCAGAACGTGTCGGAGGCGACAGCGCAGACCATCGATAGCGAGGTGCGTCGTTTGGTCGAGGCCGGCTATCAGGACGCCAAGCGCATCCTGACCGAGCACTATGATGCCTTCGTGCGCGTGGCAGAGGCGCTGCTCGAGCTCGAGACGCTATCGGGTGACGAGGTCAACGCCATCATGCGCGGCGAGAAGGTGGTGCGCAAATCCGACGACGAGGAGCGGCATGGGCCGACCGACTCGGCGGTTCCGGTGGCCGGACGTCAGCGGCCACCGCGCGAGGAGCCGGGCGGCGGTTTCGAGCCGCAACCACAGGTATAAGCGCCCGCTTCGCTATGTAGCTTGGAGGCCGGATCTGCAGCCCAGATCCGGCCTCGTTGCGTTGTCACCTCACCACGATCTTCTCTATGGCCCGTGCATACCACTGGAGGAGATTGAACAGGATGCCCGGTTCGCCGCCGAGATTGACCACGGGGACGTCCGGCCCGAAGGCTTCAATAGCCGCCAGCACCGCCTGCTCTGATGTATCGATGCGCCCCAGGGACACCGGGATGCCGGTGACGCCATAGCCGACCGTCTTGGCACCCAAGACGCCATGGAAGGTGATCAGGCGCTTGTAGCTGTGGTGCCACTGCAGCTCGATGCGCTTGATGTCATTCCAGGCGATGCGCTTGGATCCCAGCAGCGTGTAGCCGCTGACCCCGAAGGCATCGATCCTCAGGGCTTGGCCGCGCCGGTAGCCCTGTATGAACCAGGCGAGGCCAATGAGGCACATTGCAAGTCCGGCCATCACGAACATGCTGCCATCGCCAGCGGTGCCTCGAACCATGCGGCTGACGATCTCGAGGATGTCCAGGTCGCCGAACATTACGAACCCGACGCTCGACATCTTGCCGCCCGTGGCCATGAGCGACCCGCCGAGCAGGCACATCTTCCAGGTGTAGTGCGCGACCAGCGGCTTGGGTCCTGTAGCTGCGGGCTGGCGGCGCATCTGGGCCGGTCGCGGGGGCAGAAACGTCGCTGGCTGACGGCCTTGCGATTTCTGCGGCAGGAATGTCGTTGGTTGGCTCTGGCCTGCCGGCTTCTCTGTTCCAGGCCGCTGGCGGCGACCGAAGGTCGGCGGCGGGGCAATCGGATCGTCGAACATGGTCCAAGTCCTGCGTGCTCGGTGCGCCTCCAGTATGGGCTCGATCGGAAACCATCCCGTTATCGGCAGGGGGCGATGACTGAACAGGGCAAAGCCCCGGTTAAGCGCGGGCTCGTCGGAGGACAGCTGTCGGGCTTGCCGCCCTTGCGGCGGTCCTGCCACGGGCGGTCCAAAAAGCGTTCAAAACCACCAGACTGCGGCACTTTCGGCGTGGCGTTAACCATCAGTCCGGGCAAAGTACCGGCCGGAGTCATCGTCTACCCTGGAGATTTGATCATGCGCGCACTGCTTCGTACCGCCGTCGTGAGTCTGACCGTCGTTGGCTTGGTCCTGGCGGCCACCCCGCAGGCCGAGGCTGCCACGTGCGTCAGCAAGGCCGCACAGGGCACCAATACGACCAAGGACGGGGCCATGTTCCAGGCCTGGGAGGCCGTGCTGCAGGCAACCGACTGGGGCTCTTGGGCGTCGTTCATGTCGTCCGGTGCCAAGATCGGCAGCGCGCCGGGTTATGCCGTGAGCAACGTCAAGTCGAGCTGCAAGCCGGGTGGCCTCGGTTTCGAATGCGTCATGCAAGCCAAGCTCTGCAAGTAAACAAGCGCGATCGGCGATCGTTGGCGACGGGCGGTTCCGCGAGGCGCCGCCCGTTGACGTTCGGGCGGCCGGCCAAATCCCTGTTTCCTCACGCAAGCGTTAATTGATCTCGGTTCAATTCAAGCTATGCTGCCACTCAACGTCGTGAAGCCGACATGGGAGGCAGCGCTATGGAGATCGAGCGCAAGGCCGACAGGCTCATCCTGTCGACGGGAGCGGGCGCACCGTGGTTCAGCAGCCTGGCGATCGGCTTATTCGTCTTTGGGATTTCCGGTACGATCCTGGTCGCGCATGTCTATGAGGCTATCTACAAGGGCTGGCACTTCGGCTGGGCAGCGCTCATCATTTGCCCGCTGGTGATGTACAGTTTTGGCAAAGTCATCATCGCCGCGTGCCATGCCACCCTCGAAGTGGATGCCCGCTATGGCCAGGTCCTCCTTGAGCGTCGCTTCCTCAGCCGTACGGAACGCGAGAAATTCCGCCTCGACGATGTTGCAGCACTCGAAGTTGAGGTCAGCAAGGACAGTGACGGCGACAAGCAATACCAGCCCGTACTGCGACTGACGTCGGGCCGGCGCATCGAGCTGGCGGCCAAGTCCTTCTCCCGTGCCAAGCTTGACCCGGCCGTCGCGGCCTTCGAGGCAGCGCGGGTTAAATGATCGTTGTTGTGGTTTTGGTAATGAGGTCGGAGTGAAGCGTCAGTTCAGCTCCCGCACCCCATGCACATCGAGCAGGCAAATGGCAAGATCATCCTGACCACTGGCCAAGGGCGTCCAGGGAAGCGAGATGCGGTCGGCAACCTTTTGGCGACGGGCGGTTCCGCGAGGCGCCGCCCGTTGACGTTGCTGCATTCTGTTGCGGCACCGGATCTGGTGCTATTCTGACGCCATGAACATCCAAGTCAGCCAGAGTCAGCAGACCACCCAGGCCGCCGAGGGACTACCCCGGCGCGCGTGGACGGTTGCCGAGATCGAGCGCATGGTCGCGTCTGGCTTCCTCGACGAAGGAGAACGCTTCGAGCTCATCGGCGGGGAGATCGTGCCGATGTCGGCGAGGGGCGCCCACCATGAAAACGTCAAACGGGCATTGAACAAGTTTTGGGTTCGCGCGCTGCCGCCAGACATGGAGGTGCTGACCGAAACCACACTGCGCTCAGGTGCCAATGACTTCCGCGAGCCCGATTTCGTGTTCTGGCCGAGCGCCGTGGCCGACCTGCAGCCTCAGCACGTCGAGCTGATCGTCGAGATCGCGGATTCGAGCCTCGCCTACGATCTCGGCCGCAAAGCTGCCTACTACGCCAGCCTTGGCCTCCCCGATTACTGGGTGATCGATGCCCAGTCGCTGGTCACGCGCGTGCATCGCGATCCCGCGGGCGAGGCCTACGCCAGCATCATCGCAAGCGATCGCCAGACATTCCTGACACCGCTGCGGCTTCCAGGCTTGGCCGTCCGCCTCGCGGACTTGGGGCTAGATCCGGTGACTTGAACGGGTGGATGATCAGATCCGACGACCCCGCCTCCCAGACGCGACTCGATCTCGCTTCCCGCAGCGCCTTGATTGTGCTACGTCCCGCGCAATCTTTGTGCGCCGCAGCATCCGCGTGATGCCGCGCGGCGGTCGCCGTTGGCGGATCGGACCACCCAAATGCAAATTCGCAACATCGCCATTATCGCGCACGTCGACCATGGCAAGACGACGCTGGTCGATGCGCTCTTGAAGCAGTCCGGTGCCTTCCGCGAGAACCAGAAGGTCGATGCCCAAGCCATGGACTCCAACGATCTGGAGCGTGAGCGCGGCATCACCATCCTGGCCAAGTGCACATCGATCCTGTGGCGCGACATGCGCATCAACATCGTCGACACACCGGGCCACGCCGACTTCGGCGGTGAGGTTGAGCGCATTCTGAACATGGTCGACGGGGTCGTGGTGCTCGTCGACGCCTCGGAAGGGCCGCTGCCGCAGACCAAGTTCGTGGTCTCCAAGGCCCTCAAGATGGGCCTGCGCCCGATCGTCGCCATCAACAAGATCGACCGCCCGGACGAGCGCCACGACCAAGTGCTTAACGAGATCTTCGATCTGTTCGCGGGCCTCGACGCCACCGACGAGCAGCTCGATTTCCCGGTCATCTACGGCTCCGGCCGCGATGGTTGGATGGCCACGGACCCCAAGGGTCCGAAAGGTGATCTCACGCCCTTGTTCGAGCTGATCGTGCGTCACGTGCCGGAGCCGATTGCCGAGCCGGGCCCCTTCCGGCTGCTGGCGACGACGCTGGAAGCCGACCCGTTCCTCGGCCGTATTCTCACTGGCCGGATCCGCTCGGGCAGCGTCAAGCCGAACCAGACCATCAAGGCGATCTCGCGCGACGGCAAGCTGATCGAAACCACCCGCGTCACCAAGGTGCTGGCCTTCCGCGGCCTCGAGCGCACGGCAGTTGATCTGGCCGAAGCCGGGGACATCGTCGCCATCGCCGGCATCACGGAAGCCACCGTCGCCGACACGCTGTGCGACCCCTCCGTCGAGACGGCGATCCCCGCGCAGCCGATCGATCCGCCGACCTTGTCGATGCATTTCCGCATCAACGACGGCCCCTTCGCCGGCCAGGAAGGCGACAAGGTACAGAGCCGCGTCATCCGCGACCGTTTGATGAAGGAAGCCGAGCGCAACGTCGCCATCCGCATCACCGACATCGTCGACAGCGACAGCTTCGAAGTTGCCGGCCGCGGCGAATTGCAACTCGGCATCCTGATCGAGAACATGCGCCGCGAGGGCTTTGAGCTCACCGTGTCGCGCCCGCGCGTCGTAACCCGCATCGACGAGACGACAGGGCAGAAGCTGGAGCCGATCGAGGAAGTCATCATCGACGTCGACGAGCAGCACTCGGGCGTCGTCGTGAAGGGCCTCTCGGAGCGGCGCGGCGAGATGATGGAGATGCGCCCCTCTGGCGGTGGTCGCGCGCGCCTCGTGTTCCACGTGCCAACGCGCGGGCTCATTGGCTACCAGGGCGAACTGCTGACCGACACACGCGGCACCGCCGTCATGAACCGCCTGTTCCATGCCTACGCGCCGATGAAGGGCGAGATCGCCGGCCGCCGCCAGGGGGTGCTGATCTCCAACGGTGTCGGCGAGGCCACCGCCTATTCGCTGTTCTATCTGCAGGAGCGCGGCTCGATGATGATCGACCCGCAAGCGCGGGTTTATGAAGGCATGATCATCGGCGAGCACAGCCGCGAGAACGATCTCGTGGTCAACGTGGTGCAGGGCAAGAAGCTCACCAACGTGCGTGCCTCCGGCAAGGATGAGGCGCTGATCCTCACGCCGCCCATGCGTCTGACCCTAGAGCGCGCCATGAGCTACATCCAGGACGACGAGCTGGTCGAGATCACGCCCAAGACCATTCGCCTCCGCAAGCGCTGGCTCGATCCGAACGTCAGAAAGCGCATGGAGAGGAAGAGCGAAGCCGAGGCGGTTTGAGCACGAACGCCAACCGCCGCGGCGACGTCAGGTGCCCATAGGGCGCCCGCCAAAACGGGACACGAGCCGCGCAGCCGTGCCACGCAGCACCAGCTGTTTGTCGGCTTCCGTGATGGCGGCGCCAGCAACGCTTTCGCGCACCGTATCCGGCGCAAAAATCGGATAGTCGGTGCCGAGCATGACGCGGTCGGCGCCGAACACCTTGACCGCAAGTGCCACAGCGTTCGGGCCGAGGGACGCCGTATCGAAGTAGAGTTTGCGCAAGGTCTCGATCGGGAACGGCGCGCCCGGATAGCGCGTGGCGGCAATCGCGTCGATGCGTTCCAGAATGAACGGCAGCGTGCCGCCCAGGTTCACCACCTGGAAGGCGATGTTGCGATAGCGCTCGACGAACCCGCCGAACACCAGCGTCAAGGCCATATGCGAGAGCGACGCCTGCAGGTTCAGCGCCGAAGCGCGATAGACCGACGTGTCGGGAAACGGCTCAGGTGGCGTGGCGCCCGGGGCAAGACCTGGATGCACCATCAGCAGCGCCCCCACCTCATCGGCCGCCTCGAACAGGGGTTGCAAGCATTGGGCGCGCTCGATCGTGAGCAGCATGTCGCCGGGCAGGATGGCACCGAGCAGCCCCAGGTGGAGCCTTGCGCGCCGCAATTCCGCGACAGCGGCCTGCATGTCGGCAAGTGGCAACCCGGCGAGGCCATGCAAGCGGTTCTTCGAGTCGCGACAGATGGCGGCGAGGTTGTCATTGAAGGCCGTCACCAGCGGCAGGCTTTGAGCCGGTGGCAGCACATCGAGGCCGAGCGCGCCAGGAAACGTCATCACCTGTGTGGCGATGCCGCGACTGTCCAGATAGGCAAGGCGCGTTGGAACATCGGTGTAGCTCGGCGACAGTGGGGTATCGGCTGTCATCGCATGCAGCGTGGCCTGACCATCGGCAGTGGTGGCGACGTAGGGCCGCTCGCGCCGATGCCGCAATGTTTCGACCAGACCACCATAGAAGTGCGCATGCACGTCGATGGCCATGGCAGGCAAGTCCTCGCTCTGGGGACGCGATGGCGTCGATGCTGCCCGTCACCCCGTCACCCCGTCGCCAGGCCGCGAACCGCCTGCAGCGAGCGCCGCGTGGCACCAGGCTGGTCATCCGGCACATGCGTCTCGATGGTCCACACCAGATCACGCACGACGGCTGCTTTGCAGCACGGCACCAGCAGCTCGGCATAGGGGATGTCGCCCTCGCCGGTGGCGACGTAAGCCTTGCACGCGCCCGCGTAATCCTTGAAGTGGACCTGATCGACCCACGGCATCACGGTGGCAACCTCCAGCGGTGTCGTCGGCTTACCGGCGTGGGCGGAGTTGGCGATATCCAGCAGCCCTTTCAGTCGCGGATGCTTCCAGGCCTGCATCAGTAGCCCGAGATCGGCCACCGAGAGGACGTTGCACACGGGTTCGTTTTCGACGTGGAGCACCATATCGTGGCGCTCTGCGAGTTTCAGCAGGGCGATGTAGGGCGCCTCGAGGTCGGCGAGCTTGAAGCCTGCATAGGTGAGGTAGGAAAAGATTCGCAGATTGCGCGTGCCGAGCACGTCGGCGGCGGCGAACGCTGAGGCGTAGATCTCGTCGATGGAGCGGCCCTTGGCATCGAAGCCGAACTGATCACCGCTGTTTCCCGCGCTCTTGCCCGGTGCCGGCCACTTGAGCAATGGCGTTGCCAGGCACCCGACATGCAGTCCTGCATCCTTGATCTGGCGCGCCACCCGCTTCTGGTCGGCGCTGTCGAGCGACAGGAAATTGACCCCGTCGATCGAGCGCACATCGACACGGTCGAGGCCTTCCTCCAATGCGAAAGCGATACCATCCGCAGGATCAGGCGAGATTTCGTCGGTGATCACGGAAAAAGCGATGGGCATGACGAACGTCCTTCCCTGCAGTCTGGCTCAGGTCAATTGGCCGCCGGCAGTCCGTGCCACGGGTTCAACCCGCATGCGGACCTGCCGAGCATCGATCACGATCGGCCCGTCGATCAACTCGGGTGAGAGGGCAATGCGCGGCTCGTAGCGTGCGTTCGCCTGGCCACCCTGACGTTGCCAGCCGATGCGCAGCGGCGACCGCTTGAGACCGATCGGATAGATGGTCAGCACTTCGCCATCGATCTTCATGCGCAGGAAATTCTTGTAGTCGGCGAGGCGCAGCGCCGAGAACGCATCGTTCCAGTGGCGTTTGAACAGGGCGCAACTGATCAGCAGGTAGCAGCCCCAGACAAGTCCGGCGACAGCGCCGCCGCCGAAGATCATCAACGTCATGTACGTTACCGTTTGCAGCAGCGTGTGGAAGCCAAACAGATATGGCTTAGCCAGCTCCGCCAACTGCCCGCCGAATGGCGTGCCGATACGGCTCACCACAATATAGAGCACGATCATTGCTGTAATGTGCGCCAGCCAATGCATCGTGCCCATGATCATCCGCTTCCAGAAGCGGCGGGCGTCAGCGTAGCTGATGCAAGCAACCAGGAGTGCGATAACGAAGATTCCCAGCAGGAAGTTGGCAATGGCCGCATTGATCGAGATACCGATCAGATCCTGCGCCTGGGCAATGACACCATCGCCCTTCAGGCCGCAGGTTCGCGCATTGCCGTGAAACAGGATGTCTTCAATCAGCGGGCGGGAAACAATGACGAAATCGCGCGATCCTTCAGGGCGGATGAGGCATTCCTGCCGCGCCACCGCCGTCTGCGCGTACATCCAGGTCATGAGCCAGTAGAAGATGCCGAGCAAGATGGCGAAAGTGTAGTTGAAAACCGGGAACATCGCGTTCCAGAATGTCATCCAGATGCTGGCGCCTCGGCTTGGCCAGGCAGAGGCCCCTTGCGCCGGCGCCCCTTCTGGTGTCGGTTTGCAGCGCATATCGAACTCATGCGGCGTCCCCAGCCAATTGAAGCTGATACTCTTGTACAGCTGGTGCGTCGGATGCAGGAACGCGCCACCGCCACCAGCCGTGATCAGATTGAGACCGAGTTCCTTCGAGTAGTAGCGGCAGTAGTGATGCGTATCGCCAGACAGCACGGCGCAAACCTTGGCGCCGGCCCGGTCAGCGATGCCGGTGACGATCGAGATGTTCGAGTTGGCGGCCCGCGCCGCTTCGTTCTCGTATTGCCAGCCCGGCTCGGCGATGCACAGGATCACCTTGTGCTCGGGCTCTCCCGGCGACCGATTGAGCATGATGTCGGCGACCGCCTGGAAGTAGCGCACCTGGCCGACGTCGAGATACTGCGAGAACTGGATGTCGGCGCCCCAGATCCACCAGTTGTTGGGCAGGCGCGTGGCGAAATAGCTCCGGTGCTGCGTGAAGTGCAGGTTGCCGATGGTTTCCCCGACACGGTCAATCCCAAAGCGCGCCTGGCAGAACAGGAAATCGAACGAGTTCAGGCCATCGTACCAATCGTGGTTGCCGGGAATGACGAAGGTCAGGCGTGCCTGTGATGGTGCCGAGAACGCCATGCGGAAAGGATAGACGAACCGCCTGTCGTATTCCTCGCGGCTCGGGTACGGGTAGACCTGATCGCCGCCGAGAACGAACACGCGCCCCGTCGGCAGCTTATGTTTGATGGTGCTGCCGGCCCGCGCGACTTCCAGAGTGTCGGCGGCAACCAGCGAGGCCATGGCATAGGTAGAATCGAAGCCATCCCCCGTGTCGGCAAGATAGTCGACCCAGACCGCACCATCATTGCTGATCACGTCCGCATCCGCCAGCAAGTGGCGGCTGGCCGCAAAGGTCAACTCCTCCGGCTTGAATCCGTCGATTGTCGCCTGCGACGCGCGCGCATCGGCATAGGTGCCGAACACTGGGGAAATGGCGGCTCGGATCGCAGCGTTGGCAAGGAGTTGCGGGTTGAACCAGCCAACCATGTTAGGCAGCGAAAAAAGGCTCTTGTCGTTCGGTTCAATAGCCATGCCGTCCTCCCCCATCGCGGCACAAAACCGCTACGGTACCTACCACACACACTGGCGATGATGATTGCACGGTTAGGCAATAATGCGGAAGCACCACGGCCTGTCTGAGGTGGCGCACTGTGGCTGGGAAGCCGCGGTGGCTCTGGCGCCAAACGCGATTCAACCCGCCTATCGAGGCCGTTAGCGCGCGTCGGCGAGAAATGCCTCCAACTCGGAGCGCCGAGGCAGACCAGTCCGCGAGCCGAGACGGGTGCATTTCATGGCCGCCACCGCGCAGGCGATGCGCGCGCACTCCAGAATGGTCTTGCCCTCGGCCAACATCAGGGCAAACGCACCATGGAAGGCGTCACCGGCTCCGGTGGTGTCGACGACGTCGACTGCAAAGCCTGCCTGATGACCGCCGCTGCCGTCCTGTTGCCGCCAGAGATAGCCTCCGGCACCCAGTGTGACACCGACATGACGGGGACCTTGGGCCATGATGGCGACTAGGCGATCCTCATCGGTGCTGGCGGCAGGTCCCAGTTCGCGCAGGGCGGGGGCCGAAAAAATGGCGTAATCGGTCAACTTCAGAAGGTCGGGCAGCGCCTCGCGGGCACCGAGATCGGCGTCGAGCACCGTTGGCACGCCATGCTTCCTGGCGCGGTCGAATACGACGCGGGTCGCCTCGAGCCAGCGCAGGTCTGCAAGCACCACATCGGCGTCGGCCACGCGGTCAAGCGGCAGCCAGCTGGTGCTGGATGGGATGGCGGTATCGCGCATGCCAACAATCAGGCGCTCGCCATGACCGTCGACGATGATGGCGGAGGTCGAAGAGCGCGCCTCCTCGAAGGCATGGACATACCGAATGTCGACGCGCTCGGACTTGAGACCGGCGCGAATGATGGCGCCGGCATTGTCGTCCCCGGTGCGGCTCCACACTTCGACTTCGCCGCCTAGGCGGGCAGCGGCGACGGCTGCGTTGGCTGCCATTCCGCCACCGGCTTCGATGGCTTCGAGCGCGCGCACCTTGGTCGGCTCGGGTGGAAACGAGCTGATGCGATAAATCCGGTCCAGCGCGGCGTGGCCGACGCTGATGAGATGCTTCCTTGGCTGCATCGGCTCTCCGGGGCCATATCAGTGCGGCGTCCCGACGGCTTGCGCCCGGCCGTCATGGACAGATATCGAGCGAGCATAGCATGGCCACGCTCAGGATGCGCGCTCCATTGCCCTCGGCCGTGCGCTGAATCGGACAGCTGTGGCCTTAGAGCCGGAACGCGCCTCGTTCCTGTGCATCGAGCTGGTCGACAAGCCCGACTTCCCAAGCGATGTAAGCTCGGGCGGCGTCCAGGTTGCCCTCGTTGCGGCCGAGCGTGTGAAAGATGAAATCGATGCGCTCGCGGTCAGGCGGCACGGTGCCGCCGCTGTCGAGCTTCAGGTCGGCCGCCGCGCAGGCGCCGATGCCGCCGGCAAGCAGGCGGACATCGCCGACGCCCGCCTCGCGCACGTCGAGGGCCGCAATGCGAGCGATGTTGGGGTCGTCAGCAATCAACACCACAGGCCGGCTGCTGTCGCGGATGGCTGTCGCGACGACGGGGCGAATCGACCAGCGGCTGCCGGGAATTCGTTGCTTCAGGAACTCGGCGCTGGAGCGCAGATCGATCGCTTCCAGGGTGCCGGCAGCCAAGCCATTGGCCAACTCGGTGGGGGATATCTCGGCCAAACGAATGCGGTCGGCCGCGAAGGCCGGACTGCGCTTTGCCGCGATGCCGGAGGCTGCAAAGGCTTGCCGTGCCGCCGCATCATCGGCCATCACGTCTGCCGCGTGGCCGAGCTGGCGCAGCCAAGCGGCAACCATCGGCGCGCGAATGCCGTCCGCATCGGCGAGCACGATCTGGGCGCCGCGGACGCCCACCCACTGGTCGGTCGCCTGCTGCAGTTGCCCGCCTGGAGCGTGCGTGAAGCCGGTAATGGCGCCCTTGGCGAACTCCTCGGCGGTACGGATATCAAAGAGGTAGGTGGTGCGCCCCAGATCATTGAGCCTGGCCTGGACATCGGCCGCCGTGAGCGTTCGCACACCGTGCCGCTTGGCGTGCGCTGCCGACTTCTCGCGCTTGCTGGCCAGAGCCGCGGCATCACCGGTTGCGGCTGGCGCTTGCCGGTCGGCACCCTTCTCCACCTTAAGACCCTTAAGCCACCAACCCTGGGTGCCGTTCTCCAGGGCCACGACCTCGTTTGGCACACCGAAATCAATGAGGGTCTGAGCGCCGATGATCGAGCGCGTACGCCCGGCGCAATTGACCACGATCTTGGTCTTCGGATTGGGGGCCAGCCGATCGATGCGCAACGGTAACTCGGCGTTGGGGCAGCTGATGCCGCCGGGAATATTGAAGATCTGGTACTCGGCCCACGTGCGGCCGTCGACGATCACCATATCCTCCTGGCGGGCCTGCATGGCAATCAGGTCGTCGGCTGTAATGCGCGGCGTGTGGCGCTCGATCTCGACCACCTCGCCAAACGCCTTCGAGGGCACGTTGACGCCTTCGTAGAGCGTGTAACCGGCCGCTTTCCAGGCCGGTGCGCCACCGGCAAGGACATGGATGTCGGTGAAGCCGAGCGGAGCCAGACGGGCGGCGGCGCGATCAGCAAGGCCATCGCCGCCATCCAAAAGCACCATGCGCACGGACTTGCGCGGCGCTAGGCGCTCGGCGTCGAGCTCCAGCCGGCTGTAGGGCAGCGGCACGGCGAAGAAAGGGTGACCTTCCGAGTAGGGGCCAAGCTCTCGGATATCGAACAGCGCCAGCTCGCGGTCGTCGGAGAGCCAAGCCTTGAGGGACTTCGCATCGACGTTTTTCGCTTGGGTCACGATCACCTCCACCTGCCATTCGATTGCAACATCAAGCTTCGCATCCGCGGTGAACTGCCGTCAACGCAGCGGCAAATGAAAAGAGAGCCGCTGCATGAGCGGCTCTCTCCCAATCATCTGGCTTTGCCCGTCGCGTGCCTCAGGCGCACTTGACGACTTTGAACTCGACGCGGCGATCGAGGGCATCGCTGGCATCGTCCTTGCCTGTGCCGACGATGGTTTCGCGCCAGCCTTGGCCGTTCGACTTGAGGTTCTTGGCCAGTGCCGGCGACAACCGCTCGATGCGAGTCTTGATGGCTGCGGCACGCTGGGCCGAGAGGCGATCATTGAATGCCTCGGTGCCGGTCCGGCTGGCGTGGCCGACCACCTCGAGGCAGGCATTGCGCGCCGTCGACTTGTCGGCCACCGTCTTGAGCCAGGTCGGATAAGCTTGCGAGATCTGCGTCGGGGCAAAGTTCGTCGTCTTCGGCACGAACAACAGCATCATGCCGATCTTGTCGCTCTTCAGGCCATAATCCACCAGATCGCCCAGTGCTTTGTTGGCTTCCGCTGTGCGTTTCAGTTTGAGGTTGGTGAGATACAGGCCATTGAAGACGCGCAGTTGGTCACCGCCCGGGGCTGCGCGAGCGCGGGTGTAGAGGTCGAGGGCGGCCGGATAGCGGCGCTCGTCATACGCCTTGATGGCGTCGGCAATGAGCGACGCCGTGGATACGCGCTCCAGATAGACCGGATTGATCGGGTCGCCGGCCTTCGGACCTTGACAGGTCTTGATATAGCCTTCGACCGCCGGATCCTTCATCCAGATCGGGCTCTCGGCAAAGGCCGGCGTCGGCACAGGATTGATGCCTTGCGAGGTGGCGCGGGCGAAGCCTTTCGAGACGATCAGCTTGCTGCTCAGATCGATGACGGCAAAGCACAGCCGATAGGCATCCTTGGCGCCGCTCGCCTGCGCTGTGGCATGAATTGGCGTGAAGGTGCCGATCAGGACGTGCGGGTTCTTGGCCACATTGTCGGCATTGAACGGCTTGACGTCGAACTTGGCGGCGAAGCGCTGCGCAATCAGCTGACGCAACTGAGTCTCCATCGAGCGGGTCGCGCTCGACTGGGCGCCGGTATTGCCATCGACTAGCGGATCGATCAGCAGGTCGACCCGGGTTCCGGCGGGCAGCTTGACGTTCTCGAGCACATCGCCCGCAGCCTTCTCGAAGGCCTGGCGATACAGCGACGGCGGCGGCAAGGCTGGCGCCGCGACAGGTGGGGCTGGCGGGGCCACTGCTGGGGGCGCCGGCTGGGCGGGCGGGGCCTGGGCGAAAGTCTGTGAGGCCAGCATGAGTGCCGAAGCGGCAACCGTCGCTAGGCTGACTCTCAAGAAGTGGACGGACTTAACCATGATACGTCTCCTCGACAATGCAATGAACGAGCGTCGACCCCGACAGTCCCGCCCATTTGCGCACAACCACTTCCAGCCCGCAACTGCGCCAGCGCAAAGGCCAACGCGAAAACCCATGCTATGGAAGAAATTTTGTCCGTTAGCGGCAATTCAAGCGGCGCAGCGTCTCGCGATCCTCGGGCGTCAAACCTCCGAGTTGGGCGCGTTCGTTAATCTGCTGGCACTGGGCGGCCGTCGACGGGGTGCTGACGGTGGGCGGCCTTTCGCAGCGACCCTCCACTGCAACTTCGCCCGGGCGGCAGGTGACCGGGCAGACCCGGCTGCGGAAGCCGGCGATGACACGGACGATCTCGGCATTGAGCTCAGGAAATGAAATGTTGCCGCCGCTGTGCTCCGCGAATTGTTGCAGGGCGCGCTGATCGGCATCGGTCCAGCCCGGCGTTGTCGACGCCGTCGAGCAACCGACACGGTTCAGTTCGCGGCGGATGTCGGCAACCAGGACGCGCAGTGCCTCGGCAGCCCGGCGCTGCTCCGTCGCCCGCTGCTCGGCTTCAAGGCGCTGACGCTCGGCCTCGGCACGTTCAGCGGCCCGGCGCTGGTCTTCGGCAGCCTGCTTTTCGGCGGCCGCACGCCGTTCGGCTTCAGCACGTTCGGCAGCACGGCGACGATCCTCGGCAGCTTGCTTCTCGGCGGCAGCCTTCTGCTCGGCAGCGCGGCGCTCAGCTTCCAGGCGTTGGCGCTCGGCTTCGGCACGCTCGGCAGCACGTCGACGCTCCTCGGCCGCCTGCTTCTCGGCCGCCGCTTTCTGCTCGGCCGCGCGCCGTTCGGCTTCCACACGTTGACGCTCGGCCTCGGCGCGCTCGGCTGCTTGCCGGCGCTCCTCCGTAGCTTGCTTTTCGGCAGCCGCCTGCTTCTCGGCAGCGCGCCGCTCGGCATCCAGACGTAGTCGCTCGGCTTCGGCGCGCTCGACTGCCCGGCGACGATCCTCGGCCGCCTGCTTCTCGGCTGCCGCTTTCTGCTCGACGGCACGCTTTTGCTCAGCTGCGGCGACCTTCTCGGCCGCAGCTTGTCGTTCCCGCTCGCTGCGCTGTCGCTCGACTTCCAGCGCCACCTCAGGTGGTACGCGCATGAACAGATGGCCGGCCTGCCAGGTGACAAGCGCCAGGGCAAGGCACGCGGCTGCCGCGATGCCGAGCTTGCGTGCGTCGAGCCAGGGTGGCGGCGCGGCGGGGATCTCGAACTGGTGGTCGGCGGGCAACGGAATCGGTTGGCTCGGCGGCCGGCGCTCGGCGGCCGGCACCACAGTGACGCGCGCGGGATCGGGTTCATCGGTCGGTTCCGGCCGCTCGGACCCACCGTGACCTGTCTCCGAGAACAGTAGCCGGCTCAATTCAACCAGCTTGGCCGGTCGCTGCGACGGCGTCAGTTCGAGCGCCCGATCGATGGCGTCGAGGAAACCTGGTCGATAGCGCGCATTGGCCACAGCACGGGCCGGCTTCATCACAATGCCGAGTTGGCGCTCTGGCGCCGGCGTCGGCGGCTTGCCGCTGATCATGCGATAGAGAATAGCCCCCAGCGCGTAGATGTCCGTCCATGGTCCCTGCAGCTTTGGATCCATGGCGTACTGCTCAGGCGGCGAGTAACCCTGCTTGACGATGCCGGTGAGATTGCGGCTCATTTCACTCAGCACCTGCCGCGCCGCGCCGAAATCGATCAGTACCGGATTGCCGGCTTCGCGGATGATGACATTGTCGGGCGCCAGATCGCGGTGAATGAAACTCGTCGCATGCAGCATCTCGAGGGCGGAGATCAACGGTCGCATGATCCCGTCGATCTCGTCCTGAGTCGGCGTCCGTCCGAGCCCGTCCATCCAGGCTGAGAGGCTTTGGCCGCGCTCGAACTCCATCACCATGTAGGCCGTGCCATGGGCCTCGAACACGCGCAGCACGCGCACGATGCCGGGATGCCGGAATTGCGCCAGCGTGCGGGCTTCGCGCAGGAAGCCGTTCAGGCAGTGCTTGAAAATCTCGCTTTGTCCGGTGCTCGCCGGGCGCACTTCGAGCGACTGGCCGCGCACCCCGAATTCGGCTGGAAAGTACTCCTTGATGGCGACGGCCAGATCGAGGGAGGTATCCATTGCCGCATAGGTGATGCCAAAGCCGCCGATGCCGAGCACCCGGTCGATACGATAGTGGCCCAGCAGCAGGGTGCCGGCCGACAGGGTCTGGCGATAGTCCATCACGGGCTCCAGCGAGCGCGGTGATCGCCCGACACGGCCACCTCACCCGATGCAGTGTAGCCCAATCCTCCGCGTTCTGCGAAGTCCGGCTCGGATTGGCAGGGCGCGGACCATGTGGGTTGGTAGCCGCTGGCCCGCATTTGGCGGCGTCAAACCACCTTCGATCGGAGCGCGCGTTTGACCACCGAGTCGATGGCCATCAGGTCACGCAGCAGGGGTTCGAAGTCCTTGAGCGGCACCATGTTCGGACCGTCGGAAATCGAGGGGTCGCGGTCCGGTGCCTCGTGTGTTTCGATAAAGAGGCCCGCCACGCCGACACCAACGGCCGCTCGCGCCAGCACGGGCACCATGCGGCGGTCGCCACCCGAAGATGTGCCCTGGCCGCCGGGCTGCTGCACGGAGTGGGTGGCGTCGAAGATGACCGGCGTTCCGATCTCGGCCATGATGGCGAGGCCGCGCATGTCGACCACCAGCGTGTTGTAGCCGAACGAGGCGCCACGCTCGGTCACCAGAACGTTCGGGTTGCCGCTGCCAGTCACCTTGGCGACGACATTTTTCATGTCCCAGGGGGCGAGAAACTGACCCTTCTTGATCTTCACCACCTTGCCGGTCTTGGCGGCAGCGATCAGCAGGTCAGTCTGGCGGCACAGGAATGCCGGAATCTGCAATACGTCGACGACCGGCGCCACGCGGGTGCAGTGCTCGATCTCGTGCACGTCGGTGACAACTGGCAGGCCGTACGTCTCGCGGATCTCGGCAAAGACGGGAATGGCGGCCTCAAGCCCGATGCCGCGTTTGCCCGCCAGTGAGGTGCGGTTGGCCTTGTCGAAGCTGGTCTTGTAGACGAGACCGATACCAAGCCGGCCGGCGATCTCTTTCAGGGCCGCCGCCATTTCAAGCGCGTGGGCACGGCTTTCCATCTGGCAGGGGCCCGCAAAGACCGCAATCGGCAGATCCTGGGCGAAGGTAACAGGCCCCACCTTGACGGCGGCGCGCGGCTTAGTTTGGTCTGGGTTGCTCATGCCCAACTCCTAGCACAACCGAGTCCCGGCGCGCGATCCCCAGGCCTCAGTCTTCAACGGAAATTCCCCTGCTGCAGCGCAGTCTGGTCACGCCTTACTTATTGGCACTTCCAGTCTGCCCGTTGTTGATCGCCACGTGCTGCCGGACGATCTGCTTCTGCTGCTCGACCATGCGATCGACGGCCCCAGCCGGCGGCTCAGCCCGGAAATGATAGAGGAAGATCAGGCGCCCGTTCAGCACCCCCATGGAGTAAACCCCGAGAATGAGGCGCTTGTCGCCCGTCGGGGTCTGCACATTCATCAGCAGACCGGAATAGCAAGCCAACTGATCCTCGGCGAGGACACCCAGCGCCTTGGTCTCGTTGACCTTGATGCCGGCTTCCAGGTTTTTGATTCGATCCTTGATCTCGGCGCCGACCTCTTTTTCGATCTGAGCCCCCTCGGACCGCAACGACTGGCAGATCTCCTTGGCTGCCGCCGCTTCCTGTCCCTGCAACTCCGTCTGCTTGAATTGCAGCGCCACCTGGGCTTGGTGGAAATCATTCAGATACGGCGTGCGGCCAGCGCGCGCATCGTCCAGGTTCTTGCAGCCGGCCGTGTGCAGCAGCAAGTCGTTGGCGCCTTGAATGGCGCGACTGGAAATGTCGAGTACGTTGGCATCATAGCGTTGATTGCGGTCGAGGGCGCACTGTCCGTCCGGCAGCAACAGCTTGATGGCGCGGCCGCCGACATCGACCACGATCGGGGCGGCAGATCTCGGCTGCTGGGCCGCCATTGGCGTTACGCCGAGTCCCATGGCGGCAATTGCCGCCAAAACTTGGTAGCGCAGCATCATTCGTGAACTCCACGATCAGCGGTCCTTAGGAACAGGGACGGGGCCGGCCGCGCCGCTGCAGCGGGCCCCGCTTGAACCAGCTTCAGGGCTTGTGCGCGCTGGCGCCAGCCTTGGGGCCCTTCCGGAGGGGCTTGGCGTCCTTGGTGGCGATCTTCTCGAAGCGAGGCAGATCATCGTGCACGTCGAACCAGGCGACCTGCTCCTTGATATGCGCGTGTCCCGTTGGCGGCCATTGCTCGGGGTTCTCGAGCGTGCCGTGGAAGAGGTGCACTTCCTTCGGCCAGCGGGCACCGGCATAGGCCATCGGCGAGCCGCAGGTCGGGCAGAAATAGCGCTTCACACCCGGCGAGGACTCGTAGATTGCCGGATCGCCTTTCAGGTAGCGGAACTGGTCGATATTGACACCGACATAGGTGGCCACGGCCGACGATACGGCGCGCCGGCAGCTTTCACAGTGGCAATGCATGACCCATTTCGGCTTGCCCTCGAACTCGTACTCGATGGCCTTGCAATGGCAACGTCCGCGGGTGGTCTCAGGCTTCGGTGAACTCATGACAGGCCTCGTTGAAGGTTGAGCGGCGGCGCCGGCACGGACTTGCTGCGCGAGCACAACTCTATCCCGAACATATTTGCCGCGCTAACCAATCAGTAACCAATGAAAAACTTGTGAACGCTGTATCATTCTTTGCGCGATGGTTACCGGTGGCGAGGAGAGACGTTGCCGATGACAACCTTGTGAAGCTCGATCGGCATGCACCCGGATGCTGCTGGTGCTGCCAATCGTTATATCCAAGCCATCACCCAGCATCCCATTTCCTTCCGAGGTACCACATGAGCCAAGTCAATCGCCCGCACTCGAGCCTGACACCAGAAGCTCAGGCAGCAACGCCTGTGCACCCTGGCGTGCGCATCGGACATGTGCATCTGAAGGTCTCGGACATCGACAAGGGGCTCGCGTTCTGGCGCGATGTGCTGGGTTTCGAGGTCATGCAACGTCGGCCCGGCGCCGTCTTCCTGTCGGCCGGCGGCTATCATCATCACATCGCGCTCAACACCTGGGATAGCGCCGGTGGGCCTCCTGCACCAAAGGCCGCGGCTGGCCTTTACCACGTCGCAATCCTGTATCCTACGCGGCCTGCCCTGGGCGCTGCCCTGAAGCGCGTGCTCGATGCGGGCATCGCATTGACCGGCGCGTCGGACCACGGCGTCAGCATCGCGCTTTATCTCGATGATCCCGACGGGAACGGGGTGGAACTCTACTGGGACCGTCCGGAGGTCGAATGGCCGCGCACCGCCGACAACCGGCTTGAGATGGGGCGCTTGAAGGTCGATCTCGAGGCGCTACTCAAGGAGGGCACCACAGGCTGAGTTGACGGCAGGTCCGCTTCACGATGCTGCAAGCTGTCCTCTTGCGGCTGCAGGGTTGCAGCGCTAGACGGCTGACGACCCTGAGGCGGAGGCGAACCCAAATGCAGCTCGACCGGCTGAAAACCACCGATGGCATCGACGTCAAAGGTAAACGGGTGCTGGTGCGCGCCGATCTCAACGTGCCGGTCAAGGACGGCAAGGTGACGGACGCGACGCGTCTCGAGCGGTTGGTGCCGGGCCTGAAGGACCTGGCGGCCCGCGGTGCCAAGGTGATCGTACTTTCCCACTTCGGCCGCCCCAAAGGGGGGCCTGATACAGAAAACTCACTGGCTCCTGTGGCCGCCATGCTGGCTAAGCTCGCGGGTGTCCCCGTGGCGTTGGCGCCCGATTGCGTCGGCCCTGCTGCAGAAGCCGCGGTCGCCAAACTGGCCTCTGGCCAAATCGCCGTGCTCGAGAATACCCGCTTCCACAAAGGCGAGGAAAAGAACGAGCCGGCCTTTACGGCCGCATTGGCCAAACTCGGCGACATCTTCGTCAATGACGCGTTCTCGGCGGCACACCGGGCACACGCTTCCACGGCGGGGCTCGCCAAACATCTGCCGGCCTTCGCGGGCCCGCTCCTGATGGAGGAGATCAACGCCCTGCGCACGGCACTCGAGAAGCCGCAGCGGCCGACTGCGGCCATCGTTGGCGGCGCCAAGGTGTCGACCAAGATCCCCGTGCTCATGAACCTGATGCCCAAGGTCGACAAGCTCATCATCGGCGGCGGCATGGCCAACACGTTTTTGCAAGCGCAAGGCACCAATGTCGGAAAATCGCTGGCGGAACCCGATTTCCATGTCACAGCGCGCGAAATCATGGCCGCCGCCAAGGGCAAAGGCTGCGAGATCGTCCTTCCGGTCGATGGCCGCATCGCCCGCGAGTTCAAGGCCGGTGCTGCGTCGTCCATCGTCGATGTCAAGGCAGTGCCCGCTGATGCCATGATTCTGGATGTCGGCCCGGCCTCGGTGGCGCATCTCATCAAGGTGCTGGAAAGCTGCAAAACGCTGCTCTGGAACGGCCCGCTCGGCGCCTTCGAGATTTCCCCCTTCGACGAGGGCACAGTGGCACTGGCGCAGGCTGCGGCGCGGCTGACCAAGGCCGGCAAGCTGGTCTCGGTAGCAGGCGGCGGAGATACCGTTGCGGCACTCAATGCAGCCGGGGTGACAGACCAGTTCACCTACGTTTCGACGGCTGGCGGCGCCTTCCTCGAATGGCTCGAGGGTCGCGAATTGCCCGGCATCGCCGCGCTGACGAAAGCCCGTTGACATGGCAACCGGCTGGCCGCGGGCCATCATCTTCGATCTCGACGGCACGCTGGTCGATAGTGCCCCGGACATTGCCAGGGCGTTGAATGCCGGCTTCGGACCGCTCGGCGTGCCCATGTACGACGCGGCCTCGGCCAAAGCGCTCATCGGGGGTGGCGCACGCGCTGCCATCGATCGGGCGGTGGCCAACGCCGGCATCGATCCAGGCTCGTTCGATCAAGCCGAGGCCTACAAGCGCTTCATGCAGGCCTATGCCGAGGCTTCAGCCGAGGGCAAAGGCCTCTACGATGGCGCCCACGAGACGCTCGGCCATCTCAAGGCACGCGGCGTCCCGCTGGCACTGTGTACCAACAAGTCGCACGAGATCGCGCTGATTGCGCTGCGGGCGCTGGGCATCGACGGCTATTTCGGCTCGATCCTGGGAGTGCGTGACGGGCACCCGAAAAAGCCGGATCCGCGCATGCTGGAGGCGGCCATCGCGCCATTCGCGGTCGGCGTCACCGACGTGGTCATGATCGGGGACAGCCATGCCGATATCGGGGCTGCCAAGGCTGCCGGCTGCCTGTCTATCGCCATGAGCTATGGCTACGCCAAGGGCCCGGTCGCCGACCTCGGTGCCGACCTCATTGTCGACCGGCTGGTGGATCTCCCTTTGGCCATCGAGCGGCTGTGGGCTGGCCGGATGTGACGCAGAATTGACTTGCGCCAGGGCCTTCGGCACGCCACCTGCTCGTCAGTACCAACCTCGGAGACGCAATGCTGGCCGACCTGTCCATCTATCTGGGTGTGATGCTTGCTGGGCTGGTCAGCTTCCTGTCGCCCTGCGTCTTGCCGCTGGTGCCGCCCTACCTCGGCTATCTCGGCGGCATGACCATCGAGCAAATGTCGGACAAGGACGGCATCGACAACGCCGCTTGGCGCCGCGTGGTGATCGCGGCGCTGTGCTTCGTGCTCGGCTTCTCCACCGTGTTCATCGGCCTTGGCGCCGGAGCGTCGGCGTTCGGGCAGCTGATCCAGTCCTGGAAGGGACCGTTGTCGATTGCGGCCGGGTTCCTGATCATCCTGTTCGGGCTGCATTTCATCGGCATCCTGCGCATACCCATCCTCTACACCGAGGCGCGCTATCACACGGAAATGCGCAGCGCGAGCTACGTCGGGGCCTATCTCATCGGCCTCGCTTTCGCGTTTGGCTGGACACCGTGCGTCGGGCCGATCCTGGCCACCGTGCTGGCGGTTGCCGCCAACGAGGGCAGCCTCACGGCCGGCGTAAAACTGCTGACCGCCTATTCGCTTGGTCTTGGCATTCCCTTCGTGCTGGCGGCCGTCGCCATCCGCCCGTTCATGGGTTTCATCAAGCGCTTCCGCCGCCATCTCGGCACCGTCGAGAAAGTGATGGGGGCGGTGCTTGTCGTCACCGGCGCGCTGTTCATCGCCAGTCCGGTGCGCGAGGTGCTGGCCAAAGTCGCGCCAAGTCTGAACTCAGTGCCGGGCGGTATCAGCAAGCTGCTGGTGCTGATTGGCTTGCCGCTGCTGTTCGGACTGGCTGGTTGGCTGGCCCGCCGATTGAACCGGGGTGAGCTTGGCATGGCGCCGCGGGCGACAGGCGCAGCGCTGGTCATTTTTGGACTGATCGCGCTCGATGGCTCGATCAATGCGCTGGGTCAGTGGCTGATCGAGAATGTGCCGGTCCTGACCCAGATCGAAGAGCTGGCGACGTCGAAGAAGCTCCAGACGGACATCCTGAAAAAGGGAGCGGGGCACTAGCTCCGAGGCGGTCATGACGGGTATGGACCTCAGATCCGCCACGGCACTGACCATTGCCGGCTCCGACAGCTCGGGCGGGGCGGGCGTCCAGGCTGATCTCAAGGCCTTCACTGCGCTTGGCGTCTATGGCGCCAGCGTCATCACGGCGCTCACCGCCCAGAACACGACCGGCGTGCAAGGTGTCGAGGTGGTGACGCCGGCCTTTGTCGCGGCGCAGATGCGGTCAGTTTTGGCCGATCTGCGTGTGTGCGCCGTCAAGACGGGTATGCTGGCCAACGCCGAGATTATCTCGGTGGTTGCCGACGAACTGGCGCGGTATCCAGCTATCCCCCTGGTTGTCGATCCCGTCATGGTCGCAACCAGCGGCGATGCATTGATCGATCCGGATGCCGTTGCAAC
The DNA here is from genome assembly GCA_046154645.1 of Hyphomicrobiaceae bacterium. Classification (GTDB taxonomy): domain Bacteria; phylum Pseudomonadota; class Alphaproteobacteria; order Rhizobiales; family Hyphomicrobiaceae. Next base: position 91,034 of record JBJXDZ010000114.1, read on the forward strand.
GCTGAAATCAAAGCTCATTCCACGTGCAACCCTGATCACGCCGAACCTGCCGGAGGCCGCCCAGTTGCTGGGTGTTACTGTGGCGCCCAACGAGGCCGACGCGTCGCGACAACTCACGGCGCTGGCCAAGCTCGGTGCCAAGGCGGTGCTGCTGAAAGGCGGCCACGGTGACGGTCCCGAGGCGGTGGATTTGCTCTGGATTGACGGGTGCATCACAAGACTGACCAGCCCGCGCCTCGCGACCCGGCACACGCATGGTACGGGCTGCACGCTCTCGGCGGCCATTGCCGCGCTGCTGGCGCAGGGCCTCGACCTCGCAACGGCGGTGGCTCGGGGCAAGACTTTTGTGCATCGTGCCATCGCCTCCGGGGCCAACCTGCAGATTGGCGCCGGCCATGGCCCAGTCGATCATCTTTATGCCATTCGCCGGGCCGCGCCCGCAGCTTGAAGCTCTTGTGACGTGACCGGCGGGCCACAAGGTTGCAGCAGAACTGAGCATTAACCCTGAATCTCTTTGTTGTGCTCGCGATTTCTTTGCATCCTCGTGAGCGGGGCCACATTGCCTGCGACGACCATTGATCTGACGGCGGGGCACCCTCGCGGAGGCGGCAAGACAAATGCGCAAATTCATCGGGATATCGGCGCTGGCGACGGTTGCGGTGGCTGCCGCGTCGTTCGGAACACTGGCCAATCCGTCCAAGGATCTGGCTGGGCGATGGACGGGTGGCGGCCAGATCACCCTGTCGGGTGGCGGCAGCGAAGCCGTCAAATGCATCGCCACTTACCAGGTGTCGAACGGCGGCAATGGCATCCGACAGGCGCTGCGTTGCGCCAGTTCCAGCTACAAGATTGACGCCGTCGCCAACCTGACGATCAGCGGCAGCTCGGTCTCCGGCGACTGGGAGGAGCGGACCTACTCGACCACGGGCGGCATTGGTGGTCGCGTGACGCCGGGCGGGTACAACCTCAACATCAGTGGGCCAACATTCTCGGCGGCAATGCAGGTGTCGGCCTCAGGCTGCAAACAATCGATCTTCATCACGCCGAAGGGCTTCGACATCTCGAGGATCTCGCTCAGCCTGAGCAAATGCTGAGCGGTATGCAGGTCAGCCGACGTCGGTGCGATCGCCTTTGGTCGTCGGCGCGGAAATGACCAGGAATTCCACCGCGCCGGCTGAACTGTTGCGTGCCTGATGCCGGCTGCCGGGGCGCATCTCGAGGCCATGTCCGGCGGAAATGGCGTGCTGCATCCCGTCCCGTTCGATGGTCAAGGTGCCGCTCAGGACAAAGAAGAATTGTCGCGCTCGCTGATGATAGTGGCGCATTTCGGTGGCGCCCGCCGGCATGCGTTCGTGAATGACGCTGAGGTCTGCCCCATTGACCAGATGCCAGCCGTCGCAGACATCGCCCCAGATGTAGTGCTCGGCGGTCAAATTGCTGATAACGGGTGGGGCGTTGTCAGGGTTCATGGCTGTCTCCTGGCAAGAAAACAGCGGGGCCGCTGTGTGCCCCGCCGCAAGTCCTGTGCGCAACCGATGGGCCTCAAGCCGAGGTGGTCATCCGGGTTACGATCTCGTCGAACGTCTTGTCGGCAAGGGCGCGCAGTTCTGGGTCGGTGCGATCCTGGATCGGATGCGGAACCCAAACGATGGTTGGCTCGTAGCCGAGCGCCTTGGACTGGACTTCGGCGGCTTGAGTGAAGGCGGTCGATATGACCACCAGCGTCGGCACACCATTCGTGTCGAGATTTGAGCTGTCGTGCAAACTGCACGTTGTGCATGAGCCTCAATCAGCCAGGCCGATGATCGCCGCCTGCACCTCCGACAGCATCTTCTGCTTCACTTCAGTCGCCACCAAGCGGCTTGGGCCAGGCTTGGCATAGCGTTTGACCTTGATGCCGCTCTGCGTGAAGCGCTCATCGAGGCGGTTGAGATAGACGTCGCCGCGCGCTTTGCCGATGTCGAGGAGACCGATGGTCATCCCTTCCAGGCTTTTCGGACGCGGCGCACGTGTCTTGGTTGAAGGTAGATGCTCGCCCGTCGGGTCGAGCAACGTTCTGTTGTCCATATCCGTCCTTTGACCTCCTGCGGGATGCAAAGTGGGCTGCTACCCGCCTCGGCGAGGCAGGAAGCAATCACATGCTAGCCTATTCGCTGGGCGTCCGGAACCCGGCAACTGGGGCCTGGGAACAGCTGTGGCCGTGGCTCGGCGTCTCCCGTGCGTCCGCCCTTGGTGTGCCTTGATGCGGGTCAACGCTGGCATAGCGGCGGTGTGCGACACGGTCTCCATCTCCACATCCTCGGAGGCGGCCATGTTCCCGACCGACCAGCCCTGCATTGAGCCTAAGGCGCCAAGCTTGCGTTCACTGGCGATCGCGTCCCGCATGGCCGAAAGCGGCCAATTCGCGGGCACCTTGTGCCAACAGGGCGATTGAATCCCGCCATGCTCGATGCGGGTCCACAACCGGTCTTTGAGGTGCGTGGCCTGACCAAGGTCTATCGCACCGGTGACGTCGAGGTGCACGCCCTTCGCGGCGTCGACATGGAACTCTTTCCGGGAGAACTCGTGGTGCTGCTCGGACCGTCGGGTTCGGGCAAGTCAACGCTGCTCAATATTCTCGGCGGGCTCGATCGCGCGACGAGCGGTACCTGTCGCTTCCGTGAGATCGATCTCACAGCGCTCGAAGACCGCCGGCTGACCGAGTTCCGACGCGCCCACGTCGGCTTCGTCTTCCAATTCTATAATCTCATTCCGTCACTGACGGCCCGCGAGAACGTAGCGCTCGTCACCGAGATTTCGTCCGAGCCCATGACGCCGGAGGCGGCGCTGGAACTGGTCGACCTCTCGTCCCGCATGGATCATTTCCCGGCGCAACTCTCGGGCGGTGAGCAACAGCGTGTCGCCATCGCGCGCGCCATCGCCAAGCGGCCGGAAATACTGCTCTGCGACGAGCCGACGGGTGCGCTTGACAGCAAGACAGGCGTGCGTGTGCTCGAAGCAATCGCCTCGGTCAATCGCGAGCTCGGGACAGCGACAGCCATCATCACGCACAACGCCTCGATCAAGGATATGGCCGACCGCTACATGCGTTTTGGCGACGGTCGCATCGTGGAGACGCAGCGCAACGCCCACCGCAAGGCGATCGCGGACATCAGCTGGTAGCGGCGCACCAGGATAGAGAGGCCATGCCCATGCGGATGTCGGCGCTCGACCGCAAATTGCTCCGGGACGTCGCTCGGTTATGGCCGCAGGCGCTCGCCATTGCCTTGGTGCTGGGCTCCGGAGTTGCCACCTTCGTGCTCGCCGTCGGCGCCTATCGTTCGCTCGACGAGACGCGGCGCACCTACTACGAGCGCTATCGCTTCGCCGACGTGTTCGCCACCGTGACACGCGCACCTCAATCGCTGCTGGCGCGCATCGAGGAAATCTCCGGTGTCGTTGCGGCGGAAGCGCGCATCATCAAGCCTGCGCTCCTCGACATCGAAGACATGAGCCAGCCGGCGACCGGCCTTGCCGTATCGCTGCCGGATCATCGCGAGGCTCGCCTCAATCGCTTGCACCTGCGCTTGGGGCGACTGCCCGAGCCGGGACGCGCTTCGGAAGTCACCGTGAACGAGGCGTTCGCGAAGGCACATAACTTCGGTGTAGGCGCACGATTCCGCGCCATCCTGAATGGTCGCAGCCGCGAACTCACCATCGTCGGCCTCGCCTTGAGCCCCGAGCACATCTACGCCATCGGTCCGGGCGACCTGATGCCTGACAACCGCCGCTTCGCTGTGATGTGGATGTCGGAGACAGCGCTCGCCGGCTTGTTCGACCTCGACGGTGCGTTCAATGCCGTGAGCATCAAGATGATCGAAGGCGCGCGCGAGGCCGATGTCATTCGGCAACTCGACGACATTCTCGCGCGCTATGGCGGCACTGGCGCTACGCCACGCAAGGATCAGATCAGCCACGCGTTCCTGGATGCTGAATTGCGCCAGCTGGCAGCGCTGGCACGGGTGATTCCGCCGATCTTCCTGCTGGTCTCGGCGTTTCTCATCAACATGACGCTGGCGCGACTGATCGCCCTCGAGCGTGAGCAGATCGGCCTGCTGAAGGCCATTGGCTACAGCCAGGGCGTGGTCGTCTGGCACTATCTGAAGCTGGTGCTCCTGATCGCTATTGTCGGCATCGCCGTCGGCTTTGCCATCGGTACGTGGTTTGGCGCCGGCCTGACGCGTCTCTATGGCAAGTTTTTTCAGTTCCCGTTCCTGGTCTTCGAGCACGATGCCGATGTCTATGCCACGGCAGCACTCATTTCGGCTGCGGCCGCGATTGCTGGAGCCCTGAAGGCCATGCGCGAAGTCCTCAGCCTGGCGCCGGCCGTCGCTATGCAGGCCCCCGCACCGGCTCGGTTTCAGCACTTGGCGGGGGAACGACTCGGGATGTATCGAGCACTCTCGCAGATGACCATGATGTCGCTCCGTCACATGCAACGCTGGCCGGTGCGGGCCGCGCTGTCGGGTCTCGGACTGGCGCTGTCGGTCGCGCTGCTCGTCGTGTCGCTGTTCGCTCTCGACAGCGTCGAGGCGATGATCGACGTGACATTCTTCCAGGCCGAGCGTCAGCAGGCGACACTCAATTTCGTCGACAAGCGTCCGGCCCGTTCGCTTGAGGACACCCGTAAACTGCCTGGCGTCCTGCGCGCGGAGCCCTATCGCAGTGTCACAGCGCGAATCCGCAAGGGCCATCTGTCGCGCCGCGTGTCGATTGTCGGCAAGCCGGAGGGCGCCACCTTGAGCCGCCCGCTCGATGCCACCCACCAGCCGATCCAGCTTCCAGAGGCCGGGCTTTTAGTGAACAAGCGCCTTGCCGACGTGCTGGGTCTTGCCCGCGGCGATGTCGTTGATATCGAGATCCTAGAAGACCGCCGGCAGAGCTTGCGCGTGCCGATCGCCGATGTGATCGAGTCGTACTTCGGGCTCACCGTCCTGATGCGCATCGAGGCGCTCAATGCCCTGCTCGACGAAGGCCCGCTCGTCAATGGCCACCACTTGGCTTACGACACCGGCACCGAGGACGCGCTCTTCCGTGCCATCAAGCGCACGCCGGCCATAGCCTCGATTGCGCTACAGCGCAGCGCGCTGCAACGCTTCCGGGCGACGCTCGCCGAGAATATCACCATGATGACCTCGGTCTACATTGGGCTCTCCATCATCGTTGCGTTCGGCGTCGTCTACAACAGCGCGCGGATCCAGCTTTCGGAACGGGCGCGCGACCTCGCCAGCCTGCGCGTCCTGGGCTTCACAAAGGGCGAGGTGAGCCGCGTGCTGTTGACCGAGCTGTTCATTCTGACCATTGCTGCACAGCCGCTGGGCTGGCTGCTGGGCTACGGCTTCGGCTGGCTCACGATTCAGAGCTTCTCCAGCGATCTCTACACGACACCGATGGTGATCGAGACGGCCACCTACGCCAAGTCAAGCCTGGTCGCCCTGGCCGCAGCGATCGGATCGGCGCTCATCGTGCGTCGGCGCGTCGACCGGCTCGATCTGATCGCCGTTCTGAAGACCCGCGATTGAGGTTGACCCCGGTCAATGGGGTCGCAGCACCCGCCACTAGGGTGACCTCTCCTGAACGCGTGACGGGTGAACCATGCTGCATCTGACCGGGCTTGCATCGCTGACAAAGGCTTTTCAGGCCAACACAGCCACGAGTTCGCGCACGCCGACCCGTTGGCAACCGGGACCAAAGGCAGTGATCTCGGCGATGATTGTGGCAGGCGTCGTTGTTGCGTTCGTATGGGCGCTCTGGCCGCGACCCGCCCCGGTCGACCTCGCTGTTGTCGCGCGCGGTCCAATGGCGGTCACCGTCGACGAGGAAGGCAAGACGCGCATCAAGGACATCTTCATCGTCTCGGCACCTGTCGCGGGCACGATGAAGCGGAACCCGCTGCTCGCCGGCGATGCCGTCGAGAAGGAGCGAACCATCGTCGCCGCCATCCAGCCGGCAGCACCGCCGTTCCTGGATTTTCGCACCCGTCTCGAGGTGGCCGCGCAGGCAAGGGCAGCGCAGGCCGCCGTGGCTCTGGCCGAGGCGGAGCGGGCTCAGGCGCAGTCGGAACTCACCTTCGCCGAGCGCGAGGTGGAGCGGGCAGCAACTCTCCTCAAGACCAACGTGGTCGCCGCACGGGCGCACGAACGCGCCGTGATCGATCTCGCCGTGCGCAAGGCGGCGCTGGCCAAGACCGAGGCCAATGTCGCCGTGCGCCGGCAGGAGCTCGAGAGCGCGCGGGCCAAGCTGCTGGGGCCGCGGGGTGACGATACAGCCGGTATCCTCGATGCCGACTGCTGCTTTGAAGTCCGGGCACCCGACAGCGGCCGTGTGCTCAAGGTGATGGTGACCAGCGAGCAGGTCGTGACGGTTGGGACGCCGCTGGTCGAGATCGGCGATCCGCGATCGCTTGAAATCGTCGTCGAGTTGCTGTCGACGGACGCCGTGCGCGTGCGCCAAGGCGCTGCGGCCGTCGTCGACGGTTGGGGAGGTGGGCAACTGCTTGCCGCACGTGTGCGTCGGATCGAGTCGGCAGCGTTCACCAAGGTCTCCGCGCTCGGCATCGAGGAGCAGCGCGTGCGCGTCATTCTCGACCTCTTACCCGGTCCTACCGGCCTCGAGCATGCTCTCGGTCACGAGTTCCGCGTGCTGGTCCGTATCGTCGCCTGGGAGGCGGCTGACGCACTGGTGATACCGATCGGCGCGCTCTTTCGCCATGAAGGCCAGTGGGCTGTGTTCAAGCTCACGGGCTCAACTGCGACCTTGTCTGTGATCGCCATCGGCCAGCGCAATGCCGACGTTGCCGAGGTGCTGTCCGGCCTCGTCGCAAGCGACCGCGTCGTTCTCCACCCGAGCGACCGCATTTACAGCGGTGCCCGCGTCAAGTCGCGTGCGAGCCAGCGCCTGCCATGAATGGCGCGTTCAAGCCAAGCCATGCCTCCGCAAGCCGAAGGAGAGGACCAGCCGGCTTCCTCCGCAGTTCGCGCACTGGGCTGCCAAGGTCATGATTTTACAAGTGCAATAGGGCCATTACAGTTCCAATCTCCGACACATCTTGAGATGCTCCGTTAGCAATCGTTCACCGTTCACGTCAGGCACCCGGCTGGGACCTCGCGTTTCGCAGGGACCAGGGCCTTGACAGCCAACCCGTTTCAGCAGACTAGAGACCACGTCGCGGCGGTTTCGCCGCGTTGGTGACGCGGGGTGGAGCAGCCCGGTAGCTCGTCAGGCTCATAACCTGAAGGTCGTTGGTTCAAATCCAGCCCCCGCAACCAAGCCTTAAGTAACTGATATTAATGAGAAATACAGAGCTGCCGCGAGGCGGTTTTTTGTTGCCAAAAGTGGTTCACGGCTTCACTGACGCTTCAAAGCTCTGAGTTTGCGTGAGCACTCTTGCGCCCAAGAGATTTGCGCACTCGGCGAGTGGCGCAAGCCACAGTGATGCGTTCGGGCATCATTGTTGAGGAAGATCTGGTCGCTGTACCTGCCTTGGGTGGCTCCAGACAGCATTTCGGCCAGCTACCCATGGGGCAACCGGCCGAACAGCAGATCAACACATGAGTTGGGCTTGACCCTCAGCGAGGAGCGGTCATGTTTCGCCTGGCACGCCAAGCTTGCTGCGAGGCTGCCAGCTCGCTTTCGAGCCAGCCAATGCGGCGCGGCCCGAGCCGGATCGGTCGCGGCACACGATTGGCTGCGACATATCGGTTCCAAGTCGCCAAGCTGACGCTGAAGAGCTTGGCGGCCTCGCGTGCGGTATAGATGCGCTCGGCGGAGAGGATCGTCGTCGTCCGTGTCGAAGTCTGCGCCTTGGTCATCGTGATCTCCTGTGAGGTGCGGTGATCACAGGAGGTACGGCATGCGGCGAAGTGTCAGAAGCGATCAGCTTTCGATCAACTTGATAGCAGCTACTTCGCGAAAAGATCTGCGATCCTCGCGTGTACCTTGCCGTGTTTGGCCTTAGCGGACGTTGCCTGCTTGGAGCCGCGAATGGTACAGGTTCGGTGGCGGTCCACTGTATCGCTTGGGGCCAACAAGCATCACAGGGAAATGTCATGTCCGGCGAAGACCGCCTTCATGTCGAGATTCAGCCGGACATCATTGACCGGCTAACCAAAGCACGACCGCTTGCCGCGCTCGCCGAACTAATCTGGAACGCCCTCGACGCCGATGCCGACCAAGTAACTGTGACACTTGAACGAGACGCCCTGAACACCCTGGCTAAAATCATTATCGCCGATGATGGTGATGGTTTGCCGCGCGCCGAAGCGCTCGGCCAGTTCAAGCGTTATGGAGGATCTTGGAAGCAGCCGGGCGGCGTCACCCGCCGCAAAAAACGCGCACTCCATGGCTTTGAAGGGCGCGGCCGCTTCAACGCCCTCGCACTTGGCAGAGCGGCCGATTGGCATGTCGTGTATGAGGTCACTCCCGGCGGTGAGCGGCGCAAGTACACCATCAGCATGCTCGCCACTGACAATCGCGCTGCCGTCGTCGGCCCCGAAGCGGCGACATCAGAGGCAACCGGCGTAAAGGTCATGATAGCCGACCCATACCGACAATATACTGCGCTCGATCCCGAGAATTCCATTCCAGCTCTGCTGGAAATCTTCGCCCTTTATCTCATCGACTATCGCGATGTAAGGATCACGGTGCAAGGGCAACTGGTCGATGCGACCGATGCTGTTCGTGATCGCATCTCCGCGTCACTCGATGCTATCGAGACCCAAGATGGCACCTATCCGGTCGATCTTGAGATCGTCGAGTGGAAGCGCCTCTCTAACCGCTCCCTGCAGCTCTGCACGGAAAGAGGCATCCCGCTGCTTCCGGCGGTCACGCGCTTTCACGTGGCGGGTGAATACAATTTTTCCGCCTACCTCAAGTCGCCGTTGGTGACCAAGCTGCATGAAAAACGCGCGTTGGATTTTGGCGTCAATGCGGAGCTTGCCGACGCCATTGATCAAGCGCGCGGCGCCATCAGGGCCGCTTCGCAAAAGCGGGCAGCGGACGTCGCACGCGGTATCGTAAAGCGCTGGAAGGACGAGAAAGTCTACCCGTTCGAAGACGAGGCCGCCACCGACCTCGAACGCGCGGAGCAACAACTGTTCGACATGATCGCCGTGACGGCGAGCACGCAGATCACCGCGTTCGAGCAAAGCGGGACGAAGAACAAGGCGCTGCAACTGAGGTTGATGCGCGCCGCACTCGAAAAGTCGCCGGAGCAGCTTCAGTTCATCCTGTCCGAAGTGTTGAAGTTGCCCGCCAAGCTGCAACAGGACTTGGCCGAACTTCTGAAGGAAAGCTCGCTGCCGGCCATCATCGGGGCCGCCAGCACAGTCTCCGATCGCCTCAAGACGCTGTCCGGTCTCGAAGGGATCATCTTCGACGGGGAGGCTAAGCGACGCCTCAAGGAGCGCACGCAGCTGCATAAGATTCTCAATGAGACCACTTGGCTGTTCGGCGACGAATACCTGCTCTCCGCCACCGACAGCGGCCTGACGACGGTCTTGCGAGAGCACAAACGGTTGCTGGGCGACGACATCGTCATCGACGAGCCTGTCAGGCATATCAATCAGCAGCGTGGTGTCGTCGACTTGATGTTCTCACGCGTCCTGCAAAGCCATCGCCCCAAGGAGACCGAGCACCTCGTCGTCGAGTTGAAAGCGCCGCGCGTAAAACTAACGGCAAAGGAGACAGGTCAGATTCGCGGCTATGCCTTCTCGGTGGCCGCTGATGAACGCTTCCGTGACGCCAATACACGCTGGGCCTTCTGGCTTGTGGCCAGCGAGATGGACCGGCACGTCACGAGCGAAGTGCGCCAAGCAGGTCTCCCGCGCGGGATGCTCTATCAGAGTGCCGATCCCAACATCACCATCTGGGTGAAGACCTGGAGTGAGATCTTTGACGAGAATAAAGCAAAGCTAAAATTCTTCAAAGACCAACTTCAACACAATGTAGATCAACAAGATGCCATCAAATTCGTCGGTGACAAATACCGCCACTTCCTTGAAGGCGTGATTACCGAAGTCGCTGCCACCGAAGTCGCGGCTGCCGATGCAGCCGCGCAATAGTCACGATTCCATCGTGCTGGATCATCGCTGTGACGCTTGGGGAGTTCGGGGACAAAACAACGCCAACTTATCAGTACTGCAATACCGGTTGCGAGGGCCCGCTGCAGCTATTGCAGTACTGGGCGGGTGTGCGGATCATTGCGTAGCTCCAAATCTAAGATTGATGATCTGGTTCAGAAAGTCATCTGTCCGTTTTCCTCAACGCACTCGTTTGCTGTTTTATAAGACGGTTCGTGCGAGAACTGATGAAATCAACTTGCTACCAGCTTCCTCCCCGTGGTGAAGGGACAGGGCCACCAGGCGGCATTGACAATCAGCTGACCGAACGGTCCCGTTGTTCGGGAGACCGACTGGATCAGGATTTGACAATTCGGAATAGTGTAGCCTGGAGCCGGACGCACTAGGGCAACTGGTCGACCGCACACGCCACATCGCGCGCCCGTTGGAATGCGCCCGTCTCACGTGCCTCCTTTTCAATCAGTTCGCTGCCGCCCAGTCGCTCAACGGTGGCGGTCCAGTCCTCGTTGGCCAATGAGGTGCTGCAACAGCAGCAATTAGGGTATTGTCAAGCATGCGCATATACAATCGATTTATTAAAATAATTATTATTACAAAGAGGTATGCAATGTCGATCTATATGAATGTATCACCCGTTCCAGTAAAAGCTGGTCCCAAAAAACCTGCTCCATGTCCCTGCTAGGAATAAGCTATCCAACTCCATGAGCATTGAGGTGAGCGGGTCTTCCGCTGCCTCACCATGCGGCGAATTTTTTTGATTGTCGACGAGTTACCGCAAAGCGTCATCAGTGTGTTTGCACCGTTATCGGCAAGGATCGCACGTCGGCTATGGAAGAACGAGCGGCTCAGCGAGGCCTCGATAATGCCCTGGCGCCAACGATTCATGCACCATCCGACCGGTCCTATTAAAAATT
>JBJXDZ010000115.1:0-24083 GCA_046154645.1 Hyphomicrobiaceae bacterium
CGACAGGTTGCCACGTTCGATGATGCTTCGCAACCTGCCCGGTTGACGAACAGACCGTGTCCGTCGGAAGGTCATGCCCCGGGACCGACAGGAGCGGCGTCGCTGTCGTTCCGGCAAGGTCGGGCCATAAGCTGTCGCACCGAGACACGGATGATCAGACGACATGTGCTTTCCTCTTGCGTGAATCGATGGTGTTTCTGGCCGTTTTCGCGGCGCCGCAACCTGACTGGCCAATTCGAGAAATCTGACGGTCAGTCGCTTCGCTCTCCAATCGGTGCAACTTCGTATTCACGATGCTGATAGTGACTTGCCGAAAATTGACAGCATTAATGGTTAATCTTCAGAGGCCCTCAATCAGTTATCTGCAACCTGATGGCTGCGATGGTGCAAGGGTTGGAAGGGCAGCGATGATCAAGATCGGAACTTTTGGCAGCGATCAGCGCGGCAGTGTGGCCGTGATCTTCGGATTGTCCATCTTTGCCATGGTCGGAACCACGGCGTTGGCTGTTGACCTCGCACGCGCCTACGGTGAGGGGGCGGCGCTGCTACAAGCCTCCGACGCTGCCGCCCTGGCCGGGGCCGCCGTGTCTGACGGAGATGCTGAGCAGCGCACCGCGATGGCGGTTGCGAGCTTCGTGGCCAACTACAAAAGCCGCACGGGAGCTACAGCGACGCCGGTTGTCCAGGTTTCGGGCTCCCGCGTTATGGTGAGCGCAACAGCGCGGGTGCCGATGACCTTTGCGCGTGTGATAGGGTTTGAAACGCTTGAAGTCCCGGCAGAGTCTGAAGCGGAGGCGGCGCAAGGTGCTCCCGCGAGGGTCTGTCTGTTGGCGCTCAACCCCACAGCGGCATCCGGCATCAGTTTGCAGGGCGACGCACGGCTTGTCGCGACGAATTGCTGGGCGTGGTCGAACTCAGGAACGTCAGGCTCGATCAGCGGCAATGGCACGACGCAGGCGAGCGCCGCAGGCTTCTGCGCCGCTGGTGGTATCAGCGGCCCGGAGCATTTCAGCCCCGCGCCTCGCGGAAACTGTCCGGCCGTGGCCGATCCATTCGCCAACCTTATTGTACCATCGGCCTCAGCATGCACGGCGACCAACTTGAATCTAGGGCCGGGCACTCACGTTCTCGAGCCGGGCACCTACTGTGGCGGCATCAACGCACAGGCGTCTGCGACGGTCACATTCAATCCCGGCACCTACGTCGTCAAGGATGGCCCGCTCGGCCTCGCAGGTCAATCCGTCAGTGTCGGCAATGGCGTCGCTTTCTACTTTACAGGCTCCGCAGCCCAAGTCGGACTGCAGATTCAGGGTGGCGCTTCGGTCGACTTTAAGGCGCCGACCTCCGGCGAGTTGGCGGGGTTCGTCTTCGTCCAAGACAAGTACTCGCAACCAGGAGTGCAAAGCCGTATCGCAGGAGGCGCGCACGTTAAGCTCGAAGGCATACTCTATATGCCGACTTGGGTCGTCAACGTAACCGGCAATGGCTCGATGTTCCAGGAAGCGATCACATGGTCGATGGTGGCCGATAGTTTCATTATCAGTGGGCAGGGCGACATCACGATCAAGGCCGATCCCGTCGCTGCTGGTTTGCCCGACAACCTTCTCCAGGCTCGCACCTGGCTTGCCCGTCTGACGAGGTAACCCATGAGCGAGAACACTCGGAGGATGACCTCGGCGTCGTCGGGGCCTCATAACCGCCGCAGCGAGCGCAACCACATACTGCTGCCGGGCCAAGTCGGGATTCCCGGCTATCGTCTGAGTGTGCCGTGCAAGGTTCTCAATGTTTCGGCGTCGGGCGTCTGCGCCATGCTGTTTGACACTTCGACGCGCGTTCAATCCGCCGCACATCTGCCGGACGAAATCTTGCTGATGTTCACAATGGACCGAGTCGAAGTGATTGGTGAGATCAGATGGCGAGAAGCGAGTCGCTTCGGTATAAAGTTCCTATCGAGCTTCCGTACGATCAAGCGGGCCGATTGCTGACGGCCGCTCGCTGTTCGTCGCTTCCACGACACGGCTAGAGTAACACTCTACCACGACAGCTCAGTGCTAGGCGCTATCTTCGGCGCGGCGAGGGTGACGCTCGGCAACCTTGCCGCCGGCAGTGGATCGAACTGATGATCTGGCGGCCGACCACTCGGGAAAGTTAGATACCGACGCCGAGAGCCGATTTCAGCTTCCGGATGTTGACCTGCCGCGCCTGACGTGATGTCGTCCCGACGCAAATGTCCTGAGCGGGCGAAGTGTCTGATCGCAACATAAGTGTTGCATACTTGCTGGGCGCGATCTGTGACGAGCGTGAGCGCAACTCGTTGCCGCTCCCCGATCCTACGACCGTGGCAGTATTTCGCGGCTTCACGCCTCATGCAGCGACGGCTGCTCGATCAGTTTTGCGAGTAAGCCGATCAACTGCACCTGGTGCTGCGCCGGGATTGCCGCCAGCATGTCCGCGTCGACCCGTGCCATCATTGGCGCAGCCGTCGCAAGCACACTGCGGCCTTCAGTGGTGAGGTTGATGACATAGGCCCGTGCATCGATCTTTGAGCGTCGGCGGGTCAGCAATCGCCTTTGCACCAAGCGCCGCACGATGTCGGCCAGCGTCGATCGATCGATCCCGGTTGCCGTGACGATTGCCGTCTGAGAGATCCCCGGATCGGTGTCGACGATGGAGAGGACAATAAGCTGACGTGGGGTCAGATTGCTGTCACCAATTGTACGTGCAAAGCGCTCGCTGCAGATCTGTGAGGCTCGGTGCAACAAATGAAGCAAGGATGCATCAGGGGTAAACGACATGGCGGCTCTCCAGTGTTGACGATCACTCTAAGATGTCGAGACGGATCGTTACCACACAGATCGCAATGAAAAACTAACGATATCAGTGCACTCTATCTCTGAGGCGGTCGTGAGGGGCGAGCCCTGGAGGTGATGCTGTGATACGTCATATTCAATTCTGCCTGGAGGAAATCGAGGCCGAGATCGATGCGCAGGATGTTGCTGGCATCTCCACAGACGGTCAGCAGTCTCTGCGCCAGCACATCGTCGCCATGCGGGCAGTGCTCGCCGGCTGGCGACCGCAGGCGGCCTCGGCTGCCACCGAGCCAGAGATCCCTGGCGCCGACGACTTGACCTTGATCTGCGGTATCGACGCCGAAATCGCCGCGCACCTGCGAGCCAAGGGCGTCACCCGGTTCCAAACGATTGCAGACTGGCTGGCCGCCGACATCGCGGCTGCGAGCCATGCGACGCTGGCGGCTCAGCGCATTTCGCAGGAAAATTGGATCGAGCAGGCGGCCATTCTGGCCACGGGCGCCCTCACGTACCACGCCCGCCGTGTTCAGCGCGGTGAGTTCGCTTGCCTGGCACGTGACACTGGCGCTGATACCACGACGATCGATGCCGTCTCGATCGTGCCGGTAACCCCGGCCGCAGCCGACGCGTCGCAAGAGACCCCGATAGCCCCTCACATCGCAGCGGCGGCGCCAGCAGCAACGAACGTGCCGATGGCACAAGAGAACGGCACCTCAACTCGGCAAGCCTCAACAGACGTTGCCGCAGAGACCACGCTGATGGCTCTACCGCAGAACGTAGTGTCATTCACTCCCGCGGGGACACGGACTTCTCGCCGCCTGCGGACGCGGGTTGCTGCTTCGCTCTTGCTCATGGCAACTGCCATTGCGATTGCCCACGTTGGGAATGCGCCGACATTTGCATCAGCGCCGTCACAACTGGAGAACATCAGTCATGCCGAATAACACTGAATGTGGAAGGGAACGGCGCCAAGATGATCGGAGAAAGTCTGTGCGAGCGGCGATCTCTCGTTTCGAAGGCGCCCGTTCTCCGATCCAATGTGTGCTGCTTGATATCTCCCTCGGTGGCGCTCGATTGTATGTTCATGACACGTCGGAAGTGCCGGATCAGTTTCAACTGCATGTCGAAAGCGAAGCGCTCACGCGGCAATGCGAAGTCGTGTGGCGCCAAACGCACGAGCTGGGCGTAAAGTTCATTTAGCCTACGAGGGCGTCGGCGTATCACACGCCCGTCGAGCCTGAAACGCGGCGACCGTATCACCTCAGCTCGGCCCGCGCTTGATACTTGGCGTGCAGCGCAAAATTTGCCCTGCTGCAACATGGACTCGCTCCGCTGGCCGGACAATTGGCGGAGAAAACTTCCGCAAGTGGCCCGTCACGCAGATGAGAACGACGGCGGTGCCGACGGGCAAGCTGACATCGGCTGCGAACGCGCCCCGCGGACCAGATTGTTGCGGCGCACACAGCGTCCGGCACTTCTGCCACACTGATGTTGAGCATCGGCACTGAGTCCGGAACGGGTCACAAGCACGAGTGAAGATGCCATGCCGACGACGCCGGGTCTACATCCCTAAGCCGCCAGTCGAAGAACAAAGCAGCATCGACTTCCGCTGCTCACCAATGACCGGATGCTATGCTGCAGTGCAGCGCATCTCCGCCTTGGGCCACAAAGAGAAGTGGCGGTGCCGGTCAGCGCAAACCGGAAGCAGACATGAGCGGCCACAAAGTGGCGACGCGTGTCAACGCCGATGGGACGCTCGCCATGATCTGCTGTTGAACTCACGCTGTGGGTGCATTCTTGCCAGTGTCAGGCCTATTTCCGAAGACTGGCCCACACGCCAGTCAGGATCAGCACGCCACCGATGGCATGGATGATTGTCGGCGGCTCACCCAATACGGCGAACGACAGCAGCGCACTGGCGATCGGTCCGAGGTACATGACTAGCGACGCTCGGACGGAGCCAAATCGGCCGCCCATATATGCAAACCCCGCATAGGCGATAAGGCCTGGTACAATTCCTGCCAACAGATAAGCGCCAGCCGCGCGCTGGTTGAAAACGCTATGGGGTGCACTCCATGCCTCACCGATCGCAAATGGCAGACAAAGTAATGCGCCGGCCGCAGAAAACATACATACGCGTGCGAAGAACGAAAGTTCGGTCACGATGCGCGACTGCAACAGCGTATAGCCTGACCACCCAATCATTGCGATGAGAACGAACAGGTCGCCGCGCACAGTAGAAAAATGAGTGAACGTCCTGAGATCGCCTTTTGAGATGATGATCAGGGCACCAACGAGCGCCAGGGCCACACCGAGAACTTGAGTCAGCTTAACTTTCTCCAATCCCAGTACAACGGAGATTAGGAGAACCAAGATTGGGGACAGAGCCATTATCAGCGCGATATTGATTGCCGTTGTCGAGACGCCTGCCACATATATCGGAGCGCCACATAGAAACATTCCGAGGAAACCTGCAATGACAATCAACCACCAGTGGCCGGTTATCTGATGGTATTTTTCTCGCAACTCGGTCAGAACAAAGGGCGCAATACCTATAGCGATTATTAGCCACCGGAAGAATGCAAGAGAGAATGGCGGCACTGAGCCCGCAAGAGCGCGAGCCAAGATCATATTGGTCACCTGAGCAAAAGCGATTCCGATGAAACCCGAGATGGCGACCAACGCAAGCCACGGGCTACGCTGTTGTCCTGCCGCAGTGGACGCGATAGCTGCTCCCTCCTTCATTTCTTGCCTCTCCAAAGCTCACAATCCATGGCACACTTCCTTTCG
The DNA here is from genome assembly GCA_046154645.1 of Hyphomicrobiaceae bacterium. Classification (GTDB taxonomy): domain Bacteria; phylum Pseudomonadota; class Alphaproteobacteria; order Rhizobiales; family Hyphomicrobiaceae. The sequence continues at coordinate 5,601 of JBJXDZ010000115.1, forward strand.
CTGATTTCACTCGGACGGCACAATCGTCCTGTCACCCCCCCCCCCCCCAATAGGCTGCCGGGGTCGTAGCGCTTCTTGAGACCGGCGAGGCGCGTGTAGTGAGTTGGCAGGTATGCCGTTGCCACGCGCGCCTTGCCTATGGGATGCGAGTCTGATTCCGTTTGTCGCTATGAGCAAGCACTTTCGCCCTTGGAAGATCAGACGCAACTCCTGCCGCCAAGCGTGCAGGACTATGTGCCAGAAGATCACTTGTCGCGGTTCAATCGTGGCGCTGGTCCGCGAGAGCCTGGATCTGGGCGAGATCAGCGGGGACTACACCAGCCCGCTCGGCCAGCCGCCGTCGATCCGCGCCTGATGACGGCGCTGCTGCTGAACGGCTATCTGATCGGGACAACGTCACTCGTCTGGCTGATTTCTAGGGTCAGCACGTTTTGATGCTAGAGAATAAATAGAGATCAAATGGCGGACGTTATGGAATATGGATGTCCGGTCTCTGGATAGGCAGTGATTTCGGGAATGGGTCAATCAGGTCGATTGGACGCCGGCACCGTTGCGGCAGCAGCACCCCCAAGAAGAGACAAACGACGCCTCATCGTTCGCTTTACCTCCGATCGCGTCGGCGATTGCTGCGTGTGCATCAGGCAGCAACGGGCCATGTCGAGCCAGATGCTGGCAGCCCAGCGGCTGGCTCTTTAATCGACGATTGAGATCGCCCACCCGGAGCGAGTGGCCTAACCGACGACGGGGACCAGCCACTCGCGTTGGCTAGGATTGTGACCGTTGGCGTTGCTTGCGCAGGGCTCCGCGTACCGCCTTGTCGGTCTTTGCGAGGTCGAACCGCTCGGCGTCGAACTTGCCGCCACTCCAGCGTTTGAGGTGACGCTGCTCCTCGATCTCGTCTGGATCAGGCGCCAGCAGCACGCGCAGGAACTCGAAGTAGCCGCTCGTACCACCGACGTCCTCGGGCGGGCAACAGCGTGCGCCCTCGATACACGCTGCTGTTTTGGGTGCCTGCTTCACAGCGAGCACCTTCTCCAACGTGACGGTGTGGCGCCAGTTGTCGCCGTAGTCGTAGACGTACTTGAACAACGTGCCGGGTTGGCGGCTGAAGTCGCGCAGCCGCACCTCATTGGCGTCGTAAACGCGGGCGTCGTCGTCAGTCCGTTCGGCGCTGAGCACTTCGATGTCGCCGTAGCTGAGACCGCCGATCTCGAACTCGTGCATGTGCGAGTCGGTCCACCCCATCGCTGCCTGGATGATGTAATGCAGTTCGGCGAGTGTAGTCCCCAGTGGCACGACAAGTCGGCGCCAGACCGGCGGCTCGATATCGTCGAGCGCCACACGGATTTCTACGGCATTCAACTCCTGCCAGACTGGGCGCTGCGTGCTGATTTCCGTCGCCACCGTGTCCCCACCGTCAATTCCTACAGGCATTCATCTTGCAGAGCGGCTTGCAGACGTCAAACGTCGCGTGTCCTCTATACCCCCGACCGAAGCCGGATGGCCTAGACCCGCCGTCAGCATCAGCGGCGGACGCGCATCGGGGCTCGGTTCACGAGGGCTGGTCGCCCGAGCGGTACGGAGCGGCGAGCGCGATCAAGTCCGCGCGGCAAGGGTGTCCCATCGTTCGAAACACCACGCGGCTGAAAAAGACGGCAGGAATTTCGCATCTGCCACTGGGCACGTCGTCAATATCAGTGCTTCGCCCTCGGCTTAATGCCGGGAATATTCTCCGCAGCACGGTTGGAACATGAAGAGATTCAGGTCAGGGTCTTTCCATGGCAACCCTGATCATCACCGAGAAGACCAGCCAGGCGCGCGACCTGCGCGCGGCGCTCGGCGAGCGCTTCGGGCAGATCCTGCCGGCCGAAGGCCACCTGCTGCGTCTGGCCGAGCCGCATGAGGTCAATGCCGCCTGGAAAAGCTGGGCGTGCGAGTTGTTGAAGCCGGACGACCTCTACCCCACGAAGTCGGCGAGCGAAGGCAACAAGCCCGCCAAGCTGAAGGCGATCGCCGCGGCGCTGACGCGTTGCAATCGGGTCATCCTCGCCACCGACTGCGACCGTGAAGGCCAGCTGATCGGCCAGGAGATCCTCGAGCACCTGCGCTATCGCGGCACCGTTGAGCGCGCCCTGTTCACCGCACAGGACCCCAAATCGCTGCGGCAGGCCTTCGACAAGCTCAAGCCAAACCGCGAGCTGCGCCCTCTCTACGAGGCCGCCGTCGCGCGGCAGCAGGCCGACCAGATCTTCAACCTGTCGCTGACCCGTACGGCGACACGAACGCTGCTTGCCCACGGCGTCAAGGGCGTCATCGGCATCGGCCGGGTCAAGACGCCGACGCTGGCCATCGTCTGCTTGCGCGAACTCGAGATCCGGGATTTCCGCGTCGAGGACTATTTTGAGATCGTCGCCACGGCCAAAGTTGAGGGTGGCACGTTCCTCATGCGCCATGCCCCACCGGCCAAGGCCCGAATCCGGGATCGTGCTCAGGCGGAAGCCATTGCGAAGGCCGCGGCCCAGCATTCCGGCCTGCTCTCCGTGTCGGTCGAGCACCGCCGGCAGGCGCCGCCGCGGCTGTTCGACCTGCCGTCGCTGCAGAAGACCTGTGGTCAGCGCTGGGGCTGGACCGCCGACAAGACCCTTTCGATCGCGCAGGAGCTTTATGACGGCGACGGCAAAAAGCTCATCACCTACCCCCGAGCCGAGGCCCGCCATCTCGCCGAGAACCAGATCTCCGATGTGCCGACCATCGTCGCCGCCATGACCCGGTTGCGCGGTTTCGCGCACATCGAGATCGGTCGGCCCGTGATCCGCCGCGGCAAGTCCGGCCACTTCTGCGACAAGGCGCTCGAGGGCGTGTCGCACCATGCCATCGTGCCCAACGTCAATGTCATGGATGACCTCGAGACACGCATCGCCCGGCTCGGTGACGACGAAAAGCGGGTGTTCGCTCTCATCTGCCGCTCCTATTTGGCAGCCGTCATGCCCGACTTCGAGTACCGCCAGACCGTCGTCACCATGAACGTACCGGTGCCACAACCGGGAGCGCGTACCACGGCAGAGTTCCGCGCCGTCGGCCGCATTCCCCTGGTTGAGGGCTGGAAGGCCGCCTTCGGCACTGCCGATCCCGAGCCTGGGCGCGAAAAGGAAGGCGAAGCAGAAGGCGAGCAGACGTTGCCCGCTCTTATCGACGGTCAGCATGCAACGCTGACGCAACCGCGGGTGCAGGCGAAGCAGACCCAGCCACCACCTCGCTACAATGAAGGCACGCTGGTCGACGCCATGCAGAACGCCTGGCGCTTCGTCAAGGACGAGGCATTGCGCGAGCGCTTGAAAGAGGCCAAAGGCATCGGCACGCCGGCGACGCGCGCCGAGATCATCAAGGGCCTCAAACGCCAGAACCTGCTGACGGCCGACGGCAAGCTGGTGGTGCCAACGCCGGCGGGGCTGCAACTGTTCGAACTGCTGCGCGCCGCGGCGCCCGCGCTCGTCGATCCCGGCACCACCGCAATCTGGGAGATGCGGCTCGACGACGTCGTGGTCGGTAAGGCGAATTTCCGCGCCGTCATCGACGAGATCGCTGGCGAAGCAGGTCGATTGATCACGGTGCTCCGGCAGCACAACGGCGGCACCGTCGACTTGAACCAGCCGGCATCAATCCGCACGAGACGCGGACGGTCTCCGGCTCGCGGCAAGAACCACCCTCGCGGTCATGCAACTGCCGCTTCGGAAGAGACGCAACCCAAGAGCCGACGCCGGCGCAAAGCCAACAACGCTTCGCCCCAAGTGATTGGTCGGCTCAGACAGGACGACGGCGTCGCGCCCAAGCAACGGCCGTCCGCCCGGGCATCCCCTCCGACCAGCAAAATGGTCGCGTTCGCGCAGCGGCTTGCCAAGGATAAGAAGGCCGCACTGCCACCCGGCTACGATAAGGATTTCGAAATCTGCCGCCGCTTCCTCGATCAGCACGCGGGGCGCTGATGCGATCTGCTGCCTGTCATCAACGGAGCGTCGACGTGATGGCGCCTTAGATGGAGGCTTGATGCTGCCGACCTTGCGCAATCTGCTGACATCTCTGCCCTCTGCACGCGACGCGGAGATGAGCGAGACCCTGATCACCGCGCACGGCATTCGGTTGCAACGTATCATTTCGTTCGGTCAGGTCTCGCCAGAGGGGTTCTGGTACGACCAGAAAGAGGCTGAATGGGTCATGCTTCTCACGGGACGCGCTCGCCTTGTGATTGCTGGTGAGGTCGAAGAGCGCATCCTGGGGCCAGGTGATGCGGTGTACTTGCCGGCGCATTGCCGCCACCGGGTCGAATGGACTGACCCCGACCATCCGACGGTTTGGTTGGCACTGTTCATCGACGGCCAGCTTGGACCTACCGTTTCGGGCCCGATGAACGAGGGGCACGCCCTCGGGGGCAATTGAGGTCCTGCCAATCGCTGGACGCATTCCCGAGTGCTGGAGGTCACCCCACAACCGGCACGAAAGAAACCCGCCACATGCATGGTCGCTCGCGGGTGGAGAGATTGTGGTTCATCGCTTCCCTGCGCCTCGGGGGGCTGTTCGACAGGCAGGGATGCTGGCCACAAAGCCGTGGCGCCCATGTCGCGCCAAGCCGCAGCATCTCACAGCGTCATTTTTTCTGAGACTATTCTGAGACTAATTTTGTCAGATTGACGTCTAAGTTATTGATTTAATTGGTCGGAGCGAGAGGATTTGAACCTCCGACCCCCAGTCCCCCAGACTGGTGCGCTAACCAGGCTGCGCTACGCTCCGCCAATGCTTGTCAGGTTGTCTCGCAGGCGGCGGAGTTCCGAGCTTGGCGGCTGCGTCTACCCCGAAGTCGTGGGGTCTGCGATGCCGTGCCCTGTACAACCGCGTTGCCTTGGGTGAACCTGAGGTCGTGCGGGGCATCTCTACGCCAGCGCTCCCCGTGACGCAATGGTCTTTCGCGGCCCAATCCGCGCCCATGCCAAACGGGGATCTTTCGCTACGGCGCCGGGGGACACGTCGACTTCGCGCTGAAGTGGTTTTTCGCGCCCACCGATGATTGCGGGTTGGATCCGCCGTGCCGTCATGGCGATTGAGGCGCACGGCTCGGCTCCGGATCCGCCATTCGGGGTGCAGGGACGAGCGAAGGATCGGCAACGAGGTGTTGCGCGGTGCCTGCCAGCGGCAAAGGGAGGCTTGCTCGGTTGGATGCACGCGCGCGGAACATGGGGGACAGAGGAAGGCACAGGCGCTCACGAACGCTGGGTCCGACGCGGCGACCCGGCGGTGAGGCCTTGCGGCGGAGTGGCGGGCGAGTACGCTTGCCTGGGTGGATGGCCCACGGCGGGAAACGGGGGGAGGCGAAATTGCGACGGAACACTCGTTCAGGGTCCGGCGCGGCGACTTGGCGGTGAGGGGACAGTTTCTGGTAGGTATGGCACGCAGCGGGCCACTGGGGAGATGGGCGATGCCACTGCTGAACACCAGCGCCGGCTATGGCGCGGCGACCAAGACGTTGCATTGGGTGATCGCGGCGCTGTTCGCGTTTCAGCTGCTCTCAGGCGAGATCATGGTGCGGCTGGATGCGACGGCAACGGCGCTGGGTGTAGCGCAGGCGGGCTACTACAACTGGCACAAGAGCATCGGCTTGCTGGCTTTGCTGCTGGCCGTCGTCCGGTTGCTGGCGCGCGGGCTCGGCCAGCTTCCCGACTGGGCGCCAACGTTGAGTGAGGGCGAGCAGCGCTTCATCCATCGCGCCGAGCAAGGGCTCTATGCGGCCATGTTCCTGATGCCGGTCAGCGGCTTCCTCTATGTGATGGCGGGCGGGTATGGCGTGCGGCTGTTCGGGCTGTGGGACCTGGCCAATCCGATCGGGGCCTGGCCACCATTGGCCGTTGGCGCGCGGTGGGTGCACTTTGTGGCCGCATGGGCGCTGATGGCGACCCTTGCCGGGCACATCGGGCTGGTGTTGCGCCACCAGTTCTGGCTCAAGGACGGGCTGTTGCGGCGCATGTTGCCGTGACGCTTGACTTGGGCTCAGCTGTGCCCTATTGCGTCCAACTCTGCGGCGCGGGCTTCTCGCGTTGCTTTGCGCGGGCGTAGCTCAGCTGGTTAGAGCGCCGGCCTGTCACGCCGGAGGCCGCGGGTTCAAGTCCCGTCGCTCGCGCCATTCACGACCCCACCTGACATGCCTCCGGACTTCGCCACGTGTGAGCATCGGCCATTGGTGTCGGGATCAGGCGCCGATCTGGCGCCGGTCGAGATAGGCGGACGATCCTGGTGCCGACCTAGCCCCGCTTGCCAAACGCGGGACGGGCGCCCGAGTTTGATCGTGTGCGGGCCGGAGCTGCGGCTTGAGCCTGAGGCGCCTTGGTGGCCGCGAGGGTCGCAGCGTACTGCTTGAAATAGGCGTCATCGAGCTTGCCAAGCTGGGAGGGACGCTCGGCGACGTCCCGGCTGGCTGACTTCAAACCCGATCCCGGTGGGGGCCCGAAGATGTTCTCAGCTTCATCGCCGGGCAAGAACCCAAGCTCAATGAGCATCCAGAGGGCTCCGATGAATGGCACGAAGGCGATCAACACCCAGAAGCCTGATTTGCTCCGGTCGTGATAGCGCTTGATGTTGGCGCACAAGCCAATCCAGCAGAACACGAGGATAATGATGAAGAACACCGGCCCCTGCCAGCCGGTGCGGGGGTCTGCAGCCGCATCGACGTTTTCCAGATAGAGACCCGCTGCGATCGCCAGCGCGAACTGCAGCAACCCGGTCAGCCACCACATGCCACGGCCAATGCGACCGTGAAAACTGAAGAATGATGTCAGCATTGCCAATGCCTCCCCGCTGCAGCGAGGCTAAAGGCGAAACCTTAAATTCGCGCTTATGCGGATGGATCGGGTGACCTGCTGCAATCATTGCTGCGCCGTCCAGGCCGCGAGAATCTCGGCACCCGTCGCCGACCACACGCCCGCATGGGCTGTGATGTGGTCGAGCACCCGCTCGATGGCCGCGATGCGATGCGGCACCCCCGACAGCCAGGGCCGGAGCGAGAGGGCAACGATGCGGCCGCCACAGTCGCTGCGCCCGGCTTCGCGATACAACCAGTCGAAGTGGTCGGTCACCTGCTGCACGAACTGCGGCGGCTGATAGCGATAGGTGTGGAACAGCTGCAGGTCCGAGATCTCGTGGGCGTGTGGCATGGCGTGCAGCTGGCCGGCCGTGGTGTGCAGGGGATAGGGCATGTCGTCGTTGACCCAGTCGCAGACGTAGCTGCAACCCTCGGCGGCGACCAGATCCAGCGTGGTGTGGCTTTCCGCATGGGCGGGGGAATACCAGCCAGTAACGGGCTGGCCGGAGAGGCGGCGCAGGGTTTCCAGGCTCTGGCGCACCCAATCGCGCTCGGTCTCGATGGCAATCCCCGTCGTATGGAGGCGGCCCATGTCGACGCCATGGGCGATGACCTCGAAGCCGAGCCGGCGCACCTCGTGCATGACGTGGAGGTAGCGTTCGGGGAGCCGTGACGACATCGCCACCGAGGCTTTGAGGCCGCGCTGTTCCAGCGCCCGGAAAAGGCGCGCGAAGCCGACGCGGTTGCCGTAGTCGCGCAGGGTATAGTTCCAGTAATCGGGATAGGGGCGGTCGAGGGCGCCCGGCGGCTTGACGAGCTTCGGGTCCATGTCGAGCGGGAAGAACTCGAGCGTCGGCACGATCCAAAGCGCGATGCGGGCGCCGTGGGGCCAAGTCACGGGCCGGCGCTTGAAGGTATTGGCCGGCGTATAGCGGCTATGATCCATGCCGGGGCGGCGAAACGGATAGGTGAGGTAGCTGTCGGGCAGCGGCTTGTCGGGCGTGCTCATGCGCTGACGCTCCGCTTGTGGGCGGCGATTGCCGAGACGACGGTATCGTAGTGGTGGGTGAGGTAGTGGCCGGCGATGTCGCGCGCGGTGGTCACCCAGACCTTGTCATGGGACGTGATGTAATCGAGGGCGGCCTCGAAGGCGCGCATGCGATGGGGCTGCCCGATCAGGAAGGGATGCAGCGGCAGGCACATGACCTGCGGGTTGTCGGCGCCCTCCTGGTAGAGGCGATCGAACTGAGCCTTGATGGCCGCGGTGTAGTCCCAGGGCGAGGTGGCGCCTTGATGCAAGGTCGTGAAATCGTTGATCTCAAGGGAATAAGGAACGCTGATCAGACGGCCTGTTTTCGTGTTGACCGGCATGGGCTGGTCGTCATGGAACAGGTCGAGGGTGTAGGTGAGGCCGGCTTCGGCCAGCAGATCGATCGTGTTCGGGGTCAATGTCAGCGCCGGCGCCAGCCAGCCTTTCAGCTCATGCCCCGACCATTTCAGCACCGAGGCCTGCACGTCGGCGATGAAGGCCCGTTCCTGGGGCACGCTCATGCCGTAGGTGTAGCGGGTGTTATAGACCCCGTGCGAGAAGAACTCCCAGCCGCGCTCGCGCATGGCGTGGGCGATGTCGGGGAAATGGTCGCAGACCGCGACATTGAGGGAGACCGAGCCCTTGACGCCAAAGCGGTCCATGGCCGCCATCATGCGCCAGATGCCCGCGCGGTTGCCGTAGTCGCGCCAGCTATAGTGTAACACGTCGGGGATCGGCCGTGGCCAGGGCGTCCGGGCGGGGTTGGTCGGCGGCTCCAGCTCATAATGCTCGACATTGGGTGCGCACCAGAACGCCAAACGGGCGCCGCCCGGCCACGACAGGCGGGGGCGATCGTAATAGGGCAGATAGTCGTAGAGGCCTGGATCTTCTTGGCGCATCGCCGCCTACTCCCCCTCAGGGCCATTCAATCCTTGATTGAGCCGATCAGATTTCGGTTCCCCGGACGCAGGTTGGGCCTGCAAGGCCCAAGCGGAGATCCGGGGCCTTTACGCGTCTCGGCTCCATCGAAAGCGTGTAAAGATCCCGGATCTGCACGAGCCTCGGGCGGGGCCCTCGGTCGTTCCGTCCGGGAAATCGATGTATTGAACCACCCTGTACTCCCCGCTCGTGCTCAGTTGTTTCGGTTGCAAACGAGGCCGGGGCTACTATAGTCCGCGCCGGCTTCAGCGACATGGGATGCGGGGACCGGGCTCGAGATCAAGCCTGTGCCGACACAGCCTATTGGCGCGCACCTGCGGTACCAAGGATCCCCATGATGCTGTTCATCTCACCAGCCTACGCCCAATCGGGTGCACCCGACCCGATCACGAGCTTCCTGTTTCCGCTGCTGCTCGTGTTACCGATCTTCTACTTTCTTGTCATCCGCCCGCAACAGCAGCGCGTCAAGTCGCACAAGGAGATGGTCGAGCGGGTCCGTCGCGGCGATACGGTGGTGCTGGGCAACGGCTTCATCGGCAAGGTGACCAAGGTCAAGGACGGCGACAACGAGGTCGAGGTCGAGTTCAGCGAGACGATGAAGGTGCGCATCACGCGCGGCTCCATCGCCGAGGTGCGCGGCAAGGGCGAGCCGGTCAAAGAAGGCGCCGCGTGAGGCGCCTCGGCCGGCCCGCCGCTTGTCGCAACAGAAGGTCCTGAGCCCCCATGCTGCATTTCCCGCGCTGGAAGATCATCGCCATTCTGGTGACCTGTCTCGCCGGCATCCTGTTCGCGTTGCCGAACATGTTCGCGCGCGAGCAGGTCGAGAAGTGGCCGGGATTCATGCCCAAGGCGCAGATCCCGCTGGGCCTCGATCTGCAGGGTGGCGCGCATCTGCTGCTCGGCATGGACGCCGAGGAGTTGAAGAAGGATTGGCTCAAGGGCCTGCGCGATCAGGTGCGCAACGTGCTCAAGGAGGTCAAGCCGAACCCGATCTTTCCTGAAGCGTCGCAAGTGGTCGGCAGCAATGTCAACGTGCGGCTCCAGAAGCCCGAAGAGGTCGATCCGGCGCTCAAGGAGTTGCGCGCCCGTATGATCGAGGACACCGGCAACCCTCTGCTCGGCACTTCGGCACCAAGCATCGAGATCAGCAAAGGCGACGGCAATATCATCATCATCACGCCGACGCCGGCCGGCATCAAGAAGCGGCTGACCGATACGGCCAATGCGGCCATCGAAACGGTGAACCGGCGCGTCAATGAGTTGGGCACCGCCGAGTCGACGGTGGCCCGCCAGGGCGAAGCGCGCATCCTGGTGCAATATCCGGGCCTCAAGGATACGGGTGAGCTCAAGGAACTGATCGGGCGCACCGCGCTGCTGTCGTTCCATCACGTGCACGCGCAGATGACGCCGGAGGAGGCGCAGCAGGGCGGCATTCCCTCGGGCTATCGCATCTATCCCGCGGAGGGCCGCACGGACGGCAATTATCTCCTGGAGGAAAGGCCGATCGTGCCTGGCAGCGAACTATCCAGCGCCCAGGCCGAGCTCAACCAGACCACGGGCGAGTGGGTGCTGGCCTTCCGCTTCAAGCAAACCGGCGCCCGCGATTTCAGCCGCTACACGCAAGCCAATGTCGGGCGTCCCTTTGCTATTGTGCTCGATGACGTGGTGATCTCGGCGCCTAACATTCGCGAAGCTATCACGGGCGGCTCGGGCCAGATCTCGGGCAGCTTCACGGCCAAGACCGCCAATGAGCTGGCGGTGCAGTTGCGCTCGGGCGCGCTGCCAGCCAAGCTGACCATTGTCGAGGAACGCACGGTTGGTCCGTCGCTTGGCGCCGACTCGATTGCCGCCGGCAAACTGGCGGCCATGGTAGGAAGCTTGGCCACCATCGCCATGGTGATCTTCGCTTACGGCACGTTCGGTGTCTTTGCGTGCATCGCGCTGATCATGAACGGCATCCTGGTTGCCGCCTTGATGTCGGCGATCGGCATCACGCTGACCTTGCCCGGCATCGCCGGCTTCGTCTTGACCATCGGCATGGCGGTCGACGCCAACGTGTTGATCTATGAGCGCATCCGCGAGGAGTTGCGCGCCGGCAAGACGGCGATTAGCGCCATCGAATCCGGCTTCGACCGCGCCATGGTGACGATCATCGACAGCCAGTTGACGACGCTGGTCGCAGCTCTGCTCATGTTCGGCCTCGGCTCCGGCCCCGTGCGCGGTTTCGCTGTGACGCTGGCCATTGGTATCTTCACCTCGGTGTTCACGGCTGTCACGGTGACGCGCCTGCTGGTTTCGTGGTGGCTCAGCCAGCAGAAGGGCCGCGCCTCCCGGATCGCCGTTCCGATCTAGCTGGGGCGCATGCCCGCGCTCGATATCTGACGTCTCGGATCGGCCGCCATGCCGCCGCGATAACCCGGAAAGACCCCCATGTTGCCCATTCCGAACTTCAAGGGCTTCGACTTCTTCCCGCACGACACCCGCATCAACTTCATGCGGTTCAAGTCCGTGTGCTTCTGGGGTTCGATCGTGGCCATGGTGCTCTCGCTCGCCCTGTTCGCCGTCAAGGGCCTCAATCTCGGCGTCGACTTCAAGGGCGGCTCGATGATCGAGGTGCAGACGAAAAAGGGTGCCGCCAACATCACGGAATTGCGCAGCAAACTCGGCGGCCTCGGCATCGGCGATGTGCAGATCCAGCAGTTCGGACAACCGAATGAGGTGCTGATCCGCATGGAGCAGCAGCCGGGCGGCGAAGAGGCGCAACAGGCGGCGTTGAAAAAGATCACCGACGCGCTGGGCGATGGCTTCGTGCAACGCCGCGTCGAAGTGGTCGGCCCGGCGGTGTCATCGGAGTTGCGGCGCGATGGCATCCTGGCCATTCTCGGAGCGATTGCGGCCATCATCGCCTACGTCTGGTTCCGTTTCGAATGGCAGTTCGCGCTTGGCACCGTCGTGGCGCTGACGCATGACGTGCTGATCACGGTCGGCGTGTTCTCGCTGTTCAACCTCGAGTTCGATCTCTCCATCGTGGCGGCGTTGCTCACCATTCTCGGCTACTCCGTCAACGATACCGTCGTCGTGTCGGACCGGATTCGTGAGAACCTGCGTAAATTCCGCCGTATGGACCTGAACGAACTGCTCAATCTCTCCATCAACGAAACGCTGTCGCGCACAATTTTGACGGGCGCCACTACCATTGCCGTGTTGATCGCGCTCTATGTGTTCGGTGGCAGCGTCATCCGCAACTTCACCTTCGCCATGCTGTTCGGCGTCGTCGTCGGTACCTATTCCTCGATCTTCATCGCGGCGCCGATCCTCGACTATTTCGGCATCAAGCGTGAAACGGTGGTGGGCACCAAGGTGGCGGGCATCTCTGACAAGCCGAAGGTTTGAGATCGGGATCCGGAGAGGGGCCGATGGCTGAACCGTCAACGCCACGCTTTCCGGGCCGCGCCCCGATCGAGGCCTATGGCAACGCTGGCTTTCGCTTTGCCGGCATGAGCCATCGCGGCTCGATCCTATGTCTGGCCAGCGCCATTGTCGCCTGGGATGCGCCCGATCCGTTCGATGCTGCGGCGGCTTTGACGCCGGCCCATCTGGCGCCGGTGTTCGCGGAGAAGGGCGCCATCGAGTTCCTGATCATCGGCACCGGCCGCAAACAAATCTTTCCCACGCGCGAGATGCGGCAAGCCTTTCGCGACGCCGGCATCGGTCTCGATGTCATGGATACCGGGGCTGCCTGTCGCACCTACAACGTCTTGCTCGCCGAGGGCCGCCCACTGGGTGCCGCTCTCGTGGCCGTGGCATGAAAGGCCTGCATTGTGAAATCTAGTCTCGACAGCCCGGTCCATGCAGCCCTCATCGGGGGAGTCATTGGTGCGGTGATCCTGGTCGGTTGGTTGGTGGGCTCCGGCATCGATGGGCTGGGTTTTGCCTCCATGCTGGCGCGCGTCGTCCACGTGCTGGCGGCCGTGCTGTGGGTCGGCATGATCTGGTTCGTCAACTTCGTGCAACTGGGCGCCGTCGCGGCCACCGATGATGCCGGGCGCGCCGCGCTGATGCAGCATGTGGTGCCGCGGGTCGCCGCCATCTACCGTCATGCCTCGCATCTGACGCTGGCGTCGGGGATCGCACTGCTGGTGACCAGCGGCTACATGCTCGAGCGCTGGGTGTTCAAGTCGGCCGTCTATATTCCGCCGCTGAAATTCGCGATGCTCTATGGTGCCATCGCTGGTGCCATCGTGATGTGGGTGCTGGTGCATTTCGTCATCTGGCCGAGCCTGCGCATCATCCTCGGCGAGGTGGCGGGCGATGCCGAGGTGAAACTGCGCGCCCGGGCCCGCATCCGCCTGGCGGCTCGCATCAACCTCATTCTGGCGCTACCCGTGACCTGCATCATGGTCGCGGTGGCGCACGGCTGATCGTGGTGGCGCCCGCAGCACCCGCCGGTGGGCCTGGCCAAGGCTTCGCGGCCGTGCGCGATGCCGCCCGCGATGGCGAGCCGGACCGCTATGCCGCAGCCCTGCTGGCTCCCGACGGTGTCGCGGCGGATCTGGTGACGCTCGCCGCCTTCGCCGCCGAGCTTGGCCGCATTCCGCAGCAGGTGCGCGAGCCGATGATGGGCGAGATCCGGCTGCAATGGTGGCATGACGCCATCACGGGCGCGGTCCACGATGCCCCGACCGGCCATCCGGTGGCCGACGCGCTGTGCGACCTCATTCGCCGCCGCCAATTCGATCTGGCCCCGTTTGTGGCCATGATCGAGGCCCGTCATGTCGACGTCAGCCGCGACCTGTTTGCCGACGAGGCCGTCCTGATCGGCCATCTCGATGCCACGGAGGGGCGCTGCTTCGAGGTGGCCTTGCGCATCGCGGGCGTTGCGTCCGAGCCCGGACTGGCCGTCGCTGCCGGCCGGGCCTATGGGCTGGCGCGGAACCTCGGGCGGTTGCCGGTGCTGCTGCGGGGCGGCGCCTTTCCAATCCCCATGTCGCTGCTGGCCGAGCATGGCCAGACCGCCGAAGCCCTGACGGCGCGCCCCGTCACGCCCGCGCTTGCCACCGCCATCGACGCCTGCGGCGATGCGCTCCGCCGGCGCGGCCGGGTTGAGCTTTCCCTGGCCCATGCGGCCCTATCCCGGCTTGGTCCCGCCGCGCACGTGGCGCTTCTTCCCCTTGCCATGGTTGAGCCGTATTTCTTAGGCCAGGAACGGATACGCTTGCAGGCGCTCGAACGGGTGGCTGACGTAACGCCGCTCGGCCGGATGTGGCGCCTGTGGCGGGCGCACCGCCGGCAGCGCGTCTAGGCCGGTCACGGCACCGGTCCATGGCAACGGGAGGGCTCGCATCGCATGCCTCACAGTTGGTTTCGTTGGGTCTCTCTCGCCCTGCTGGTCACGGCCCTGGGTCCGCTGTCGCCCGCCCGGGCCAGCGAGCCGACGATCGCCTGGCGGGTCGAGAACCCGTTCCGCTTCTTCACCGATCCGGCGCACACCGAAATGCACCGCGCCACCTATGCCGCACTCAGCGAGGAGGAGCGCCGTACGCCCGTGCTGGCCGCCGAGCGCGCGCTTGCCGATCGCCATAACGGCGAAGGCTGGGCCGCCGGTGTCCTCGATGGCACGTGCTGGGAGCCGGTCCGCAATCGCCACATCTGCCGCGATGCCAGCGATTACCTGCATCCCAAGTCCCATCGCGTCGTGTTCACCGCGCAAGGCATCGATGCGTCGGCCGGCGTCGATTGCACCTGGCTCACGGCGCCGCGCGGCGGGCAACGCGCGCGGGGCACCTCCTTCAAGGCGCCCTGCGATGCGCCCGTGACGCTGGAAATCCCGTATCCGGCCGGCGCCACGGTCTCGATCGAGATCGGCAGCCGCGAGGTGGCTGCCGCCGCCGTCAAGGTCAATGATCTGCTGGTCGTCGGTGTCGGCGACAGCTTCGGCTCGGGCGAAGGCAATCCGGATGTGCCCGTGCGCTTCTCGCGCGAGCGCGCCGCCTTTTACGGCACACCGCAGAAGAACGTCGAGCTGGTCGGTTATCCCGCCCGCGTCGGCGACTGGAAGGATGTCGGCGACAAGGCGTTCATCGAGAACAATCCGCGCTGGCTCGATCAGGCCTGTCATCGCTCGCTCTATTCGCATCAGCTGCGGGCGGCGCTGCAACTGTCCATCGAGGAGCCGCATCGCGCCGTCACGTTCGTCAGCTATGCCTGCTCGGGCGCTGAAATCGTGCAGGGTCTGTTCCTGCGCTACAAGGGCCACGAGTGGGTGCCCAACCCGCCCGATCTGTCGCAGCTGTCCGCCGTGGCGCAGGCCCAGTGCGGCACGCGCGAAGCGCCAGCCTTCGATCTGCCCGAGGGCTATCATCTGGGCGGCAAGGTGCCGGAGCTGATCGGCGGGCTCGTGCTCAAGAAGTGCGAGACCGACCGCGCCCGCAGAATCGACTTGATCCTGGTGTCGATCGGCGGCAATGACGTCGGCTTCTCGCGCCTCGTCGCCAACGCCGTCCTCGCCGACAAGTCCGTCTTGCGCAAGGTCGGCGGCTGGTTCGGCCAGGTGCACGGGTTCGTCGATGCCAGCCAGCAGCTCGATCAGCTCGATGATCGCTACAAGTCGCTCAACCGGGCGCTGCGCAACATCCTGCACATTCCCTGGAGCGAGTCGGATCGGATTGTGCTGGTGTCCTATCCGGCGCTGACGCTGCTCGAGGACGGCCGCTCGGTGTGTCCGGACGGTCAAGCCGGCATGACGGTGGTCGCCGATTTCGCGCTGTCGGAGGAGAAGGCCAAGGACTCCATGGTCGCCGCCGAACGTCTCAACGTCATCATGCAAGACGCCGCCAAGACGCACGGGTGGACCTACGTCGCGGCACACCGCGATGCCTTCCGCGGTCGTGGCATCTGCGCCGGCTGGTCGGACAACGCCCTGTCCTCGGCCGACGATCTGCGCCTGCCGCGCCGGGTGGGTGACAGCTGGGAGCCCTTCAACCCGGCCGACTGGCGGCCCTATGCCTCGCGGCAGCGCTGGTTCCGCACACCCAACGACGCCTTCATGACCGGCAATTTCCATGTTTCGCGATCGTTGATGCAAAAGGCGTTGCCGACGAATACGCTGTCCTGGTTCCAGGTCTTGTTGGCGAGCCTTTACTCGGGCGCCTTCCATCCGACGGCGGAAGGGCACGCGGCCATTGCCGATAGCGTCGTTGTCGAGGCCCGCAAGGTGTTGGCAAAATACGAGTCGCGGCGCCCCACGAGGCAGGAGCGCTGAAGCTGGGGCCTCGGTTGCGAGCCTCCGGATGCAGAGGGAGCGGTCGCGAGCGGCCGGCGCGGGCATGCAGCAGCAGACGGTTCTCGGTGGTGTGCTCGGCCCCCAACTCGCGCGTCTGTTACATCGGTTTCCCTGGAGTGTGCTCGCTGCGCTGGTTTTCGCGGCCTATTTCTTCTTCGGCCTGCATCGACCGGTCGGCGTGCCGCCCGATGTGACCATGTTGCGCCTGGTGCGCATCCCGAGCGGCCTGTCGGCAGCGTTCCTGTGGTCGCTCGTCGTGACGCTGTTCGCCGAGGCGCGTGGCATCCGCTCCGTGGTGCGACACGTCGTGACGGTTGCCGGGTGGTTGGCTCTGGCGGGGTTGATCGCGTTCGCCGACGTCGTTCAACTGATGCCCGCGTTGGTGATCGGTGGCCTGTTGCTGGCGGTCGGCGTGACGCCATATCTGCGTCATGGCGTGGCGCAGGCGGCGTACTGGCGCTTCAATCACGACACCTGGATCGGCTTCCTCGCCGCGGGTATCGCGTGCCTGCTGTTCGGCCTCGGGCTGTCGGCGATCGTGGAGACGTTGCGCTATCTGTTCGGCTTCAATCTGTCCTACGAAGTGCACGAGAGGATCTGGGCCATTGCCTGCGGTGTCGTCGGACCGCTCTATTGGGCGAGCGTGATACCCGAGGATTTCGCCAGTGAGGTTTCGGAGGGCACACCAACCGACTTTCTCAGCCGCATGGTGGCGCTGCTGGTCAAGTTCATCCTGGTGCCGTTGCTGCTGGTCTATGCGGTGATCCTGCATGTCTATGCCGGACAAATCGGCCTCGATGGCACCTTGCCGAAGGGACGCCTCGGCTGGCTGGTGCTGCTCTATGGCGCCATGACGGTATTGACGGCGCTGCTGGCTTTTCCGACGCGACAGTCGAGCGGCGCACTCGTGTCCCTTTTCTGGCGCGCCTGGCCCTGGTTCCTGATCGTGCCGCTGGTGCTGCTCTTCATCGCCGTCGGCACGCGCATCGATGCCTATGGCGTCACCGAAAGCCGCTATTGGGTCGTACTCGTCGGCGTGTGGCTCGGCGTACTCGCCATCACGCATGGGCTTGGTCTCTTTGGCCGTGATCTTCGCTTGATGCCTGCGGTGTTGTCGGCGTTGGTGCTTGCCTCCTGTCTCGGACCCTGGGGCATGACAGGGTGGACCCATCGCAGCCAGATCGCCGAGTTCGGCCGTGCGCTGGCGGCGGCGGGTCTCATGGAGAATGGCCGCGTCAAACCGGGCATCGCCCCCAAGATCGCGAGCAATACGCCTGAGGCACTGCGGCTGAACGATAAGATCAATTTCTTCATGGCGCGGCGTCGGCTCGACGTCTTGAAACCCTTCTTTGCCGGCGACGCGGCTGATCCTTTCGCTGTGACTGCGAAAGGTCCCAACGATTGGCAAACCGCGCAGCGCGTGCGTGAGCGGCTTGGCATCGACAAGTCGTTCGCGGCTAATCATTCATCGCCGAACTTCGCCACTTATACGGCGCAGTCTCCCACCATTGCCGCGCTTCCCGACGGTACGTGGCTCATGTCGGGGTTGCGGTCGACCCGCGACGTTGGACGGGAAGCTACTACGGTCAAGCAGGAGGTTGCGCTCGGCGGGTTGAAGCTGGTGCTGCGGCTCGATGATGCCCGACTGCTGGTGGAGGAATCCAGTGGCGATCGGCGCGCCGTGTTCGACTTGGCGCCACTCGACAAGACCGACGGGCCGTTGCGCAAGTTGCCGGGTCCGGAACCGCGCGCGAGCATTGTGCTTGAGCCGACCGAGGGCGCCTTGCCGGTCACGCTGATCATCAACCAGATCAGCGCTACGCGCGGCGGCACGCCCCCATTCACCGTCAATGGGCTCAGCTATTCCCTCCTGGTGCGCGATAAGCGCTGACGCGGCCGACCACGCGCCTCGTCGCCCCACTTGTCTTCCCGGCCGGAGCAGCGGCACGGCTTCGTGGCGCGGCGTAGAGCCGGGATCTCGCCGGTTCTGCTGGGCGTGGCGACGAGGTCGGACGTCTTCGGCCGCGATGGACGGCAAGACTGAGGGCCATGTGTTATCCGCGCCGGCGAGATCCCGGATAGCCGCGCGCTCTTTTCCCTGCGCCTTCAGGTGCCCACAAGCACCCGGCGCGTGCGCTTGGCTTCCAGGAAGACAAGTGGTGAGGTGCGGGGTGAGGTTGAAGGTTGCGTCGAAGCGCACAGCCTCGCCCCACGCCCACAAATAGAAAGAAGGGGGTCCGGGGTCTCCCCGGGCGGGCTGCGGGCGGCAGCCCGCTCGCGCAGCGACGGCGACGGTTGCAGCGGACGCCAGCGGCAGCCGGGATCGCAAAACAACTGAGCCGTGGTGTCTACTCATTTCCTTTTCTTCACCCGCGTGCTTGCTTTCCC
>JBJXDZ010000116.1:0-47978 GCA_046154645.1 Hyphomicrobiaceae bacterium
GGGGAAAGGGGTGGTCGGGAGCGGATTCGTTGCTGATGAGGGATTTCAGAAGCATATCCCGCGAGGCGCAACATGGCATATAGACTTATCATTGGGAGTCGCGAGCACATTTCCGACGACGCTGCGAACCACTTCGAGCCATATGGACCCGAACTCGGCAAATTGACCGAACCCGGTCCAGTTCCGAAGGAACTCATTCCCTACTTGCCTAAAAAAATCATCATCACCAAAGGATCGGACCGAACCGAAATCTCAATTGCTGGGATGCATTTCCTTGATTGCTCAGATCAAGTCAGATCTACGCTGGCGCCCATTGATCCGTCGATAGAATTCTTTCAGCTTGAATTGGTTGATCTGCCGGCAAGTCGAAGTGACCGGCGCTGGCTCATGCGGACTCCCCATCACGTCCGCATGATCAATAGTAACCAGTCACAGGATGCGCTGCAGGTCGTACCGCCGACTTGGATGGTTGCGAATGGCAAGCGCATACAAACTGTAGAGTACATGCGCGTCGCACATTTCGACCGGCTTGTTCTCGACAAGTCGGCCATTCAGCATCTGCACTTTTGGACGGGCGTCCTTGATGAAGGGCTGACTGCTTATTGGTTCTGTTCACAAGAGTTTCGGGACGCTATGTTTCCGTTTCGACGATCCTTCGGATTCCAGGCGATCCGAGAAGCATGATAGTCAATTGGAGACTGCATAAAAGCAGAGCTGTTCTAGGGGGAAGTCATGTCGTCACCAGAGTATATTCCGCTAAGATGCACGCGCACGACCACTCAAGGCAAGACGGTTGCGACAGCGTAAGCTTCACTGTGGCCAGAAGATTTGAGCAGTCAACAGAGAAGTGATCAGATAATTAGGGACAGCTACCGAAAATGAATACCAGCCTAGGCGGACCGAGCCTATCGATGGCCCCGTCCCTGCGTCGCAATTAACCAGTCCGGCGCTGAAAGATGGTTAATCCAAGAATCAGCCCGCTGGCAGCGTGCGCCAACCCGTTGGCACCCACCTAGCCAGACGCATGCCAAGGGCCCTGCAGCAGCTTGCCTGAGCCTGCGCGAGCCATTTGCCAAGTCGAGGGGCGGGGCTGGCCCTCGATTGGCGCACGCAGAGCCATTGGCAACTGGGAGAGGGGAGAGGGCGGTGTCCGCTGTGTCCGCGCCCTGGGAGGCCGGCGGCACGCGCCAGTTGGAACTGATGACGATGCCGGGTGGTGGCCCGGCATCGTGTGGCGGTTGCGATCAATAGGTCTTGGCGGCCGGACCGGCGGCCTGACCGCGGGTCTCCTTGACGATGTTGGCCGCGGCGACGGCGAGCAAGCGCGCGTCGTTCATCAGGGTGGTGAAGTTGTAGCCCTGAGCGAAGCGCTTCCTGGCGGTGGCGGGGCTGTCGGTGTGCACGCCGGCGATGAGGCCTTTGGCGCGGACCACCTTGCCGATCTCGGCAATGGCGGCGATGACCTCGCTGTCGCTGGGATCAAGCGTCGGCGTCTTGCCCATGGCGAGCGAGAGGTCGGAGGGGCCGACGTAGACGCCATCGAGGCCTTTCACGGACAGGATCGACTCGAGGTTCTTCAGGCCGGCGCGGGTTTCGATCATGGCGAGCAGGATCACCTCCTCGTTGGCGCCCTGCCAGTAGTCGGCGCCGCCGTACTGCACGGCCCGGTTCGGGCCCATGGAGCGGGTGCCGAGCGGGGGATAGCGACCGAAGGAGACGAAGCGCTCGGCCTCTTCCTTGGTGTTGATCATCGGGCAGATGAGGCCGTAGCTGCCGGCATCTAGCAGCTTCATGATGATGGCGGCATCGTTCCAGGGCACGCGGCACAGGGGCACGGCGCTGGTGGTCGAAATGGCCTGCAGCATGTGCAGCGCGGCCTGGAAATCGACGGGGCCGTGCTGGAGGTCGATGGTGACGCTGTCCCAGCCCTGATGCGCATAAACTTCGGCCGCATAGGAATCGGGGATCGCGCACCAGCCATTGATGACGTTACCGCCGTCCTTGATGATCTGGCGTACATTGTTCTTGCGCATGGGGCGTCCTCCGGGTTCTGGCCACGACAGTTGGCATTATTCCCACGGCTTAAGCCATGGGCGGCGCTGTCGGCAAACGCGGAATTGGCCGGCGCGCCATGTGGAAAGCGTGCCGCCGCCTAGGCCCGGATGCGGTTCCAGGCCCAGGCGATCGAGCCGGTGAGCATCAGAATGACGACGCGCGCCATCAGCGAGAAGAACATGAACAGCAGCGACTTTTCCTCGAGCAGGAGGCGGATCCAGACGTTGTATTTCGAGGGTATGCCGGCGCCGACGATCCATTTCTTGACCATGCCCGCAACCTCGATCATGCCCTCGAGACGCTCGGGATAGAAGATGCCGACATAGGCCAAAGCGATGTGTCCCAGCACCATCGAGATGGCGATGCTGCCCATTGACAGCGACAAGCGTTGCAACATGGTGTCTCCCGTCCTGCACCCGCGGTAATCCCAGCCCGTTGTTTAACAGCAGTCGCATGGCGGCGGCGCGAAAACTTGGCGGCGCCCCGGGACTCACGGAAAGGCACCTTGCAGCAACCGCGGCACGTCACCTGTGCGGCCCGCTGCCTCCTCGACGAGAAGCTGCTTCAGGCCCGGCAAACGGTCGACGATGCCGAGGCCGACGTCGCGGACGGCACGAACGAGGCTCAAATCATTGGAGAATAGCCGGTTCAACGCATCATAGGCGGCGGCCGACGATTGGCCGTCGAAGCGCCGCCAGCTCTGATAGCGCTCGAGGCCCATGGCGTCACCGGGATCGAGGCCGAGGCGCATCATGTCGGCTGTCACCTCGGTCAATGCAGCGACATCGCGGAAGCCGAGATTGAGGCCTTGGCCGGCAATGGGGTGGACGCTGCGGGCGGCATCCCCGATCAAGGCCACGCGCGGCGCCACGAGCGAGCGGGCCAACTGCAGCTCGAGCGGCCAGGAGGCGCGGGGGCCGGCGAGGTTGACGATGCCGAGGCGATAGCCGAACCGGCGCTCGATCTCGGCCAGGAACCCGCTGTCATCAAGGGACAAAATATGGGCAGCGGCCGCCGCATCTTCGGTCCAGGTGATGCAACTGCGACGGCCGGGCAAGGGCAGGATGGCGAACGGTCCAGCCGGCAGAAAATGCTGGACGGCGCGGCCTTCGTGCGGCCGCTCATGCGTGACGACCGTGACGATGCCGGTCTGGGGATAGGCCCAGGCCACGGTCTTGATCGCCGCCAAGTCGCGGATCATCGAGCGGGCACCGTCGGCGGCAATAAGGAGGCGAGCAGTCAGTCGGCGACCATCGGCCAATTGCACGTGGGCGCCGGCGCCGTCGAGGGTTGTGCCGGGCGCGATCGAGGCCTTGGCCATGACGGTGATGCCGGGTGCGTCCCGTACGCGCGCCAGGAGTGCGGCGGCGAGCCGGTCAGCCTCGACAATGAACGTGGCCGGGCGCCCACCCGAGATCTGGTTGTCATAGCTGAGCAGGGTCGGGCGCACGGCGTGCTCGAGGCTCGAATCCGTGATGTCGATCCCGGTCACCGCCTCGGCATGGGGGGCGAGGGCCGGCCAGACGCCCAGCGCCGTGAGCAGCGCGACGGAGCCGGCGGACAAGGCAAAGGCGCGGGGATCGGCGGTCGGTACCGGCCCGTGCGTCAGGTCGCGGCGCTCGATCAGGCCGAGGCGCAGGTCGCTGCCCAGTGTGCCGGCCAGCGCCAGGGCCATGGCGAGGCCCACGTGACTGGCGCCGACCACCACGATGTCGAACGCAGGCACCGCGTCGCTGTTCATGTCATCTCCGTCGTCGACCAAACCCGGGCTGCGCCACGGCTTTCGTGGTCCGAAGCAATTGACACAGGCTGGGCATCGCCGCTACCGCCTGCAGCAGCACCTGCAACATCCGGATCCACCGCCATGCCCGCGCGTAAGCCAAAACCCCCGAGCAAGACCGGGCCGCATTCCGGGTCCAAAGCCGTCGCCGGGCTGCTGGATATCCTGGATCTCGAGGCCATCGAGCACAATCTCTATCGTGGTCGCGGGCCGACTGAAGGCTGGCAGCGGGTCTACGGCGGGCAGGTGCTTGGCCAGGCCCTGGTGGCGGCGGTGCGCACGGTGCCGGACGACCGGGTGGCGCATTCGGCGCATGCCTATTTCCTGCTGCCCGGCGACCCGACCGTGCCCATTGTCTACGATGTCGAGCGCATCCGCGACGGCGGCAGCTTCAACACGCGGCGCGTCAAGGCCATCCAACATGGCCGGGCCATGTTCGCCATGAGCGTGTCATTCCACAAGCACGAGGAGGGCTTCGACCACCACGCGGAGATGCCCAATGTGCCCGCGCCTGAGGATCTGCCGAGCGAGCAGGAACTCAAGGCGCGCATGATCGGGCATCTGCCGGAGAACATCCGCTCCTATTGGGAACGGGAGCGGCCGATCGAGATGCGACCCGTCGAGGTGTCGCGCTGGCTCGATCGCGAGGCCCGTCCGCCCCTGCAATACGTCTGGATGCGCGCCAACGGTCAGTTGCCCGACGCGTTGTCGCTGCACCAATGCGTGCTGGCCTATGCGTCCGACTTCACGTTGCTGGATACGGCCCTGATTGCGCATGGCAAGCTGATGTTCGACCCCGATGTGCAGCTCGCCAGCCTCGATCACGCCATGTGGTTCCACCGCCCGTTCCGGGCCGACGACTGGCTGCTCTATGCGCAAGAGAGCCCGAATGCGCATGGCGGTCGCGGATTTTGCCGGGGCAGCATCTTCTCCAGGGATGGCAAGCTGGTGGCGTCCGTGACCCAGGAAGGGCTTGTCAGGCAGCGTGCGACGCGATTTGTGGTCAGTTAATGGGCAGCCGGGCGGATCGCTGGCAGTTACCGCCTAATTTATAGGCAAGCAACAACCCAGCATTATCGAAACTCCGTTTTTTTTCAATCTTTCCAATGCTCAAACTGGTTAAAATTTAGTTGGCACGCGATTTGTAGTGCTTCCCTCATGCCACTGGCTGTTGCCGGAAAGTCAGTCACTCCGGACGCAGGCATGGTCCATCGCAGACAGGGGAGCGAGTACGATGAAACTCGTCACGGCAATCATCAAGCCATTCAAGCTGGAAGAGGTCCGGGCGGCGCTGACCGATATCGGCATCCAGGGCATGACCGTCACCGAGGTCAAGGGCTATGGCCGCCAGAAGGGCCATACGGAAATCTATCGCGGCGCCGAGTACGCCGTCAGCTTCCTGCCCAAGGTGAAGATCGAGGTCGGCGTTGCCACGGGGGACGTGGACAAGGTCATCGAAGCCATCGCGCGCACCGCCAAAACCGGCCAGATCGGCGATGGCAAGATCTTCGTCTCGGCCATCGAACACACGGTCCGCATCCGCACGGGCGAAACTGACGACAGCGCGCTCTGACCGACGACGCCATGCGGCGCCAACCCGTTTCCACAACTTCCTATCCATCCACCAAGCAGAGAACCACGCCATGATTGAGAGTTTCCTGTCGCGCCGGGGGGCGAGCCTGATGGCCGCGCTCGGTTTGCTGCTCGTATCCACGGCACTACCGGCCCTGGCGGCCGATCCGGTTCCCAACAAAGGCGATACGGCCTTCATGATGACGGCCACCGTGCTGGTCCTGCTCATGACGGTGCCGGGCCTGGCCCTGTTCTACGGTGGCCTGGTGCGCACGAAGAACATGCTGTCCGTTCTCATGCAGGTGTTCGCGATCGTCTCGCTGGTCTGCCTGATCTGGGTGACCTACGGCTACAGCCTGGCGTTCACCAATGGCGGCTCGCTGAACGCCTACATCGGCGGCTTCGACAAGGCCTTCTTGCGCATCGCGCCGAAAGACAAAACCATCACCGACGCGGTGGCGGCCACCTTCTCCAACGGTGTCGTCATTCCGGAGCTGGTCTACATCGCCTTCCAGATGACCTTCGCCTGCATCACGCCGGCGCTGATCGTCGGCGCTTTCGCGGAACGCGTGAAGTTCTCGGCCCTGCTGCTGTTCACCTTGCTGTGGGTGACTTTCGTCTACTGCCCGATCGCCCACATGGTCTGGTACTGGGCAGGCCCAGATGCCCTGGCTGAGGCTGCCAAGGCGGTCAAGGCTGCAACGGCAGGACCCGCCAAGGAAGCCGCTGAGAAGGCCCTGGCGGCCGTCGAAGCCGATGCCGGCATCATCTATCGCTGGACGGCGCTCGACTTCGCCGGCGGCACGGTGGTGCACATCAATGCGGGCGTCGCCGGTATGGTTGGTGCGCTCATGATCGGCAAGCGTGTCGGCTTCGGCCGCGAGGCCATGGCGCCACACTCACTGACGCTGACCATGGTTGGCGCCGCGCTGCTGTGGGTCGGCTGGTTCGGCTTCAATGCCGGCTCCAACCTGGAAGCCAACGGTACGGCTGCGCTGGCGATGATGAATACGTTCGTTGCCACGGCTGCAGCGGCGCTGGCCTGGATGTTCGCTGAGTGGGGCGGCAAGGGCAAGCCGTCGCTGCTCGGCATCGTAACAGGTGCGGTCGCCGGCCTTGTAGCAGTGACGCCGGCGTCCGGCTTTGCCGGGCCCATGGGTGCCATCGTGCTCGGCATTGTCGCGGGGTTCGTCTGCTACATCTTCTGCACCAGCGTGAAGAACTCGTTCGGCTACGATGACAGCCTCGACGTGTTCGGCGTGCACTGCATTGGCGGCATCATCGGCGCCCTGGCGACAGGTATCCTGGTGGCGCCCTCGCTCGGCGGCACCGGCATCCTCGATTATGTCAGCAAGCCGGGTGAAGCCGTCGCTGGCACCTACACCATGGCTCTCCAGTTGGTCGCCCAATTCAAGGCGGTCGCCATGACCATTCTGTGGTCCGGCATTGGCTCGGCCATCCTCTTCAAGCTGGTCGATATCGTCATCGGGTTGCGTCCCGATGAGCAGGCCGAGCGCGAGGGTCTAGACCTCACCGAGCATGGTGAGCGCGCCTACAACCACTAACGACGTCACAGCACCTGCACGATGGCTCGGTCCGGGGAACAGCTTCCCGGGCCGAGTTGCATTTTGCGGTCGCCCGCGTGGCGCCTCGATTGCCTGCGAGGTTCAGGCCATGCATTGTAGGGCGAAGCGGCCAGACCGGCGCGAGCCATCAACGGAGATGCTGTTCAACATGCGTGCGTTGCGTATCCTGACCGCTGCCCGGCTGCGTCTTCTGTTTGTTTTCATGACCCTACTTGCGTTCGGCGCAACCGGAGGATCGGCGCAGCAGAAAGCCGCCCAGGATCACAACTGGACCAAGCACAGCTTCCGCGAAGATCGCTTCGAGATCGAATTTTCGGGCCCGTTCCGCACCGATGCCGTCAAGCTGGACCCGGCCACGCGCAAAAAGGTTGCCCGCAGCACGCAGCACATCCAGGTCGGCAGCGATTTCGTCTTTATTGTCGGCGCCCAGCACAACATCGATGCCGTGAACTTCGACGCCGGCGCCCAAGGCAGCTTCGCAACGCTGAACTGCCTGTCGCGCGACTCGGACACGCCATTGCCTGTTCCCGGTGGTCGGGGCCGGGAAATCAAGGGCAACGAATGTCTCGACAACACGATGCGGGTCGAAACCCGCTATGTCGAGAGCGGCAAATGGTTCTACCAGCTGATTGCCATCGTGCCGAAGGAGCGGACAGAAGATCCGGCGGTGCAGCGCTTTCTGCAATCGTTCAAGATCGTCGGGCCGTGACGTGACGTAGAAGCTGTCAGCAAGAGAGGTAACGCGACATGAAGATTTTCCGGGCGTCCAGCCGTGCCACCAAGGTGCAACCCAACACCAGCTTCGTCGGCACCGTTTATGCCGATGAGGTGGTCGTCGGCGAAAAGCCTTCACGCATGCGGGCAACGCGCGTTTCCTTCACGCCGGGGGCGCGCACCAATTGGCACACCCATCCTGTCGGCCAGACGTTGTTCTGCCTGTCGGGCGCTGGCCGCTATCAGGAGGAAGGCGGCCCGCTCGCCGAACTGCTGCCGGGCGACACCGTCGTGATCGCACCCGGCGTCAAGCATTGGCATGGCGCGGCACCTGACCACCTCTTCTCCCACCTCGCCATGTCGGAGATCAACGACAAGGGTGACGGCACGCAGTGGCTCGAGCCGGTCTCGGATGGCGACTACAAGAAGAAGCCGAGCGCCTGACGCGGCGGGTTGCGCCTGTGTCCGCACAGCATGCGAGGCCCCGGCATCCGGCCCGGGTGGGGTAGCGGGTCTTGAGCACAACTTTTGAGTTGTGGCCTAATCTTATCGAAAGCCGCTATCTGTTGGTGATGTCTATCCAATTGCCGGACTTCGCCCTGTCAACAACGCCCACCATCGCCGGTGGGGAGCGTGCCTCGTTGCCCGGCTGGCGCGCGCGGGCCCGACTGGTCACCGTGCTCGTCGTGCTATTGGCGATGCTCGGTGCGGGTGCCGTCCGCGCCCAGGATCGCCGTGCCGCCCCTGAGCCAGGCAGCGGCTGGGAGGCCCGCGCGGGAGTGGTGGCCAAGCGTCATCTGGTGGTTGCCGCCAATCCCTATGCGGCCGCTGCCGGGCGCGACATGCTGCGCGCTGGTGGATCGGCGGTGGATGCTGCTATTGCCGCGCAATTGGTGCTGGGTCTTGTCGAACCACAGTCCTCCGGGCTTGGCGGCGGCTCGTTCCTGCTGCATTGGCATAGTGCCAGCCGCAGCCTCACGAGTTTCGATGGCCGCGAGACAGCCCCGGCTGCGGCCCGTCCCGACCGATTTCTGATCAATGGGCGACCGATGCCGTTCGATGCGGCCGTGCGTTCGGGATTGTCGGTCGGCACGCCCGGCACAGTGCGGGTTCTGGCGCTGGCACACCAGAGGCATGGCAAGCTGCCCTGGGCGCAGCTGTTCGAGCCGGCCGCACGCCTCGCCGAAGAGGGCTTTCTGCTGTCGCCGCGGTTGCGCAGCCTGCTTCTCGACGAGGGCGCCGCAGGTTTTGCGCCTGATGCACGGCGCTATTTCTTCGATGCCGAGGGTCAGCCCTGGCCGGTCGGGCACCGCCTCAAAAACCCCGAGTTCGCGGCAACGCTGCGCCGGATTGCCCGCGAGGGTGAGCGGGCCTTTTACGAGGGGCCGATCGCACTCGCCATCTCGACGGCAGTCATCGCTGCACCAGGGGCGCGGGGCGATCTCAACCTCGCTGATCTCGCCGGCTATCGGGCCAAGGAACGCACGCCGGTTTGCGTTCCTTATCGCGGGCATCGGGTCTGCGGCATGGGCCCCCCCTCCTCGGGCGGCATCGCCGTCGGGCAAGTCTTGTCGCTGCTTCAGGATCTCCCCATGGAGCAGGGCCGCGCTGCGGCGATGACACCGGCGGCGATTCATCTGGTCGCTGAGGCCACCAAACTGGCGTTCGCCGACCGCAATTGGTATGTGGCCGACCCGGATTTCGTTCCGTTGCCCACGGGGCTGCTCGACGCCGCCTATATGGCCGAGCGGCGCAAGCTGATCGATCCCAAGGCACCGATGGCCAAGTCCTATCCGGGTCTGCCACCGGGTTTGCCGAAGCTGACGTGGGGTGGCGACGCCACCATCGAGGCCGCCGGCACGACGCACGTCTCCATCATCGACGGGGCGGGCAACGCGGTCGCCATGACATCGACGATCGAATCGGGCTTCGGCTCAAGGCTTTGGGCGGCCGGATTCCTGCTCAACAACGAGCTCACCGACTTCTCCTTCCGTCCGACCGGCAGCGAGGGGCGCGCGGTAGCCAACCGCGTGCAGCCGGGCAAGCGCCCGCGCAGCTCCATGGCGCCGACCATCGTGCTCAACGAGCGCGATGAGCCGGTCATCGTTACCGGATCGCCTGGGGGATCGCGCATCATCGCCTATGTGCTGAAAAGCCTGGTGGCGCTGATCGACTGGAAGCTCGACGCGCAGACCGCGGTGGATCTGCCGAATTTCGGCAGCCGCGGCAACGACCTCGAATTCGAGGCGCCGACGGCCGCGGCCGACTCGTTCGGCGGCATCACCACGCGGGCCGAGCAGTGGCACCGGATGCTGCACCACGCGATCGGCATGAAGCCGTTTGGGCAGAACGTGAGCTTCGCGCCGATGACCTCGGGCCTGCACATCATCGTGCGACGCCCTGACGGCATGCTGGAAGGCGGCGTTGATCCCCGGCGTGAAGGGGCGGCACTCGGGGATTGAGCCCGTTCAGGTGGCTGGCCGAAGCTTCAGCGCTTGCACACTTGAGCGACGGCCTTGCACGTCCAGCCCACGGTCCCTTGCCGGCAAGCATAGGTGGCTGGGCCGATGCGGTCGTTTTCGAGCGGCCAGTTGCCGGTGACCTGGCGGATGATCAGCAGGGCTTCGTACTCGGCAAAACCGCGCGTGATGCCAGTCGCCTCACCCGCCTTGATGATGCAGCCAGGCTTCGGATTTGGTTGCTTCGATGCAGGGACAGTCTGCTGTGCCTCAGCGATGCCCGGCGTCGCCATGAGGCATGCGGACAACAGGGCGGCAACCACCGTGCGGGACATGCGGGGTTCCTTTGCGGGCACATCGATCGCCGCATGCTGCATGGCGCAGCGATCCTACAAAAGTGCGCCGCTGCAACACCCTGTGAAATTCGTTAGTCTCCAAACGAGAACTACCTCGCCGAGAGTTGCATGTGAACCTAAGCTCGTTGGCGGGGCAGGTCTGGGGCTCGACTGGGGGGCGCCTGCCATCCCGATTGCTCAAGCAAAGGATGGAGTCCGTAACATGCGTAAGGTTGCACTGGCGGCGGCGGCCGCACTTGTCCTGTCCTTGACAGGATCACCACCACCGGCCGCGGCCGGATGGACCACGTGTCATCCAGCCCTCAGCGCCAAAGGCCACAAGGAGCACAGCATGCGCTCCGCGATGGAATCGGCCAAGTATCACTGGCACGAGAAAGCTGAGCACAAGTACGGCGATCACTACGACGACTGGTATTGGTCCGGTGATCGCACCATCTCGTGCAGCTGGGATGCGCCGGGCAAGCACTTCTGGTGCACCGCCACTGCGCGGCCATGCGGGCGCTGAATTGCGGCAAGCACGTGCAGATCATGCAAACGAAAGGAGCGGCACGCGGCCGCTCCCTTCATTGACTGCGAACACCCGTACGACGTCACGCCTGCACATGCCAAACATCAGCGCACGTTGCGGGCGCCCGGCGTCGCTTTCTGCTTCACGAACGGCAGCTTGCTTTTGACTTTCTCGGTCACCGTACGCGGTGGCGGCGCCGCGGGAGTCTCGCCCGGCTTCATGATCTCGAACAGGCCGCGGGGGCCGTAGTAGAGCACGAAGCCCAGTTCCTTCATGCGGGCCTTGGCCATTTCGATATTCTTCGGATTGCGCAGATATTCGACCACGAAGATGGCCTTGCCTGCCTTCTGCGCATCGGTCAGCGCCTTTGTGCTGTAGTCGATGTCGACCTTCTTGTTCAGCTCCTCCCGATGGGTGATGCCGAACAGGAGATCCTCCTTGGCGATGGCGTCGATGGCCGACAGGTATTCCGGCCGATCCAGCAACTCCTCGGCATTCTGCATCATGATCGCGGCATCCGGCTTCTTGGAGCGAATGTCGGCGATCAGGCGGACCACGAAATCCGTCATGCGATCACGTGCCTGCTTGGTATCGCCGAAGCGGTAGTAGGCGTCGGCGCGGTCGATGTAGAAGCCGTCAAAGCCGCCTTTCAGGATGCGATCGACGTAGGCGTCCGGAGTTCCGAAGATGATCTTCTGCCACGTCGGATTCCAGTATTCGACCAGATAGTTGCCTTTCCACTCCTTGCTCTCGCCCTTCATGTAGGCGGGACGCTTCTTGTTCCATTCCGCCGGCCAATAGTAGCGGTTGTCCTCGCTCTCGCCGATGCTGAGATAGGCAATGACGACGCGCCGGCTGCCGTCGGGCTTGCGCTTCATGGCCGCCACTTCCTGCGGCGTCAACGGCACTTCGGTGGCGTCGGTTGCGAGAGAGCGCGCGTAGTCGACCACCACCACGTCGTAGTCGGAATCGATGATGCGCTTCTGCTGCTCGGCGCCGAGGTTGGTCAACTGATAGGCCCACGATTTGGCGCCGGCGAATGGGTTGGCCCGCTGTGGCGTCTGGGCTTCGACGGGTGCGGCTGCAAGCAGCGTCAACGCCGCACAGAACAGGAACTTGATGAGCTTCATAGACGCAGGACTCCTCGACCGCCAACTGTAGCGCGTTGGCGTGATAGCATAGCGATCAAGAGGCCCTCTGAGCAACATCGCTGGCGCTGTCGTTAATCGGGATTCTCAATGCCGCGGCAAATTTACCAGTGCGGCTTGTCCTTGCACATTTCAGCGATCCATTCCGCTGTGCCGTACTTGATGGTCGAGGCCGGCCGGTCGCCCGTCGGATCGAGGCCATCCAGGCTGCGATGGGCGAACGTCGGGATCATGCCGTGCTGCCGCATCTCCTGGCGGGCCGAGGCGATAAGATCGGGCTTCGACAGATACTCGACCGCGAACACCGGCTTGTAGTCCCATTGCAGATGCCGGATGTGGGTCAGTGATGCTTCAATCGCGCTGGCCTTGTTGCGCAGGTTGGTGCCGATATTGCCGTAAAGCAGGTCCTCCTTGCCGAGACCGTCGATGACATCGCGGTAGCGGCGCTCGTCGAGCAGGTCTTCGGCGTTCTGCGCCATGACGATGAAGCCGGGCTTGGCCTTGCGGGCGGCTGCGGCGAGTTCGGTGACGAACTCGATCATGTCGTTGCGGGCGGTGGGGCGCACCTTCTCCTGCTCGCCGAAGACATCGACGCGATCGAGATAGACGCCATCAAAACCGACATCGATGATGCGCTGCAGAAACGACCGCTTGGAACGATAAATGATGTCCTTCCAGCCATCGTGCCAATAGCGGACCATATAGTTGCGCGGCCAGGCGCAATTCTCGGCCACGTACCAGCCGGGAACGTCATCGCCAACCCAGTCGGGGCGCCAGTAGAAGCGGTAGGATTCCGCTTCCCCGATGGAGAAATAGGCGATCACCAGCCGCTTGCGACCGTCCGGCCGCTGCTTCAGGCGCGCCACTTCCTCCGGCTTCAGCGGCGCGTTGTCACCGAAGTTGGCCGAGTATTCGGTCACGATCAGGTCGGCATCGACCTTGGCCATGGCGGCAATGTCGACACTTTGCAGATGGAAGTGCCAGCTCTTGGCTGCGTTGAGCGGGCGGTTGCCGCTGGCCAGCCAGTGGCCCGGGACATGCCGCCAGGACCAGGCGATGTTGAGCGCCAGGCCGACCGCGAGCAAAAGGGCGCCACGACCCATGATCTGGCGGCGACGATCGCTCGGCAATGCTTGCCAGATGGCGATGAGGCGCCGGCCGCCGAGCAGCAGGGCGGCACCGGCCAGATTGATCAGGAGAAGCGACATGCCACCGAGCCGGCGCAGAGACGGCAGCGCCTGCGCGACGGCGGTGCTGAGCGCTGCCGGCAACGCCCCCATCAGCCGACGCAGTTCGTTCCAGACCTTCAGCAGCCAAGCGTTCATCTAGCGTTCCATGCGCCAACTGGCGGCACCATAGACCAGACCGACGTGCACGGCCTATGGCTCCATCACGACGTGATGAACAGAACGTCGCCAGCGGCGCGCTGTGGCGTTTCCCCAGGACAAGGCAAACCCGGTTGATGTCCGGAAATGGCCTGCGGTTTCGAGCCCGTCAGGCCGACTTCGGGCGTGGTTGCACGGGCGGCTTCACATCCGTCGGGATGGGGCAAACATAAGGATTGGTCGCGAGCCGCGCCTGATGGTCGGCTTTCGCCTTGGCGATCAGTCCCGGATCCTTCAGGGCCTCAATGGCCGTTCCTGCCATGACTTTGGCGGCATGCACCATGCCTTTATGCGCTGCCGGCATTTTGCCTTGCGCCGTGATCTGCCAGGAGTGGCCCGGTGTGCCAATGGCATGTGTTGCGACGCGGGCCTGAACCGTAGGGACGGCCCAACTCACGTCGCCAACGTCGGTGGAGCCAAGCATGGGCTCGCCGACGGTGGCGCGGGGCACCACGTAGTCACACAGCGGCGTGTTCTCCTGCTTCGGCACACCAGCGCGGCGATAAGCCGAGACAATGTCCTCGTCGGAGAGCGTGCCCTGGATCTTGGCTGCGAACGCCCGATCGCGCTCATCGAAGCCAGGGCCGCCAACGCGATCGAAGACCCGCTGCATGGCGTCTTCCAGCGGCGTGTTGCCGAGCAGGTTCGAGACAGCGCTGACCACCCGGCGCTCGACCGTGGTTTCAGTCATCAGGGCGGCGCCGTCGGCGATTTTGTGTACGCGGGCGATCAGCGCGTTCATGCCGACGAGATCGCGGGCGCGGATGGCGTAGCGGACCTTGGCGGTACCTTGCACGACGTTGGGCGCCACGCCGCCGGCATCGAGGTAGGCGTAATGAATGCGCGCATCGGAGGGCATGTGCTCGCGCATATAGTTGACGCCGACGCTCATGAGCTCGACGGCATCCAGCGCACTGCGGCCGAGGTGCGGGGCGGCGGCGGCGTGGGAGGAACGACCTTTGAAGGTGTAGTCGACGCGCGTGTTGGCGAGCGAGCGCGCATCGTCGACGCGATTGAAGGCCGCGGGATGCCAGGAGATGGCGATATCGACGTCCTTGAACAGGCCCTCGCGCACCATGAAGCCCTTGGCCGCGCCACCTTCCTCAGCCGGACAGCCGTAGTAGCGCACGCGGCCCTTGATACCCTGTTCGGCGAGGAGATCCTTGACGGCGGTGGCCGCGAGCAACGCCGCAGAGCCCAGCAGGTTGTGCCCACAGCCGTGGCCATGCCCGCCCGTCTCCATGGGCTTGGGCTCGGCGAGCCCTGCGACTTGCGACAGGCCCGGCAAAGCGTCGTACTCGCCGAGGATGGCGATCACCGGACCTTCGCTGCCGGCTTCGCCCATGACGGCGGTGGGGATGCCTGCCAGGCTCTCGGTGACCTTGAAGCCTTCGGTTTTGAGCGTTGCGACGTGCTCAGCCACAGAGCGATACTCGGTGTAGGCAATCTCCGGCATGCCCCAGATACGATCTGCCAGTTCCTGGAACGGCGTCCGCTTGGCCTCGACCAGGGACCAGATGCGCTCGGTGTTCTGCATGGGATCGCTCCTTTTCGCATGGGGTGGCAACTGCATACCAGCAGTGTGGCGGATCAGACCACCACTCGGCAATGCTTCCCTGCTGCGGCGTGCGTCCGTATGGCCGCGTGCGCCGATCGCGCCCGCCTCTCTTCTCCACGCGGGTCCCCGGCCAGAGCGATCTCGCGCAGCGGGATTGCGCCGAGCCGGGGCCTTTCACGGTCGGAGTATCGCACAACGTCACCACTCGTACCCGCTATCTTTGACGAGTTGTTCAAATAAGTCT
The DNA here is from genome assembly GCA_046154645.1 of Hyphomicrobiaceae bacterium. Lineage (GTDB taxonomy): Bacteria > Pseudomonadota > Alphaproteobacteria > Rhizobiales > Hyphomicrobiaceae. The sequence continues at coordinate 15,366 of JBJXDZ010000116.1, forward strand.
GACCACGTCGGGTTGTGTCTCTCAATCAGCTCGATTTTCCAGTCGCGACGCCAGCGCTTCATCAAGTACTCGCGGCGTTGAGCTGATCCGGCACTTTCGTGCCGTTCATAGTAGACGAGGCGCCCAGCCCAATACTTCGTCGTAAAGCCAGCGGTGACGCGTTCCCTGTGCTCCCATGCACGATTGGGAAGATCGGCGGACATGCCAACATAGATCACGCCTCGCGGTCCGCTGGCCGTCATGTAGACGTGGAACTCTTTTGGATCGAAGCTGTGCATCTTGCGACTGATCTGCTCCCAACAGTCGGGTAAAGATCCCGGACAATCGCGCCGACCGAGGCTGTGCTCAACTTCAATTCTTCATTGCGGCACGATTTCCGGGAAATCGGCTGAGTATGTGGTGTTGTTTTCGCCAAGTTCGTGAGGCTGAGAGATATAGACATGCTGTCCTCCTCTGGCGGGTGTCAGCAGCGATGCACCGGACAAGCCTGATCGTGCAGGCATGGCACGGCGTGGGGGCGTGGACTATGCTGCGCGCAAATGTGGACCGCCGCCTACGGAGTGACGTCATGCACATGCACCGACTGGAAGATGAGCGGCTGCTGACGGGCCGTGGCGTGTTCACCGACGACATCGAGGCGCCCGATGCCCTGGTCGGCGTGTTCGTCCGCTCGCCGCATGCGCATGCCGAGCTTGGCGCCATCGATCGAGCGGCGGCGATAGCCATCAAGGGCGCATCCCTGGTGCTGACCGGCGACGATCTGGCCAAGGCCGGCGTCAAGCCAATTGCCATCACGCCACGGCTGGTGGATCCCGATGGCAAGCCGCCGCGCGATGCGCCGTGGCCGATCCTGGCGCAAGGCCGCGTGCGCCATGTCGGTGAACCGGTGGCGCTGTGCATCGGGGCAACAACGGCGATCGCGCAGGCCATGGCCGATGCGCTGCAAATCGCTTATCAGCCGTTGCCGGCCGTCACTGCGCTGGCCGATGCCAAAGCGCCCGGTGCGCCACAACTGACTGTGACGGTGCCTGGCAATCTCGTGTTCCATTGGGAGCTTGGCGACAAGGCGGCGATGGCAAGTGCGATGGCAGCCGCCGCGCATGTCGTTGCGGTGGAGCGCACCAGCCAGCGCGTGATCATCTGCCCGATGGAGCCGCGCGCCGCGGTGGCAAGCTTCGACGCCAAGAGTGGGCGCTTCCTGCTGCAGACCGGCAACCAGGCCATGACACTGCTGCGCGATCAGGCGGCTGCCTGCCTCGGCGTCGACAAGCATGCCATTACGGTCACCTCGCGCGATGTCGGCGGCGCGTTCGGCATTCGCAACGGCGTTTATCCCGAGTATCCCGCCTTGATGGTGGCCGTACGCCAGCTTGGCCGCCCGGTGCGCTGGACGGCGACGCGCAGCGAAGCGTTCCAGTCCGATGCGCAGGCGCGTGACTCCCACATGCGCGGCCGTCTGGCGCTGGATGGCAACGGCCGGTTTCTGGCGCTCCACGTGACGGCGGACGCTGCCATGGGTGCCTACATGCAGCAGGTGGGCTACTTCATCGCCTGCGCCAACTTCGCCCGCTGCATTGCTGGACCCTATCGCGTTCCGGCGCTGCATGTCGGTGTCGATTGCGTGCTCACCAACACCGTGCCGACAGCGCCCTATCGTGGCGCCGGACGCCCCGAAGCGGCGCTGATCATGGAGAGCCTCGTCGAGGCCGCGGCCCTCAAACTCGGCATCGATGCGATCGAGCTGCGACGTCGCAACATGCTGGGCGCCGGCGACATGCCGCACAAGACGGCGGCTGGTACGGTTTACGATTCCGGTGATTTTCCCGGCGCCATGGAGCAGGTGTTGAAGGCTGCCGACTGGAGCGGCATCGCCACACGCAAGGCGCGGTCGCTGGCTAATGGCCGTTTGCGCGGCATCGGCCTTGGCTGCTTCGTCGAGATTTCCGGCGGGGTGCCAAACGAGCGCGCGCAGATGCGGCTCGAGCGCGATGGGCGCGTGCATGTGCGCACGGCGGTCGGCGCCACGGGCCAGGGGCACGAGACGGTGTTTGCGATGATGTCGGCTGAGCACTTGCAGTTGCCTGTCGATCGCGTGGTGGTCGGGCAGGGCGACAGCACCGGCTTCGAGGATGGCGGCTCCAGTTCCGCCTCACGCTCGACGACCATGGCCGGCCTCGCCATGCGCGCCGCAGCCCTGAAGTTGATCGAGGTGGCGCGCGGACGGGCGGCGGTGAAGCTGCAGGTGGGTCCGGAGCAGCTTGACTACAAGGACGGCCGCTTTGCCGCGCCCGGCACCAATCTCGCCATCAGTCTGGCGGAGCTGGTACAGGAAGGCGACACCATCTTCGTCGACGAGAAGATCGAGGCGCTGCCGACGTTTCCGAACGGCTGTCACATCGCCGAGGTGGAGATCGATCCTGAGACCGGCGTCATGCAGTTGGTTGCCTACACGGCTGTGGACGATTGCGGCCGTGTCATCGCGCATGAGTTCGCCGAGGGGCAGATCTACGGAGCCCTCGCGCAAGGGATCGGACAGGCGATGATGGAGCACGGGCAATATGACCGTGAGAGCGGCCAGCTCATCGCCGGCTCGATGATGGACTACATACTTCCACGGGCGGAAGACCTGCCGCGGTTCAACTCGGCGCTCCGGCCGCAGGTGGCGCGTTCCAATCCGCTCGGCGTCAAGGGCGTCGGTGAAAGCGGAACCGTGGGGGCGCTGCCGTCGATCATGAATGCCGCGCTCGACGCGTTGCGCCCGCTCGGCGTCACCGATCTGCAGCTGCCGTTGACGCCGGAACGCCTGTGGCGCGCCATCCAAGATGCCAAGGGTACCTAAGGCCTATTGCGCGGCCACGGCATGGATGCCGGCACTACGGGCTGGCGCAAAGCTGTCAGCGCGCGCCATGGCCCAGGCTTCGGCAAACTGCGGGTGCGTGGTGCCGGCCAGCAACTCGCCGGGCTTCAGCACGCGATAAATGTCGGCGAAGCTCAGCACGCGATCGGCGGTGATGCGGCGCATGAAGTGGTGCGGCTGCAGCTCGCCCGGATGCGCGAGGCCGGCGGCGGCGACCAGCTCAGCCAGCGCCTGCAGCGTTTCACGGTGGAAGTTGGCGACGCGCTGCGCCTTGTCCGTGACGACGATGGCGCGGTTTCGGCTTGGATCCTGACTGGTGACGCCGGTCGGGCATTGACCCGTGTGACAGGTCTGCGCCTGGATGCAGCCGACGGCGAACATGAAGCCGCGGGCCGCGTTGCACCAGTCGGCACCGAGGGCCATGGCGCGGGCCATGTCGAAAGCGGTGATGATCTTGCCGGCAGCGCCGATCCGGATGCGGTCGCGCAAGCCGGCCCCGACGAGTGCTGAATGCACGAAGTGCAGGCCGTCGCGCAGCGGCATGCCGAGATGGTCCATGAATTCGATCGGAGCTGCGCCGGTGCCGCCTTCCTTGCCGTCGATGACGATGAAATCGGGTGTGATGCCGGTATCGAGCATGGCCTTGACGATCGCCAGGAATTCCCAGGGGTGGCCGATGCACAGCTTGAAGCCCGCGGGCTTGCCGCCGGAGAGATCGCGCATGCGGGCGATGAACTGCAGCAGTTCGATCGGCGTCGAGAAGGCCGTATGGTAGGCTGGCGACACGCAATCGCGGCCCAACTCGATGCCGCGAATGCGCGCGATTTCCGGCGTGACCTTGGCGGCCGGCAGCACGCCGCCATGGCCGGGCTTGGCCCCTTGGCTGAGCTTCAGCTCGACCATCTTGATTTGTGGGTTGGCTGAGACTTCGGCGAAACGCTCGGGTGAAAACGAGCCGTCCTTGTTGCGGGCGCTGAAGTAGCCCGAGCCGATCTCCCAGATGATGTCGCCGCCGTGCTGCTGATGGTAGGGCGAGTAGCCGCCTTCGCCGGTGTCGTGGGCGAAGCCACCGAGCTTGGCGCCACGATTGAGTGACAGCACGGCTTGGCCTGACAGCGAGCCGTAGCTCATGGCGGAAATGTTGAATACCGAGGCCTGGTAAGGCTTGCTGCAATGCGGGCCGCCAATAGAAATGCGGAACGGCTCCCGGGCGACAGGGCGTGGCGCCATCGAATGCAGCATCCATTCGAACGGGTTCTGGTAGACGTCGTACTGGGTGCCGAATGGGCGCTTGTCCAACTCGCCCTTGGCGCGCTGATAGACGACGGCGCGCTTGTCGCGTGAGAACGGCATGCCGTCCTTGTCGGTTTCGAAGAAATACTGCCGCATCTCGGGCCGGATGCCTTCGAGCAGAAAGCGCAGATGCGCGGAGATCGGATAGTTGCGCAGGATCGCATGCCGCGTCTGCAGCAGGTCACGCATGCCGAGCCAGGCAAAAAAGCCGAAGAAAGCGAGTGGTGCCGCGATCACGGCGAGCCAATCCGGCCACTGATAGGCCGCCAGGCCCAACCCGAGCGTGGCGAGCATCGCGATTGTCAGCAGAATGAAGCGCGCCTGGAATGGCAGCAACAGCGTGCGCATAGGACCTCCCCTGGATGGATGGCAACTGGACCAGATTGCTTTCCGGTACGTGCGTCAGGCCATACTTTTGGCAGTCGACAGCGAGGGTAAGGGCATCGCGGTAATGCCCGCTGGACTGGCAGTCATGAAGTGTTGTGGCGCGACCGAAGTCCAGCCCTCGCGAACATCATCAAGAGGTTCCGAGACGATCAGCGTGCCCTCGCGATCGGTCATGGCCTTCGTGTAGAGCGTGGGCGGTTGGCCATCGGAAGCGTAGCGCACCGCATGCACGACATCCCCCTGGGTAAAGGCAGCCGTCATTCTGAGCGGTTCCTCGATTCCAGCGGCCTGCATGTGGCCTTCGACGATGGCAAGCGTTCGCACGACCGCGGCGGCGGGGTCCGTCTCGAGGCCGTTGGCCAGCAGCAACAGGAAAATCGCCTCGCTGTCCGTGGTGCCGTGCCGGTGCGTGAATAGCGCGTCCGGAATCTCATGCTCGAGTTTGCGCTTGATCCGGGAGTAGCCGCCAATCTGTCCGTTGTGCATGAACAGCCAGGAGCCGACCGTGAACGGGTGACAGTTGGCCCGGGTCGATGACGTGCCGGTCGATGCGCGGACGTGCGCGAAAAACAGTCGCGACCTGATCTGATGCGCGATCGAAAGCAGGTTTTCATCGCTCCAGGCCGGTCGGATGTCGCGGAACACACCGGGCCGTGCCCGGTCTGAGAACCAGCCGACGCCGAACCCGTCACCATTCACATCGGTGCGGGATTCCCGCGCATGGTGGCTTTGTGCGACCAGCGATTGGCGCGGCAACGAGACGAAGGTCTCGAGAAAAACAGCATCCCCCACATAGGCGACCCAGCGGCACATGTTGTTACCCTTGCCTTGACGTCCCGAAGCGGCCAAACGTGACAGAGGATTGTGACAGTTGATGCGACACTGTCAGAAGCCAGCGTCTGCGCAATGGGGGCTCAATCCGGATCACGGTCCAATGCCCGCAGATCTACGCGGCGAATCTTGCCCGTGACTGTCATCGGCATCTCGGTGACGAAGCGGATCTTGCGCGGCCACTCGTGCGAGGCGAGGCGCTCCTTCACAAAGGCCTGGATCTCGGCCTCCAAAGCCGGACTCGGCGCAAAGCCTTGAGCAGGCAGGATGAATGCCGTGACTGCCTGGCCGCGCAATGGATCAGGCGTACCGATGACGCCGGCCAGGGCGACGGCTGGGTGCTTGGCCAGGCACTCCTCCACCTCGCCTGGACCGATGCGATAGCCCGAGGACTTGATGATGTCGTTGTCGCGGCCCTGGAACCAGAAATAGCCGTCGCTGTCCTTGGTGGCGACGTCGCCCATCAGGCACCAGTCGCCGCGGAATTTGGCGGCCGTTGCCTCGGGCTGGCGCCAGTATTCGAGCAGCATGACGGGATCGGGCCGGCGCACGGCGACGACGCCCGCTTCGCCCGGGGCCAAGACATTCCCCGCTGCGTCGATGATCTCGACGGTATGACCGGGGATGGCCCGGCCCATGGAGCCCGGACGCGGTGGAAAGATCGATGGGCAGTTGCCGACGACGAGATTGACCTCGGTCTGACCGAAGAACTCGCTCATGGTCAGGCCGAACGTCTCTTGGCCCCACGCCAACATATCGGCGCCGAGCGGTTCGCCGCCCGAGGCCAATGAGCGCAACCTGTAGGCATGCCGTAATCTCGGATTGGGCACCTGCCGCAGCAGTCGCAATGCTGTCGCCGGCATGAAGACGTTGCGCACGTCATAGGCGGCCATCAGGGCAAAGGCGGCCTCAGGATCGAAGCGCGGCATGCGATGCGAGACCACGGGCACGCGAAAGTAGAGCGACGGCAGCAACACATCGAACAGGCCACCGGCCCAGGCCCAATCGGCGGGTGTCCAGAAGCGATCGCCCGCTTGCGGGAAAAGGTCGTGCGGCACACAGACGCCGGGCAAATGGCCGATGAGGACGCGATGGGCATGCAGCACGCCCTTCGGATTACCTGTGGTGCCGGAGGTGTACATCAGGAAGGCTGGATCATCGGCGGCGGTGTCGCATGCGGTGTGCGATGCGGCGCCCTGTTCGACGAGATCAGCCCACGACAGCGCGCCCAACGGTCCTGCGCCATCGACCGAGATGATGCGACGGAGCGAAGGCAAATCAGCGAGGCCGGCTGCGACACGTTCCAGATGCGACGCATTGGTAATCAGGATTGGTGCGCCGCTATCCTCGAGGCGAAAGCGTACGGCGTCGGGACCGAACAAGCCGAACAGCGGCATCGAGATGGCGCCGAGCTTCAGGATGGCAAGATGCGAGATCAGCGTCTCGGCACTCTGCGAGAGATGCACGGCGACCACCGTGCCGCGGGTGACGCCGTGGGCTGCAAGCGCGTTGGCCAAGCGGCAGGCGTCGCGTTCGATGGCGGCGAATGTCCACAGGCGCCGGTCGCCAGCGGGCTGCACCTCGATCAGGGCAACGGCATCAGGCGCGGCGCGGGCGTGTCGCGAGACAGTGGCCTCGGCGACGTTGAAGCGGGCCGGCAACTCCCAGCGAAAGTTGGCGATCAGCTCATCGTAGGTCGTGCCAGTGAGATGCACGGCGCGTCTCCCTCTCCCCGTGAAGGCCCTTGCCTGAAACAGGGAGAGGGTCGGGGTGAGGGGCGGCCGCTTGTTCGGCGCTCGGCCGCCTGCCGCCCCTCACCCTAACCCTCTCCCCATGCAAGCGAAACGCATGGGGAGAGGGGACGAGATTGTGTCGCCTCTACCGGCGCTTGCTCATTCCGCTGCCGCCGTTGGCAAGGCCGGGCGGATGCCGCGGCTTTCGCGCTCCTGCTTGAGACGCTCGGCGATCAGGAATGCCAGCTCCAGCGACTGCTCGGCGTTGAGGCGCGGATCGCACAGCGTCTCATAGCTTTTGGAGAGGTCAGCCTCGACGATGGCCATGGCGCCACCGGTGCACTCCGTCACGTTCTGGCCGGTCATTTCGAGGTGGACGCCGCCCGCATGCGTGCCTTCGGCGCGGTGGATGTCGAAGAAGCGCTCGACCTCCTCCTTGACGCGCTGGAAGGGCCGCGTCTTGTAGCCACCGGTGGCCGAGATGGTGTTGCCGTGCATGGGATCGCAGGACCACACCACCTTGCGACCGGCCTTGTGCACGGCCTTGATCAGCTTCGGCAGGTGCTTGTCGACCTTGTCGGAGCCGAAGCGGCAGATCAGCGTCAGGCGCCCGGCCTCGTTCTTCGGATTGAGGATGTCGATCAGCTTCAGAAGGCCGTCCGGCTCCAAAGTCGGGCCGCACTTCAAACCGATAGGGTTCTCGACGCCACGGCAGAACTCGACATGGGCGTGGTCCGGCTGCCGGGTGCGATCGCCGATCCAGATCATATGTGCCGAGGTCACGTAATACCGCCCCGTGCCCATGACCTCGTCGCGCCGTGTCATGGCTTGCTCGTAGCCGAGCAGCAATGCCTCGTGGCTGGTGTAGAAGTCGGTGGTCGCGAGCTGCCGCGTGTTCGACTCGTTGATGCCGAGCGCGCGCATGATCTCGAGCGTGCGCGAGATCTCGCTGGCGAGCGACTCGTAGGCGCGCTCGATCGGCTTGTCCTTCATGAAGTCGAAGGCCCAACGATTGACGTTCTCCAGGCTGGCGAAACCACCCTGCAGGAAGGCGCGCAGGAAGTTCAGCGTCGCCGCCGACTGGCGGTAGGCTTGCAACTGCCGCATCGGGTCGGGCGTGCGCGACTCAGGCGTGAACTCGAAGCCGTTGATGATGTCGCCGCGGTAGCTCGGCAGCTCGACGCCGTTAACCTTCTCGACGTTGGATGAGCGCGGCTTGGCGAACTGGCCGGCGATGCGGCCGACCTTCACCACCGGCATGCCGCCTGCGAAGGTCATGACCAGCGCCGACTGCAGGAAAACACGGAAATAGTCGCGGATGTTGTTGGCCGTGTGCTCCTTGAAGCTCTCGGCGCAGTCACCGCCCTGGAAGAGGAAGCTCTCGCCCTCGGCAACCTTGGCGAGGCGCGCCTTCAAGGCGTTGACTTCATTTGCAAAAACGAGCGGTGGAAACTTGGAGAGACGAGCCTCGACATCCGCCAGTGCGGCCAGGTCCGGATACTCTGGAACCTGAACAATGGGCTTCGACCTCCAGCTATCGGCGGTCCACGGCGCGGGCATCGGACTCTCCTTCGAACGCAACACTTCACCTTGGCCGCCGACCAACCGGGGTCGCGGCGCTTTCACCTGAGCGATTATCGCATGGTGGCAGCGTTATAGGATAACTTTGTTGCGCGCGGGAAGTGGGTAATGCCAGACGGGCGGAATCCCTCTGTCGGCGCTGCTACAGCGCGCGCTCACGCCGCCGTCGGCCCCGGTCCTGGTGCGGGCACTGGGGGCGTGGCTTGGCCGCGTTGGCCGAACACCAGGTGCTGGTAGACCAGACCGATCCCGATCAGCACGGCGCCGAGGACGATGAAGGACAGCGCCCGCCAGAATCCGGACAATCCTCCGAGGTCGAACAGGAAGACCTTGATCACCGAGAGCAGCACCAACAACGCCGAAGCGAGGCGGGCCTCGATGCTGCCGCGGAAGATGCCGTAGGCCAAGAATACGATCCCGAGGGCCAGCCAGGCTGCCGAATAGGACCACCACTCCGGCGCTTCAGTGCGGCGCCAGAAGTATAGATTGGCGCCTTGGAAAGCATGCCGGACTTCGAGCGTCACGTAGCCGAAGATGAGCAGGACCGCGAGAACGGCGATGCCGGTGACATACCACGCTGGCCGGTAGGGACGAGCGGCGCGCGCCAAGAGCACGGCGCCGAGACCCGGCAGCAGGTAGGCCAGCAACAGCGTGCTGAAGACCGTGGTGCCGCCAACCAACTCGCGCGAAGAGAACAGCGGGTTGTGACCGATACCGAGCCCGAGCAGGATAATGGCGCCCGAGAGCACGCCGAAGATCATCGACGCCCAGCGAAACACCGGATTGGCGCGGCCGAGATCGAGCCGCATCAACGCCCACGACAGACCGAAGCCGACCACGGCCAACACGCCCATCTCGACATGACCCGAGCGGGGCGCCAGCGCGTCACCGTTGTGCATGGCATGGTGGATCTCGAAGAAGCAGAGCAGGCCGGTGAGCAGCACCGCCGCCGCGTCAGCCAACTGCGAGGCAACCGACGTGCCGCGCCGTTCGAGACGGCGGGCTGCCGCAAAGAACGCGACAGCTGGCACGCCGTAGCCAATCAGCAGCCAATTGAGGATCGGCCACGTGCCAACGCTATCGCCCATGATGCGCGGATCCCAGGCAATGCGAGCCAGCACCACGCCAGCCAGCACCGCGACGACGTGGCGTAGCAGCGGAATGTCCTTCCTGACGGCGACGTAGGCTGCACCCGCTGCCGTCAGCGACAAGGCCACGGTGAGATAGCCGCGCGACAACGCCGCTACGAGACCAAACGCCAGCGCCGCCATGGCACCCGTGGCGAAGGCGCCGGTCACCAATCGTGTGCCCGGCAATTCTTCGATCTCGGCGCGCTGGAAGCGTTCGGTGGCGAAAGCAAACAGCAGCGCCAGGATGCCGGCTGCAAAGGCGAACGAGATCGAGGTGTCGAACTGGGTGACCCGCAGGTAGGTGAGGGCCAGCGTCAGTAAAGGCGTCGCCGTGGCGGCCAAGGCGTAGAAGCCTGCCGTGGAGGCCGGCAGCGCTTGTCCGCGCAGCAGGCGCAATCCCGATGCGGCAGTGACAGCGAGCGAAGCCAAAGCGGCAAACATCAGGTAGCTGGTCACGTTCTCCGGCACCAGGAGCACACCTGCCACCTCACGCAGCAGATGCGACGTGTCGGTGGTCGACTTGAGGCCCGGCCACGTGGCGACGCTGGCCAGGATCACAAGGCCGGCGAGCACGGAGCCCACGGCTGCCCGCGGTGATGCCCATGCCGTGGCCAGCAGAATGCCGGCGATGATCAAGGTAAACGGCACCGCGGCGGCCAGATCGTAGCGACCAACGATCAGCATCAGCACCGCGACGAGCGAGAGCACGGCCAGGGCCAGGCTCGCAATTGGATCGGGGCGCGCCTCGTGATCCGGCGTCCGACCGTGCGTCATCAGGCCGAATACGCCGGCGGCGAGGATCAGCTGAATGATGGTGTGCAGATAGCCGCCGAGCGTCCACTCCGTGCTGCCCCGCGACATCGGATCCAGAAAGACGTAACCCCAGACGGCCGCGCCAGCCACAGCCACCATGCCGAGCCACAGCCATGACCGAATGCGCGCCAGCGTGAGCGCCGACGCGGCCACGACGCCGAGATAGATCACCAGCGGCCATGGACTGGGCTTGGCCGACGACACCAGCATCGGTGCCGCATAGGACGCGGCAATGCCGAGGCCGGCCAATAAGGGCCCATGCAGGGCGGCCGCAAACATGGTCAGCACGCCAACGGCCCCAAGCAGGACAAAAGCTGCGGCCGGTCCGATGAAGTCATAGAGCGCGTAGGCGGCGTAGATGGTGCCAAAGAGGCTCAGCGAACCCGCGGCAGTCAGAATGCTGGGGATGTGCGCGGTCGGCAGCGCATCGAGCGCCGGCTTGTAGCCGGTGCGGCGGAACCACTCGCCGGCGCCAAGCAACACAGCGGCGAACAGCAGCCCCATGATGATGCGGGCACCAGGCCCGAAATAGCCTTGCTCGATCGAATAGCGCACCAGCAGCAGGCCGCCTAGGCCAAGGGCCAGACCGCCAACCCAAACCGCCCAACGCGTGCCAAGGCGCTGCTCGAGCGATTCTGACGGGGGCGACGGCGGCGGTGGCGTGGTCGGCGCCACGCTGCCCGGCGGAACGGGTGGTACGGAACCGCTGCCAGCGGGCGCTGCCGCGGTGCGAGCGGCCTCCACCGCCATCTTCGCGGCATCGGCGTCCGGCATTGACGCGGGAGACGGGCGCGTGCTGGGCACAGCCGTGGCGGCATTGATCACAGGTGGGCTTTGCGGCGCCAGATCGGGGGCAGGCTGCCCGGTCGCGCTGCCACTGCCGCGTCCTTGCCGCAGCGCCGCGATCTGTTCCGTCAGGGCGAGGATCGAGGCCTCCAGCCCTTGAATGCGATTGTTGGCGTCCGCGAGCAGCCAGCGGATGCGTCCCATGCGGACCTCCGTGATGGCCACGGCGGCGACGATGGCGACGACTGCAATCAGGGTCAGGGTGAACATGAACGGGCGGCCTTCGGTGCAAGCGACTCGCAACGGCACTGCAGGCAAGGCTGAAGCGCAAACTATAACGGTCTGTAAAATATACTACAATACGATGTTCATTTCAAGACGACGGCGTGCAATAGTGTTGCCGCAGCAGGACCTTCAGGCGTCCAGGCTCACTTCAACGATGTCACCTGGGAGCCGCCCCTGGCACAGCCCCATGTAGAAGGCCTGATAGCGATCGACGCAGGCCTCGAGCGTGAAATGCTGCTCGGCGCGGGCCCGGCTCTTGGCTCCGAACCGGGCCCTGAGGTCATCGTCGCCGGCAAGCCGGACCAGGGCCTCGGCCAAGGGTTCCGGCGACCGGGCGGGCACGACAAGGCCGTTGACGCCGTCGAGCACGGCCTCCGCATTGCCGCCAACGTCGGTCACGAGCATCGGCAGGCCGGCGGCCATGCCCTCGATGACGGCATTGGCGAAGCCTTCCTCGTGGGACGTCAGCAGGCCAATGTCGGCTGCCTTGAGGATCGCCGCTACATCGGATCTGAGGCCCAGAAAACTGACGTTCTCGCTGATCCCAAGCCGTTTGGCTTCCGCTGTCAGCTCGGCCTGAATGCCGTCGTCCCGGCCCGCCAGGATGATCTTGACCGGGCGGGCCAATCTCGGCTTGGCAAGGGCCAGGGCACGGAACAGGTCGAAGTGGCCCTTATAGGTGATTAGGTTGGCCACCATCACGGCCATCAGATCTTCGGGACCGACTCCGAGGCTGTGCCGCATCGCTGCGCGGTCCAGGTCGGCGTCGAAGGCGGTCAAGTCGGTTCCGTTGTAGATCAGGCCGAGGCGGTTGCGTGGACAGCCCTCGTCGAGCAAATCGGCAACGACCCGCCGTGAATTGCCGAGAACTGCGGTCATGCGCTGGTGCAGCATGCTCTCCAGCTTGCGCAAGCCACGCCAGCGAGAAAAATGCAAATTCAGGCCACGGCGACTCATGATGCGGATCGGAATGCTGGCCAGGATGGCCGGTGGCGCGCCGAACAAATACGCCTCGGGCAAAAAAAAGTGCACGATATGGGGGCGGTGCCTGACGAGGATGGAAAGGTACTTGACCGTGGCCAGGCCGGACAGAAGCATGCGCCGCGATCGGGATGTCATGCGACCGTCAGCGGCGACGATCGGGCCGATGACATCGACGCCACCGGCGCGCACGGCATCGCCATAGGCACCCTGTCGGTTGAGGCAATAGATTTTGACGTCGAAGCCGCGGCGGGCAAGCTCAGGGGTAATGCTGGCGAGATGCCGCTCGGCGCCACCGACGTCGAGGCTCAGCGTCACGAACATGATCGTGGGTTTGCGGCCCTCAGCCAGAGTGGCTTCCAGAGTTCGGCGGCGGGCCATCAGCATGTCGTGCCGCGCAGTGTGGCGCGACGAGGCGCGCAGCGGAGCGGCAGGCCGTATTCGGACCCTGTTTGGAGCCCGAACGACCCGCCGCCAGCGCGGCGCCGACGTACGCAAAACCATGGACCGTAGCGCGAAGGACACTTTACGGCCGCACATCTTACGATTTCGCAAAGGTCAGTCACGATCTGTGCCACGTCCTAGAAGGATATGCCGCGCGCCACTGGCGAGGCATGCGCCGCTCGACCCATGTTAGCGACCCATTGGGCAAGAAAGCGGTCGAGCCAGGTGTGAACGTGGCCGGCCAGCATGAGATGGCCCTCGATCTGGCTCTGACGTGGCTGAGCGCCGCGCATCAGCAGGCGCATGGGATTGCCGCCCGACCAGCGGTTGACCTGAGCATACGTGATCTCGGGGTGGAACTGCACGCCGAAAGCCGCCTCGCCAAAGCGGAAGGCCTGATTGGGATAGGCCCCTTCCCCCGCCGCCAGCAGATCGGCGCCGCGCGGCAGATCGAACCCTTCCCTGTGCCATTGGAAGACGTGGCGTGGAAATCCGCCGATGGCCAGACCCGTGTCGGTGGTGCGGATGGGATGGTAGCCGATTTCAACGCGCCCTTCTGGGCAATGGTCGACACGCGCGCCCAAATGATGGGCCAGCATTTGCGCGCCGAGGCAAATGCCGAGAAACGGTGCCTTCTCCTTCAGCGCCACTCCGACCCATTCGACCTCACGCCGAATGTAATCATGGTTGTCATTGGCGCTCTGCGGGCCGCCGAAAATGACCGCCCCGCAATGATCACGGAGCGTCGCCGGCAGCGGCTGGCCGTCGAAATGGCGGCGGATATCGAGGGGGTAGCCGTGACGGCGAAACCATTGGCCGACGTGCCCTGGATTGGAATGCGACTGATGCAGCACGATCAGCACCGGTTTGCGGGCCTTGTCGGACTGCGACGGCAGGTCCGCATCGCCAACCGGACAACCGGTTTCGACCGCGCTCCGACCGTCAAGCATTGTCCGCCTCCCGCCCCCTTGGCCGTAACAGTACGCCAACGATCGGAATTGATAGGCGATGTGGCAGCAGCCGCAAAGCGGCAAACGCAGCAAGGCTAAGGAAACCTGGGACAACGACCCGCAGTCCAAGCCTGAATCCCGTCACCGCCCACCAGGCCACATAGTCCGGGCCTGGCGCCGGGAGAAGGCGCCGGTAGAGGGATTGCTCGGCCTGCATGCGGGCATGGAAGTCGGTCACCACGGGGCCGGGTGAAACCACTGTTACTCGTAGGTTTTTTGATCGCGTTTCGGCAGCGACCGCCTCACTCAACGCGATCACGTAGGCTTTGCTGGCGTAGTAGGTGGCCTGGTAGGGACCGGGGACGTAACCACCAAGGGACGCCAGATTGAGGAAGCCGCCGCTGCCGCGTGCCTGCATCTGCGGCGCGAAGTGTCGCATGATCCGGGTCAAGGCCGTGATGTTGAGGGCGATCAGGGCCTCGATGGCCTCGATCGGGCGGGTCGAGAACGCTCCGGACAATCCAATGCCGGCGCTGTTGACAATGATCCGGGCATAGCCGCCATCGCGGGCCAAGGCGGCCTCGATGGCGCCCGGCGCCGACGCCTCCGTCAGATCGAGCGCCAGCACGTCGACACGGCGGCCATGCCGTGACCGAAGCGCGGCAGCGGCGGCCTGCAATCGTTCCGTTCCACGCGCGACCAGCAGCAGATCATGTCCTAAGGCCGCAAAGCGATGCGCGATGGCGAGCCCGATACCATCGGAACCGCCCGTGACCACCGTGACGGGCCGGATTGGGCTCGGGATGGGCGTTTCGGATGGGGCAGGCGAGGTCGTGGGCGCGACGGCCATTGGCGGCTCTTGCTTTTGGTTGGGACCGGCCGTCACCATGGCGTATCCGGATTCTGCCGGCAATGAAGGAGACCGCTGCCGTGCCCATCGACGCTGCCGCCTTGACGCGGGATCTCATTCGCTTCCGTACCATCAATCCCCCTGGTGAGGAGGAAGCTTGTGCCCGCTATCTCGGAGCGCTGCTCGAAGCTGCGGGCTTCACGTGCGCCTATGTTGCCATGGGTGCCGGACGCGCCAATCTCATTGCCCGTATCGGTGGCAGCAACGACCGTCCGCCCCTTGCCTTCACCGGTCACATCGATGTGGTGCCCCTCGGTGCTCGCGCCTGGAGCATGGATCCGTTCGCGGCCGATATCGCCGATGGCAAGATCTATGGCCGCGGCGCCTCGGACATGAAAAGCGGCGTCGCAGTGTTCGTTGCCGCCGCTATCGAGGCCGCGCCTCGCTTGGCTGCTGGACCTGGCCTCTTGCTTATTATCACCGCCGGCGAGGAAACGGGCTGCACCGGCGCGCATCACATCGTTGCCACGGCGCGCCAATTGCTGGGGCAGGCCGGTGCGCTGGTCGTCGCCGAGCCGACCTCCAACCGTCCGATGGTTGGCCACAAGGGTGCGCTGCGTCTGCGCGTGGCGGCGACCGGCATCACCGCGCATGCCTCGATGCCCGAGCAGGGCGACAACGCCGTCTACAAGGCGGCCCGTGCCGTCGCCCGCCTCGCCGATTACGATTTCAACATTGCCCGCCATCCGGTGATGGGCGCACCCACTCTCAACGTCGGCTGGCTGCATGGCGGCATGAACATCAACTCGGTGCCCGATCTGGCCGAGGCCGGCGTCGACATCCGCACCATCCCGAGCCAGAGCCATGCGGCCATCGAGGCGGCCGTGGCGAGCTATCTCGGCAGCGAGGTCGCGGTGTCCCTGCTCGATGAGGCGGTGCCGGTGTGGACCGAGCCGCGCGACGTCTGGATGCAAAGCGTGTTCGCGGCCGTCGAGAGCGTCACCCGCATCAAGCCGGAGGTTGCAGCCGCGCCTTACTTCACGGACGCCTCGGCATTGACGCCGGCGTTCGGTGGGATTCCCACGGTCGTCCTCGGCCCTGGCCCCGCGGCACTGGCGCATCAGACCGACGAGTATTGCGAGATCACTCGCATCGAAGAGGCCAAGGCCATTTCCGCCCGCCTGATCGACGATTGGGTCCGTCAAGGCGCAGCTCGCGCCTGAGGCGCTTTCGGACGGCTACCGGCTATCCGATGACAACGCGCGCCGGTGCTTGTGCGTTGTCGGTCCTCACGTCGTGCGGGGCTCGATGCGTCGCGATTTGCGTCGCGGCGAAAGCGCGGCCAATGCCGATCAGCACGGGCAGGTCTTGCCGTGCCAAGTCGCAGTGGTGAGCCAGATCAGCGAGTGTGCCCTGCCAACGCTGTTCCTCGTCGCGGGCCACTCCGGCCACGATCGCGGTCGGTGTCGCCGGGCTCAGGCCAGCAGCCATCAGGTGCGTGGCGATGGCGGGTGACGTGCGGCCGCCCATGTAGAACACCAGGGTTGTCCCGGGATCCGCCAATCCCTGCCAGTCGAGCGTTGCGGGTAACTCACCATTACGGGCGTGCCCGGTTACGAAGCGCACGGACTGGGCGTGGTCGCGGTGGGTCAGTGAGATGCCGAGTGCGGCTGCCATGGCCACTGCCGCCGTGATCCCCGGCACAACCTCAACCGCGACGCCCGCGGCTTCGAGCGCTGCGATCTCCTCCCCCGCGCGACCGAAGATCATTGGGTCGCCGGACTTCAAACGCACGACATGCTTACCCTGCCGGGCCAATTGCAGCATGAGCGCGTTGATGTCCTCTTGCGCGCAACTCTCTCGGCGACCGCGCTTGCCAACCAGCATGCGCTTGGCCTCGCGCCGCGCCAGCTCGAGCACGGCCTCGGAGACCAGATCGTCGAACAGGATGACATCGGCCGACTGCAGCGCCCGCACGGCCTTGAGCGTGAGCAGCTCGGCGTCGCCCGGTCCGGCCCCGACCAGCGTCACGCGGCCTGCGCGCGACGCATCCGGCATCGACGCGGCCAGCGACGTCATCAGACTGTCGAGATCCTGGCGATCGCTGGCCGATGGCGCTGAACCAAAGGCCCGCTCGCAGAAGCGTTCCCAGAACTGGCGCCTTGGGGCGCCCTTGGCGAGACGTGTGGCGACAGCTGACCGCAACGCGCGGGCCAATTGTCCCCATTCGGCCAGCGAGGGCGGCAGCAGGGTCTCGATGCGGCGGCGGATGGCCTGCGCGAGGATCGGCGCGGCGCCGTCCGTCGAGATGCCGATCACGACCGGCGACCGGTTGACGATGGAGCCGAACTGAAATTGGCAGAACGCCGGCTTGTCGATGACATTGACGGGTACACCTGCGGCCCGTGCGGCGCAGAAGAAGGCGCGGGCTTCGTCCTCGCTCTCTACGTCGGCTAGCGCGATGGCCGCCGGCTGGAATATGCCGACGGACCAGACATGGGGATGGTGGCGGATCTTGCCCGCGGCACGGGAGATGCAGGCGGCCATGTCCGGCTCGATCGAGGCCGCGTAGACGTCAACGTGGGCGCCGGCCGCGACCAGCAATTCAGCTTTCCACGCGGCGGCAGCGGTGCCTCCGGCGACCACGGCTCGCTTGCCGGAAAGGTCGAAGAAGACGGGCAGCTTGGCCAGCGGTCCCATGCGGGCAGGGGCCGCTTCAGCCGGTTTTCGCGATACGAGCTGCATCGATCAGGGCTCCGATCTCGGGACGGCATGAGCCGCAATTGGTACCGGCGCGCGTGACCTGGCCAACGGCATCGATGGTGGCGCAACGTCCTGTTGCCAGGGCGTCAACGATCTGGTTGCGGCCGACATCCAGGCAGGCGCAGATGATCGGGCCACGATCACGCGTGTCGCTGGGCGGACGGCCGGCGAGCAAGCGGAAGCGTGCGGCTGCATCCGCGAATTCCTTGCCGAGTTGATCGACAACAAAGGCGCGGGCGGCCGTGACCGGCTGCGGCGACAGGAAGAGCGCGGCGACGAGCCGATGGCCATCAAAGGCGGCGAAGCGACGGACGCCGCTGGCGCGATCGTGATAGGCGAGGACATCAGGCGAGGCAGCGGCGGGCGATGCGGTCAAGAAGCATTTGAGCAAGTCTGCGTCGTCTGTCGGCGAGAGTCCGGCCATTTCCGTGCGCCAGCCGGAGGCCGATCGCGCTTTGGCCCAATAGGCGGCTGGCAACACCGACGGCTCCTGCGCACTGATGGCAAAGCCGTACCAGGTGGCCGCGAACGGGGCGAGCCGAACAGGGGTGTACTTGAGCTCAGGCTGTCCGGATACCGGATCGACGTGGGCTGCCACAAGGCTGTCGATGCGGGCACTGCTGGCCAGCTGATCGGTCCAGTGGATAGGCACGAACACGCTGCCGGGCTGCCCCCGCGAGGTAACAAGCACGCGCACGACGACGCGGCCGTGCGGGCTCTCGATCTGAGCCAGCTCAGTCGCCTTGAGGCCCAGCACTGCAGCGTCGTTAGGGTGCACCTCAACGAAGGGTTCGGCGAAATGATGCGACAGGCGGGCAACCTTGCCCGTGCGAGTCATCGTGTGCCATTGGTCGCGGATGCGGCCGGTGTTGAGCACCAGCGGATACGCATCGCTGGTTGCCGATGCGGGCGCGCGAAAGGGCGTCGCGATGAAGCGGGCGCGCCGATCAGGTGTGAAAAAGCCACCATTGGCGAAGAAGCGCGTCGTTTCTCGGGCTTTGCCTGCGGCCTGCGGCCATTGGAATGGCGCCAAAGCATCGTAGTCCGGGCCGGAGATCGTGGCGTGGGCGCCGATATCGAAGTCGCGTGTGCCGACATTGGCTGTCGCTGTCAACGCGGCATGCTCGGCAAGAATCTCGTGCGGCTGCTCCCACGCGAAGGCCGCAGCGTGGCCCATGCGCTTTCCGACCGCGGCCATCTGCCACCAGTCGGCGCGCGCCTCGCCAGGGGCCGGGAGGAATCCGCGCTGGCGCGAGATGCGGCGCTCGGAGTTGGTCACCGTGCCATCCTTTTCGCCCCACGCGAGCGACGGCAACAAGACGTGCGCCATCGTCGTCGTATCGGTGTGACGCGAGACGTCGGAGACAACGACAAACGGACACGCATGCAATGCCGCGCGAACGGCGTTGGCTTGGGGCAGGCTGTCGACGGGGTTGGTCGCCATGATCCAGATGGCCTTGACGCGGCCATCGGCGACCGCGCGGAACATATCGACGGCTTTGAGCCCAGGCTTGTCGGCGATGCGCGGCGATTTCCAGAAGTCCTGCACAATCTGACGATGTGCGGGATCGCCAAGCTCCATGTGCGCGGCCAGCATGTTGGCAAGTCCGCCGACCTCACGCCCACCCATGGCATTGGGCTGGCCGGTGACCGAGAATGGACCGGCGCCGGGTTTGCCGATGCGGCCCGTCGCCAAATGGCAGTTGATGATGGCATTGACCTTGTCGGTGCCGGCACTCGATTGATTGACACCCTGGCTGTAGACGGTGACGGCGCGCGGCGTCGCGGCGAACAGCTTGTAGAAGCTGGTGATGGCGGACGACGACAAGCCGGTGGCGCCGACGATATCGGCAAGGTGCAGCGGTGCCGCTGCCTGCAATGCCGACAGCAGCCCCGTCGTGTGCCGCCAGATGTAGCCGCGATCCAGCGCGGCCTCGGCTGCTAGATGCTGCAGAAGGCCATTGAACAGCGCCACGTCGGAGCCCGGCTGCAGGGCGAGGTGAAGATCTGCGATTTCACAGGTGGCTGTGCGGCGGGGATCGATGACGACGATTTTGGTGCCGCGCGTCTCTTTGGCGACAGCCAAGCGCTGGTAGAGGACCGGATGACACCAAGCGAGATTGGAGCCGACCAGAACCACGAGATCGGCTTCCTCGAGATCCTCGTAGCAACCGGGCACGGTGTCGGCCCCAAAGGCGCGCTTGTGGCCGGCGACCGAGGAGGCCATGCACAGCCGCGAGTTGGTGTCGATATTGGCCGAGCCGATGAAGCCCTTCATCAGCTTGTTGGCGACGTAATAGTCCTCGGTCAGGATCTGGCCAGATACATAGAAGGCGACCGAGTCGGGGCCATGCTCGGCAATCGTCTGGCTGAACCGCTCAGCGACGAGATCGAGCGCTGGCTCCCAAGGCGTCACCTTGCCGTGGACGAGGGGATGCAGCAGCCGGTCGTCCAGCGTCAGTGTTTCGGCCAGTGCTGAACCCTTCGAGCAGAGCCGGCCGAAGTTGGCGGGATGATCAGGATCACCTTTGATCTCGATCCGGCCATCGCTCTGGCGGGTCGCGAGGACGCCGCAACCGACCCCGCAGTAGGGGCATGTGGTCTTGACCGTTGCACCGCCCATGGCTTGACCTCAGGCTGCTTTGGCGGCCGTGAGCCCTGCCACGTCAAGCAGGATGCGCCCAGCCTCGATTTTCAGCGCATAGGAGCGCACCTGCCCATGATCGGCGCCCTGAGCAGAGCCGGTCTCCAGGCTGATCACCCAGTTATGCAGGGGGCACGTCACGGCCTTATCGTGCACGATACCTTGGCTCAGCGGTCCGGCCTTGTGAGGGCAAGCGTCGTCGATGGCGTAAACCTCATTCTCGGCCGTGCGGAATACAGCGATGCAGCCACCGGGTGCGCGCACGACACGGGCACCGCGGACGGGCACGGCATCCAACGCACCGATATCAACCCAGCGGGGCGTTTGCGTGCTCATTCCGCAGCCTCGTGCAGTGTCAAATTGGCGATGGGCGCGAACTCGTGTGCATCCTTGCCTTCAACGCGTTCCGCCCAGGGGTCGGTTTGCGAGAACTTCTGCGCGTAGACAAAGCGCGCGTAGAGGGCCTTGCGGCGCTCCACATCGGTCATGATTTGCTGCCGGACGGTATCAATACCGACGCGCTTGGCCCACTTGTAGACACGTTCCAGGTAGCGGCCCTGCTCGCGATAGAGCTGCGTCAAAGCGGCGATGACCTCGATCGTCTCGGCCTCGGTTTCGACGTGGCCCAAGACCTCGGTCCCCTTGATGTCGAGGCCGGCGGCACCGGCAAAGTGAATGTCGTAGCCGCTGTCGACGCAGATGACGCCGATATCCTTGCAGGTTGCCTCGGCGCAATTGCGCGGGCAACCTGACACGGCCAGCTTGAGCTTTGCCGGCGTCCACGAACCCCAGAGGAATTTCTCGAGCTTGACGCCGAGACCGGTCGAATCCTGCGTGCCGAAGCGACACCAGTCGGTGCCGACGCACGTCTTCACGGTGCGCAAACCTTTGGCGTAAGCCGCGCCGGAGACCATGCCGGCCTTGTTCAGATCCGCCCACACCGCGGGCAGGTCTTCTTTCTTGACGCCCAGCATATCGATGCGCTGGCCGCCCGTGCATTTGACTGCCGGGATGTTGAACTTCTCGACGACATCGGCAATCGCGCGCAGCTCCTTGGCGCTGGTCATGCCGCCCCACATCCGTGGCACCACAGAGTAGGTGCCGTCCTTTTGGATGTTGGCGTGCACACGCTCGTTGATGAAACGTGACTGGCCATCGTCGCGGTATTCGCCGGGCCAGGTCGCGATCAGGTAGTAGTTCAACGCCGGCCGGCATTTGGCGCAACCGCACGAGGTTTTCCATTCGAGCGCCTGCATCAAATCCGGAATCGACTTGAGGCCCTTGGCGACAATGAGGCGGCGCACGTCGTCGTGGCCGAACTTGGTGCACGGGCACATCGGCTGCACAGCGGCCGGATTGTAGGCATCGCCAAGCGTGACCTTGAGCAGTTGTTCGACGAGGCCGGTGCACGAGCCGCACGAGGCCGAGGCTTTCGTGTGTGCCCGCACATCGTCCAGCGTCTTGAGACCGAGCGTGCCGATGGCACCCGTGATCTTGCCTTTGCAGACGCCGTTACAGCCACAGATCTCCGCCTCATCCGGCAAGGCTGCAACGGCCGCCATAGGGTCCAGCGGAGACCCTCCCGCGAACGCCGGACCAAAGATCAGCGTTTCCCGCATTGCGGCGATGTCGGTGCCCTTCTTCAGGTGGTCGAAGAACCAGGCGCCGTCGGACGTATCCCCATACAGAACGGTGCCGATGATCGCGTTGTCCTTGAGCACCAGCCGCTTGTAGACGCCCCGCGCGGCGTCGCGGAGCACGATTTCCTCGCGATCCTTGCCATCGGCGAAATCGCCGGCGGAGAACAAATTGATGCCGGTTACCTTGAGCTTGGTGGCAACGGCGCTCGGCGTGAAAGCTGCCGTGGTGTCGCCAGACAATTGGGCCGCGATCACACTCGCCATCTCGTACAGCGGGGCAACGAGGCCAAACACCTGGGTCTCATACTCGGCGCACTCGCCAACGGCGTAGATATCGGGATCGCTGGTCTTCAACGTCGAACCGACCTTGATGCCACGGCCGACATCGATGCCGGCGTCCTTGGCCAGCCCGGCATTCGGCTTGATGCCGACGGCCATGATGACGAGGTCGGCCGCCAACCGTGTGCCATCTTCCAGCACGACGGCTTCGACCTTCTTCTCGCCGAGAATGGCCTTCGTGTTGGCCTTGGTGATGACCTTGATGCCGCGCGCCTCGATGGCCTTCTGCAGCAGATGACCGGCGGGCTGATCGAGCTGGCGCTCCATGAGCGTCGGCGCCAGGTGCAGGACCGTGACGTCCATGCCCTGTTCCTTAAGGCCGACGGCGGCTTCGAGGCCGAGCAGGCCACCGCCAATGACGACCGCGTGTCCGCGCGCCTTGGCGGCCACCAGCATCGCCTGCACGTCGTCAAGGTCGCGGTAGGTCAGCACGCCGGCAAGCTTGTGGCCGGGCACCGGAATGATGATGGGCAGCGATCCGGTGGCGATAAGCAGCTTGTCATACGGCACCGTGATGCCGCGCGCAGAGGTGACTGCCTTGGCCGCGCGATCGATGGCGGTGACGGTGGCGCCCTTATACAGCGTGACGCCATGCTTCACATACCAGCCGTCGCCGTGAATGACGATCTGCTCGAAGCTTTTCTCGCCAGAGAGGACAGGCGACAGCATGATGCGGTCGTAGTTGACCCGCGGCTCGGCATTGAAAATCGTGACGTCATAAGCATCGGGCGCCTGCTCGAACAACTTTTCGAGTGCCCGGCCCGGCGCCATGCCATTGCCGATCACGACGAGGCGCTGACGTTTGGCCGGGCTTTTCTCAGCCGCGCTTGGACGCGGCAGCTCAACGATCGTGCTCATGCTGCGGCCTCAACGAAGCGGTGGCGCTCATAGAGGAATTTCAGGACGGACTCGCGGGCGCGGATGTAACCGGCATCGCTGACCAGATCGAGCCGGTGGCGTGGCCGTGCCAAGCCCACCTCCAACACCTCGCCGATGCGAGCGGCGGGCCCATTGGTCATCATGACGACGCGATCCGACAGGAGGACGGCTTCGTCGACGTCGTGTGTGATCATGATGGCGGTATTGCCCAGGCGCGCATGGATCTGCATGACGGTGTCCTGCAGATGGGCGCGCGTCAGCGCATCGAGTGCGCCGAACGGTTCGTCCATGAGCAGCACCTTCGGTTCCATGGCCAAGGCGCGCGCAATGCCGACGCGCTGCTTCATGCCGCCGGAGATCTCCGATGGTCGCTTGTCCTTGGCATGCGTCATCTGCACGAGACCGAGGTTGTGCATGGTCCACCCATGGCGCTCGGCTTTGCTGCGCGTGCCAGAAAAGACTTTGTCGACAGCGAGCTGCACGTTCTCGTAGACGGTCAGCCACGGCAACAGCGAGTGGTTCTGAAACACGACAGCGCGATCCGGCCCCGGTGCATTGACCTCCGTATCTTCCAGCAACACGGCACCCGACGTGACCGGCGTCAAACCGGCGATCAAGTTGAGCAGCGTGGACTTGCCGCAACCGGAATGGCCGATGATGGCAATGAACTCGCCCTTTTCGATGCCGAGGCTGACATCCTTCAGGACTTGCGTCTCGACACCGCCACGCACAAAGGACTTGTCGACGTGGTCGATGTTGAGGAAATGCCGGCCTGGGCGCATGGCCGCCATCTGCGTGTGGGTCGTTGGATCAATGCGCGCGATCATGTTCCTGTGCTCCTCAGCCGGCCGCAGTGCCGCGGGTGGCGATGGATCCGACGGCCGCAACAAGGCGGTCGAGAATGAAGCCGACGAGACCGATGTAGACGAGGGCGATGATGATGTCGGAAAGCTTGGATGAGTTCCACGCATCCCAGATGAAGAAACCGATGCCGACACCGCCCGTGAGCATCTCAGCCGCCACGATCGCCAGCCAGGACAGACCGATGCCGATGCGCAAGCCGGTGAAGATGTAGGGCGCGGCCGACGGGATCATGATGCGATAAAAGAACTCGGCATGATTGAGCCGGAGCACCGCGGCGACGTTGCGATAGTCCTGAGGAATGTTGCGGATGCCGACCGCGGTGTTGATGATGATTGGCCACACGGCGGTGATGAAGATGACGAAGATTGCAGACGGGGCACTGTCGCGGAAAGCCGCCAGTGAGATCGGCAGCCAAGCCAGCGGCGGCACGGTGCGCAGCACCTGGAAGATCGGGTCGAGACCACGCATGGCCCACTGACTCTGGCCGACCAGAGCCCCGAGCAGGACGCCCGCGATCGCAGCGAAGCCGAAGCCGACGACCACCCGTTGCAACGATGTGAGGACGCGCCAGCCGAGACCGATATCCTGTGGTCCATTGACGAAGAACGGATCGACGATCAGGTCACGGGCTTCGAGCCAGATTTTTGTCGGCGGGGGAAGCGTGGCCTTTGGACCCGAGCACGCGATTTCCCAAATGATGAGCAGGATCGCCAGAACGATCAGCGGCGGCACGACGGACGCCAGCACGGAACCGGCCGTCTTCATGAAGCGTGATGGACCTCGCGACCGGCTGCGCGGCAAGGCATGCACGACGGGGGTGTGAGCAATGGCGGGCGTGACAGCCGCCACTGCGGCCGGCGCAGCCTCGACCACTCGGAGGCGACTAGAGGAGGTTGGCATCTCAGTCTCCAGCTTCTGGGTGGGCGCGCTCAAACGCTGGCCCGCTTGATCGAAAGTGATTTCAGGTAGGCCATCGGATCGGCCGGATCGAATTTCTTACCGTCGAAGAAGGTCTCGACGCCGCGGCTGTCGCCTGATGGCATGGCCGCAAGTCCCAACCCCTTGGCGGCATCGAGCCAGAGGTCGGAGCGGTTCGTCTTGTCGACCAGCGCCTTGATGTCGATCGTCGGCTCGAACTTGCCCCAGCGGATGTTCTCGGCGACGAACCAGGTATCGAGGCTCTTCCAGGGATAAGAGACTTCGCCCTTCTCGCCCCAGAATTTCATGCCGAGCTTGGTGCCTTTTTCAACGCGACCACGGCCGTAGTTGATGTCACCCTTGATGCGGCCGATGATGTCGGGAACGGGCACGTTGAACCATTGACGGCGGCCGATGATCTCGGCCATTTCCGGCTTGTTCTCGAGCTTGTCGCACCATTGCTGCGCTTCCATCACCGCCATCAGAATGGCGCGCGTGGCGCGCGGATTGGCATCCACCCAGTCGGCGCGCATGCCGAGCACTTTCTCCGGGTGCTTGAACCAGATCTCGCCCGTCGTTGCCGCCGTGAAACCGATGTCCTGGTTGACCAGCTGCTCGTTCCAGGGCTCACCGACGCAGAACGCGTCCATGGTGCCGACCTTCATGTTGGCAACCATCTGAGGTGGGGGCACGGTGATCGTCTGCACGTCCTTGTCCGGATCGATACCGCCAGCCGCCAGCCAGTAACGGATCCACAGATCGTGCGTGCCGCCAGGGAAGGTCATGGCGACCTTTACGTCCTTACCGGCGGCTTTTTTCTTGGCGAAGGCGTCGCGCAAGGCGGAGGCATCGGTGCCGATCTTCAGGTCCTTGAATTCATTGGACACCGAAATCGCCTGGCAATCCTCATTGAGGTTGAGCAGCGTATACATCGGCAGCGGCTGGCCATTCTGCATCACCTTGCCGGTAGAATAGAGGTGCGTCTTGGGCCGCAGGATGTGACCGCCATCGATACCGTTGGCCTTCAACCCTAGGGCCATGTTGTCGCGCGTCGCACCCCATGATGCCTGTTTGGCGATGTCCATGTCGGGCAGGCCGTGCTTGGCGAAGAGGCCCTTTTCCTTGGCGATGACCAACGGGGCGGCGTCGGTCAGTGCGATGTAGCCAAGGCGCGTACCTTTCACCTCTGGGCCAGCGCCTTGCGCGAACGCTCCTCCGGGCACGAGATTGCGCGCGGCCACTAACAAGCCGGCCGTGCCGGTTGCCCTGAGCACGCCGCGGCGGCTGATCGTTGCCACGCCTGGTTCTTGAGAACGGCTCTTGCTGGCCATAAGCACTCTCCATCCTTCGCGCGATCGCTTCGCCGCGCGCTGTCCGATGGTTAATGCGGTTCAAGGATCATGCCAGTTGAAGCAATCATGATTTTATGCATGTATTTCATATGGATAAATGAATTCGACGACTGAAGAAGATGCAGCCGTCTGCTGTATTATTGTGCGATGCGATGGCTATGCCGCATTTTTGTGCAGTTGCGAAGGCGCGGCGCATTGCGACGTCAACCGAGTGTGCCTACCAATGTGGCAGGCTACCGATTTCCTGTGAGCTTCTTGCCAGCGTCTGCAAAACCGCCCAATGACCCGATCAGCTGATTGAGCTGGCGGCCCATGTCGAGGGCCTGGTCGAGGGGCATGGTCTCGGCGGCGCGGAATGTGTCGCGCGTCATCTTCACGGCGCGGGGGTCGAGCGCGGCCAGCCGCCCGACAAATGCCGCTTCGATGTGCGCCAGATCGGCTGCATCCTCGGCCAGACGATTGATCAGTCCTGCCTGAGCCAGCCGTTCGGCGCTGATCTCCTCACCGAACAGTGCGAATTCGAGGCCCAAGCGTGGCCCGACCAAGCGCGCCAGAAGCGGCGTGCATACGGCGGCGGGAAAGCCATGCCGCATCTCGAAGGCACCGAACTTCGCTCGCTTCGTCGCCAACACGAAATCGCAGCCCATGGCCAGCGTGAAGCCACCGGCCACCGCATAGCCGTCGACAACCGCCACCGAGGGCATCGAGGCGCGGTGCAGCAGGTGGAAAATCCGCACCCAGGCATCATCCTCGCTGAAGGGATCGCGCGCCTGCCCGTCCGCCTCGGCTGCCGCCGCCGAAGCCTTGAGGTCGCGTCCCGTGCTGAAAACGCCATTTGAACCCGCGATCACGAGCGCCCGCACAGCCGCGTCGCGGTGCGCCGCCTCGATGGCCTCGCCCAGCGCTCGAGCGGTTGCGGCATCGATGGCGTTGCGCCGCTCGGGCCGGTCAATGACGAGGCGGCAGATGGCGCCAGTGCGCTCGGATCGGATCATGCTGGCAAGCTCCAGGGAAAATTCACCGCGGATTGAAGCCCAGCACGCTTCCAAGAGCATGCAAGCCCCAGGCGATGAGCCCGATCACGGTCATGGCGATGATCAGGGTAAACAGCTTGGAATTCTGCCTGACGACATTGGTGATGACATAGACGAGGCCAAAGCCAATCGCGCCCCCGGCCAACGCCCCGATGAAGCCGGCGCCTAGCCCGCCAAACCTGAAACCAAGATAAGCTCCGGCAATGGAGCCTGCTGCCATGGCCAGCATGCCAACGGTCGCCACGGCGTCGCGCAGGCGACCACCTTTGGCTGACGCCCCTCGCTTGGACGTGCCCCGTGCCGCTTCCCTCGCCGCCATGACTGAGCTCCATACTTGCCACGCGACCCCAATGAACAGGGCTCAATAAGGGTGAATTCTGGCATTTTCAGCACGGCTCTGCATCAGACTTGTTTTGCCAGCCCCCTTTCATGAGGGGTTCATCCTGGATAAAGCACGATACGACGTTCATATGACAGTTGGGTGGAACGACGAGCAGTATGGGGCGTCGAGGGTCTTTCGAGGGTTGCGATGGTTGATCTCGCGGGTGGCGTACCGCCCCGGCGCGCGGGGGTGATTGCGGGTCTGTTGCGGATGACGCATCGGTGGCGCCCGGCGTTCGCCTGGCCTGACGGCCCCTTGTCGCCCAGCACCGCTTTGCGTCTGGCCGGCGCGCTTGCGGCTGTCTTGGCCTGGAGCTTCTGGAAATACGAGGGCCTCACCTCGAACGTCGTCTTTACGGCTGCCACAACGCTGGCCCTTGGTGCCTTGATCGTTCTGGTCTCGCGCCGCATCCTGTTCGCCGCGGTGGTCATGGCTGCGACCATCGTCATCATCAACGGCGTTTCCTCGGCGAAGCAGAAGATGATCGGCATGGTGCTGCATGCCTACGACATCGTCTTCTATCTGGGTTCCTGGTCGACGGTGACGTATCTGTGGTTTGCAGCGCGTGGCCATGTGCTGGCATTTGCCGGGGCGATTCTCCTGCTGCTGCTGCTCGGCGCCTGGGTCTGGCGGCTCGATCCGACGCGTGCGCGCCGCTCTCGGACCGCCGTTCTTGCGGCCCTCGCCATCCTGTTAGCCAGCTACACCGGCATGACCAAACCCGATCGTCGGCACACGCAGTTCTATTGGGACGCGCTCTATGTCTCGTCGTTCTACGGCTCGTGGGCCGAGACGCTGGAAACCCTATGGCGCGGCCATATCGTCGAATCTGCGCACGCTTCCAATGCGGTACCGTTCGTGCTGTCCGACCGTTGCGATCTCGACCGGAAACCGCCGCATATCGTGCTGATCCATCAGGAATCAGTGGTGCAGCCGGGCCTGTTCCCGACACTCAACTATGACCGCACTCTCGATCAGCTGTTCAAGTCCGACGACGGTCAGGTGCACAAGATGCGCGTCGAGACCTACGGCGGCGCCTCGTGGCTGACCGAGTTCTCGATCCTCACCGGCCTCTCGACCCATTCGTTCGGCGGCATGCGCCCGTTCGTGCAGTCGCTGCTGGCCGGCAAGGTCCGCGACACGCTGCCCGAGACGCTGGAGCGCTGCGGCTATCGCAATGTGTTGTTCTATCCGATGTTGCGCAACTTCGTGTCCAATGCGCGCTTCTATGACGCCATCGGCCTGAAGGAGATCTTCGACCTGAAGACCCAGCAGGCCAAGACCGAGCAGGAGCGGGACCGCTTCTACTACGACAACGCGCTCAACGAGATGCAGCGTCACGTCAAAACATCGCAAAAGCCGCTGTTCACCTACATCCAGACAATGTCGGTGCATTGGCCCTATGACTGGACGTTCGAGCCCGACGTGAAGGTGGCCGGCGGCGGTCCCGGCACTGATCCCGACATGAGCGAGTACCTGCGCCGCGTCGCCATGGCCAAGATGGACTATGACTACCTGATAGCCGAGCTGAAGCGCCGCTTCCCCGGCGAGCCGATCCTGGTCATGCACTACGGCGATCACCACCCGACGGTGACGCAGAAGCTGCTCGGCTACGATCCGGATACCCAGGTCGAGGACCTGACGATGGATCCGAAATCGGCGGCCTTCATCACGTATTTTGCAGTGCAAGGCATCAATCATGCCCTCAAAGCGCTGCCGCCGCACGATGTCGTCGACGTGCCCTATCTCGGCACCATCCTGCTCGAGCAGGCGGGGCTGCCGCTATCGCCGCCGAACCGCGAGCGCGCGCGCCTGATGCGTGACTGCGACGGCCACTATCACGGCTGCGTGCGGCGCACCGACATCCTGTCCTTCCATCGCCGGCTGATCGACTCGAAGCTGATCACGTCGCGATAGAGCCATCGCGATGCCGGTCTCGACGTCGCTCAATCCTGAGGGGCTTGAGGCCGGGTCAAACCTTCGCTGCCGGCGTCTCACCCCGTCGCACGCGCTGCCTTGAGCAATCTCGCGACCGCGTCCACATAGACTTCGGCACCGAGCATGATATCGGCGTCGGACGTGTTCTCAGTCCAATGATGCGAGATGCCGCCGATCGAAGGCACGAACAACATGCCGGACGGCATATGGCCGGCGAACACCTGGGCGTCGTGGCCGGCGCCGGAAGGAATCTCGGTGCATTTGCCAGGCACACGTGCCTCGCTGGCAGCCGTGATGGCGGCGCGGAAACTGTCGCTCATGATGGCCGGCTGGCTCTTGCGCAGCACCTCGACGGACGCCTTGCATGGGCCCTTGCGGTTCGATTCGCTAGCCAGTTCGCGCAGCCGAGACTCGAGCCGCGTGAGGATCTGCGCATCGGCATCGCGGATCTGGAACAGCATCTCGGCGCGCCCGGGAATGATGCTCGGACCACCGGGTTCGAGCGTGATGCGGCCCGTGGTCCACACTGTGCGCGGGCCAGCGAGCTTCGCAAACGCCTCGTCGATGGCTACACACAGCTTGGCGCAGGCGAGGCCCGCATCCTTGCGAATGGCCATGCGCGTGGTGCCGGCATGGTTCTGTACGCCCTCGAAGACAACGCGGAACTGCGAGATGCCGACGATGCTGGTGACCGCGCCGATCTTGAGATCATGCGCTTCCAGCCAGTCCCCTTGTTCGATATGCGCTTCCAGATAGCCGACATAGCGCTTGGCATCGATGACTTCGCGCTTGCGGCCGGCGAAGCCCGCGGCCTTCAGCGCCTCACGCATGGACGTGCCGGTGGTGCGGTCGGTGGCGGCGTCGATGATATCTTCGGTCACTTCGCCCACGGCGGAGCGACTGCCGAGAAAGTGCCCGAAGTGGCCTTCCTCGTCGCACCATGAGCCGACGTCGACGGCGCAGTCGGCGAACGCGGGATCGGCCTTGACGGCACGGGCGGCTTCTAGAGCGTAGACGACGCCGAGCGGCCCATCGAGCCAGCCGGCATGGTTCTGGCTTTCCAGGTGCGAGCCGCCCAGCAGCTTCGGCCCCTTGACATCGGCAATGCCAAGCACATTGCCAATGCCGTCGATCACCGTGCGATGGCCGATCTTGTTGAGCTCACCCTCGAGCCAGCTGAGCGAGGCCACATGCGCCGTGGAGAACGACGGCCGGTGCACGCCGGTCTTGTAGGCGCCAAGGCTGCGCAAATGCGTCAAGTCGGCGAGCACACGCTTCGGATTGCAGACGGGCATGGGTTGCCTCTCAACTCTTCGTTTTCAGCGTCTCGAAGTCGGCAGTGTACTCGTCGGCGCAGTAGGTGCCGCCCTGGTAGAACTCACCTGCGGGATGTGCACCGGATGACGGTTCCTTGGCGAGGATATCCGTGGCGAACACCTCGGAGTTGTAACCCGACTTGTAGCCCAGCGCCGCCGCACGGCTGTTGTCGTACCAGCTGCGCGTGTTGTCGGAGACCCCGTACATGACTTCGTAGACGAGGCCCGGTCGCTCCAAGCCGATGCGGATGAGCTGCACCAGATCCTCGGGCTTCAGCCAGATCGACAGGCGGCGCGCATCGAGCGGCTCGTCGTTGACATTGCCGATACGCAGCGATGTGACGCCGAGCCCGTGCTTGTAAGCGTACATGGCGCCGAGACCTTCGCCGAACGCCTTGGAGACGCCGTAGCGGCTGTCCGGGCGCGCGTTAACGGTGGTCGGGATGGTCGTGGCGCGGGGATAGAAGCCGACGGCGTGATTGGAGGAAGCAAAGATGATGCGTTTGACGCCAGCGAGCCGCGCCTGCTCGAACAGATTGTAGCAGCCGATGATATTGGCGTTCAGGATCGTCTCCCACGGCCCTTCGGTCGAGTGCCCGCCGAGATGCACGATGCCGTCGATGCCCTGGCAGGCCTTTGCCACCTCGTCTGGCTTGGTCAGATCCGCCTTGATAAAGGTCTCGGTCTTGGCGAGGCCCTTCGGCTCCTTGAGATCGGACAGCACGACCTCGGGGTAGATGGGCGGCAACAACCGGCGCAAGTGGGTACCGATGCCTCCTGCAGCCCCGGTCACAAGCACGCGCTTCATGTTGTCCTCCACCCGTTCGATCTCGCTCCATGTGGCGGCGACCTTAGGTGGCGGCGACGGGGAAGGGAAGGGTGGGCTGGAGGGAGCAACCGGAAACGCAAGAACAGGGTTGTATGTTGCGTTTCACTCGTCCCCCCGCGCGTCTTCCCGGACGAAGTGAGCGCACACCGTGCGCCGCACGCAGATCCGGGATCGCGTGGGTCGGGCTCGGGCACACCGCTAACGGCGAGATCCCGGATAGCCACGCGCTCGAGCGCTCAACTTTGCCCGCGTCGCTACGACCTGCGCGCGTCTTCCGGGAAGACAAGTGGTGGGGTTGGGGTTCCGGGAAGACACCTGCTTGGCTTTGGTGTTATCCAAACTCTCACTCCCACTTGTCTTCCCGGACGAAGTGGGGACACGAGCAGTGTCCCCACGCAGATCCGGGATCGCGTGGGTCGGGCTCGGGCACACCGCGACCGGCGAGATCCCGGATAGCCACGCGCTCGAGCGCTCAACTTTGCCCGCGTCGCCTCGACCTGCGCGCGTCTTCCGGGAAGACAAGCCGGGGGTGGGGAGGTCTGCGCAACACCGCTTCCGGGAAGACAAGTTGGTGGGATTGAAGCTGAAGGTTGCGCGCAGGGGCACAGCCTCGCCCCACGCCCACAAATAGAAAGAAGGGGGTCCGGGGTCTCCCCGGGCGAGTTGTGGGCGGCAGCCCGCTCGCGCAGCGACGGCGACGGTTGCAGCGGACGCCAGCGGCAGCCGGGATCGCAAAACAACTGAGCCGTGGTGTCTACTCATTTCCTTTTCTTCACCCGCGTGCTTGCTTTCCC
>JBJXDZ010000117.1:0-100780 GCA_046154645.1 Hyphomicrobiaceae bacterium
CCGGTTGCCAAATGGCGCGGCTATCAGGGCCAATCCGACGTCTACGGCAAATCCTTCGAGACCATGACGCACAGCGCGGCCATCTGTGCGCTCACCAAACGCATCTGCGTATTCTCCACCATCCACGTGCCGCTGATCACGCCCGCCTTCGCCGCCAAGGCGCTTTCGACCATCGACCACGTCAGTCACGGTCGCGCCGGCCTCAATATCGTGTGCGGCTGGAACCAGGAGGAGTTCGATCTGCACGGCGTAACGATCGATCAGGACCAGCGCTACGAGCACGGCCTCGAGTGGTTCAAGGTGTGGTCGCGGCTGCTGGAGGGTGGTCCGGAGTTCGACTGGGATGGCCAATACTTCAAGTTGAGGCGCCTCAACACGGATCCGGTATCGCTGCAGCGGCCGTGGCCACTCGTAATGTCGGCGGGGTTCTCGCCCAAGGGCCGCAACTTTGCCTCCCAGGCTGCCGACGCGCTCTTCACTACCATGACCGATCTCGAGCAGGCACCCGCCATGATCACGAGTATCGCTGAGCATGCGGCGCGCTTCGGCCGCGCACTGCCTGTTTACGTCATGGCGCATGTCGTGTGCCGGCCCACGCGCAACGAAGCGGAAGACTTCTATCGTTATTTCGCCGATGAATTGGCCGATGTCGAGGGACAGGCCTACCATCGACGCCAGCGCAGCACCAAGGCCGGAGCCGGCGATACGACCGTGCCGCGACCCTTCGAAAACCGCTTCATGCGCGCCGCGGGCAAGCGCTTCGAGGGCGTTTATCCCGGCACGTTTCCACTAGTCGGCACGCCTGATGATATCGCTGCTGAAATGGCCGCCATGTCACGAGCCGGACTCGCCGGATGCTCGGTGGCGTTCCTCGACTACCTCAAGGAGATCCCGTACTTCGTCGCCGAAGTCGTGCCACGCCTCGAGCGGCTGGGGTTACGGCGTACCAACCAAGCGTGAGAGCAGAGCGACATTTGCAGCAGCGGACTTTTCGTGCACGATGTCGGTGCGGACCAAAGTCGAAGATAACCGGAGATACGGCAGATGCGGTGGACACAGAGCTTGATGCAGTCGGTCGCAGGCCTGAGTACCCTCACGGTGGTGCTGAGCGTGGCGCCCGTCGCGGCACAGGGAAATTTCCCAGACAAGCCCATCACCAACATCGTGGGCTTTCCGGCTGGCGGTGGCACCGACCTCATTGCGCGTGGCGTCCAGCCCGGCTTCGAGAAGGCCATTGGCGTGCCGATGATCGTCAAGAATGTGCCCGGCGCCAGCTCGAGCATCGCTACCACCGAGGTCGCATCGGCCGCGCCCGACGGCTACACCGTACACATGATCTCGAACGCCTTCGTCATCCAGCCCTACCGGTTGAAGGTCACCTACGACGTGACCAAGTTCGAGCCGATCTGCCTCATGACCGCGTCACCCATGCTGGTCGTGACGACCAAGACCTCGAAATTCAAGACCATGGCCGACGTAGTTGCCGCCGCCAAGGCCGAGCCCGGCAAGATCCCCTACGGCTCGCCGGGTGCCGGCACAGCACATCAGATGTCCATGGCCATCGTGGACAAGGCACTCGATCTGAAGCTCAAGCATGTGCCGTTCAAGGGCGCCAATGAGGTGGCGCAGGCCCTTCTGTCGGGCACGTTGGATCTGGCCGCCGTGCATCCTCAAATCATCGAGCAGTTCGATCTGGTGCCGCTGGCAGCCATCGGTGCAACGCGCGCGGCTGGCTACGACAAGGTGCCCACGGTGAAGGAGGCCACCGGCACCGAAGCCATATCGTCGCTCTGGATCGGGCTCATCGCGCCTCCAGGTACGCCGAAGTCGATCATCGACAAACTTGCCGCGTCCTGCAAGACCGCACTGACCAGCAAGGAGACGATCGAGCACTTCACCAAGCAGCAGCAGCCAGTTTCGTATCTTGGCCCCGCCGACTTCGGCAAGTTGATCACGGGCGAATACGAGCGGGCGCGGCAGGTGATGGAGTCTGCGGGTCTCAAACAGAACTGAGAACCCGCCCTCTCTCTGATCATCTCAACACCCATGGCGCATGAACCGCCAACAACAGGAACGATCGACGCATGAGCAGATGGCGGGTTGGTGTCGATTCGGGCGGAACGTTCACGGACATCTGCATGGTCGAGGAGGCATCCGGCGAGCTTCGGGTGTGGAAAGTCTCGTCGACCCCGGACGACCCTTCGCGGGCAATCGCCAATGGCGTTGTGGAAGGCCTGAGCACCGCGGCCAAAGCGACGCCGGCCGACACCATCTATTTCGGCCACGGCACGACCGTCGCCACCAACGCGCTGATCCAGCATCGCGGCGTCAAGACCGGCCTCATTACGACAGACGGATTTCGTGACTTGCTCGAGGTTGGACGGCAACGGCGACCGCATCTCTACGATCTGCAGTGCGACAAGCCGCCGATGCTGATCACCAGGGATCTGCGCTTCGAGGTGCCGGAGCGATTGCGGCACGATGGACGCATCGAGACGCCACTGGATGAGGCGGCGGTGCGCGTCGCGGCAGGCAAACTAAAAGCGGCTGGCGTCAAAGCAATTGCCATCTGTTTTCTTTATGCCTACGTCGATCCCCGCCACGAGCAACGTGCACGCCAGATCGTCGAAGAGGAATGTCCTGGGATCTTCGTCACCGCTTCGCACGAGGTGGCGCCGGAGTTCCGCGAGTTCGAGCGCCTGTCGACGGTGGCCGTCAACGCCTATCTCGGCCCGGTGCTGGCGACCTATGTTGAGCGCATCGGACCGCGTCTCGATGCGGCAGGCCTCAAGGGTCCGCGCCATATCACGCAGTCGAACGGCGGCGTCATGTCGCTTGCTATTGCGCGCGATCAGGCGGTGCGGACGGTGTTGTCGGGGCCTGCAACAGGTGTTGTTGGTGCGCTCAAGGTGTCGGCGCTCTCCGGTTTCGACAACCTCATAGCCTTCGACATGGGTGGAACGTCGACAGACGTGTCGCTGATCGAGAACGGTCGCCCGAAACTCGCCGGCGAAATGGAGGTGCACGGCTATCCCCTCAAGACACCGATGCTCGATATCCACACCGTCGGTGCCGGTGGTGGTTCGATCGCGTACATCGACGCGGGTGGCCATTTGAAGGTCGGCCCGCGCAGCGCTGGCGGCGTTCCCGGTCCCGCCTGCTACGATCTCGGCAGTATGGAGCCAACGGTCACCGACGCCAATGTCGTGCTGCAAACTCTGAATCCGCGGCATCTGCTGGGCGGCCGCATGGCGATCGACCAGGCCAAGGCCAAAGCCGCGATTGCAACCCTTGCCGACAAGCTCGGCCTCGATGTGATGCAGACCGCGCAAGGCATCATCAGCGTCGTCACCGCCAACATGGCCAAAGCTATTCGCGTCATCTCGGTGCAACGCGGTCATGATCCCAGGGATTATGCTCTCGTCGCGTTCGGAGGGGCTGGTCCGCTGCATTCAAGCCGTCTCGCACGCGAGTTGGACATGCTGCGCATTCTGGTGCCGCGCAACCCGGGCATTTTATGTGCGCTTGGCCTGTTGCTGACAGATTTGATGACCAACTACGCACAAACGCGGATCATGCCCATCGACGACAAGGCGCCAGGCGTCATCGCGGACGTATTTGCCAGTCTCGAAGGTCGCGCCAACGCCTGGTTCGACGGCGAAGGCATCGCCCCGAATATGAGACGCATGCGACGGACGATCGATATGCGTTACGCCGGACAGAACTATGAACTGCCCATCGCCTGCCCTGACAACCTGGCCGCCGGTGATCTGATGGCGCAATTGCGCCAGGCCTTCGAGGCGGCGCACCAACAGATGTATGGCTACATCGCGCCAGAGGAGCCGATGCAGGCCGTCACCTTCCGCCTGGAGGCAACGGGGCTCGTGCGGCCAGTGGAGATGCGCGCGCATCCGAAGGCAGTCGCATCGCTGGATAGCGCGATCATGGGCAATCGCGAAGTCTGGCTGCCGGAAACGAAGCGATTTGTGTCGTGCCCCGTCTACGATCGCGAAAAGCTTGGGCCCGAGCACAAGATTGCCGGGCCAGCGATCATCGAGCAGATGGATACGACGACGGTGGTGCTGCCCGAGCAAAGCGCAACGGTGGATGCGCATCTCAACATCATCGTCGAGGGTTGAGAGCTGTGAACAACACGCCCGCCACCCACGGTCATGACAAGACGACAGGCGCCATCGACGCCATCACCGTCGAAGTGATCGGCAATGCACTGGCTTCCATCGTCGAAGAGATGGGCGAGACGCTCGTACGTGCCTCGTACTCCACCAATATCAAGGAACGGCGCGATTCCTCCACTTGCTTGTTCGATGCGCGGGGTCGCACGCTGTGCCAGGCCTCGCATATCCCGATCCATCTGGGATCGCTGATCGGCGTAGTCGAGGAGATCACCAAGCGCAACAAGCTCGAGGACATCCGCCCTGGCGACGTTTTCGTCGGCAACGACGCCTATACCGGAGGCGGAACGCATCTCCCCGACATCGTGCTGGCGGAGCCGATCTTCTACCAAGGTGTTCTGGTGGCCTGGGCCACCAACACCGCGCATCACGCTGACTTCGTCGATCGCAGCCACGCGCACATCTTCCAGGAAGGCATCCGCATTCCGCCGGTGCGGCTATATCGCGAAGGCCAGATCGTCCAGGACATCCTTGATCTGCTGCTGTTGAATTTGCAGGTGCCGCGTGAGCGACTCAATGATCTGCGGGCTCAGATGGCAGCCAATCGCCAGGGTATTCTGCGTTTCCAGAGCCTATGCGACCGCTACGGGCGCGATCTGCTGCTGGAGGCTTGCGACGCACTGCTCGACTATGCCGAGCGTTTGACGCGGGCTGGCATTCGCACGATTCCCTCCGGCGTTTACACCTTCGAGGACAGCTACGAAAGCAACGAGCTCGATCAGATCCTGACTTTCAAGACGCGCATCGAAGTGCGCGATGACGAGATCTTTCTCGACTTCGACGCGCCGCCGCAAGTGCGAGCCGGTATCAACCTGGTTTGGACGGGCCTGTTGGCAACGGTCTACTACGCCGTAAAGGCGCTCGTGGGCCCGGAGATCCCTCCCAATGCTGGGTTGTTCCGGCCGATCCACGTCACCGCGAAGGCAGGCATGATCCTCAATGCAGCACCACCGGGCGCGGTCAACTCCCGGCTGCATACCGGCCAGCGCGTGGTCGATCTCATCTTCGGCGCCCTGGCTCCCGCGATGCCCGAGCGCATCATTGCTGCCTGCAACGGCGCCTGTACGAATTCCACATTCTCCGGAGTCAACCCGCGGACCGGCGAGTTCTACGTCTATCTCGAGACTATCGGCGGCGGCTTTGGCGCCAGGGCTGGGAAGGACGGTCTCGACGGTGTCCACGTGCACCTGACCAACACGTCGAATTTGCCCGTGGAAGCGCTCGAAATGGAATACCCGCTGGTGCTGGAACGCTACGAGCTGGTCAACGGCTCCGGTGGTGCGGGAACGTATCGCGGCGGCATGGGGCTCTATCGGCGCGTACGCATCGAGGACCATGAGTGCCGCACCTACATTCACGGCTCGCGGTTCCGCACCGGGCCATGGGGCTTGTTCGGTGGCCAAGCGGGCGGCGTTGCCGAGTTTACATTCTCCAAGGGCGTGCAGTTCCCGGCCAAGGCGCGGGCTGTCATTCAGGACGGACAGCGGGTGCATATCACAACGCCGGGCGCCGGCGGTTACGGCGAGCCGCGTCAACGCGATCGCGAGAGCGTGCGTCGGGATCTGGCTGAGGGACGCATCACAATCGAGACGGCCCGCGATGTGTATGGTCTCGACGTGTGATGCTCAGCGTTCCTTCGGGTCCAGCGCATCCCTGAGGCCATCGCCGAACAGATTGAATGACAGCACCGACAAGAAGATGGCGATGCCGGGGAAGATCGCCATCCACGGCGCCTGCGTGAGAAAGCGCTGCGCCGTATTCAGCATTGAGCCCCAGGATGGCGCCGGGGGTTGCTGGCCAAGGCCCAGAAACGACAAGCTGGCCTCGGCAATGATGGCGGCCGCAATCGACAGTGTCGCTTGCACCAGCAAGGCTGGCAGAATGTTCGGCAGGATATGCTTCACCGCGATACGCCACGCCGGATTGCCGACGGCGCGGGCGGCTTCGACGTAATCCTCCACCTTCACTGACATCACCTGGCCGCGCGTCAATCGCACGAATATGGGCGTTGCGGTGATGCCGATGGCAATCATGGCATTGCTCAGCGACGGCCCGAGAAAGGCCGCCAGGGCAATGGCCAGGATCAGGTTCGGGCAGGCCAGCATGGCGTCGGTGATGCGGCTGATCAGGGCATCGATGAAACCGCCACGATAGCCGGCCAGCAAGCCGATGGGCACACCCAACGACAAGGCGATGGAGATCGAAACGACGCCGGCCATCAGCGATGCTCGCGCACCCCAGATGACACGCGAAAGGAGATCACGGCCAGACTCGTCGGTGCCGAGCCAATGCGCCCAAGACGGCGGCTTGCGGACGAGGCCCCAGCTTTGCTTGGCCGGATCGTAGGGCGAGATGAAGGGTGCGAGGAGGGCGATCAGCACCAGCGTCACGATGATGGCAAGGCCGACCATGGCGCCCTTGCGGCGCTTCAAGCGGCGCCAGGCGCGACCCATCGGCGTTTCGGCGTTTGCCGCTGCGGCTGCCGCCTCGGCCATTCCCCCACCTGCCGTCGTAATTGCCATCGCTCAGCCCCTCAGACGCGGATTGACGAGCACGTAGGCGATATCGGCCAGGAGATTGAGCAGGATATAGGTCGTCGCGGTCACCAGCGTGACGCCCTGCACCACTGCGTAGTCACGATTGAACACGCTTTCGACGATCAGCTTGCCGAAGCCTGGAATTGAGAACACCTGCTCGGTGAGCACCGCGCCGGAAAGCAAGGTACCAAGCTCCAGCGCGCCGAGCGTGATTACGGGGGTGAGGGCATTGCGCATGGCGTGCTTCAGAACAACCACACGTTCGACCAGCCCCTT
This sequence comes from Hyphomicrobiaceae bacterium, assembly GCA_046154645.1. GTDB lineage: Bacteria > Pseudomonadota > Alphaproteobacteria > Rhizobiales > Hyphomicrobiaceae. Next base: position 7,007 of record JBJXDZ010000117.1, read on the forward strand.
GGCACGCGCCGTGCGGACATAATCGCTGGTCATGGCCTGCAGCATGGCACTGCGGGTATGGCGCATGAGAACAGCTGCAAACGAGTTGCCGAGCACGAAAGCGGGCAGAATTGTTGTCTTGATCGACAGCCAGAAATCCTCGAACGGCGACACGTAACCGGAGGCGGGCAGCCAGCCGAGCCAGACCGAGAACAGGAAGATCAACATGATGCCGAGCCAGAAATTCGGCGTCGAGATGCCCCACAGCGCCACCAGATTGACGCCATAGTCGATGGGAGTATCCCGCTTTACCGCAGAAATAATCCCTGCCCCGACGCCAACCACCAGCGACACGACGATGGCCATCAGCGCCAATTGCAACGTCACCGGAAACTTCTGCATGACCAGTGTGAGCACGGGCTCCTTCAGCCGCATCGACTCACCGAGATTGCCCGACAGCACGCCCTTGATCCAGTAGTAGTATTGCACCGGCACCGGCTGATCGAGCCGGTACTGCTGACGGATCTGCTCGAGCACAGCCGGATCACGCTCCTCGCCCGCCATGACCAGCGCCGGATCACCTGGCAGCAACTGCTGCAGCGAGAAGATGATCACCGACACGAAGAAGAGCGTCGGTATCAGTTGCAGCAGCCGTTTGGCGAGGAAGGTGAGCACGGAAACAGCTCCGGGTTGGGACGCGACGTCAAGGCTTCAGTTTGACCCCAACCACGCGAACGAGGCCGTCGGGCATCTGCTTGTAGCCCTCGACCTTCTGTGTGTGAGCGATGATGACCTGCCGGTGGTAGAGATAGATGATGCCCCCTTCGTTGAGGAGCTTTTCAGCAACGCGCCCGTAGATTGCCTTGCGGTCGGCGAGCGCGGTCTTCGTGCGGGCCTCGTCGAGGGCTGCATCAACATCCTTGTCGCAATAGCCGCGGTTGTTCTGCGGGGCGCCACACTTGTGGAAGATGTAGCTGTTGCCATCGGGATCGACGCGACCTGACCAGCCGATGAAATAGGCCTGGAATTCACCCTGCTCGGCTTGCTTCAGCGAGGTGGCGAATTCGGTAACACGGATCTTCATGTCGAAACCGGCTTCTGCGGCCATGGCCTGGATGACCTCAGCGACCTGCCGGCTTTCGGGATTGTTCGGCACCATGAAGTCGACGGTAACCGGCGCCTTGAGACCGGCTTCGGCGAACAGCTTCTTGGCCAACTCGAGATTGCGTTTGGGAACCGGGAATTTTTCCTGGAAGTAGGGGCTGCGCGGACTGACCCACTGGCTGCCCGGAAGGAATTCGCCGTTGAATGCCACCTGATTGATGGCCTCACGATCGATAGCGGCCGACAGAGCTTGCATGGCTTTCGGGAATCCCTTGCCGAATGGACCGTCCTTGCCGGCTGGACCATTCGCCAAATTCAGGGTGAGACCCTGGTAGCCGATCTCGACCTGTGTCGCGAGCTTGAGCTTTGGGTCGGCCTTGATCTCCTTCAGGTCTGTGGCCAGTGCCCGTTCGATCAGATCGAGCGAGCCGGATTTGAGGTTGGCCAAGCGGACCGTCGAATCGATCACCGGGCGATAGATGACGCGGTCGATATGGACGTTGGCCTTGTCCCAGTGGTCGGCAAATTTCTCGACGACGATGCGGTCCTGTTGCACGCGCTCGACGAATTTGTAGGGGCCAGCACAAACCGGCTTCAAGCCGAACTTGTCGCCGGCCTCTTTGGCTGCCTTGGGCGAAACGATCATGCCAGCGCGATCGGCGAGCTGAGAGATCAGTGGCGAGAATGGCGTCTTCAAGAGCAGGCGGATGGTCGTCGGATCGACGACCTCGATTTTATCGATGGCGGCCAGCTCCGGTTTGCGGAACGAGCCCTGCATCGTCATGTGGCGATCAAGGCTGTACTTGACGGCTTCGGCATCCAACGCTTCGCCGTCGTGGAATCTGACGCCGGGACGCAGCTTGATGGTGACGGTGCGGCCATCGTCGGACGTTTCTTGGCCGAGCGCGAGCTGCGGAACAAGGTTGAGCTTCTCATCGATGTCGAACAGCTTGTCGCAGATCGAGGCGAACACGATGCGTCCGACATAGGTGCGCGCCAACGTCGGATCGAGGACATCCGGGTCCTCGGCGAGGCCAATGCGCAGTGTTGATTGGGCCGTTGCGGCCGAGGTCATGGCCACAGCGGCCAGCGCCGCCAGAAAGCCTGTTCTCCATCGCGACATTATATGACTCCCTTGCAGTGTTGTGACATGGAACGTACCGGCTCAACGATGCCATGACCAGCCGGAGGCCACGGCGATTGCCGGCTCATTGCGCCTCACGAGAAAAGGCTTCGAGCAGCTTCTCGAGTGCCGGAGGAGGGGCGTCATCGGGTATGGCGACGGGCGGCCCGACCTCCCGCCAGCGATGGCAAGCCGTGGCGTGGCCCGCGACATCGACGAGCTGTGGCGGCTCGCTGCGGCAGCGGTCGTTGGCATGCGGACAACGTGGGTGCAGATGACAACCCGGCGGCGGCGCGATGGGGTTTGGTGGGTCGCCAGGCAGCAGGCGACGCTCGCGGCGGGCGGTTGGTGTCGGCACGGGTATGGCTGAGAGTAGCGCTTGGGTATAAGGATGCTGGGGCTCACGGAATATGCTTTCGCCATCTGCTGTTTCGACAATGCGGCCTAGATACATGACGGCAACGCGGTCGGCGATGTGCTTCACGACCGCCAGATCATGACTGATAAAGAGATAAGCAAGGCCAAGCCGCTGCTGCAAGTCGCGCAGGAGATTGAGCACTTGGCTCCGGATCGACACGTCGAGTGCGGACACTGGCTCGTCGCAGACGATCAACTGCGGTCCCGGTGCCAAGGCTCGTGCAATAGCGATGCGCTGGCGCTGGCCACCTGAGAATTCGTGGGGATAGCGTTGCGTGTGTTCGGGTCGTAGACCCACGAGTGTCAGCAATTCACCCACGCGATCACGGCGATCCTTTGTGGACAGCTCGCTATGCAGCAGGAGTGGTTCCGCCAGCGTTTCGCCAACTGTCAGCCGCGGATTGAGCGAGGAGTAAGGGTCCTGGAAAATGAGCTGGGCCTTGGCGCGGAAGCGGCGCAGATCGCGGCCGTTGATGCTGGTCAGGTTTTGTCCGGCGAAACGAACATCGCCAGCCGTGGGGTCGATCAGGCGCAAGACCAAGCGCCCGACCGTCGATTTGCCGCAGCCTGACTCGCCGACGAGCGCGAGAGTCTCTCCGGCACGTACGTTGAACGACAAGCCATCGACAGCCCTGACCACGGTCTGCGGGGCGCCAAGCACTGATCGCTTGGTGACGTAGTGCTTGACCAGATTGCGAACGGCGAGGAGTGGGACCGCCTCCAGACTCATGTCACTAACTCCGCCAGCGGTGACTTGATGCAGCGGGTTCTGCGATCGTCGGCAATCTGGGTCAGGCCGGGACTGGCGTCGCGACATCGCGCCTCGACGAATGGGCAGCGATCGCCGAAGCGGCATCCGACAAAGGTCGCATTCAAGCTCGGCACCATACCCGCGATGGTGGCGAGCTTTTCCCGACGGGCGCCGAGGCGTGGCACCGAGCCGATCAGTCCGACGGTGTAGGGATGTTCGGGTGCGGTCAGCAGCTTCGCGACTGGGGCAGCTTCCACCACCTGGCCTGCGTACATGACGGCAACATCGTCACACATCTCGGCCACAACGCCCAGGTCATGCGTTATGAGCAGGATGGCCGTACCGGTGTCGTTGCGCAATTCGCGCAGCAGGTCAAGGATTTGCGCCTGGATGGTGACGTCGAGCGCCGTCGTCGGCTCGTCTGCGATGAGGATAGCCGGCTCGCAGGCAAGTGCCATGGCAATCATGACCCGCTGGCGCATGCCGCCGGACATGTGATGCGGATAATCGTCGACGCGGGACTTGGCTGCGGGGATGCGCACGCGCTCGAGCAATCGCACGGCCTCCAGGCGCGCCTGGGTACCTGACATGCCGCGATGCCGGACCAGGGCTTCGCCGACTTGATCGCCAATCGTGTACGACGGATTGAGCGACGTCATCGGCTCCTGGAAGATCATCGCCAGGCGATTGCCCCGCAGCTGGCGCATGTCCGCGTCGGGCAGCGTCAGCAGGTCGCGGCCATCGAATCTCACGCGCCCGGTGATCCGCGCACTCTCCTTCGGCAACAGCCGCATGATGGCCAGCGCGGTGACGCTTTTGCCGGAGCCGGATTCGCCGACGATGCCCAGTGTACGACCGCGCCGGAGGCTCAGCGAAACGCCTTCCACGGCACGCACGACGCGCCCTCGATCGCCGTGGAACGCTACATGCAAATTCTCCACCGCCAGCAGCGGTGCGTCAGCGCTCGAGTGAGCCTCGGCTGGGCGTCTGACCTGATCCAACGCGTCGCGGCTCATCCGCACAGTTCCATCACCACCCCCAACCAACTGGCTTCAGGGTAGCACGACCATCTGCGTTAACGCACGCTGGTTGTGGCAGCAGGTCTTGTGCGAATTTGCGGCGGAGACGAGGTCGCACCTGGGGCAGGTCAGGCCTTGACCTTGGCACCATCGAACGTCTGGCGAATGCCGGCGATGATCTTTTTGCGGTCCGGGAATACGAAGTCTTCGAGCACCGGGCTGTAGGGGATGGGCACGTTGGCCGCGCAAACCCGCTGCACGGGCGCTTTCAGCTTGGCGAACGTCGCCCGGTCCTCGATGGCGAGGGCGGCGACTTCGGCCGAGAATCCGGCAGTGGGGCCAGCCTCGTCGGCGACAACCAGCCGCCCCGTCTTCTGCACCGAGGCACGGATGGCGGCGGCATCGAGAGGCACCAGCGTGCGCGGATCGAGCACCTCGACCGAGATGCCTTCCTTAGCCAACTCCTCAGCCGCGGCGAGGGCCTCGTGCACCAGCCAGGCGATGGCAACGACGGTGACATCAGTGCCCTTGCGCTTGATGTCGGCAACGCCGAGCGGGATGGTGTAGTCGCCGTCGGGGACTGGCCCCTTCATGGTGAGCAACCGGTTTGACTCGAACGAGATGACGGGATTGTTGTCGCGGATGGCGGTCTTGAGTAGGCCCTTCAAATCCGCCGGCGTCGAGGGCAGAAACATTTTTAGCCCCGACAGATTCATGAACATGGAGTAGGGGCACTGGCAGTGCTGCGCCGCCAGCCGCGTGCCACCACCGACGTTGGCGCGATAGAGGATCGGAAACGTGCGCTGTCCGCCGAACATGTAGTGGATCTTGGCGGCCTGGTTGACGATCTGGTCCATGGCGACGAACGAGAATGTCACCTGCCGCCAGTCCATGATGGGACGATAACCGGAGCCGGCCGCACCAATGGCAATGCCAGTCAGCGCGCCCTCGGCGATGGGGGTCGACTTCATGCGCTGGTCGCCGAATTCATTCAGCAGCGGCATGACAGGGTCAGTCGACATATAGAAGATCTTGGCGTCGCGCCGCATTTCTTCGGCCACCGCTTCGATGCCGGCCTGGGCGTAGGTGACTTCACGCATGTCCTAGTCCTTGCATGTGCTTCAGTGACTGTGTTTCGCCACTCGTCCAGTGACGGTCAAGGGCTGCAGCAACGGCATCGAATACGACTTGAGCTTCGAGACGGCGCGTTGCGTCGAGGTCTGCACTGATGGACGTATAGACCTGCGGTGTCAGTTCGCAGGTATCTCCGGACTTTAAATGGAGAAAGGGCACAGGCAGGGCAACGAACCCCTCGTCACTTTGCACCGCCGGCGGCGACGTCCATGCAAGCCGATCGATCTGGTCAAACGCGACCCGTCGATCACGCCAGCGCAGGAACGTCTTGTAAGTCAGAATCCTCACCTCACGGCGATCCTCATCGAGCACCGTCAGCACGCCGATGTCCTGAATGCCATAGAGATATCCGGCCAAGCTTAAGCAGAGCAGCCAAAAGGCCCCCCATCCCCAAGACATGTCCGCGATGAAAGGCCCAAGAAGGATCGGCCAAAAGACGATGAATCCGATCACGACATCCATCACCAGCCAGATGATCCGGCCACGGGTGCTAAGACCTCCAAAACGCTGGACGCTCATTTGGCGGGCTCTCGGTTATCAGGCCGCGTACATGTCCTCGAGCGCCGATGCGGGGCTCGGGAATGGGCTGGCCTCGGCGAAGGCGCAGGAAGCTTCAATCGAGGCGAGGACTTCCTTTTCCATCGCACTGAAACCGCCATCGTCCAGCGCGCCTTGCTCCTTGAGCAGAGCCGCCAGCCGCTTGATCGGGTCCTTGTGCTTCCAGGCCGCGATCTCGGCGGTATCGCGGGGATCGGGTTGACCTTTACGCTCGGTGTGCGCACGCCAGCGGTAGGTCTTGCATTCGATCAGCGTCGGGCCATCGCCGGCACGCGCGCGGGCCACGGCACGAGCGGCTGCCTGATAGACGGCGAAGATGTCGTTGCCATCGACGATGATGCCAGGAATGCCGTAGCCGGCGGCACGTCCCGCCACGTCTGGCATGGCGTGGGTGGCTGCGGCCGCCGTTTGCGCCGCGTACATGTTGTTCTCGCAGACGTAGATCATCGGCAGCTTCCAGGTGGCCGCAATGTTCAGGCACTCATGGAACGGCCCGGCGTTGGAGGCGCCGTCACCGAAGAAGGACACGGCAACCCGACCTTTGCCGTCCATCTGCGCGGCGAGACCGGCGCCCGTCACGATGGAGATGCCACCGGCGACAATACCATTGGCGCCGAGCATGCCGATGCCAAAATCGGCGATGTGCATAGAGCCGCCCTTGCCCTTGCAGTAGCCATCCTGGCGTCCATAGAGCTCGGCCATCATGCGGTTGAGATCGGCGCCCTTGGCGATGCAGTGGCCGTGGCCGCGATGCGTTGAAATGATCTGGTCGCCGTCCTCCAGCGCTGAGCACACCCCCACGGCGGTTGCTTCCTCGCCGATGTAGCAGTGCACCACGCCATAGATCTTGCCGGCGATATAATCCGCGGAGGCGCGCTCTTCGAAATGGCGGATGGTCAGCATCTGACGCAACATGGCGCGCTGTCTATCGGGCGAAAGGTTCATGGGGCTGTCCATTCATACGGTGGCCATGCCGGCACTGTGCGTCACCGCGGGGCTGCTGGCAACATGGCTGGCGGCGGGGCTTGCGGCCGGTCGCCGAGCGAGCGCCGCCATCCAGCACAGGCGTTCATAATCCTGTCTCCCAAAAATGGTTAAACCGGCGGCAGAAACCACGGCTGGCGAAGCTACGAAGCTATGCGAGCTCATTGGCGAATTGGACCCGTGCCGGTTGGCACCCTCGGCGCTGCGTCGATAGCCTAAGGGCCGCTGTCCGAAGACGCGTTTGACGGCTAAGTTATCCCCTAACCACGGGACCATTGCAGGTGACCAGATAAAGATTCGCGACCGGGCTTGAATAAAATTCGCGTTGTCACAAGCCTGTGACGGACTCGCGGTATGGCCCCTGATCGATTCAGGGGGAGGGGCCAGTGAAAATCCTCGTGGCAACGGATGCTTGGCATCCGCAAATCAATGGTGTCGTGCGTACACTCGAGGCGCTGCGCGCCAACGTCGAGCGCCTTGGTGGCGAAGTCGCGTTTCTGACACCAGAGGGCTTTCGCTCGTTCGAACTGCCGACATATCCGGGGCTTCGTCTGGCCGTGCCGCGAGCCCGCGAGATCGCGCGCCGCATCGAATCAGCACGGCCGGACGCCATCCACATCGCCACGGAAGGCCCGATAGGCTTCGCCGTGCGCCGCTACTGCCGGGCGCGCCGCCTGCCATTTACCACCAGTTTCACGACACGCTTCGCTGAGTACGCCTCCGCGCGCTTTCCGATCCCGCTGTCGTGGGGTTACGCAGTCCTGCGGCGCTTCCACAAGCCTGCCGCGGCCACGTTCGTGTCCACGCCATCGCTGATGGCGGAGCTTCAGGAGCGAGGCTTCGAGCATTTGCGCATGTGGTCGCGCGGCGTCGATACCAGCCTCTTCAACCCGGCGCGCACCATTACGATGGACCTGCCGCGGCCAATCTTTGTCACCGTCGGGCGCATTGCCGTCGAGAAGAATCTCGACGCGTTTCTGGCGCTTGATCTCCCCGGCACCAAAGTGGTCATCGGGCACGGTCCGCAGGAAGCCGAGTTACAGCAACGCTATCCCGATGTGAAGTTTCTCGGCACCATGAGCGGTACGAACCTTGCTGCCCATGTTGCTGCGGCGGACGTCTTCGTTTTCCCCAGCAAAACCGACACGTTCGGCATTGTGCAACTCGAGGCACTCGCAAGTGGCGTCCCCGTCGCGGCTTACCCGGTCACGGGGCCTCGCGATGTCATCGGGGACGCCCCGGTCGGCGCTCTCGACGAGGACCTTCGCGCCGCATGTCTGAGGGCCTTGACCATGGATCGCGCTCAATGCCGGGCGCATGCGCTCAAGTTTTCGTGGACCAGTAGCGCTGGTCAGTTCCTATCGAATGTCCGCCCTCTGCGCCCACACCTGGAGCCCGCAGAAGGCATTGCGTCAGTGAGCGGCACCCCACAAACCGCCCACTAAGCAGACCCGAAATGGAGGCGGCTCGTAAATGCGTTTTGGTCGCTTCCTGTGTGACAACCTCAAGCTGAACCATTGAGAACCCAAACATGGCACTCGCTTACAGCAAAGACTCGGTCGTCAAGACCTACGACCGGTGGGCGCCCGTGTACGACGTTGTATTCGGTTCAATATTCGAGCAGGCTCGCCGGGAGGCAATTCAGGCGTGCGAAAACGTCGGTGGCCGCGTGCTCGAGGTCGGGATCGGCACGGGTATATCGCTGCCGTACTATTCGCAGCGTTGCCGGATCACCGGCGTCGACATCTCCGAAGACATGCTCGAAGTCGCGCATCGTCGCGTTGCTGAACAGAATCTGACGAATGTCGACGGCCTGCATGTGATGGACTGCCAGGATTTGCGCTTTCCGAACGGCAGCTTCGATGCGGTGACTGCCCAATACGTGGTCAATACAGTGCCGAACCCGGAACTCGCACTGAACGAGTTCTACCGCATGCTTCGGCCCGGCGGCGAACTCATCATCGTCAACCGGATTGGTGCTGAATCCGGCCCGCGCCTCGCCGTCGAGCGGATGCTTCAGCCAGTGGTCCAGCGCCTTGGCTGGCGTTCGGAATTCCCTTGGAGCCGCTTCGAGGCGTGGATGGCGTGTCACGACGGGATCGAGCTGATGGAGCGTCGTCCGCTGAAACCCTTCGGCCATTTCGCCCTCATCCGCTTTCGCAAGCCAACGCTCGCGTAGTCCAGATTTGCCGGGCGCCGTCACCCTTGCGGGACGGCGCTCGTTGACGCCCCAACTTCAACTGAAAGAGGACTTTCTACAATGGCGAGCTTCACTGAAACCTTGCAAACGCAACGGTGGGATGATCATCGCTTCTACCACCACAGCCGCATCAACCAGTCGCTTCACTTCATCAGCGCCGTGAGCTTTCTTGTTGCCTATGGCATGCTGTTCTTTGATCCGCCCTTGGCCGCGCTGATTGCTTGGCTGATCGGCATGGTGACCCGCCAGAGCGGCCACTTCTTCTTCGAGCCCAAGGGCTTCGACCACGCCAACAACGTGACACACCAATACAAAGAGGATGTGAAAGTCGGCTACAATCTGTTCCGCAAGGTCGTGCTGATGGGCATCTGGGCCGTGCTGCCGCTCGTCATCCTGCTCGATCCGACCTTGGGTGGCCTGCTGCAGCCGTACGAGGGCTGGATGGGCTTTGCCCGTCAGGTCGGCACCGTCTGGCTGGTTCTTGGCGTGGTCGGCGTGCTGTTCCGCACGGTGCAGCTGTTCTTCATCCAGGATGTGCAGGCGGGCCTCTGCTGGGCATTCAAAATCCTGACGGACCCGATCTACGACATCAAGCAGTACTGGAAGTCGCCGCTGGCTCTGATGCGCGGCGAATTGATCGATCCGGAAATCGCGAGCCATCGCCCGCATTGAGTGGACGAGCGGGACAACGACCGGAGACCGGCGCTGGCCAAGGCCTGCGCCGGTCTTGACCGTTTCTGACGGTAAGTGGGTTCTTACTTCGAGCGCCCGAAAACGCCCTGCGCGATCATCTCGCGCAACACCCGGCGCTTCAATGGCTGCTTCGCAAGCGCCTCCGCATCGTGCCACCACCAGCCGTCGGCCTGCATCTCCTCGGCCGCCGCGATGACACGGTCCGCGAGTGCATCGAAATCGGCCGCCGTATAGTTGAGGCTGAAGATCAGCCGCCCCGTGCCGACCCAGCTCAAGGCGACGCCGTGCTTGCGCAGATAATACTGGAGCATCCAGCTGTAGCGCGACGGCACGTCGTAGGTCACGCTCCAGATCGTGGACATGTTCGTCACGCGAACCGGCAGCTTCTTTTCGGCCAGGCGAGCGTTGAGGTCGGCAGCGCGGGCGTTCCACGTTTCATCGAGGCGATCATAGATGGTGCGGCCGTTGTGGGTGGCAATATGCTCGAGGAAGGCCTTCATCGCTCCCATCACGTAGGGGTGCGAGTTGAATGTGCCGCGGGCGAGCACGATGTCGCCCGGCTTGTCATCGCGATAGCGCTTCATGAGATCCGCGCGTCCGCACACGACGCCGACCGGCAGGCCGCCGCCAAGCGTTTTGCCATACGTGACCATGTCGGCCTTGACGCCGAAGTATTCCTGCGAGCCGCCGGGCGCGAGGCGGAAACCCATGAACACATCGTCGAGGATCATGACGATGCCGCGGTCGGTGCACACCTGCCTGAGCTGGCGCAACCAGTCGGCATAAGCAGCTTTATCGAAATGGACCTTGCGCAGGCCGTCGACGAGAGCCGAATCGCCTGGTGGCGGACCATTCGGATGCATGGCTTGGATCGGATTGATGAGCACGCAAGCGATGTTCTTGCGCGTGCGCAGCACGTTCAGCGTCGCCTCGGACATTTCGGCCAGCGTCCAGGTTTCGCGCGCCCGCGTCGGATTGCCGATGCCCGGCTGCACCTCGCCCCACCAGCCATGATAGGCGCCGGAAAAGCGAACGATATGCGAGCGCTTCGTGTGATATCGCGCCAGCCGCACGGCCTGCATAACGGCCTCCGTGCCCGACATGTGGAACGACACGGCATCGTGGCCGGAGATCTCCTTGAGGCGCTTGACGTTATAGGCAATGGCGGGGTGATAGGTGCCAAGCACGGGGCCGAGGGAGGCCACTTCGGCCGCACCCCTGGCGATGCTCTCTTTGTAGAAGTCGTAGCCGAGCACATTGACGCCGTAGGAACCCGTGACGTCATAGTAGAGATTGCCGTCGACATCCGTCAGCGTTACGCCAGCGGAATGCTCGAGGAACGGACTGGCGCCGAGATTGTCGCGCACCTGCCGACTGAACGGGAATGGAACGCGATAGGCGTCCGTGAACTGCATGTCAGGCAGGATGCCTTTCACCTCGGCCTTGAGCGCGATGGACTTTGGAAAGCGGGCGCGATAGTCGGCCGCCAGTCGCGCGAACGCAGCCCGGCGCTTGGCGACGACTTCGGTTGGCGCATCGTCGGCGACGTAAAACCGCTCTTCGCTCAGTTCATAGAACGGAATGAGCGAGGCGATTCGGCGCGACATGCGCACATGCCCTGTAAGGGAGCGATGCTTGGCGCGCGACAGCTCCAGCCGGCGTTTCACCTTGGCGAGGACGGCGGTGGTTGCGGCCGCACCGAGGCCGAGAAGGGCGAGAGTCGTGATGTTCGAATCCATGCGTGTAGCAGAAACCGAAAAGAGACGACACCCACATGACAAAGCCCACACTTCTGCACAGAATATCGAACGTCGAGTGGCTGAACGTCGCGCTGACCAACCGCATTCCGCGGCGCCGGCTCACAAGCTTCGTGGGCTGGCTGGCAAAGGTCGAGCAGCCGCTGATTCGCGACCTGTCGATCGCCATTTGGCGACGGTTCTCGGATCTTGACCTTGGCGAAGCGAAGAAGACGCAATTCAACAGCTTGCACGATTGCTTCATTCGTGAATTGAAGGATGGCGCGCGGCCCATCGACAGGACCCCCGACACGATCGTCAGCCCCTGCGACGCCATCATCGGTGCCTCCGGGACCATCGCGGACGGCGTCATGTTGCAGGTGAAGGGATCTACTTACCTGCTGAGCGAGCTCGTGCGCAGCCCCGACCTCGTGGCGGAATACCGCAATGGCACCTACGTGACGCTGCGCCTCACCGCCAGCATGTACCACCGCTTCCACGCGCCGCACGACGGCCGCATCGAGCGCGTCGCGCACATCGCCGGCGATACCTGGAACGTCAATCCGCCGACCTTACAGCGCATCCCGCGCGTTTTCTGCCGCAACGAGCGCGCCGTCATTCGCATGAAGCTCGCGCGCAGCGGACAAATGATGGCGCTAGTACCGGTCGCCGCCATCCTGGTTGCGGGCCTGAAGCTCAAGTTCATGGAGCTGCCGACCGACCGTCAGCACGCAGAGACATGGGAGCGGCCATGCGATGTCCCGGTTACGAAAGGCGAGGAACTTGGCTGGTTCGAGCACGGCTCGACCATCATCGTGTTGGCCCCGCCGGGATTCGCTATGTGCCCGGCGGCTGTCCCAGGCAACGCGATCCGAATGGGTAAGCCATTGCTGAGGATCCCAAGTTGACCGACGGACCCAAGGCCCCTGACGGCGCCTGCAAAACCCCGCGGAGCCAGGGCGGGCGCGCCTAAGGGCCGCCGATTGGTCCGGCCTGGTATGATCTGTTGGGCGACCTTGCACGACGTTCTTGAACCGGGCATGCCTGTGGGGGACCGAATGTTGCCGCCGCAGGACAGAACCCGATGAACGCCCACGTGCCGCCCAATCATGCTCTGGCCGACCGCCTGCGCCGCGAGATCGAGGGCGAGGTGCTGTTCGATCGTGCCAGCCGCGGGCGGTATTCGACCGATGCGTCCATCTATCAGATCGAGCCGGTCGGCGTGGTGGTACCGAAGACCTTGGCCGACGTCGCGATTGCAGCGCAAGTAGCGCGGGAAGCAGGCGTCACGCTGTTGCCGCGCGGCGGCGGCACCTCGCAGTCCGGGCAGACAGTCGGGCGGTCGCTGGTGATCGATTTCACCAAGCATCTCAATCGCGTGCTCGAGGCCGACAAGGAGGGCGCTACTTGTTCGGTGGAGCCGGGCATCGCCCTCGATGAGTTGAACCGGCAACTGAAGGCGTCGGGCCTCTGGTTCCCGGTGGACGTGTCGACGTCCAGCCGCGCCACCATTGGCGGCATGACCGGCAACAACTCCTGCGGCACGCGCTCGATCCGCTACGGCATCATGCGCGACAACGTGCTGGCCATCGATGCCATCCTGGCCGACGGCACCAAAGCCCACTTCGGGGAAATATCTCCCTCTCCCCATACTTCAGAGCTTTTCCGCGATCTCCTCGCCCTCGGCGAGCGGGAGGCCGCACACATCGCCACGGCATTCCCCGATGTCTCGAGACGCGTCGGTGGCTACCTGATCGACGCACTCGTCCCGCCACCGCCGGGTCGCAATCAGCCGCTCAATCTTGCGACGCTGCTTTGCGGCTCCGAAGGCACGCTGGCGATCTCCGAGCGCATCAAGCTCAAGTTGTCGCCGCAGCCCAAGAACAAGGCGCTCGGCATCTGCCATTTCCCGACCTTCCGCAAGGCCATGGAAGCCCCGCAGCACATCGTCAAGCTTGGCCCCGTCGCCGTCGAAGTGGTCGATCGCACGCTGATCGAGCTGGCGCGCGACATCGCCATGTTCCGCCCGGTGATGGAAAAGTATGTGCGCGGCAAGCCCGATGCCATGCTGTTGGTCGAATTTGCCGAGGATGACCAGGCGGAGAATCTGCGCCGCCTCGACCGTCTCGACGAACTGATGGGCGATCTGGGCTTGCCCGGTGCCGTGGTGAAGGTGACCGACGCCGCCGGCCAGAAAGCCGTATGGGAGGTGCGCGCCTCCGGCCTCAACATCATGATGAGCATGAAGACAGAGGGCAAACCCGTCTCCTTCATCGAGGATTGCGCGGTGCCGCTCGAACATCTCGCCGATTACACCGAGCGCTTGACCGCCGTGTTCGAGAAGCATGGCACCAAGGGCACCTGGTACGCGCATGCCTCGGTCGGCTGCCTCCATGTGCGCCCGGTGCTGAACCTGAAGCTGGAGAAAGACGCCACCACCATGCGCGCCATCGCCGAGGAGGCGTTCGCGATGGTGAAAGAGTACAAGGGCGCGCATTCCGGCGAGCATGGTGATGGTCTCGTGCGCTCCGAATTTCACGAGCTGATGTACGGGCGCAAAACCGTCGAGATCTTCGAACAGGTCAAGGATCGCTTCGATCCGAAAGGCGTCCTCAATCCAGGCAAGATCGTACGCGCGCCGCGCATGAATGACCGCGCGCTGTTCCGCTACAAACCCGACTACACTGTGGCGAACATCAAGACGGCGCTCGACTGGTCGGCCTATCCAGGAGCCGGCAATGGCCTGCAAGGCGCCGTCGAGATGTGCAACAACAACGGCGAATGCCGCAAGCTGCAAGCGGGCGTCATGTGTCCTTCGTTCCGCGTCACCGGCAACGAGCGCGACGTCACGCGTGGCCGTGCCAATACGCTGCGGCTCGCGATTTCTGGTCAGCTTGGCGGTACGGTGGATCTCGGCTCGACCGAGTTGCAGGAAGCCATGCAGCTTTGCGTTTCCTGCAAAGGCTGCCGACGCGAATGCCCGACCGGCGTCGACATGGCCAAGCTCAAGATCGAGGTGCTGGCCGCGCGCAACGCCAAGGCCAAGCTTTCGCTCGGCGAGTGGTTGGTTGCCTATTTGCCGCGCTATGCCCCCCACGTGGCGCGCTTTGCCCCACTCATGAACGTCCGCAACTGGCTGCCCGGCGTGGCGCAGTTGGCCGAGCGGTTCACGGGGATCTCGGCCAAGCGCAAGCTTCCCGAATGGCGCGGCAAGTTGTTCCGCCTGGGCGAGACTGTCGGGCCGGAGAACGGGCCCGAGGTGGCCCTGTTCGCCGATACCTTCAACACCTATTTCGAGCCGGACAATCTGTGGGACGCTGTCGAGGTGTTGGTACGCCTCGGTTATCGCGTCAGCGCGGTACGCTTGAACAGCGAGACGCGCCCCGTCTGTTGCGGCCGCACGTTTCTTTCGGCGGGCCTCGTCGACGAAGCCAAGGCCGAAGCGCAACGCTATCTGGCAGCCGTCGCGCCATATCTCGATCGCGGCGTGCCGATCGTCGGCCTCGAGCCATCGTGCCTGCTCACGGCGCGCGATGAATTCCTGGCCATGGGATTGGGCGAGCGCGCCCGGCAGCTCTCCGAGAACGCCCTGCTGTTCGAGGAGTTTCTCGCCCGCGAGATCGATGCCGGCCGCCTCGCGGGACCCATTGCCGAAGTGAAGGGCCGCGTGCTGTTACATGGCCATTGCCACCAGAAAGCCTTCGGCGTCATGAGTTCGGTCGAGAAAACGCTTGGCCTCGTTAAAGGCTTGGCCGTTGAGACGGTGGAAACGAGTTGCTGCGGCATGGCGGGCGCCTTTGGCTACGGCGCCGACACCTACGACACCTCCATCGCCATGGGTGAGCTGAGCCTGCTTCCTGCTGTGCGCAAAGCCGCCGCTGAGACCGTTGTCGCCGCCGATGGCTTTTCCTGCCGGCATCAGATTGCCGACGGCACCGGCCGCCCGGCCATTCACGTCGCCCGCGTGCTGGCGTCCGCCTTGCGCGGCTGATTGAGCAATTGGCAAGGATATAAACCGACTGTGCTTGGTCGCATGTTTCCGACTGCGATAGGATGGGAACCCGTCCGCAGTGACGGCTGGTTCGGCGGCCAGACCAGAGGGGCATCCATGTATCGTTGCGTTGATTGTCTGCGGCGCCTTCAGCCGTTCGCCGCGGTCCTTCTGATGGCGCTGGCGCTGACATTGGCTGGCCCCGCCCATGCGGCATCGGAAACGATCCCCTTCCCCAATGCCGACTATCCCGCCGGCTCAATTGTCATCGTCAACAAAGAGCGCCGCCTCTACTTCATCGAGCCCGATGGCACGGCGCGGCGCTATCCGGTGGCGATCGGCGTCCACGACGAAGTCTGGGTCGGCCGCGAGGTGGTCACCAAGAAGCGCGAGAACCCACGCTGGATCGAGCCCGACGAGGACGGCGAGGGCGAGGTCATCGAAGGTGGCGATCCGAGGAATCCGCTCGGCAAGCGCGCCATTTATCTGGGCACGACGCTGTGGCGCATCCACGGCACCATACGCCCCAAGTCGATCGGAAAAGCGGCATCGAACGGTTGCATCCGCATGTTCAACGAGGACGTCATCGACTTGTATGAGCGCGTGGCGTTGGGCGCCGAGGTATTCGTCGTCAATGCCCTGACCGATAGGCGTCCCAGCCGCTCCGGACGCAAGCTGGTCGACGACTGAGGTTGGCGCGGCCCGTCCGCTGGACGACGACGCTGAGTGCAATAGTCGCGATCGTGGTGGTGCTGGTTCCCGCATCGTCGTATGCCGCCAGCGCTGACAACGGGCGCCGGGCGTGCTTCAGTGGGGAGAACGAACTGGCAGCCAGAGATCCCCCATGCCCACCAGCAAACTCACCGATCTGACAGCAACCGAAGCCCACGACCGCATGGTCAAGGGTGACATCACCGCCGAGGCCTACACCAAGGCGTGCCTCGACCAGATTGCCGCCCGCGATGCGGCCATCGAGGCCTGGGCCCATCTGGACCCTGCACATGCGCTCGAACAAGCGCGCGCCGCCGACAAACACCGTTCTGCAGGCAAGGCCCTCGGCGCCCTGCACGGGCTCCCCGTCGGCATCAAGGACATCATCGATACCGCAGACATGCCGACGCAGCACGGCTGCGCCATTTTCAAAGGGCGGCAACCGGACAAGGACGCCGCTAGCGTCTCGGCCCTGCGAGCCGCCGGTGCCATCATCCTCGGCAAGACGGTGACGACGGAGTTGGCCAACACGACACCGAACAAAACCAAGAACCCGCACAATCCCGCACATACGCCCGGCGGCTCGTCGTCGGGCTCGGCCGCAGGCGTGGCAGCGCACATGATGCCGCTGGCGCTCGGCACCCAGACCGGCGGCTCAGTGATCCGGCCGGCCTCGTTCAACGGCGTACACGCGCTGAAGCCGACACTGGGGCTGATCTCGCGGACGGGCGTGCTGCTGCAGTCGCACACCCTCGACACCGTTGGCGTCTATGGCCGCTCGCTGGCCGATCTGGCGCTGGTCACCGACGCACTCTCGGGGCACGATCCGAGCGATGCCGTCAGCTACGATCGCGTGCGGCCCAATCTCACGGCAGCGCTGGCGGCGGGCACGCCCATCAAACCGACCTTCGCGTTCTTCCGGTCGCCCGGCTGGGCACAGGCCGACGCGGCCGCGAAATCCGCCATCGAGGCGATGGTCGCCAAGCTTGGCAAGGCCGCGACCGAGGTCGAGATCCCCGAGATGGACGACATCATCACGCACCATAGTAACGTCATGGGGCCCGAGAACGTCGCCTACTACGGTCCCTTGCTCGAGCGGCACCCCGAAGGCCTCAGCGCCGGCATCACAGCGCGCCTCAAGGCGGCGATTTCGGTGACTGGCGGCGCCTACGTGCGCTCGCTCAACGCTCGTGAAACCGCCTATGCCGGCGTGGCGCGCGTGCTCGACCAGCATGCCGCGATCATCACCTTGTCGTCGGCAGGGCCGGCACCGAAAGGACTCGAAAGCACCGGTAATCCCGTGTTCAATGGCATGTGGACGCTGCTCGGCGTGCCCTGCATCTCTCTACCGTTGATGAGCGTTGGCGGCCTGCCGCTTGGCTTCCAGTTGATTGGCAAGCGACGCGACGAGGCCCGCCTGCTCATGGCCGCGCGCTGGATCGAAGCCACGCTTGGCGCCAGGACAGCCTGAAGATCTTTTGCATCATCAACGTCAGGACCCGCACCGTGAAACAGGCATTCTACACGACCCGCGGCGCGGCCCGCGAAGTCTTGCAACTGCGTGACGCCGCCGCGCCGACACCGGCAGCTGGCGAGGTCGCGATCCGCATGCGCGCCTCCGGCGTCAATCCCTCCGACGTGAAGACGCGAGCCGGCAGCAATGGCCCGCTGGGTATGCCGATGACCGTGCCGCACAACGACGGTGCTGGCGTCATCACTGCGGTCGGCGCGGGGGTTCCGACCCGGCGCGTCGGCGAGCATGTCTGGCTGTTCAACGTCAATCGCACAGTTGACGGTGCCGGTCAGGGCGAGCGTGGCACAGCCGCCGAGGACATCGTTGTCGACGCGCGCCTCGCCGTGCCGCTGCCGCATGGCATCTCGTTCGAGGCCGGCGCCTGCCTCGGGGTTCCCGCCATGACGGCGCACCGCTGCGTCATGGCCGATGGCAGCGTCAAGGGCCAGACGGTGTTGGTCACCGGCGGCGCTGGTGCCGTGGGGGCCATGGCGATACAGATCGCCAAATGGTCGGGTGCACGCGTCATTGCCACGGTGAGTTCCGAGGCGAAAGCTTCCGCTGCCCGCGCTGACGGCGCCGATGCCACCATCAACTACAAGGCCGAGGACGTGGGCGCCCGGGTGCTGGCGCTCAACAACGGCCAGCGCATCGACCGCATCGTCGATGTCGATTTCGCCGCGCATACCGATCTGGCCACGCGCGTGCTCAAGACATCCGGCGTCATCGCCTCCTACGCTTCGATGACCAGCCGCACGCCGGCCATTCCCTTCGGCACGCTAATGTTCATGGATACGACCCTGCGCATGGTATTGGTCTACGTGATGCCGTGGTCGGCCAAGGTGGCGGCGATGCAGGACATCACCACCATGCTGGAAGCCGATGCGTTGAGGCCGCGTGTGGCCGCATCGTTCCCACTCTCGCGCATCGTCGAGGCGCACGAGATGCAGGAGGTCGGCACCCACATCGGCAATGTCGTCGTGACGATGCAGTGATGCCAAGGCATCCGACCCATGGGTCGGATATCGGCGTTACCGCAACCGCGATCCGGCCGGTCAGCGCTTCATCTCAACCTCGATGAACACGAACTCGCCTGCACTGGCGTTGACGACGTTGTGCTCGACGCCTTCCTCGCGGAAGTACGGTTTGCCCGTGGTGAGATCGACCGTCCGCGACACCCCGCCCGGTTCCTCGAGCAGCAGTTTGCCTGTGGTCATCGGCACCACCAGATAGTCGTGGCCGTGCTTGTGCCAGCCAGTCTCAGCCCCCGGCGCGAACCGCCATTCCGTGGCAATGGCACGCCCGTTCTCGACCAGCACGGTGGGAACGGCTTTGGGGCGGTGGGTGTTTGTCATCGGGACGCATCCATTCGCTCGGGCCAGCAATCCACTTAAGTCTACACGAGCTTCGGGCCCTCTGTCGCCGGCCCAATGCCGGTCACGCCGGATCGAGCCGAGCGCCACAGCTGCCGATGGCGCTCGCCTCCTACTTGGGCCTGTAGTCGTCAGGCGCTCCAGGCGGGATCGGCGGATGCTTTTTCAGACTCTGCTGGAATTCCTGCATCAGGTACCGGATCGGCGTGCGGACCCAGTTAGCTTGCATTCCCGCATCCGTCTCCTCTTTGGGGTCCTGCAGCAAATCAAAGATCATAGGGCTCTCGAGCTTGATCGGCCCCTCGTTCGGTTCGCGTTCCAGGATCAAGTGCATTTTCCAGTTCCGCCACTTAACGGCCCGTAGCTCGTCCTTGATGTAAAACAGGAAGCCTTCGCGCGCCGACTTCGGTGTTTTCCCCAGCAGGAAATCGAGCTGGGTGACGCCATCGAGAGGACGGTCGGTCGGCAGCGCGGTGCCAACCAATTGGGCCAGTGTCGGAAACAGGTCCGTCACATGCACGATTTCATTCGTGATGGAGTTGGCCGCGATATGCTTGGGCCACCGGAACATGAAAGGCACCCGCAACGAGCCTTCCATGGCCGTATGGTAGGTGCCGGACCACGGGCCGGCCGTGCCGCGCCAGGGCCGACGGAACTCCGGTCCGTTGTCGCTGCCAAACATCAGCAGTGTATTGTCGGAAAGGTTCAGGCGATCGAGGGCATCGACGATCTGGCCAATACGGAAATCCATTTCAGCAACGCTATCGGCGAAATCGCCAGCTCCCGTGCGACCGGCGAATTCAGGATGCGGGAGTGTGGGAAAATGCAGGTGCGTAATCGGTACGTACGCAAAGAACGGCCGCTGCTGTTGCGCATTGCGTTCGATGAAGGCGATGGCCCGCGCGATGATCTCTTTGTCGATCGTGCGCCGTGCTTCCAGGTCGAAAACGTGGAGGCTCTCAGCGTCTTTGCCGCGCCGGCCCTGCATGACGTAAGGCATCGGCACCACCTTGGGATCGAAGCCTGGTGACGACGTGAACATGCTCTCGTTCGAGGTTCGCGGAATGCCGTACCACTCGTCGAAACCCCGCTCGTGCGGATACCGCCCGGGGCGATCTCCCAAATGCCATTTGCCGAAGCAGCCGGTCGCATAGCCGGCTTGCCCGAGGATCTGCCCCAGCGTGATCTCCCAGGGCAGCAAACCTTGCGGCAGGCCGGCAGGAATTGACTGCATAGCGCCAGTGCGGATGGGATGGCGTCCGGTCATGAGGGCCGATCGTGTCGGCACGCAGTCGCTTTCGACATTGAAATTGAGCATCCGCAGCCCTTCAGCCGCCAGCTTGTCGATCCGCGGGGTCTGAGCCCCGCGGAAGCCGGCGCTGCCGTAGCAGCCAAGTTCGCCCCATCCCAAGTTGTCAGCGAGGATGAGAACGATGTTCGGAGCCGAGGTTTTCGCAGCCACTTTGCCGTGCTTTCCCCTTGTTCGACATCGGAGCACGGCTCGCCGGAACTGCTGCGACTGCAGTTACTCTCAGACAAGCCAGGCCCACGCGACGTGATCTTTCCGCGCCGTCGTTTCAGCGTAGCGGACAGAGATCATGCCGTACATCGCAAAGGTAAGATCGCCATTCGTCGCCGACGATGGTCGTGCGGCCCCGCGCGCCTCAACCGCGCTGGCTGAGCTTCACCTCGGCGCGGCGGGCGTGCAGGATCGGCTCCGTGTAGCCCGAGGGTTGCGCGGCGCCGAGCAGCACCAGATCGCACGCGGCCTTGAACGCGATCGAGGCCTCGAAGTTCGGCGCCATCGGGCGATAGGCGGGGTCACCAGCGTTCTGGCCGTCAACCACCGCCGCCATGCGCTGCATGGTAGCCAGGATCTGCGCCTCGGTGGTGATGCCGTGCTTGAGCCAGTTGGCCATGTGCTGGGCTGAAATGCGCAGCGTGGCGCGGTCTTCCATCAAGCCGACGTTGTTGATGTCGGGAACCTTCGAGCAGCCGACGCCCTGGTCGACCCAACGCACGACATAGCCGAGAATACCTTGTGCGTTGTTGTCGAGTTCGCGCTGGATCTCCTCGGACGACCAGTTGACCCGATCCGCTACCGGGATCGTCAGGATGGCATCGAGCGAGGCGCGCGGGCGGCGGCGCAATTCCGCTTGCCGGGCCGTGACATTGATCTTGTGATAGTGCGTCGCATGCAGCGTCGCAGCAGTCGGCGACGGAACCCACGCTGTGCTGGCGCCGGCCTGCACGTGGCCAATCTTTTGCTTGAGCATATCGGCCATCAGATCCGGCATCGCCCACATGCCCTTGCCGATCTGGGCGTGACCCGGCAGTCCGCAGCTGAGACCGATGTCGACGTTCCAGTCCTCGTAAGCCTTGATCCACGGCTGCTGGCGCATGTCCGCCTTGCGGATCATCGGCCCGGCCTCCATCGCGGTGTGCATCTCGTCGCCGGTGCGGTCGAGGAAGCCCGTATTGATGAAGAAAACCCGCGATTTTGCTGCGCGAATGCACTCTTTCAGGTTGACCGTCGTGCGCCGTTCCTCGTCCATGATGCCCATCTTCACGGTGTTGCGGGCGAGACCAAGCACATCCTCGACACGGGCGAAAAGCGCATCGGCGAAGGCGACTTCCTCGGGGCCGTGCATCTTCGGCTTGACGATGTAGATCGAGCCGGTGCGGCTGTTGGCCAGCGCTCCCGTGCGACGCAAGTCATGCATGCCGATGAGCACCGTGACCATGGCATCGAGGATGCCCTCGGGGATGCGATTGTTATCGGCATCGAGCACGCTGGCGTCGGTCATCAGGTGCCCGACATTGCGAATGAGCATCAGGCTGCGGCCGTGCAAGGTCAGCGGCTTGCCGTCAGCGCCCGAGTAGCTGCGGTCGCCGTGGAGGCGCCGGGTCATCGTGCGGCCGCCCTTGTCGAAGGTGTCGGCGAGATCGCCCCTCATGAGGCCAAGCCAGTTGCGATAGGCGGCGACCTTGTCCATGGGATCGACGGCAGCAATCGAGTCCTCGAGATCCATGATCGTGGTAAGCGCCGATTCGAGCAGCACATCGGCAACTCCGGCCGCGTCGGTCTTGCCGATCGCGTGTGAGCGGTCGATGACGATCTCGGCGTGCAGGCCATGGTTGGCGAGGAGAAGCCCTTCTGGGTCCGCCGCGGTGCCGCGATGGCCGAGGAATTGCGCAGGATTCGCGAGACCAATGGTGCGGCCTGCCCCCAACTCGGCCACCAACTGACCAGCATCGACACGGTAGCGTTGCACACCGGCATGGGATGCCCCAGCCAACGGCGCCATCTCGTCCAGGAACGCGCGCGCCCAGGCGATCACCTTCGCGCCGCGCCCCGGATTGTACCCACCGGCTCGCGCCGCGCCGGCATCCTCGGGGATGACGTCGGTGCCATAGAGCGCGTCGTACAACGAGCCCCAACGGGCGTTGGCCGCGTTCAGCGCATAGCGGGCATTGAGCACCGGCACCACGAGCTGCGGCCCGGCCACACGGCCAATCTCGTCATCGACGTTCGCCGTATCGACCTGAAAGTCCGCACCTTCGGGCACCAGATAGCCGATCTCGGTCAGGAAGGCCTTGTAGCCGGCGGCATCGTGCGGTTGGCCGCGGCGCGCGATGTGCCAAGCGTCGATCTTGCCCTGCAGAGCGTCGCGCTTCGCCAGCAACTCGCGGTTGCGCGGTGCCAATTCCTTGATGATGCCAGCCAATCCCGACCAGAACGTCGCCTCGCTGACCCCCGTCCCCGGCAGTGCCTCATCCTTGATGAAATGATGCAGTACCTTGGCGACCTTGATGTCGGCAATCGACGTGTGATGCAGCATGGCGGCAGGATCCCGTCTGGGCTCGACGCTCAGCCTTCTCCCGCGTTGCAACCGCTGCAATGCGGTGAAGGTGCCAGCTCAAGCCATATTCAATCGTTACTTCATATTGCTAACCATTATTCTGCAGCGCAGCAATGCGGCGTTCGTCGCACACTGCCGATGGCTGTGAATTCGTGGCCAGGGACTCGGATCTCAGGCACGGCCTGGCATGCGCGGTGCCAGGCTGGCGAAGCCTCTGGCGCCATTGGGATGTGTTGGCCGGCAGTTGGACAGGCCTGACGCGACGGCCTGGCGGCGGCCTCCAGTCCAGCGGCCCCCATACCATCAGCAGCCCTTACATCAGGGCCTGGACGCCATAGAACGAGGGCGCGAGCAACAGCAGCGCCATCAGAACGGAAGCGATCGTGGTCGCGATCAAGAACTGGGCCGGCGCCATGTCGAGCACGCCGCATACGGTTGGCCCAAACCAGCGGACTGGCCCAAGGAACTTCGAGCCGATGAGCCCGAGCATGCCCCATTTGCGCATAAAGGTAATCGACCGCGGCAGCCAGTCCGGATGCTTTCTGAAGGGCCACCAGCTACCGATGCGGTCACGATAGACGCGCCCGATCCCGAACGAGATCACGTCACCGATAAATGTACCGACGGCCATGGCGGCGGCAATGACCGCGAAATCGCCGCCGGCAGCCTTTTGCAACGCAGCGAGCCCCAGGAACAACGCCGTTGCCGGCATGAGCGGCGACGTGAAGACCACCGCCTCTCCCAGCGCCACTACGAACAGTGCCGCCGGAATGAACCCCGGATTTTGCCGCAGCAACTCGAACAGCCATTCGAAGCTCATGGGGAAATCCCGGCGCCATTTACCGGCCGCTGCGTCAATGCCCCAGGCTCTTGCCGATTTCCTCGGTCATCTTCTTGGCGTCGCCGAGCACCATCACCGTGTTGTCGCGATAGAACACCGAGTTGTCGATGCCAGCGTAACCCGAGGCGAGCGAGCGCTTGTTAAACAGCACTGTGCCCGCTTTCCACACCTGCAACACCGGCATGCCGTAGATCGGCGAGGACTTGTCCTCTTCGGCGGCCGGGTTGACCACGTCGTTGGCGCCGATGACATAGACGGCGTCGGTCTGCGCGAACTCGGAGTTGATATCTTCGAGCTCGAACACCTCGTCGTAAGGCACGTTGGCTTCAGCCAGCAGCACGTTCATGTGCCCGGGCATGCGGCCCGCCACCGGGTGGATGGCGTATTTCACCTCGACGCCGGCCTTCTTCAGGTTGTCGGCCATCTCGCGCAAGGCGTGCTGCGCCTGCGCCACCGCCATGCCGTAGCCCGGCACGATGATCACCCTGCCCGCATTCTTGAGCAGGAACGCCGCGTCCTCCGCGGAGCCCAATTTGACCGGCTTCTGCTCGCCCTTGGCACCCGCTGGTCCCGCAGTCTCGCCGCCGAAGCCGCCAGCGATCACGGAGAGAAAAGCGCGGTTCATGCCCTTGCACATGATGAAGGAGAGAATGGCACCGGACGAGCCGACCAGCGCGCCCGTGATGATCAGCGCGATGTTGCCGAGCGTGAACCCGATGCCGGCCGCCGCCCAACCCGAATAAGAATTGAGCATCGAAACGACGACGGGCATGTCGGCGCCGCCGATGGGGATGATGATCAGGATGCCAAACAGCAGCGCCGCCGCCGTGATGGCCCAGAACAGGTTCGGATCGCCACCGGAATTGCAGAACATATAGATCAGCACGGCAATGCCAAGGCCCAGCGCTAGATTGATGGCGTGGCGGGCCGGCAGCATGATGGGCTTACCCGACATCTTGCCCGAGAGCTTGGCGAAAGCGATGACCGAGCCGGTAAAGGTAATGGCGCCGATGGCAACGCCCAGCGCCATCTCGAGCAGGCTGGCACCATTGATGCTCCCGGGACGGCCAATACCGAACGCTTCAGGTGCATAGACGGCACCAGCGGCAACAAACACGGCGGCGAGTCCAACGAGCGAATGGAACGCCGCGACCAGCTCCGGCATCGCCGTCATGGCGATTTTCTTCGCCGTGACGCCGCCGATCAGCGCGCCGAGACCAAGTCCGCCAAGGATGAGCATCCACGTCATGGCATCTTGAGGCGCACCGATCTGGGTCAGTGTGGTCAGGATGGCGATTGTCATGCCAACGATGCCAAGGATATTGCCCTGCCGCGAGGTGGCCGGACTGGAAAGCCCCCGCAGCGCCTGAATGAACAGCACGCCGGAGACGAGATAGAGCAGCGCGACGATATTGGCGGACATGAAGGCCATGAGGCTCAGGCTCCGGGGGAGGTAATTGGGACCAGGGAAAAGGGACCAGGGGAAGCTTGAAGGGAGACAGCGTCGCTCTTGTCCCGATGATCTGGTCCCTGGTCCCTCACTTCTCTTTCTTCTTGTACATCGCCAGCATGCGGCTGGTGACCATGAAGCCGCCGAAGATGTTGATCGAGGCCATCACCAGCGCCAGGAAGCCGAACACTTTGGCCAGCGTCGATCCTGAAGAGACCAGCGCCACGCCAGTGGCCAGCAGCGCGCCGACGACGATGACGGAGGAGATGGCGTTGGTAACAGACATCAGCGGCGTGTGCAGCGCCGGCGTCACCGCCCACACCACGTAGTAGCCGACGAAGATGGCGATGACGAACACCATCAGCTGATAGACGAAGGGGCTCACCTCGCCGCCACTGGCCGCCATGGCAGGCGTCGCAGCAAGCGTGAACAGCGCAACCAAAGTTGCTAGCAGGCGCGTCATATCAAGCTCCTTTCGGCAGCAGGTTCGGGTGCACGATGCGGCCATCCTTGGCCACCAGCGTGCCCTTGATGATCTCGTCATCCCAATTGATCTTCAGCACCTTCTCCTTCTTGTCGATCATGGTCTCAAGGAAGGTGAGCAGGTTCTTGGCGTAGAGCGCCGAGGCGTTGACTGGCACGTCGCCGGCCAGATTGACCGGCCCCCAGATGCGTACGCCGTTGAGATTGACGATCTGGCTGGCTTCGGTGAGTTCGCAGTTGCCGCCGCGCTCGGCCGCCAGATCGACGATGACGGCACCGGGCTTCATGCTCTCGACCATGGCGCGCGAGATGAGGCGGGGTGCCGGCCGGCCCGGAATGAGCGCTGTCGTGATAACGATGTCCTGAGTCTTGATGTGCGAGGCGACCAATTCGGCTTGTTTGGCCTGATAGGCTTCGGACATCGGCTTGGCGTAGCCGGTCGCAGTCTGAGCTTGCTTGAACTCGTCATCTTCCACAGCAATGAATTTGGCGCCGAGTGAGGCGACCTGCTCCTTGGTTGCGGGCCTGACGTCGGTGGCGGAGACAATGCCACCGAGCCGCCGTGCCGTGGCAATAGCCTGCAGACCGGCAACGCCGACGCCCATGATGAAAATGCGCGCCGCGGGCACCGTTCCCGCCGCCGTCATCATCATCGGCACCGCTTGCTCGAACAGGGAAGCGGCGTCGACCACGGCCTTGTAGCCGGCGAGGTTGGCCTGGCTTGACAGCACATCCATCGACTGGGCGCGGGTAATGCGCGGCATGAACTCCATGGAGAACAGCGAGGCACCCTTGGTCGCCAATTGATCGAGGCCGGGCCGATCGTCGAACGGCGCCAGCATGGCGAGCACCAGCGCGCCCGGCTTCAGAGGGGCCAACTCGTCGGCTGCGGGACGGCGAACCTTGAGCAGAATGTCGGCGCCGGCCAAGGCCTCGGCGGCCGTCGCGACCACGGTGGCACCGGAGGCCTGATAGGCCGCATCCTGAAAACGCGAGCGAGTGCCGGCACCGGCGACGATCCGCACCGAGCAGCCGAGGCCAACCAGCTTTTTCGCCGTCTCCGGTGACAGGGCGACGCGCGTCTCCGCCGTCTCCTCGGGGGTCACGGCTATCGTCACCATGCCTTGGCTCCTGTGCTCATCCAGATGCGGCTCGTCAAAGTCGGAGGCAGCGACATGGGGTGCCAGAACGTGTCATGCCGTGAAGCGTGTCATATTTTGTTATGAAACGTGCCGAGTGGAGCCAAAACGGCCCGGCACGCCATAAATCGGGCGCGGACCATCGCTGGTCTGTCAAATGCTGCACGAGATCCCCACCCCAACCGCGTACGACCTGTATCAGATCGCCGGCCAAGCGTTGCCGAAGCGCAACAGCCAGCCTCTCATTGTTACGAGATCAATTTCTATCTGAGCGCCAATAGCGGCGTCAGACCAGGAACACCAGCATGCCAAGCAGGATGAGTGACACCAGCACCAGCAGCACCACGGTACCTTTGATGAAGCCGTCGTAGGTGCGGATATGCTCCTTGTAGTCCATGGCCTTGTGGCCGTCAGTCGTGTCGATGCTCATGGTCCTCCCCTTGGACAGCGCAAATCGCGCTTCTGCCCTCTAGCTACCGCATGGCCGGGCGGGCTTCAAGGCGCGCCGTTGTCGCTCGTGCATCGCCTCGGGATGGCGTCGGAAGCGGGCTGTTTGCCGGGCTGTGGCTAGCGGGGCGGGGCACCACGGCAGTGTTGCCGCAGACCCAGATGCCTGTTGAGAAGGATGTGCAATGGCATTTGCACCAGCCGGAAATTGGCCCTAGAACTTTCGCCCGGGTGGAAACGGGGGCCGTGACGCTCCCATCGCGGGTTGCCAGACCGAACTGGTTGGTTCAAGCCAGCTGTGCCGGCGCCCCGCGAAGGCAATGATCCAGGGACAGAGGTGCAATGCAGGCGAGCGATATCGCGGCGCGGGCGCGGGGTCGGATGACTCCGACGGACATCAACAATCCCAAGTACTTCCACAAGGTGGTCGATTGCCAATGGGCATGTCCGACGCACACACCTGTACCGGAGTACATTCGCCTGATTGCCCAGGGCCGCTATGCGGCGGCCTATATGTTGAACTGGGAATCGAACGTATTTCCGGGCATCCTCGGCCGCGTTTGCGATCGACCGTGCGAGCCGGCATGTCGCCGTGGTCGCCTGCAGACCAGCGATGAGCCGAACGCCAAGGATCCCTCGAAGAAGAATGCTGAGCCGGTGGCCATCTGCCGCCTGAAGCGCGTCGCCGCCGACTACAAGGGCGACATCGATGCCTTCATGCCGGATATTCCGGTGCAGAAGAACGGCAAGCGCATTGCGTTGCTGGGTGGCGGGCCGGCCTCGCTGACCGTGGCCCGCGATCTGATGCCACTCGGCTACAGCGTCGTCTTGTACGAAAAGGATCCGAAGGGCGGCGGCCTGATGCGAACCAACATCCCCTCCTTCCGCCTGCCCGAGGAAGTGCTCGACGAGGAAGTCGAACGTATCACCAGGTTCGGTGTCGAAACTCGTTTCGGCAAGGCCGGCACCGTTACTAGCCTGAAGAAGGTGCTGGACGAAGGCTACGACGCCGTCTTCGTCGGCACCGGCGCTCCACGCGGCAAAGACCTCGACATTCCCGGCCGCAAGGAAGCCGACAAGAACATCCATATCGGCATCGACTTCCTGACGTCGGTCGCCTTCAAGCACATCGAGAAAATCGGCAAGCGCGTCATCGTCATCGGCGGCGGCAACACGGCCATGGACTGCTGCCGCACGGCGCTGCGCCTCGGCGCCGAGGCCGTCACGGTCACGGTTCGCTCACCCCGCAAGGTCATGAAGGCCTCGGACTGGGAGATCAAGGACGCCGTCTACGAGGGCATCCCGATCCTCGAAAACCACGCGCCGAAATCCTTTGTGATCAAGGACGGCAAACTCGCTGGCGTCACCTTCGAGAAGATGAAGGAAGCCGGTGTCGACGCCAAGGGCCGCCCGCAACTGAAACCGTCGGGCGAACTGGTCACGATCGACTGCGACGACGTGCTGATGGCCATCGGCCAGGACAACGCCTTCCCGTGGATCGAGCGTGACATCGGCCTCGAGTTCAACGAATGGCAGATGCCGAAGGTCGACCGCACGACCATGATGTCGACACGGCCCGGCGTGTTCTTCGGCGGCGATGCGGCCTGGGGCCCGGAGAACATCATCTGGGCGGTGGCGCACGGCCATCAGGCGGCGATCTCGATCGACGCCCACTGCCACGGCAAGCCGATCACCGAGCGCCCCGCGCCCGGCGCCACGCTGGTGTCGCAGAAGATGGGCATCCACGAGTGGTCCTATTCCAACGATTATGACGGCGCGACCCGGGTCGGCGTACCCCATGCCGATCTCGCCACATCGATCAAGAACCTCAAGATCGAGGTCGAGCTCGGCTACGACGACAAGCTTGCGGCCCGTGAGGTCGAGCGCTGCCTCAACTGCGATGTGCAGACGGTGTTCACCGCCAATCTGTGTATCGAGTGCGATGCCTGCATGGACATCTGTCCGGTCGATTGCATCAACTTCATCGACAACGACGCCGAGGACGCCCTGCGCCAAAGCCTGCGCGTGCCCGCCGTCAACAAGACACAGGACATCTACGTTTCCAGCGACCTCAAGACTGGCCGCATCATGGCCAAGGACGAGGACGTGTGCCTGCACTGCGGCCTGTGCGCGGAGCGCTGCCCGACCGGCGCCTGGGACATGCAGAAATACTTCTACGTCGAGCCGCAGGCCTCCAAGGCCTGCCTGACGCATCACTCGGCCTATATCCGATGAACCGGCAATCTCTGAAGCAGAGAGGCTTCGCTTCCCGATGAGCGGTATCAACGATTTCGTCGTCAAATTCGCCAACGTCAACGGCTCCGGCAGCGCCAGCGCGAACACCATGTTCGCCAAGACGCTGTTCCGCATGGGCATCCCGGTGTCGGCGAAGAACATCTTCCCGTCCAACATCCAGGGCCTGCCGACCTGGTACGAGGTGCGCGTCTCCGAGGCGGGCTACATCGCCCGGCGCGAGGGCATCGACCTGATGGTGGCGATGAACCCGCAGACCTACAAGGAGGACGTCGCCGAGGTCGTGCCCGGCGGCTGGCTCCTCTACGACGAGACGATGCCGCGGCTGTGGGGCCGTTCGGACATCACCATCCTGGGACTCCCGATCGCTGAGATCTGCGCGCGGGAATGGAAGGACGCCCGCCAGCGCCAGCTGTTCAAGAACATGGTCTATCTCGGCGCGTTGACCGCGCTGCTGGACATGGACCTGAAGGTGGTCGAGGCCTCGGTCGGGGCGCAGCTCAAGGGCAAGGAAAAGCTGGTCGCCGCCAACATGAAGGCGGTGGCGCTCGGCCGCGATTACGCCCACGCCAATTTCACCTGCCCGCTGCCGATCAAGGTCCGCCACGCCGAGACGGCCAAGGGCAAGATCATGGTCACCGGCAACGAGGCCGCCGGTCTTGGCGCGGTATACGGCGGCGCCACGGTCTGCGCCTGGTACCCGATCACGCCGTCAACGTCGCTTGCCGAAGGCTTCGAGGCGCACGCCAAGCGCTTTCGTGTCACCAAGGACGGGCAACGGCTGTACGGCATCGTTCAGGCCGAAGATGAGCTGGCCGCCATCGGCGTCGCCATCGGCGGCGCCTGGAACGGCGCACGATCATTCACGGCGACGTCCGGCCCCGGCATCTCGCTGATGAGCGAATTCCTGGGCCTCGCCTACTTCGCCGAGATCCCGATCGTCCTCTACAATATCCAGCGCGGCGGCCCCTCGACCGGCATGCCGACACGGACTGGCCAGCCCGACATCATTTCGTGCGCCTACGCCAGTCACGGCGACACCAAGCACGTGCTGCTGTTCCCGGCCAACCCGACCGAGTGCTTCACCATGGGCGCCGAGGCCTTTGACATCGCCGAGCGCCTGCAGACGCCGGTCATGGTCATGTCCGATCTCGATATCGGCATGAACGAGTGGGTCACCGACGCGTTCGTCTGGGACGACAGCAAGGTTGCCGACCGTGGCAAGGTGCTGACCGCCGAGGAGCTCGAGAGCTTCAAGGACCGCAAAGGCAAGCCGTGGGGTCGCTATCTCGACATCGACGGCGACGCCATCCCCTACCGCACGTTGCCCGGCACCCACCCGACCATGGGCTCGTTCTTCACGCGCGGCACCAGCCACGACGAATACGCACGCTACACCGAGGATGGCCGCATCCACGCCCGCGTCATCGACCGTATCCGGCGCAAGTTCGACACTGCCGCCCAGTATGTGCCGAAGCCCGAGATCCAGATCCGCGACAAGGGCTGCAAGACTGGCCTGATCTACTTCGGCGCCAACCGTCCTGCCGTGCTCGAAGGCCTCGACATGCTGGAGCGCGACGGGATCAAGCTGAATTCGATGCGCCTCAAGGCCTTCCCGTTCAACCAGGACGTTCGTGATTTCTGTGCCCAGCACGATCACGTCATCGTGGTGGAGCAGAACCGCGACGCCCAGATGCGGCAACTGCTGATGGTGGAAGCCGAGGTGCCCGGGCAGAAGCTGATCCCAGCCCTCGATTACAACGGCACGCCGATGACGGCCGAATTCGTGCGTCAGTCGGTACTCAAGCAGATGCGGCCGAAAAAGCAGCAGGCTGCGGAATAGCCCTGATCGTGTTAGGATCACTACCCCAACCAGCGATGGAGCGTGCCATGCCGGCCAAGCTGGCAATCGCCGACCAGATGACCATCGAGGAGTTCCTGACCTTCTACGAGTCGCGTCCCGACGGCGAGAAGTGGGAGCTGATCGAGGGAGTTGCGGTCATGAGTCCGTCGCCGACTGATTGGCATCAGCTCATCTGTAGCAATCTGGTTGCCTATCTGCTCAATCACAAGAACAACCGTGGCACAAGTTGGCTTCCAATGCTCGGTGTCGGAACACGCGTCCCTGTATCTCCCCAGAGCCTGCCGGAGCCCGACGTGTTCGTGAAGGCCGGCCCATTGACGGGAACCTCGGTGACTGACGACGCGTTGGTCCTGTTCGAGGTGCTCTCCAAGGCCAACACCAAAGCCGATCGGGCGTGGCGCAAGCGCGTCTACGCCAGCGTGCCGAACTGCCAGCACTACGTCACCGTGTCCGCCTTGACCGCCGAGGTCATGCGCCATGACCGGGCGACGGGCTGGGAGGAGGACGCGGTGAGCGGTCTTGTGGAGACACTGTCCCTGCCTGCCATCGGCGTCACCATTCCGCTGCGCGATATCTATCGCTGGACCCCAATCGAGTGAACTCGGGAACCAACCAATGTCCTACATCGCCAAGCCGCTTGCCCATCACCCTGCGCTGCCGAAGAACGAACTCGGCCTGACACATCGCGACTACGAAGGCTCGATGTCGACGCTGTGCGCGGGCTGCGGCCACGACAGCATCACCGCCGCCATCATCGAAGCGTGCTTCGAGATGGATCTCCCCGCCCACCGCATCGCCAAGGTATCGGGCATCGGCTGCTCGTCGAAGACACCGACCTACTTCCTCGGTCGCAGCCATGGGTTTAACTCGGTGCATGGCCGCATGCCGTCGGTCACGACCGGCGCCAACATGGCCAACCGCGATCTGGTCTACATCGGCATCTCCGGTGACGGCGATACGGCTTCCATCGGCCTCGGCCAGTTCTGCCACGCCGTGCGCCGCAAGCTGAACATGACCTACATCGTTATGAACAACGGCTGCTATGGCCTGACCAAAGGCCAGTTCTCGGCAACGAACGACAAGAACTCGCCATCCAAGAAAGGCGAGGCCAATCCGTTCGAGGCCATTGATCTGTGCCAGATGGCGATCCAGCTCGGCGCCGGCTACGTCGGCCGCTCATTCTCCGGCGACAAGAAGCAGCTGGTGCCGCTGATCAAGGCTGCGATCAGCTACAAGGGCTTCTCGTTCATCGATGTCATCAGCCCGTGTGTGACCTTCAACAATCACGACGCGGCAACCAAAAGCTATTCCTACATCCGCGCGCACAACCAGGCCATGGGCCGCGTCGACTACGTCGAGCCGAAGGACGAGATCACCGCCGATTATGCCGCCGGCACCTCGGCTGCCATCACTATGCATGACGGCTCCCGCCTGATGCTGCACAAGCTCGATGGCCGCCATGATCCCCGTGATTCCGACGCCGCCATCCAGACC
Source organism: Hyphomicrobiaceae bacterium (assembly GCA_046154645.1). Lineage (GTDB taxonomy): Bacteria > Pseudomonadota > Alphaproteobacteria > Rhizobiales > Hyphomicrobiaceae. The sequence continues at coordinate 40,127 of JBJXDZ010000117.1, forward strand.
ATCCGCTCCAACGCGGCGCGCGGCGAGGTGGCAACGGGCCTCCTGTACATCAACGAGATACAGGAAGATCTGCACGATGCGATGGGCACCGACAAGCGACCGTTGAATGCGGTGCCGATGACCGAGCTTTGCCCTGGATCGAAGGCCCTGGACGGCCTGAACGCGCGCCTGCGCTGACGGCAGCCTTTTGCTATCGGTCCAGGCACGTGAGCCCACGTGCGGACACGCGTACGGACACCCACACGCCAGTGACTGTTTTTTAACCACGACCCGCGCCACTCCTGCGCGGGTCGTGGTCTTTCAGGCATAGTCGCAGGCCGGTTCACCAGCTATTCTCACCGGGCTCCGACCCGAATTGGGGCCGCGATCGGCGTTCATTCTGTCTCCTGCAGGGCTTGTATCGTGCGTCAGCTCATTCTTGCGTTCACGCTCCTCATAGTCTCGATACCGCAGGTGTCTGTTCGCGCCGAAAGTCGCGACGTGACGCCGGTCGTGACAGTGGCCGTGGTCGGCGACAGTCTGGCCGATGGCATGTGGGGCGGACTGGCCCGCGTGCTGCAGAAGGACAAGCGCTACAAGCTCTATCGCGGGGCCAAGAACTCCGTCGGCTTCACTGGCGGCGATCTCACCGACATGCTTGATCGCGCCTTCGGCGCCGGCGATACACATGCCCTGGTCATGATGATCGGCGCCAATGACCGCCGCAGCTTCTTCATCGACGGCAAGCCGAAGGCCTTGTTCAAGACGCCGGGCTGGATCGAATACTATCAGGGCCGCGTCGAGCGCTTCATGGATCATGCCGGCAAGCGACAGATCCCGCTGGTGTGGATCCAGCTGCCGGTGATGCGCGCCAACGATGCCACCGAGGACGCCAAGCTGATCAACGGCATCGTCGCCAAGGCGGCATCGACACGACCGCACGTGCATCTGATCGACACCATCCCTCTGACATCGGACGCCAAAGGCGCCTACGTCGCGCACTTCAAGGATCTGGCCGGCAACCTGCGCTCGATGCGCGCTGGCGACGGCGTGCATTTCGAGCAGCCGGCGTACGAACTCTTTGCCGATCTGGTGCTCAAAAAGCTGCGCGATGCCTCGCCCCGCTTCAAGGCACTCGCGGCTGCGACCGAGTAGGGCGCTGATCGGCGCCCGGGAGACAGCATGCACCTTGTGCGTCGAGTGAGCGTCGGGCTCTCAGCACTGTCGATTGCAGGCGTGGTGGCGCTGGCCGGGCTGGTGGCCACGGGATTGCTCGATACGAGCGACAGCGGCGCGGCGCCACCCCGGAGCAGCACGCGGCCGCCCGCCGCGGCAAAGCAACAGCAGACTTTGGGTGCCCTCTCGGCCCTGCACGCCCGCCTTGCCGCTCTCGATGCCGCCAAACCCGATACGACGCCGCCGCTGCAGGTGGGCATCCTCCAGATCGGCGACAGCCATACCGCGGCCGATCACTTCACTGGGCGCCTGCGCCAGCTCTTTCAGCAGCGCTTCGGAAATGCCGGCCGCGGCTTCCTTCCCCCTGGCGCGCCGCACGCCTACTACCGCCCCTATGGCGTGGCCGTGACGCAAAGCCCGGGCTGGCGCACGCTGACCAGCAACAAGGCGACGCCAGATGCGGCAACATTCGGTTTGGCAGGCCTCGTCACACGAGGCAGTCGGCCCGAGGATGTCATCACCATCGAGATCAAGGACGCGACGGCAGCCCAGGCGTTCGAGATCAGTATCCGCCGGCAGGTGCAAGGCGGGGCCCTGGTGATCACGGCCGATGCCCAAACGCTGACCACGCTGTCGACAGCCGGCGATGATGCCGGCCTGAGCACGCTCACGCTGCCGCTACCGTCCCAGACCCGCCGCATCGAATTGCGCCCGCTCGGCAATGGCCCGGTCGAGATCGCCGATCACCGACTGCTCGGGACCGGGTCCGGCGTCTCGCTGTCGAACCTCGGCTTCATCGGTGCCCAGGTCTCGATCATGGCGCGGTGGGACTGGCCAACGGTCCGGGCACAAATCACACGGCTCGATCCCGCTCTGATCCTGGTCGCCTTCGGCACCAATGAAGGTTTCGCTGCCACCGATCGCATTGCTGCCAGCTACGCGGCGACGTTCGAGCAGCGCGTGCTGGCGCTTAAGGCTGCCGCACCCAATGCTTCGCTGGTCATTGTCGGCCCGCCGGACGCCGGCCGCTATCCGCGCTTCTGCCTGCCACCACCACCACCGCTAGCCAAGACCAGCAAGCCAACGCGCGAGAGCGGACCCGCTGCCCTGCCGGCCGCCGCCGCAGAGGCGCTGCGGACGGGCACCATCATCGCTGCCTGGCCGCCAGCAGAACCGCCGGAAACGGCCGTTTGCACGCCGCTGTCGGCGCCGGAGCGGCAACGTTATGACCTCATGCTCGCCTCGAAGGATCCGGCACTCTGCCGTTGGCACACGCCAGCAGCTCTTCCCCTGGCCCGCGAGGCCCAACGTCAGGTCGCCGCCCGTCTCGGCCTGCCGTTCTTCGATTGGGCGGCGCTGTTCGATGGCGAATGCGGCGCCGATCGTTGGGCACGCAAGGGACTGGCCCACAAGGATCGCGTCCACTTCAAGCAGGAGGGTTATGCCCGCGCCGCCGACCGGCTCTACGAGCTGCTGCTGACCGGCTATCCTTCCAAGAAGCAGGCGCCATAGGTCATGGTCTTTCCGACGCTGAGCTTCCTGATCTTTTATTGCGTCGTGTGGCCGCTGTCGTGGGCAGCCGTCGCCTTGGGCCGCCACACGCTGCACAAGCTGATCATCATTGCCGCGAGCTACGTTTTCTATTGTGTCTGGAGCTGGCGGTTCGCGTTCCTGCTGTTCGCCAGCGTACTGCTCAACTGGGCCACTGGCCGCCTGATCGAACGCGCCCGCGCTACGCCCTGGCGCTGGCGCGTCGTCACCGCCGGCGTCACGCTCAATCTGATGCTGCTCGGCTTCTTCAAGTATTACGGCTGGTTTGCCCAGGAAATGAACGCTTTGCTGCGCGCCACCGGCCTTACGCGCGACATTCCCTTGATGGAGATCCTGCTCCCGGTTGGCATCTCATTCTTCACCTTCCAAGGCATTTCCTACATCGTCGACCTCTATCGCCGCGATCTCGACCGGGCGCGGCCGCTGATCGACGTGATGTTCTTCATCTCGTTCTTTCCGCATCTGGTCGCCGGCCCCATCGTGCGCGCCGCCAGCTTCCTGCCGCAACTCGAGACGCCACCCAATCCTCGCCGCGTCTTTGTCGGCCTTGGCGTCATGCTGATCCTATGGGGCGTGTTCAAGAAGGCCGTCATCGCGCACTGGCTGGCCGTCGAGCTTGTCGACAAGGTGTTCTTCGATCCAGCAGCCCATGGCACCGTCGATGCCGTGGCCGCGGTCTACGGATATGCCGTGCAGATCTACTGTGACTTCTCCGCCTATAGCGATATCGCCATCGGCGTCGCGGCCCTGCTCGGCTATCGCTTCCAGCGCAATTTCAATCAGCCCTACCGCGCCGAGACATTGGCCGACTTCTGGCGCCGCTGGCACATGTCGCTATCGAGCTGGCTGCGCGATTACCTCTATGTGCCGCTCGGTGGCAATCGGGGCGGCGCGCTCAGGACCTACCGCAATCTCTTGCTCACCATGGTGCTCGGTGGCATCTGGCATGGCGCAGCGTGGAAATTCGTCATCTGGGGCGCACTGCACGGTGGCTTCCTGGCGCTCGAGCGTGGCCTCGCTGGTGGCAAGCCCGTCATCGCCGGTTCACCACGGCCGCTGTGGCGGCGCGCCATCGGCATCCTCGTCGTGTTCCACTTCGTCTGCCTGTGCTGGATCTTCTTCCGCGCCGAGACAGTCTCCTACGCACTCGCCATGCTCAGCGCCATTGCAACGCCGGCCATCGCTTCCACGCTGGTTACGCCCTGGCTGATGGCCCTGATCGCGGTCGGGCTTGCCGTCCAGTTCACCCCGTCCGACCTTCTCGAACGTCTGGATCACCTCTACCAGAAGATGCCGGTTTGGCTGGTCGGCATCTGCGCCGGCTTGCTGCTGTTGCTGATCGAAGCCATCGGCGGCGACGAGACGGCAGCCTTCATCTACTTCCAATTCTAGGGCGCCACATGCGGAAAGACGACCAGGAAAACATCGGCACCGAAGACCTCGAGCGCGGCATGCGTGCGGGTCACGCGCGCCAATTCGCGGCCATTGCTGCGATCGCGGTGCTGCTGCTGGCGACGGTCAACTCCGGCGGTCTCGCCCGCTGGACGCAAGCGCTGCCCTCGAATGCCATGAACCTGCGCCTGGCCGAGCTTGCCGGCGACTGGCACGCCCTGATGACCCGCCTTGGCCCCGCCGCCCTTTACGAACGGCTGCGGCCGCGCAAGGATTGAACCCGCGAGAACCGCAGGAGCAAAGTCATGGCCATGCAAATCGTCGATCACGAGCACCAATCGCGCGATGAATGGCGTCCCGGTGTGATGACCCGCATGCGCGTTTCGAGCACGACCGGCACGGCGCAGGTCTGCGTCTTCGAGCAGTGGTGCGATCCGGGCCTTGGCGCGCCGACGCATCTGCACGCCGTCGAGGAAATCCTCTCGGTGCTCGCGGGCGAAGCCGAAGTGTGGCTGGACGATGAGCGTCGCCGCATGACGGCTGGCCAATCGTTCGTCGTACCGGCTGGCCGCAAGCACGGCTTCACCAACGTCGGCACTTCGACCCTGCACGTCATGGCCATCCTCGCCTCACCGGTGTTCGAGGCGGCCTACGACGACAAGCGCGAGACGCCGCGCCGCTGGCTGCCCGAGGCCAAGTGATCAGGCAAGTGGCGCAACGCGCGCCTCACATGTGGCCGAACATTTTGGCGCCGGCGACGGGGAGATCGGCCATCAGGATGGTGCCGCTCTCGCTTTCCGTCATGTAGAGGCGCTTGCCCTTGAAGGCGATGTTGGTGACGAACAGGCCGCCGACTGGCTCGATGAAGTGCGTCGGCCGCAGCATCTTGTCGAAGCGCCACACGCCCATGCCTGCGTGCGCCACCACGACCCCGCCCTCCTCGTCGAGTGCAAGACCGTCCGGCCCCGAGAGCCCGCCCGAAAGTTGTATGGCGAGACCGACCTTCGAAGGATGACCGTCGCCCATGATCGGCAACCGCCATACGGCGTTGCCGCGCGTCACTGCGACGTAGACGATGCGCTCGGTGAGATCGAGCACGATGCCATTGGGGCTTGGCACCGTATTGACGAGGCAGGTGAGCTTGCCATCCGTCGCATAGCGATAGACCCGACCTGTCGGATCATGCAGCCCGGTCTGGCCCTGGTCGGTGAAATAGAGGTCGCCATTGCTGGCAAAATGCAGATCATTGACGCCCTTGAAACTCTCCGTGCGCACGGTCTCGATCAGCGGCGTCACCTTGCCGGAGGCGGGATCGAGCACCATGATGCCGCGCTTGTAATCCGTGAGGTAGGCGCGGCCATCTTTGTGCAGCTTCAGGCCGTTGGGCCAGCCGTCGTACTCCGTAACGACGGACCAGTCGCCGGACGGCGTCACCTTGAAGATGCGGCCATGCGGGATGTCGGTCACCCAGAGGTTGCCGGCGCGATCGAAGCTCGGACCCTCGAGAAACGTATCGCAGATGTGGCCGCCTTTGTTGATGTCGGCCCAGGCTGTGCGCACGTGCTTCTTCAGCGTGTCGGGAACGCGCGCGAAGATCTCGGCCTTGATGGTTTTCGGCGGCGGATAGAGGCTCATGGTCGGTCTCTCAGGAGGATGGGTTGGCGTCATTCAATTGCCGGGCAGCACCAGCACTTGCGGTTTCTTCGGCAACGATTGCCGCGTCACGACGATCGATGGCACCGCCTGCTCACGGATCTCGAAGTCGCCTTTCACGGCATCGAGGAAGCGCGCCAGCGTGTACTCGGAGAAATAGTGCATAGGAATCATCAGTGGCGCCTTCAGCGTTTTCAGCACTTCAACCATGCCGGGAATGTCCAGCGTGTAGCTGCCATCGACCGGCACCAGCACCACGTCCATCTGCCCGATCTGGGCCAACTGCTTGTCGGTGAGCGTGTGATGTAAATGGCCGAGGTGCGCGATGCACAAGCCACCAACCTCGAAGATGAAGATCGAATTGCCGAACTCGTCCGTGCCGCCCTGCCAGCCTCTGATATTGGTGGGGATGTTGCGGACGCGCACATCGGCCTCGGTGATGTCGTACAGCTTGACGCCGCCCTCCGGGTTCCAGCCCTTTAACACATGCTTGATGTTGGGATCGGGCGCATAGGAAAAATGCGTGTTGTGGGCCCGGTTCATGGTCGCGATCTCCGGCACCGCGGCCGGGCGCACATAGTCGTTGTAATCGGTGGCGATGCGCACGCCCTTCTGGCTTTCGATCAGGAACGTCGAATGGCCGACGTAGGTGATGCGCACACCGCCTTGCTTGACCTCGGCGAGCCGTACGCTGGCCGGCTGCACACGCGGCCGCAATCCCTCCGCGATGGCAATGCAGCGATCCTCGGCACTCCAAGCGACGGTGGGGATCAGGCCCGCGACAAGCGCGCCAAGACCTACGGCGGCGAAGCGAACGATGGAGCGAACCAACATGATGCGAAACCTCCTGGTCGTAAGTTTCCACGTCGCGGGGCCCGTTACGCCACGGCCCCACTGGCTGCGAGTGCTGCAATCTCCTCCCCGCTGAGGCCGACTTCCGTCAGGATCTCCTGCGTGTGCTGGCCGAGCGCCGGTCCGGGCCCCGCCGACCGCGGCGTCATGCCATCAATCTGGAACGGTGTTGCCAGCGTGCGCGGCATCTCCGCGATATCTGACGGCACGATCGCGCGGGCGGCGACCGCCTGAGCGTCGTCGCGCAACTCCTGCACACGTGCGATGGCGGCATGTGGAATGCTCTCCGCCGCCAGCCGCCGTTGCCACTCGGCGCGGGGGCGTGCGGCAATGATCTCGCCGACGGTAGCGGCCAGCACTGTCGCGTGCTGACGGCGCAAGGGCGTATCGATGAAGCGCGCATCCCGCTCGAGGTGCGGTACGCCAAGCGCCCGGCACAGCCCCGGCCACATTTTCTCTTCGCGCACCGCCGAGATTTGCAGCCAGAGCTTATCCTTCGTCTCGTAGAGATTGGTCACGGCATTGCGCGGCCGGTCGCGCGGCGGGCGGGCGCCGATGGTGCGATCAAGCAAAGCGGCCTGTGCCAGCAGGCCGTTGGCCCAGATGCCGTTGGCAAACAGCGAACTCGCCACATGGCCGCCCATCCCGGTGCGCTCGCGCTGGAACAAGGCCAGCAGGATGCCCGAAACAAAGCCCATCGCCGAGGCGCGATCACCCTGTGCGGGCAGGCCGAACGACGGCGGCTGGCCCTCGTAGCGCGCCGACTCGACGATGCCGGAGCGCGAAAAGTAGGCGTTGGTATCGAACCCCGGGAGGTCCTTGTCGTCGCCGGCCTCGCCATAGCCCGTGAATGACGCGTAGATCAGCCGCGGATTGAGCCCCGCCACATCGTCGTAATTGAGTTTCAGGCGGGCCCGCACCGGAAACGGATAGTTGGTGATCAGCACGTCGGCACGTGCGATCAAGCGGTCGAGCACGGGGCGGCCTTGCACGTGTTTCAGATCAATGGCGATCGAGCGCTTGTTGCGGCTGTCAAGATGCCAGGGATAGTTCACGTCTGAGAATGGCAGATGCGGCAGCTTGACGTTGACGCGGTGCGGATCGCCCTCGCCCGGCGGCTCCACCTTGATGACGTCGGCGCCATAGTCGCCCAGCACCACGGCTGCTGCTGGCGCCGCAATGAACGAGCTGACGTCCAGCACGGTCATTCCCTCGAGCGGCAGTGGCGCGGTCATCGGCGGCGTGTCCCAGGGCTCTTCGCTGGCCTCAAGACTAGCCCGGCAGGGCACAAGGGGGAAGGATGAAGGCGCCAAGGCGCTGCCTGAAAGCACGGCACTCAGCCGGCCTCAAGCCTTCAACCGCGCCATCATGATCTGATCATGAAATACGCCATCGATCAGGATCTGCCGCCGTTTGATGCCTTCCTCGACGAAACCAAGCTTGCGATAGAGCGCCTGCGCCCGGGTATTGCGCGCGAACACGCCGAGTTCCACCCGCAGGTAGCCGAACGTGTCGCCCGCTGCCAATGCCTCACGCATCAAGCGCTCACCGAGCCCCTGCCCGCGCCAGTCGGGATGCAGCGCGATGCCGAGCACGCCGACATGCGCCATCACCTCGCGGCCAGGCGGCGTGATATCGCACCAGCCGACGACCGCGTCCTCGGCCATGGCGACCAATTGTGGATAGCCCTTCTCGATGTTGCGGCGAACGAAAGCCCTGGTCTGCTCGATCGGCGGCGGCTCGAGAAAGGCCAGGAATTTGCGCTCACGCACGACGATCGAGAACGTCGCATAGAAGCTGTCGATGTCCGCCTCGCGGATCTGTCGGATGGTCATGGCTATGCGTGCCTCGGCGTTGTTCAATCCAATTCCGCAGTCCGTTACCTGCTCCGGGTGTCATGGTGCCACAACATCAGGCAAGTCCGGCGCTGGTGCCACGGGACAGTGCCATCAGTGCCGGGAAGCAGGGTGGAGTCCGGCTGTTCGCGATCTGAACGACCCTGCCGTCGCCTGCCCACGCCGCCGACGCGACCGTGGTGGCCGCGCCACAGCAATGCCCGGCATCAGCCACAACTCCAACACCACCTGCGTGCAAGCTGCAAACTGTAAAGGTTCGCTTAACCAGCCGGGTCGTAAGTTCGTGCGTCGGCTGCGTGGGGCGGCTGACAGATTTGGGCCCGTCTTGCGGGGTGGAGCGTCATGGGCACGATGGCAGCGGTTGCGCACAAGGCACAGCGGTTGATCGGTCTCGGCACCGCGTGCGGCCTGGCCGCGCTGGTCGTGACAGGTTGCGCCTCGCGTACCGTGGTCGAGGAGGAAAATCCGCGACTGCCGCAAGCACCGATGGCGTCGGGGCCGTCGCGGGGGCCGGCTGCACAGGAGCCGCAGGATCCGCCGTTCTATGGTACACGGCAGAGTGTGGGTGCCGGACCGGTCTGGATGGACGATCCCGCCAAGCGCCGCGGACCGCAAGGCCAGCCGGCGCCGTTCGGGCGTGACACCATCACGGGCAAGCCTCTGTCGGATCTGCCGTCGGCACCGGAGGGCAGCCCGCCGCCTCAGTATTCACCTGACGCAGCACCAGCTACGCGCCCCGGCGCGACACCCATTGTCGCTCCCGGCACCACAGTGGTGGTGGCCAAGGGCGAGACGCTCTATGCCATTGCGCGCCGCCACAACGTCAGCATGGACGCCCTGATGCGGGCCAACAATTTGTCCGCGGTCAACAACAAGATCCAGGCCGGACAGACACTGATCATTCCCGCACGGTGAACCGCCGCGAGTCTTGGCGACCGGCGTGCCGCGTGATGGCACGGCGAACTCCTCGTCCTGCTTCCCGGACGAAGCGAGCGCGCGCCTTTGCTTGCGCCTTAAGGTGCCCACGAACACCCGCCGCGCGTGTGCCCCACGCAGATCCGGGATCGCGTGTGTCGGGCGCGGGCACATCGCGAACGGCGAGATCCCGGATAGCCACGCGCTCGAGCGCTCAACTTTGCCCGTGCCGCTGCGACCTGCGCGCGTCTTCCGGGAAGACAAGTGATGGGGTTAGGGTTCCGGAAACCAAGTGCTTGACTGTGGTGTTCTCCAAACTCTCACTCCCACTTGTCTTCCCGGACGAAGTGAGCGCACATCGTGCGCCTCACGCAGATCCGGGATCGCGTGTGTGAAGCTCAGGCACATCGCGGCCGGCGAGATCCCGGATAGCCACGCGCTTGAGCGCTCAACTTTGCCCGTGCCGCTGCGACCTGCGCGCGACTTCCGGGAAGACAAGTGGTGGGGTTGGGGTTCCCGAAACCAAGTGCTTGGTTGTGGTGTTCTCCAAGCCTTCCCCTTTCTCTGTCTTCCCGGACGAAGCATTGCGCCCAGCGGGCGCAAGCGCAGATCCGGGATCGCGTCGGTTGGGTGCGGGCACATCGCGAACGGCGAGATCCCAGCCACTTCCGAACGGCAAAAGGGACCGGCGCTGAGGCCGATCCCTTGTTTGCATTGGTGCGCAGTTGAGCGTTCGATCAGAACTTGGTCGAGGCACCGAAGCGGAACAGTTGCTCGTCGTCGAACTTCTCTTTCATGAGCGCCCAACCGAAGTCGGCGCGCAGCGGACCAAGCGGGCTGTCCCAGATCAAGCTCGTACCGGCGGAGAGACGAACCTTGCTCGAGTCGACGATCTGGACGGGTCGATTGTTGTTGACGGCGTCCACAGTCCCATTGAGCACCTTAATGCTGTTGGAGACACCGAAGAGCGAGCCGGCATCGACAAAGAATGCGCCGCGGACGCCAAGATCTTCAGGCACCAATGGGATCGGGAAACGAACTTCTGCAGTTGCCGCCCAGAACGTTGCGCCGCCAAGGGCGTCACCCGTCGAGAGATCGCGTGGACCAAATCCCGACTTGTTGAAGCCGCGAACCGTCTCGCCACCCTTGTAGAACACATCCATCAGGCGAACTTCATCGCCGCCCCAACCTTGGATGTGACCGCCAGTGGCACGCCCGACGAACGTGATCTTCTCAGTGATCGGGTAGTAATAGCGACCTTCACCGGTAAAGCGGAAGTAGGATACGTCGCCGCCAACGCCCGCCATCTCGACGCCGCCGTAGAGGTAATAGCCACGGTTCGGGTTCTTCGGATGGTTGCGCTTGTCGTAGCTGATCGAAGTGCCGATCAGCGATGTGATGTAGTCGCCTTCGGCTTCCCGGATGGCTCGCGATGCAACGCGCCCGTCGTCCGAGAACACCTTGTCGACGTCGTAGATCGAGTCATACGACAAGGTGTAGTTCGTGTTGACCCAAAGGTTCTCGGCCAATGGGAAACCGAGGCGCACACCGGCACCGGTCTTGCGGTTGCGGAAGCCGCCTTGACGCGTCTGGTCGACGTCCTTGTGGAAGATGTCAAAGCCGGCTGCGAGATTGCGATCAAGGAAGCGCGGCTCGGTGAAGCTCAAGTCAATCTGCAGCCGCTCGAGCGAACCCGACAGGCGCAGGCGCATGAACTGGCCGTTGCCGAGCAGGTTGCGCTCCGTCAGGCTGACGTCGCCGATGACGCCTTCACTGGTGGAGTAGCCGGCACCGAACGACAGCTCACCCGTTGGTTGTTCGAGCACCTCGACGTCCAGCACCACGCGATCTGGTGACGAGCCGGGGCGGCGCTTGATCTCGACGGTCTTGAAGAAGCCTAAGCCTTGCAGCCGCTTCTTGGCGCGGTCGACGAGCAACGGATTGTAGGCATCGCCTTCAGCCAAGCGGAATTCGCGGCGGATAACATGGTCACGGGTGCGCGTGTTGCCGATGATGTTGATGCGCTCGACGTAGATCCGCGGCCCCTCGTCGATGGTGTAGACGATCGAGATGGTCCGGGCGACGGCATCGCGATCAGCCTTGGGGCGCACGCGGGCGAAGGCAAAGCCCTGCTCGGAGACGGCCAGCGTCAATCGCTCGGAGGTCTTGTCGATATCGGCGGCGTTGTAGATGGTGCCGCGCTTGGTCAGCACTTCGCCGGTCAAGGTCGCAGGATTGACCCCGGACAGAGCCGACTCGATGCGAACATCGCCGAAGGTGTAGACCTCGCCTTCCTCGACGACAAACGTGATGAAGAAGCCGGTGCCATCACGATCGAGATCCGCAGAGGCCGAGACGATGCGGGCGTCGGCGTAGCCGTTCTTCAGGTAGTACTGGCGCAGCAACTCGCGATCCAGAGCCAGACGGTCGGGATCGTAGAACGAGGCGTTCTTCAGGAAGTCGAACCAGCCTTGTTGCGTAGTCGTGACGACGTCGCGCAGTTGCGAGTCCGAGAACGCGCGGTTGCCGATGAATTGGATGCTCTTGACCTTGGTCGCGCCGCCTTCGTTGATCTCGAACACCAGATTGACGCGGTTCTGGTCAAGCTCGATGATTTTCGGTTCGACCGTGGCGCCGAAACGGCCCTGACGGCGATAGACGTCGAGAATGCGCTGCACGTCGGCCTGCACCTTGGCGCGCGTGTAGACGGCGAGTGGCTTCAGCTGCACTTCACCTTGCAGCGTTGCTTTCTCAACCTGATAGTTGCCTTCGAAGGCGACCTGATTGATCACCGGGTTCTCGACGACGACGACAGTCACCGTGCCGCCCTGGCGGTCGATGCGGACGTCGGAGAACAGACCAGTGGCGAACAGTGCGCGGATCGACCCATCGGCCTTGCCGGAGTCGAACGCATCGCCGACCGAGAATTTCAGATACGAGCGGACCGTCTCGGGCCCAACACGGCGGTTGCCGGAGACCTGGATATCACGCACGCGATTGTCCTGGGCTTGCGCCACAGACACGATTGCGGGTGCCAGCAACGGCTGAGCCATAACGAGCCCTGCCACCAGCACCGCAAGCCAGAGTCCCCCGACCCTGAATTTCCGAAACATTGGCATTCTTTTACGTCTGCCTTTCGGTTCGCCGATCCCCCATGCATGCAGTCGGCCGGCGCCCAACTGCTGCAACCCGGTCCACCTGACCCCTTCATGGACGGGGGCCTCGGCAGCACTGACCCAAGCAACTCGATGATGGAGACCGCATAGATCGAGTCGGTTCCCAGCATCAAGGCGGAACCCGCGATAGTCACCAGACATGGCGAATCACGAATGCTCCGACTTGGGCATAGTTACCGTTCTTAACGATTCCAGGGAATACAGGGAAGTGGCAAGAATGCCCCAGACGGGGTCAAAATGAGGGCGGTTCACGGGGCCGACTGCGGCATTATGGACGACAGTCTCGGCGCCCTCGATGATGGCTCGCGCGATGACAAGTTAACGGCATTCAGGGCTGCTCGATGGACGTGTCCGGAGCGGGCGGCGGTCAGCCTCAGCCGATGCCGAAAAAGCGGCTGAACAGACGTGTCGCATCACCGAGAATTGCGGCTGACATCATGGTGGCAATAAGCGCGATGCCGATCTTGAAGCCGATCTCCTGCGTGCGCTCGTCGAGCGGTTTGCCCCGGATCGCCTCCAGCGCGTAGAACATCAAGTGACCACCGTCCAGAAGCGGGATCGGCAGCAGGTTCATGATGCCCAGAATGACCGAGAAGATGGCAATCCAGCCGATGAAGCTGCCGAAGCCGCTTTGGGCAGCCTGACCGGTCATCTCGACGATGGCAGCAGGGCCACCGATGTCGTTCTGGGGCTTGAAGCTGAACACCTTGGCAATGGCCAATGGCAGCTTCGGCAACCCTTTGACGACTTCGACGCAGATGTGGGTAGTTTCCTTGATGCCATGGGTGATGGCCTCGCCGAATCCCAACCTGCGGTAGGTACCGGAGCCCGGCCGCACGCCGATGACGCCGACCTCGATCTTGTTGCCGATCGGGTCTGTCCGCTCGGCGCGGGTGGGCGTGATGAGGAGATTTTCCCGCTTACCGTCGCGCTCGACGACGAACGTCAGGGGCTTGTCCGGGCTCTGCATGACGATGCGCTGCAGGTCCGAGAAGCGTTCGATCTTGCTGCCGCCGATTTCGGCGATGCGATCGCCCGGCTTGAGGCCGCCTTGCTCCGCCGCGCTCTTGGTGACGACCTCGCCGATCGTGGTGGAGGCGATGTAGATGCCCATCAACCAACCGGCGAGCATAAGGATGATGGCGGCCGACACGATATTGAACAGCGGTCCGGCAATCACGACGGCGGCGCGCTGCCACAGCGGCTTGGTCTGGAAAGCGCCGGCCCGGGTCGCTTCGTTCATGTTCTCGAGCGCAGCCTTGGACGGCGCGCTGGCGGCGTTCTCGTCATCGACGAAGCGAACGTAGCCACCGAGTGGCCAGCGGGCAAAACACCAGCGGGTGCCATGCCGATCATTGAAGCCTATGATTTCCTTGCCGAATCCGATGGAGAAGGTCTGCACCTGAACGCCGCACCAGCGGGCCACAAGGAAGTGCCCGAGCTCGTGGATGAAGACCACGATGGTAAGCAGCAGGAGGGACGCCACGGCGAAGGTTAAACCGGTCCAGATCAGGCCCAAAGAGATCTCCTGCGTCGCGACGCTTCAACTGCACGGGTCGAGCGGACTGGCACACCAAATCAATTCACGCCGATTTCCGGCGCATTGGCTTGGCACATCGGCGTTTACAGTTCGCTAACTCTGCCTGGAATGAGCAATCCCCATGCCAAGGCGGACGGGCCGAACCTTCACTTCTCATATCGCTGTCATGTGCGCAATGACGGCGGCAGAATCAAGGTCGCGAGCGTCGGTGTCTGTTGTCAATTGCCTGTCAGGAGGGCGGTTGCTGGCGCGTGCACGTTCAACACGGCGGCAGCAATGGCCGCCACGACGACGGCGACGATCATGCCGTCGACCCGGTCCATGAAGCCGCCATGACCGGGAATGAGGCCACTGGCATCCTTGACGCCGTACCAGCGCTTAAGAGCCGACTCCATCAGGTCGCCAGCCTGGGCGACGACCGCCAGACCTGCCGCGACGGGCAACAGCCATTGCGCCTTGAGGCCGGGAACGAAGTAAACGAACACCAGTGCCAGCAGCAGGCTGGTGACGACACCGCCCGTGAGGCCCGACCAGGTCTTGTTGGGGGAGAAGGTGGGCATCAGCTTGGGACCACCAAAGGTCCGGCCGGCGGCGTAGGCACCTGTGTCAGTGCCCCAGATGACGGCGAACAGGAACAGGACGGCGGTCAGGCCATGCGGCGTACTGGCGCGGAACCAGATCAAGGCCACGGCCGGCAGACCGGCATAAAGCACGCCGAGGGCCGAGATGCGGCCCAGATGGTCGAAGCCCAGCAGCGCCGCGATCAAAGCCCCGATCACCAGGGCGACGATGGCCAAGGCGGTAAGGCCCATCAGCGCCAACCAGACTGCGGCAACGACGGCCACGCCGTGGATCACCAGGATCAGGTCGACCTCGGCCTTACGAACGATGTGGCCCCATTCCCAGGTCACGATCAAGGCGACGGCCAGCACCAGCACGGCGAACGGCCACACGCCCCACCAGGTCAAGGCCAGCGAAACCGCGGCCATGACCAGCCCCGAAAGCAGGCGTGGCATGAGATCGCGCGGCAGGCCCGGCGGCGAGGCTTGCGGCGCGGGCGCGGATGATGACGGTGGCGGCGTGGCCAAGGGTTAGAGCCTCGTGTGGAAAAAGTTCACAGCAAGCGGAACCGGCGTTCCAACGATCAGGCGATGGCGCCGTTACCAAGTCCGCCGAATCGCCGGCTGCGACCACGATAGACAGCAATGGCCTTCTCAAGCCAGGACCGATCGAAATCCGGCCAATGCACCTCGAGGAACACGAACTCGGTGTAGGCGCATTGCCACAGCAGGAAATTCGACAGCCGGACCTCGCCGCTGGTGCGGATCAGCAGGTCAGGATCGGGAATGCCGGCCGTGTCGAGGGCGGCGGCCACATCGGTTTCGGCGATATCGCAGCCCTTTAACTCACCCCGCTCGACGCGTTCGGCCAGGCGGCGTGCAGCCCGGGTGATCTCGCTGCGGGCGCCATAATTGAAGGCAATGACGAGGTCGAGCGCCGTGTTGAGCGCCGTCAACACCGTGGCCTCCTCGATCAGCTTCAACAGCTCGGCATCGACCTTGTCGGTGCCGCCAATGACGCGAATGCGCACGCCATTCTGATGCAGCTCGGCCAAATCGCGCCGGATGAAGCGCTTCATGAGGCCCATCAGGTCGTCGATCTCGGCGGCCGGCCGCGACCAGTTCTCTGACGAGAAACTGAAAATGGTGAGATAGGGGATACCCAGCTGCATGGTCGCCTTGACCACACGACGGACTGCTTCCACCCCTCGGCGATGCCCCTCGGCGCGCGGCAGCCCACGCTCACCGGCCCAGCGGCCATTGCCGTCCATGATGATGGCGACGTGGCCCGGCATAGGCCTCAGCCCTGGCTCGGAACCCGAATGGCTTGACGGCGTCTCGGTGTTCTCGCTCACGTCGCGTCCGAAGCCTCTGGGAGGAAGGTGCCGGCAACCCAAACACGCGTCAGACCTGCTTGATCTCGGCTTCTTTCGTGACCAGCAGCTGATCGATCTCCTTGATCAGCTTGTCGGTCAACTCCTGCACCTTGGTCGAGTTCTTGCGCTGGTCGTCCTCGGTCATCTGCCCATCCTTCTCCAGCTTCTTGAGCAGATCCATGCCTTCGCGGCGGACGCCACGGACATTGATGCGGCCGGCCTCGGCGTACTTGTGCGCGAGCTTGGCCAGCTCATTGCGGCGCTCGGCGTTGAGCGAGGGGATCGGCAACCGGATGAGTGTGCCGTCGATGACCGGATTGAGGCCCAGGTTGGCCTCCCGGATGGCCGTCTCCACGGCCTTGACCTGGCTCTTGTCCCACACCGTCACCGAGATGGTCTTGGCGTCCGGCGTCGAGAGCGTGGCCACCTGGCTGATCGGCATGCGCGAGCCGTAGACCATCACGTGCACCGGTTCGAGCATGTTGGTCGAGGCGCGGCCCGTGCGCAGACCGGAGAGATCGCGCTTGAGGCTGTCGAAGGCGGCGCGCATGCGCTTCTCGAGGTCCTTGATGTCGAATTTTGCGACTGCCATGGGTCCAATCTCCACATTCTGCATTCGGGCAGCACCCGGCTCAGGCCACGTTGGCCGTCACGAGCGTCATGCGGGCGTTGCCCTGAAGCAATCTGAGGATATTCCCGCTCTGCTCGATCGAAAAGACAATTACTGGAAGATTGTTGTCGCGGGCAAGGGCGATGGCGGCGCCGTCCATGACCTTGAGGTTCTTCTGGAGCACCTCGTCGTAGCTCAAATGGTCGTAGCGGGTCGCGTCTGGATCCTTCTTCGGGTCGGCCGTATAGACCCCGTCGACCTGGGTCGCCTTGGCCACCGCATCGCAGCCCATCTCGATCGCCCGCAAGGCCGCCGTCGTATCGGTGGTGAAGAACGGATTACCGGTGCCGGCGGCGAAGATGACCACCCGGCCGCGCTCCATATGATGCAGGGCCTTGGGCCGCACGTAGGCCTCGCAGACGGTCGGCATGGCGATCGCCGAGAGCACGCGGGCGGGCGTGCCCTGCTGCTCGAGCACGTTCTGGAAGGCCAGCGCGTTCATCACCGTGCCAAGCATGCCCATGTAGTCGGCCGTGGCCCGATCCATGCCCCGCGACGCGAACTCCATGCCGCGGATGATGTTGCCGCCGCCGACCACGACGGCCATCTGGCAACCCATGCGCTGGGCGTCGCCGACATCCTTGGCCAGACGCTCGAGCACGGCCATGTCCATGCCATGCGTCTGGCTCCCCATCAGGGCTTCACCGGAGAGCTTCAGGAGTAGGCGCTTGTAGCGCGGTTCTGTCGTGCCCATGCGCCTCTCCTGCAGCCGCTTGACCGCTGTCGCGTGCCTCGTCTCGAGGGTTCCGTGCGCCCTCGGCTCAGCTGCCCTGCGTCAGTTTCGCGACCTCGGCGGCGAAGTCGTCCTTTTTCTTGTCGATGCCCTCGCCCAGCGCGAAGCGGACGAACTTGGTCACCTTGACCGGGGAACCAGCCGCCTTCTCCTCGGCCTTGAGGTACTGCTCGACGGTGATCTTGCCGTCGCCGCCTGGACCCATGAAGGTCTGCTGCAGCAGCACCACTTGCCCGAAGAACTCCTTGCGCAGGCGGCCGTCAACCATCTTGCCGATGAACTCCTCGGCCTTGCCAGTGGCCTTGGCCTGCTCGAGATAGACCTGACGCTCGCGCTCGATGAGATCCTTGTCGAGCTCGTCGGCGCTGACGGCCTGCGGATTGGCGGCCGCAATGTGCAGCGCCAGTTGACGCCCGATATCGGCGAGCTTGTCGGCCTTGCCCTTGGAGTCGAGGGCGACCAGCACGCCGATCTTGCCGACGCCGTCAGCGGCGCGGTTGTGGATGTAGCTGGCGACCAGGCCTTCCTTGACTTCGAGGGCGGCGGTGCGGCGCACGGACATGTTCTCACCGATGGTCGCGATCATCTCCTTGACGTGCTCATCGACCGAGATCGTCTTGCCCGGAAAGGGCATGGCGAGCAGCTTGGCCAGTTCGCCGTTGGCCTTGCCAGCGAGGCTGGTGATCTGGCGCACGAGATCCTGGAACGTGTCGTTACGGGCGACGAAATCGGTCTCGGAATTGACCTCGACGAGCGCCCCCTTGGTGCCGGCTGCCACGACGCCGATGAGACCATCCGCGGCAATGCGGTCAGCCTTCTTGCCGGCCTTGGACAGACCCTTCTTGCGCAGCCAATCGACGGCCTCTTCCATGGCGCCCTTGGTCTCGGTCAGCGCCGTTTTGCAGTCCATCATGCCGGCGCCGGTCTTCTCGCGAAGTTCCTTGACCAGGGCAGCTGTGATCGTCGTCATGGGAATGGCCCCATAGGTTGGCAGGCGTGGTGGACCACGCCCGCTGGGTGAAACCGGGTTGTATATAGGGCCGGCACGCCTCGCCGGCCACTGTCTATCGCAGCGATGCGTCCGGCGGCGCGCTTAAACCGCCGCCGCTTCGACCAGCTTGCGGGCCAGACCTTGCCAATTCTCGCGGCCGACCTTGCCCTTGGTGCCCAGCGCCTTGTCGAGTGAGGCCACGCCACCGGCGTCGAGGTCGGCGATCTGCCAGAAGTGGTAGACGCCGAGATCGTTGAGGCGCTGCTCCAGGCGCGGCGTGACACCTGCGATGCGCTTCAGGTCGTCGGCCTCGCCACGCGGCGCCTCGATGCCTTTGAACGGGCCAGCCGCGGCAATGGCCTCGGGCAGTTCCTCAGCCATCGGCGTTACGGCGGCACCCATGTCGACGCCGGACGAGGCCTGGCTGCGCTCAATGCCGTCGATGGCGGCGCGGGCGATCAGATCGCAGTACAGCGTGATGGCGCGGCCAGCATCGTCGTTGCCAGGGATCGGGTAGTTGATGCCATCGGGATCACAGTTGGTATCGATGATGGCAACGATCGGGATATTGAGCTTCTGCGCTTCCTTGATGGCGATATCTTCCTTGTTCGTGTCGATGACGAACAGAAGATCCGGCAAGCCGCCCATATCCTTGATGCCGCCCAGCGCCTGGTTGAGCTTGTCGCGCTCTCTCTGGATGTTCAGGACTTCTTTCTTGGTGCGGCCCGTGGTGTCGCCGGCCAGGATCTCGTCCAGCTGGCGCAGGCGGCGGATGGAAAGCGAAATGGTCTTCCAGTTGGTCAGCGTGCCGCCGAGCCAGCGATGATTGATGTAATACTGGGCGCAGCGGCCAGCGGCCTCGGAGATGGAATCGGAGGCCTGGCGCTTGGTGCCGACGAACAGCACGCGGCCGCCCTTGGCCACCACGTCGGAAACCTGCACCAGGGCCTGATGCAGCATCGGCACGGTCTGGGCGAGATCGACGATGTGGATGTTGTTCCTGGCACCGAAGATGTACGAGGACATCTTGGGATTCCAGCGGTGGCTCTGGTGGCCGAAGTGTACGCCAGCTTCCAAAAGCTGACGCATATTGAAGGCGGGAAGCGCCATCAGTCTAATTCCTTCGTTTTCCGGTTGCTCCTCCGCCGATCCAGGACGGGCCCCTCGAAAGGAGCCACCGGAGCGGTCAACCGGGGCTTTGAATCCGGTTATCCGCAAGGATCGGCGTGTGTGATGGGTCGGGTTCTAGCGGCGGGCGCCCGTAGTGACAAGCGGAATTCGGCGAAGCGCGCGGCAATTGCTGCTCTTCCCACCGCTCAGCGCATGATGCCGACGGTGCCATTGCCGGTCGTCGGTTCCATGCGCGTGTGGTTGTACAGGTTGCAGATGCGGCGCCGCGTGCGGTCCTCGAGGCCGAACTCGAACATGCGGCAGGCAGGGTCAGCAGCGCACATGCGGCCGCAAGCTGCCGCGTCCGACACCGTGGGCGGCGGTCGATTGTAGCCGTCACCCTTGACCCAACGGTTGGGATTGAGCGTCCAGGTGCGCGTCGAATCGGGCGGCGGTGGAGGTGGTGGTGGCGGCGGTGGTGCGACGGATACGGGCAGCGAGCCCAGGGTGCGGCCGTCGACCACCTTTTCCGCCGCCTCGGAATTGGTGCCCGGATCGGCCACAAAGCGATAGGTATCGTAGAGGTTGCACTTCTTGGTTGGCTTGTGCAGTTCCATGGCGCGACAGCGATCGTCGGCGAGGCATTGCGCCTGACAGCCGCCCACTGTTTCACCGGCAATGATGCGATAGCCATCATCGTCGCGCCGGGCCGGATTTTTCATGTAGACGCCCTTGCGGGGCACCATGATCACCAACGGCGGCGGTGGGGGCGGCGGAGGTGGTGGTCGGAGATCCGGCTGAGCCCCTGGCAGCGGCTTGGTCTCGAGCGTCAACACGGTACCAGCCTCGAAGGTGACGCGCAAAATGCGCGACGCCGTTTCGGTCAGCACGAGTTCCGTGTTGCCGCGGCCAGAGCGCTCCTCCTGACCGACCTCGACACGGAAATTGTACTCGAACACAGCCCGCATTCCCCCCGGCACTTCGGACACCGTCAAGGTGCCTGGCCGCAGCGTGTAGCGATGGTTCTTGCGGGTGCGGAAAAAATCCCGCTTCTTGGCTGCGACTTCGGCAACTGAGAGTTGCTCGCCGTAAAAGTTCACGCGCGGAGCATAAATCTGGTTGTAGTCGAAAGTCTCGCCGTCGCGAATGCCGAAGAAAGTGGTCTCGATAAAACTGGCGATGCGCTCGCGCCGGGCTTGCTCATCGCGACGTTCCTCGTCGCTGGCGGCGACCCGGAGATCATTGGCCTGCTGCTCCAGATTGTCGATCGCGCTCAGGTAATCCTGGGCTAGGCGGCGTTCCGACTCACCGTTGGCGTTCTGTTGAAGATTTTGGGCGCTCTTGCGGGCTTCCGCGGCGAGTGCTTGCGCATCGGCTGAGCGCAACTTCTGCTGGGCCCACTGGCGCGCGCTGGCAGCCTGACGCGCGTCGGCCAACGAGGCCCGCAAGCGGGTCATGATCGCCTCAACCGACTGGCGTTGCACATCGAAAGCCGATGGTCCTTTCGGCTGTTTCAGTGTGTCCGGCGGCGCAGGTGGGGGTGCGGGCGGCAAGAGTCCGGCCCCTGGGCCGGGCGGTACCGGCGGCGGTGATGGCGGCGCCACCGTTCGGTTCGCCGACCACAGCACGCCACCGGCCAGCAGGGCGAGGCACGCGAGCCCCGCCGCCAGCAGGGACAAGGGATTGCGCGCGCGAGACACGGGCGGAGTTGCGTCCGGCTGCACCAGGTTTGCCGCAGCCGCCTGTTGCGGCGACCAGCGATCGAACTCGCTCACCGAGCTCACCTTCGGCGACCCGGCCATCTCCACCGGCGCCTTCGCCCGCGGCGTCACGCCCGTGCCGAAGGCCAGGTCGCGGAAGGACGCCACGGTCTGCGGCCGGTCGGAGCGCTTGATCGCCATGGCGCGATCGATGGCCTCGAGCAGCGGCGCGCGATATTTGCCTTTGCCGGCAACGGCGGCCGGAACCAGCGGATCAGCCTCGGCGCCGACGCGGTCCATGGCGTCTTCCGGCGTAGCGCCCGTCACCGCCTTGTAGAGCGTCGCGCCAAGCGCATAGACGTCGCTCCAGGGCCCGCGATTGCGGCGGTCGGTCGAGCGCTGCTCGAAGGGCGAGTAATACTGCTTGACTATGGCGAACGAGGTCGAATGATCGGAGCGCGTCTGCACCCGGCTGTGCGCGGCCAGTTCCTGGCGGGCGGCACCGAAGTCGAGCAGCACTGGCGTCCCGTCCGGGCGAATGATGATGTTGTCGGGGGCAATGTCGCGATGCACGATGCCCTTGTCGTGGACCGCCATCAGGGCTGCACACAGATCGATCGTGATGCGGTCGAGTTCGGCCTCGGTGGGCCGGCGTCCGAGGCTTTCCAGCCACCGGCTCATGGGTTTGCCCTCGACGAAATCCAGCACCATGTAGGCGGTCTGGTGCTCCTCGAAATAGCGCAGCACGCGCACGATACCGGCGTGGTTCAAGGCGGCCAGCATCTTGGCCTCCTCGATGAACTTGTCGAGGCCCCAGTGGAACACCTTGTCCTGCCCCGACGTCACCGGATGCACGCTCATGGTGCTGTCCCGGTTGCCGATATCGACCGGGAAGTATTCCTTCACGGCCAGCGTGCGGCCAAGCTTGTCGTCGCGGGCGCGATAAGTGATGCCAAAGCCGCCGGCACCAAGCTCGCCTTCGATGCGGATGTCGCCGCCCAAAACTGTGCCCACTGGCAGGCGAACGCGCTCATCGCCTGACTTGACCGGTGGCTGATCCATCAACATCCGTCCTGAAATCAACTGAGGGCCGACAAAGTAGCGCTCGGTTCCGCCATTGCCAATGCCCGTACAGTGAGAAGCTGAACGCACATCGATGGCCGAGGCGCAATTGCGGTGGCCGGGAGCGGCGTGCTATCGCTAGAGCTAAGACGAACAAGCCAGACGACCAAGAACGAGTGCCAAAGGCACCGGGTGGGGGAAACGTTGGGGAGGGTAGCTTGAAACGCGGTTGGCAGATAGCCACGCTGGGGCTGATCGTGTTCGCGGGACTGATGCTGGTCATCGGTCTGTTTGGGGCACCGTTCCTGAATGCGCGAGCCTTGCCCACCAAGGACACGCTCGGCCCCGGCCCCGGCTTCTTTCCCATGTGGTTGAGCCTTCTCGCCCTGGCGCTTGGTGCCGCATTGTTGGTGGAAGTGTCGCGTCAGCCGGCTCCCGGCGCCGACGAGACGGCTCCGTTTCCGGTGCCCGATGCCGACACCACCAAGCACCTGTGCCTGTTGGGCGTCCTGGTGCTGATGGTGGCCTGGAAGTTTCCCGACTTTCCGCTGCTTGCCAAAATCGGTGTCAGCTCCGAGATCGTGCGTGGCGTCCTTGCCACGGCCATTGCGGCGGGCTGCGGGCTGGCCCTGGCGCGGCTGCCCAGCCAGCATCCAGAATTGAGTGACAACGGCGCACTCCTGCGGATTGCGGCCGTGCTTGGCTTGCTGGTGCTGGCGGCCGGCGCCCTCGACCCGCTCGGCTTTCGCTTCACCGCGCTCCTGTTTACCGGGCTCTTGCTGTACGCGCTCGGCATTACCTCGCCGCGCGCCATCGCCCTGTTCTCCCTCACCGCCGGCCTGGGCGTGTTCTACGTTTTCTATCACGCACTCTCGGTGCCGTTGCCGATCGGTCCTTTCGACTGGGCGCTGCGTCCGCTCGAAATTGCAGCTAACAGCTTGTGGTCGGCCATCCGGACGATCCTCTCCTTCTTGACGCGTTGAGGATCGATCGATGGAAACGCTGAACCTGCTGCTCAATGGTTTCGCAGCGGCCCTGCACTGGCAGAACCTCTTGTTCGCGATCATCGGCTGCGTGCTCGGCACCCTGATTGGCGTGTTGCCCGGTGTCGGCCCAGCCGCCGGCATGGCCATCCTGATGCCGTTGACCTTCAAGCTCGACGCCACTGGCGCCATCATCATGTTGAGCGCCATCTACTACGGCGCCATGTACGGCGGCACCATTACCTCCGTGCTGCTCAACGTGCCGGGTGAAGCCGCCTCCGTCGTCACCTGTATCGACGGCTATGCCATGGCCCGCAAAGGGCGCGGCGGTACCGCCCTCGGCGTCGCCGCAATCGGCTCATTCGTCGGCGGCGTCTCAGCCACCGTGGCGCTGGTCGTAGTGGCGACGCCTTTGTCGGCACTGGCCTTGAAGTTCGGGCCGCCGGAGTTCTTTGCCCTGATGCTGGTCGGCCTGTGTCTCGTCACCGGCCTAGCCGGCAAATCGCTCACGGCCGGCATCCTGATGACGGTCGCCGGCTTGATGCTGGCGCTGGTCGGCATTGATCCCGTGCGCGGCGCGCCCCGCTTCACCTTTGGCGTTCCCGATCTCTACGACGGTATCGGTTTCATTCCCATCGTCATGGGCCTGTTCGGCGTGGGCGAGATCCTCATCACGGCCGAGAAGCCGGTGCGCGAAATCATCAAGACCAACCTGTCCAAGCTATTGCCGGAGCCGGAGGAATGGGGCCGCGTTTGGGCCTCGATCGCGCGCGGCACCGGCATCGGATTTTTCCTCGGCCTGATCCCCGGCGTCGGCGCCATCATCCCGACGTTCATGGCCTACATCCTCGAAAAGAAGATGTCGAAGAACCCGGAGCAGTTCGGCCAAGGCGCCATCGAGGGCGTCGCCGGACCCGAGACGGCGAACAATGCCTACGCCAATGCCTCCATGGTGCCACTCCTCACCCTCGGCATTCCCTCGACGCCGACCATCGCCGTGCTCATGGGCGCCTTCATCATCAACGGCCTCACCCCCGGGCCGTTCCTGTTCAAGGACAACCCGCAGCTGGTGTGGACCATCATCG
Organism: Hyphomicrobiaceae bacterium; assembly: GCA_046154645.1. Lineage (GTDB taxonomy): Bacteria > Pseudomonadota > Alphaproteobacteria > Rhizobiales > Hyphomicrobiaceae. The sequence goes on from JBJXDZ010000117.1 coordinate 64,487, forward strand.
CCAGCTTCTTCGTCGGCAACGTCATCCTGCTGATCCTCAACCTGCCGCTGGTCGGTTTGTGGGCCAAGATCCTCGAGGTGCCCTACCAGTACATCTGCGTCGGCACGCTGCTGTTCTGCATTCTCGGCGCCTATTCGATCAACCAGAGCGTCTTCGATATCGCCGTCATGATCATCTTCGGCGTGATCGGTTATGCGCTGCGCAAACTCGACTTCCCCTTGGCGCCGGCCGTACTTGGTATCATTCTGGGTCCACAGCTGGAAAAGTCGCTCCGCACCTCGCTCGAGATGTCGGCCGGCGACTACACCATCTTCCTGACGCGGCCGATCACCCTGGTGCTGCTCATCATCTCGGTCATCATCCTGGCCGCGTCAGCCTTCAATCTTGCACCGAAAGAAATCCGCACGACCAGCGACGACTAAGCGACAGCTCTCAGTTCCAGACCAAACGGAGGCTTGCCATGTTGCGTCAACTCCTGGTGGCAGTTGGACTATCCACGGCGGCGTTCAGCATGGCCTGCGCGCCAGCCCAGGCACAAACCTATCCCGACCGGCCCATTAACTTGCTCGTCGCCGCGCCCGCCGGCGGGAGCACCGACGTCGGCGCCCGGGTCATCGCGGCCATCGCCGAGAAGATCATCGGCCAGCCGATCGTGGTCGTGAATAAGGCCGGTGCCGGCGGCCAAGTCGGTTGGACCGAACTCGCGCGCGCCAAACCCGACGGCTACACCATCGGCTTCATCGTCATGCCGGGCACCAACACGGTCATTCTGGATCCCGAGCGACAGGCGCTGATCAAGGACGACTCGTTCGTCCCCATCATCAATCAGGTGCTCGACGCAGGCGTCATCTGGGTTCGCGCCGACAGCCCCTACAAGAGCTTCAAGGATCTGATCGAGGCGGCCAAGCAGGCGCCGGGCACCATCCGCGCCTCGACCACCGGCATCTTGTCCGACGATCATCTCAACATCCTGATCACCGAAGAGGCGACGGGCACCAAGTTCCGCATCGTGCATCTGGAAGGCAACGCGGCGCAGCTCAAGGAGACGCTCGGCGGCAACGTCGATGTGTCGTTCGACAACATCAGCGGCGTGGTGAAGCCGATCAAGGGCAACCAGGCCCGCGCACTGGCCGTCACCGACAAGGAACGCTCGCGCTTCCTGCCCGAGGTGCCGACGACGGTTGAACTTGGCTATCCGGCCATTATCTCAAGCTCGACACGTGGCATCGTCGCCCCGAAGGGGACGCCGGAGCCAATCGTCAAGAAGCTCGCCGAAGTCCTCAAGGCGGCGATGGAAAATCCCGACCATAACAAGCGGCTCGACGAAGGCGGCCTTGCCGTCAAGCCGATGGTCGGCGCGGAGTTTCAGGCCTTCTGGACCGAGGTGCACGAGCGGGCCAGAAAGTACGTGGAATGGTCGAAGAAGCGCCCGCAGTGACGGCACTTCGCGACACAAGATCAACAAAGGGAGACGTTGTATGAAGAAGACACTGATGGCGGCGCTGGTCGGCGTCATGACGTTGGCCGCGCCACCGCTCGCCGCGCAGGATTTCCCATCTAAGCCCGTGCAGCTGATGGTCGCCTATCCACCCGGCGGCAGCACCGACATTGGCGCCCGCATCGTCGCCTCGATCGCGGAAAAGGCCATGGGCCAGCCGATGATCGTCATCAACAAGGGCGGCGCTGGCGGTCAGGTCGGCTGGACCGAGCTGTCGCGCCAGAAGCCGGACGGCTACTACATCGGCTTCATCAATCTGCCGGGCTTCAACACCGTCATTCTCGATCCCGAGCGGCAGGCGATCTTCGACACCAAGAGCTTCACGCCGATCATCAACCAGGTGCTCGATCCCGGCGTCATCTGGGTCAAAGCCGACAGCCCCTTCAAGACGCTGAAGGACCTCATCGAGGCCGCCAAGAAAGAGCCGGGCAAGCTCCGGGCCGCAACCACCGGCATTCTCTCCGACGACCACCTCGCCATCCTGATGGTCGAGGAAGCAGCACCGGGCGTCAACTTCCGCATCGTGCATCTGGAAGGCGGTGCGGCGCAGATGAAGGAAACACTCGGCGGCAACGTCGATGTGTCGTTCGACAACGTCGGCTCCATCGTCAAGCAGGTGCAGGGCGGACTGGTGCGCGCCCTTGCGGTCACCGACCCGCAGCGCTCGAAGTTCCTGCCTGACGTGCCAACCACCGTCGAGCTCGGCTTCCCAACCGTGATCTCGAATTCGACGCGCGGCATTGCCGGCCCGAAGGGTATGGACCCGAAGCTCGTCGCCAAGCTGCAGGAAATCTTCAAGAAGGCGATGGAGGATCCCGAGCACGTCAAGAAGCTCGAGGAAGTCGGCCTCGGCATCAAGGTCATGGTTGGCGCTGAGTACGAGAAGTACTACGCCGACCTGCACGCCAACGCCGCCAAGTACACCGAGTGGGCCAAGAAGCGCCCGCAGAAGTAAGCGGCGGCTCAGCGTGGCGCCTGAGGCGAATCCGGGTCCATTCAGCTTTCGGATCACCTCCCCACATGTCATCCCGGGGCTCGTCCCCGGGACCCATCGTGCCGCAGTCGCACGCGCGTGCTTTCGTGGCCTGATGGGTTCCGTTGTCGCCTTCGGTGCCGCAATGACCATCTTGTATACCACCCGCTTGCGACTGGAGCCTTTTGCCGAGCAGCACCTCGACGGTCTGCACGCGATGAATCAGTTGCCTAAGGTCATGCGCTACATCAGTGGTCGGCCCGAGACGCGCGAACAAACAGCTGCGTGGATTGCCGGCGTGCAGCGGTGTTGGGCTGCCTGGGGCACCAGCTGGTGGGCCTTCATCGAGACCACAAGCAACCGCATTGCTGGCGCCGGCTGCATCCAGTACGCGCGCCGCGAGGCCGAACTCCCTGCCGACTTGGAGAGCCTGCGGCGCAACCCGCTCGAAATCGGTTGGCGCCTGCACCCCGACTTTTGGCGTCAGGGCTTGGCCAGCGAGGCCGCACTCTGTATGGCCGCCTTCGCCTTCGACCACCTCGCAGCCTCGGAGCTCATCGCCGTCCGCCATCCCGACAACGCGGCTTCCGCCGGCGTGATGGATCGGTTGCGCATGCGGTATCGCGGCCTCGATGACTGGTACGGCGAGCCGGGGGCCACCCATTCAGTCAGCCGCGCAGACTGGTTGAAACTCTCGAGCGAACCACTTTAGCAGCGGTAGCTGCTGGCTCTGCCACGTGGCGTCAACCCGCGTCGCAGCTCGTAGTGGCATTGCTTGCCTTGACGAGCATGTTGCGTCGTCGAAGCGAATGGCTGAAAGAGAGAGGCTGGAGCTGAACGACCGCTATCGCGCGCATGCGTCCCCGATGCTTTTCTTCATGTGTACGGCAACGGTCCCGGGGGGCACAGTGCAGCGCTCATACTCCTGATACCCGCGCTTGCTGTAGAATGCGATATTGGCTGCGAATACCGCGTTCGTGTAGAGGCGGATTTCTGCATAGTTCATTGACCTGGCGACGGCCTCGGCATGGCCTAACATCCGTTCGCCAAGACCTTGACCTTGCCGATCCGGCTGAACGGCAAGGTTCTCGATCAGCAAGTGATCTGACCGTGGAATAAGCTCGATCAACGCAACAAGTTCCCCATTGTCTTCCAGGAGATCAATGACGTGTTCCGTTACGGCGCGACCATAGTCCGCTGTCATCGGCCAAGGTTCACGACCGATAAGTGGAACCCACTTCGCGTATGCAGCGCGTGACAGCTCTCGTATCGCACGCACATCCTTGGCGTCGGCCCTTCTCACTCGGTCGGATTGCATCGCATGGCCTTCCTATGCCCAAGAGAATTCACCGATAGCACGTGGCGGGTCGGTAGCCAGCACGCGACAAGCAACACCAGTCCTTCAGCCACAGCGGGCACAGTGGATGCTCCCCCATTCCGGATCAATCGACGAGAGGCTGCTGGTCGTAAACAGCGCTGACCTCGGCACAACGGCGTCAATTGAATCGGTCGCCCCACCTTTGCGATGCTCGACCCCGTCATGATATGAATGTAGCCCTTCGCCAAGGACAGTCGAGCATGACGCGCAGCACAAGCATCAGCATCTCACCCATGCGCGCTCCCGACGACATCGCCAGCGTGCGCGACCTGTTCACCGCCTATGTCGATGCGCTCGGCATCGACCTGTCGTATCAGAATTTCAGCGCCGAGCTAGCCACGCTTCCCGGCAAGTACGCGCCACCGGCCGGCGCCATCCTGCTGGCCCGCAATCAGCAGGGTGACACTGTCGGCTGTGTGGCCCTGCGCCCGCTCGACACACCGGGCCACTGCGAAATGAAGCGCCTCTATGTGCGCCCTGAAGCCCGCGGCCATGATCTCGGCCGCCGTCTCGCCATCACCATCATCGCTTGCGCCCGCACGGCCGGCTACGCGCGCATCGTGCTCGACACCTTCACGTCGATGCAGGCGGCGCGGCAGCTCTACGCCACGCTCGGCTTTCGCGAAATTGCCGCCTACTACGACAATCCCAACAGCGACGTCGTCTACCTCGCGCTGGATCTGTGAGCGGCACAGGCGACCGCACGCCGACGAGGGGCTGCTCGCCCCTCGCGCTCCCCCGGTAGGGTCGTGGGCCCTGCTCCCGCGTTTGAACGTTTGTGGCTGCGATCAAGGCTGTGGCAACAACCGCTTCGCCTGAAACGCGCGGATAGCGTTGGTGAACATGACCTCGGTGTCGATGACCTCGGTGAAGCCCGCCTGATTGAGCTTGATGGTCGACGAGAACGTCGGCGCGCCGGGCACGGGGCGGCCATAGCCCATCTGGAAATCGGCGTACTGGAAAGACAAGCCAACCAGTTTTTTCAAATCCGGCTCCACGAGATTGTGTGTCGCCGCAAGCTTCGCCCACTCCGCCTGCCGCGGCGCGATGTCGTGCTCAAGGCTCAGCGAACGATCAGGCCCCGCCGGCATGCCCAGGGCCTCTGCGATAGCCGGCCACACGTTACGCCACGTGAACACGTCGCCGTTGGCCACATTGAAGGCCTCGTTGCGCGCCCCTTCGGCATCTCCTGCCCAACCAATGGCGCGCGCCAGCACGTCCGCATCGATGGCCTGCGCCATGCGATCGGGGCCGCCCGGATAGTACAGCGGTTCACCCGCCGCCTTTAGCAGCGCGCCATAAACGCCGATGGCCGGCACCAGATTCATGGCGCTACCCGTGGAGAAGCCGACGATCAGAACCGGCCGGAAAATCGAGAACGCCCACCCCTGGCCGCGCTGGCGCTCCCGGAGATAATCCTCCTGGTTCCAGTAGAAATTCGGGATATCGCGCGCCTCCGAGCGGCCCTCACGCGCCGGCACCGCCATCGGGCGCACGTGCACGCCATAAGCTTTGGTGCCCTGCAGCAGCGACACATGCCGCAAACTCTTGGCCGCGCCGAGCAGCGGGTCCATCAGGTTGCGCAGCATGCGATCGTTGCGCGCGATCTGCTCGGCCTCCTGCCAGCCCGCGACCAGCCCCGGCGCCTCGTACAAGGCCGCATAGACGACGTGCGTGATACGATCCATGCCGCCGAACGTGCGCTGGCACGCGTCGCGGTCATCGAGGTCAGCGGCGATGAACGTGGCGCCGAAGGTCTCGTCGGGGCGGCGGCGCGACACCGCGATCACGTCGCAATCGGGCTGGCTGCCAAAGTGCTTCATCGCGGCATAGCCGACGAGGCCCGTGGCGCCGGCAATGAGGATGGTTTTCTTGCTCATGAGAGAGTTGCCCTTTACGTCAATTCGGCCCAGTATAGCAGAAGCGGCATCACAGCAGAGGATCTCCACTGCCATGGCCACCACCGAGCCCGGCAAGGCTGGCGCACTGCGCCTGATCGTCGATGGCGAGCGCTGCCAGGGGCACAATCGCTGCCAGGTCCTGTTGCCCGAGCTGATCGACATCGACGACCACGGTTTCGCGCATGCTGCCGGTGACGGTATCGTGCCGGACGCGCTCGCCGAGAAGGCGCGGCTGGCCGTCAAGAACTGCCCCGAGTTCGCCCTGCGCCTCGAGCGCGCCGGCAAAACAGGAGACACGCCATGAGCGATTCGCCACCGGTCACCGACTGGGCCCGCGACTTCGACCACATGGACGCGCAATGGGTCGAGGATCCGTTCACCATCTGGGACGATCTGCGCCAGCGCTGCCCCGTCGCCCACACCGAGCGCTATGGCGGCGTCTATCTGCCGACCCGCATGGCCGACGTGCGCGAAGCCTCCTACGATCCCGAAACGTTCTCCAGCCGCCGGCCCATTGTGCGGGCGCACGTGCCCCAGGTGCCGCTGCCGACGCCGCCGATCTCGTCGGACCCCCCACATCACAAGCCGGCGCGCATGCTGCTGCTGCCAGCCTTCACGCCGCAGGCCATCGCGCCCTACATTCCCATCACGCGGCGCATCTGCAACGAACTGCTCGACCAGATCGGCGATGCCCCGACCTGCGATGCCGCCGCGCAGTACGCGAGCCACGTGCCGGTACGCGTCATCGCCGCCATGCTGGGCGTGCCCGAATCCGACGGCGATCTGTTCCGGCGCTGGATTCACATCATGCTCGATGAGACGGTGCGCGACACGCCGGGCAGTGCGGAGCGTTTCGCCGAAATCTCCTACGAGATGGACGCCTACTTCCGCCGCCACGTCGAGGCGCGCAAAACGCATGACGGCGCCGATCTCATCTCCTTCATGCTGCGCGCCCGCTTCGCCGGCCAGGAACTGACCGAGCGGCATTTCTACGGCACGCTGCGCTTGCTGATGATTGCCGGCATCGACACGACGTGGAGCGCCATCGGCGCCTCGCTCTGGCATCTGGCGCGCACGCCGTCTGATCGCAAACGACTCGCCACGGAGCCCGCCTTGATGGCCACCGCCGTCGAGGAATTGCTGCGCGCCTATGCGCCCGTGACCATGGCGCGGCAGGTGCGCAGGGATACTGAGCTGGCGGGTTGCCCGATGAAAGCGGGCCAGATGCTGCTGCTGTCGTTCCCCGCCGCCAATCGCGACCCCGCCGTCTTTCCCGAGCCCGACAAGGTGATCCTCGACCGGCAGGAGAACCGCCACGTCACCTTCGGCCTCGGCATTCATCGCTGTGCTGGCTCGAACCTCGCGCGCATGGAGTTGCAGGTGGCGCTGGAGGAATGGCTGCAGCGCATCCCCGAGTTCAGCCTCGATCCCAGCCAGACCGTGACGTGGTCGGCCGGCCAGGTGCGCGGCCCAAGGCGTCTGCCCTTGCGGCTCGGGGCGTAAGCAATGTTGGCGCCGCCGCGCCGCTGGCTCTGCCGTAGGTCGGGTCAAGTGGCGCGGCACGCGCCCACGCGACCCGACGCGAGACCCACAATCGGAGCGTCTCTCGGCTGTGCCTGTTGGGTCGCGCGTTATTGCGGAGCGTTGCAAACAAGACTGAGCAGGGATTGACCCCATAGGCGCTAACTTTGGATCGTGAACTCGCCACTAGTTTTCCCCCTCCCCTCTCGTGCCGTAGGCGCGGCTTCGCCACGACGGAGGGGCCAGGGGTGGGGTGTCGAGCTTGGCGCACGGATCGCGGTGAAAACTGCGACTTTGCAGGCGAAACTCAGGCACTCGTCGTGGTTCCTTCTCCCCACCCCTAACCCCTCCCCGCTGGGGAGGAGGACGAGCAAGCGGATAACGATTTGCGCTACGTTTGCGCGGATGGGAATTGACCCAACCTAGATCGCTCTTCCCCACCACCAACACCACGAACCTCGCAGCGTTTCCGCTCGAAGGCATGCAGGAGACGTCCAAGCCAGGCGCAGGGCGGCGTACCGCTCAGACCTCTTGGTAGCATGCGGCATTGGCCGCCCTGCCGAACAGAACCGATGATCGAGCCTTCCGGTGCCTTCGCACCAGCCTCCGGGACGGTCGTGCCAGGGTAGACGCATCGCCCTGGTGCCCGGCGCCAGCCTGTCGCTGTGGGTTTGCACCCACTGGCCTACAGGTCCAGCAAAGCCTCCGATCTGTTCGCGTGCTCCTGCCCGGCGACACGCTGTTTGCAGCGCAATCTAGGTCGCGAGGCCGCACGTGGACCGATCCTGTCCTCCGCCTCGGCTAAAGCACGTGGAGCTCACGCACACGCCCTGGCCACACGAGCCGGATGCCCGCGAGTATGCGGCCACGGAGCTGACCGGGGATAACTTTTTTGCGTGAGGTTAATCCGGAACAGGGGTCAGACCCTTGGGTCTGACGCCTGCCCCTCACGCATCCGGCACGTCACGCCGCGCGCGGGCGCATGGCATCGATCAGGCGCTCGGCCTCGCGAACACGCGGCACGGCGAACAGCTCCTCCGTCTTGGCGCTGACATCGCCGTCGGAGTCCTTCTCGTAACCGGTGACCAGGCTCAGCGTGCCCGATCCATCACGGCGTTCCGTGCGGGTCTGGCGCACGATTCGATCCGGTGCGATCGACGTCACGACCGAAGTCCGGCCGTACGTCATCTTGAGGATGCGGCGATCCGTGATGGCATAGACGGTGCGGCGGGCATTCCACCACGCCCAGAACGGCACGGCCATCATGCCAATGCCGACCATAACGAAGGCAGACACGAACACCAGCGCGCCAGCCATCATCAGCCCCATCATCAGGGTGACACCACCTTTTGGCGGTTTGCCGGAAAAAACCGCCAGCACCAGCACGGTGAAGATCGTGAACATGAGGGCGCACCACGGGATGCCCATCAGCCAGGCTGCAGTTCCCTGGAGAAAGGCGCGTCGCGGGTTCGGTTTGCCCGCCCACTTGACGATCTCGCCAGCCGTCTCGGACTTGACGGCGGTGACGGCGGCGGGTGGCAGATCCTGGGTCCAACTCATGGACGGGAGACTAACAGAACAGCATTACGGGGCGATGAACCAGAATGGTTAACGCCGCCTCGTCGCGACTGCCCCCTCACCCGCTTCAGTTCGTCTTCTGCCCGTAGTTGAGCAAGCCGCCTTTGGCCTTCGGCGGACGAGCCTTGATGGCCGCCTCGTTCGGCTCGGTGCCCCAACCGGGCCGCGTCGGCATGACGAGATGCCCGTCCTTGATCTCCGGCAAATGCGTGAACAGCTCGTGGTCCCACTCCAGCCGGTCGATATCGATCTCCATGATCCGCAGGTTTGGCACCGCACAGGCGAAGTGCGCATTCATCATCGTGCACAGATGACCATAGAAGTTATGCGGCGCCACATTGACCTCGTGCGCCTCGGCAAGATTGGCGATCTTCATCGACTGCCACACGCCGTTCCAGGGCGTGTCGATGATCGCCACGTCCATCGCCTGCTCACGGAAATAGGGCAGGAACTCGCGAATGCCGAGCAGCGTCTCACACGACGAGATGGGATGCGGCGATTGCCTGCGAATGAGGCCCAGCGCCTCCGGGTTGTAGGTATCGATCTCGATCCAGAACATGTCGAGGTCCCGGATCTCGCGCAGGATCTTGAGATAGCCTTCCGTGCTGGCGTTGAAGTTGAGATCCAGCAGCATGTCGACATCAGGCCCCGCGCCTTCGCGCATGGCTTCGAGATGCATGCGCAGATTGCGCAGCACGTGGCGGTCGACGTTGCGTTCGGGATAATTGGGCGAGCCGAAGCCGGGCCGCCAGCCCTTCGGATTCTTCTTGTCGGCGTCGTAGATGAAGATGTTGGTTTTCAGCGCCGAGAACCCTTTCTCGCGCACCTCGCGGCCCATGGCCTTGGTGCCGTCCAGCGAGGTGATCGCCGGCTTGTAGTAGCTCGGGTGATTGATGCGCCACGTCGCACAATGAGACCAATAGAGCCGGATCCGATCGCGCACCTTGCCGCCGAGCAACTCATAACAGGGCACGCCCAGCGACTTCGCCTTCGCGTCGAGCAGCGCGTTCTCGATGGCCCCGAGAGCCAGCGCCACGACACCGCCGGCAGCGGGCCGCGTCACGGAGTACAGCTCGGCATAAACGCGCTCGTGGTCGCCGACGGGCTGGCCCACCACCCGTTCCGACAAACGCTGGATCGCGGCCCCGACACCCGGCGCGCCAAAGCCTTCATCGTACTCGCTCCACCCCGTCACGCCGTCCTCGGTGACGACCTTGACGAAGTAGTAATTGCGCCAACCGGCGTCTGCGGCCAGCGTCTCGACACTGCGGATCTTCGATCGCACGTTCATGGCGGCTCTCCTGCGGACGAGATCGGCATCTTGGCGCGACCCTACCTCTCGCCGCAACCCTCCTGAGGCCACAAACTCGTAATCGTGCGCCGTGCCGATATGACAGCAGCGGTCAGCGGCCGTGATCGCAACCCCATCCCCCGCGTGGCGCGAGAGTTACACTGGCGACTCAATCGAGCCGAAAGAGTTGACCCGCATTAGCGCCAGCACCGCAGTGCGTGTAACGACTTATGCGAACCGATTCCCATCACCCGAAGCAGGGGTTGAGCGCATGTCAAGACTCCGCGACGCCACCACCGCGATTGTCCTCGGCGTCGCCGTTGCGGCCTGCGTCCCAGGCTCCGCCAGTGCACAAACCTTTGACGTCAAGCCACTCGAGGTCAAGAAGGGCGAATTGGAGCTGAGCAGCGAGAACTCGCTGCATGTCCACGTTCCCCACGCCCTCGGCTCTGACATCAATCGTATGTCCAATGATCATGGCCTGCATTACGGCGTCACCGACTGGTGGAAAATCGCCGGCATCTTCAAGTTCGAGAAGCCGGAGCAGGACGAGTACCGCTTCTCCAAGGTGGCCATGGAGAATGTCATCATTCTCAAGGCGCTGGACGAGAAAGCGCAACGCGATCTCGGGCTCGGCTGGTTCACCTCGATCGAGGCATCGGTGCACCGCGATACGACCAATGCGGTGCAGTACGGCCCCATCGTCACTCTCAAGGCCGACAAGCTGTCGTTCACGGCCAATCCGTTCTTCGAAAAGACCTTCGGCCGCAACCACATCGAGGGCACGGCCTTTGTCTACGGCTTGCAGGCCAAGTACGATATCCGCGAAGGTTTTGCCCTGGGCATCGAGGCCTTCGGCGTGATCGAGAACCTCGGCAACACCCCGCCCTGGGAAGAGCAGGAGCATCGCATCGGCCCCGTGCTCTTCACCGAGTTCGAGCTTGCCAAGGACGTCAAGATTGCTCCTGATTTTGGCGTGCTGTTCGGCCTCACCAAAGCGACGCCCGACGTGGCCTTCAAGCTCAATGTCGGAATTCCGCTCTATAAGCAGGCCAACGGCCGCAACGGCGGCTGATTGCGGCCGAAAACCTGGCACCCACCCAACTGTCCCGCCATCTTGGCGCTACGGCCGCCCTCGGTCAGCGGCGGCGCGCCCACTTCGAGCGCCCCGTCGCCACCGCTTGACGGCCGCAAATACGCCGCGGGCGCGCAAATTCCGGAGCGTGGAATCGCGAACGCCCCATTGACGTCGGCCACCCCGATGTCCGATCCTCCGGCCCACTGGGGATAGAGGAGACACTCAATGCGTCGTCGTGAAGTCCTGAAGCTTGCCGGCTCCGGCCTGCTGGCCGCGCCATACGTGATCACAGGCGCCCACGCCCAGGCCAAATGGCCGGACAAGCCCGTCAAGATGATCGTGCCGTTCGCCGCTGGCGGCGCCACGGATCTGCTGGCCCGCCCCTGGGCCGACGCCTTGGGCAAGGCCTTTGGGCAGCAGTTCGTGATCGAAAACCGCGGTGGCGCCTCGGGCCTCATTGGTGCCGAAGCCGCGTTCAAGTCGGCGCCGGACGGCTACACGCTATTCTTCACCTCGAACTCGACGGTGGTGTTCCAGCCGCTGTTGCGCAAGGTCAACTTCGACCCCAAGAAGTTCATCCCCGTGGCCCGCATGGGCGACTCGATCTCCGGCTTCATCGTGCACCCGAAGCACGGCTTCAAGACACTGGATGACCTGATCAAGTTCGCCAAGGCCAATCCTGGCAAGCTGACATTCGGTTCCTCGGGCGCCGGCACCACCACGCACCTGCGCTACGAGATGCTCAAATTCAAGACTGGCATCGACATTTTGCACGTGCCCTATCGTGGCGGCGCCGACAGCATCACCGACCTCCTTGCCGGCGTCATTGACATCATGAACGAGGGCTCGACCTTGCCGCACGCCAAGGCCGGCAAGCTGACGCTGCTGAACGTCAACCACTTCGAACGCTTCGCCGAGTTCCCGGACGTGCCGACACTGACGGAAGCCGGCATCAAGGACGCCGACGTGCCGGTCTGGTTTGGCCTCTACGCCCCTCCCGGAACGCCGATGGATATCGTCGAGGCGCTGAACGCCAAGATCAACGAAATCTCGGCAACTCCCGACATGAAGACCAAGATGCAGCTCGTCTCGGCCGTGCCGGTGGTGCAGAAGTTGGCCGACCTCCAGAAGCACCTGGACAACGACTACAAGAGCATCGGCGACCTCATCCAGGCTGCCAACATCAAGATCGACCAATAACCGGCAGCGCCATCTCGCACCCGCGAAACGGAACCGCACGCATGCGCGCCATGCGTGCGGTTCATCGTTTGAGGGCTTTACGCCAGCGTCTGGCTCCGCTCTGATAGGCTGCACGATTGCATTGTTTCGACCTAGTCTTGAGTCCACTCACCCGGCGCGTACGCTGGATCGCGAGCTGTCTACGCGTCGACGGCGAGGTGCCCCTGCCCCCTCTCCTCTCGGGGAGAGGGTTGGGGTGAGGGGGGGCTGCGGCTGGAGTCGGACTATCATTTGACTGTTGTTTCGCAGAACCAACTCTCGACCTGGAGGTTTCGCCCATGAGCGCCAAGACCGCAGCCAAAGCCACCGGCAAGCCCGCCCTCGCCGGCATCAAGGTCGTCGATCTCACCCAGTTCGAGGCCGGCACCTCGATCACCGAGACACTGGCCTGGCTCGGTGCCGACGTGATCAAGATCGAGAATCCGAAAGGCGGCGAACAGGGCCGCAATGCCTCGTCGGAGCGCAAGGACGCCGACAGCTACTATTTCATGCTGCTCAACGCCAACAAGCGCTCCGTCACGCTGAACCTCAAGAACGAGGCTGGCAAGAAGATGCTGCGCGACATGATCGCGAAAGCCGACATTTTCGCCGAGAACTTCGCGCCGGGCGTGATCGAGAAGCTCGGCTTCTCCTACGAGGAAGTGGCGAAGATCAATCCGCGCATCATCTACGCCACGGTGAAAGGCTTCGGCAAGGGGAGCCCCTACGAGAAGAACCTCGCCTTCGACATGATCGCACAGGCAGCCGGCGGCGTCATGTCGATCACGGGCGAAGCCGACGGGCGGCCGATCAAGCCGGGCGTCACGCTCGGCGATACCGGCACGGGCCTGCATGCCGTCATCGGCGTGCTCGCAGCCCTCTTCCAGCGCACGGTGACGGGACGCGGCCAGAAAGTCGAAGTCGCCATGCAGGACGCCATGGTCAACTACTGCCGCATCGCTTACTCGCGGCAATTGCTCACCAACAAGGCCTGCGAGCGCAACGGCAACAGCGTCGTGCTGGGTAACGCACCCTGCGAAGTCTTCAAGTGCGCACCCGAGGGCCACAACGACTACGTCTTCATCTACACCAGCCGCGCCACCAACCAGCACTGGGAGAACCTGTGCGATGTCATCGGTCGCGCCGACTTGAAAACCGATCCGCGCTTTGCCACGCCACCGCAGCGCGGCAATCACGCGACCGAAATCAACAAGCACATCGAAAAGTGGACGAAGCAGTTCACCAAGTTCGAGGCCATGGAAAAGCTCGGCGCAGCTGGCGTTCCCTGCGGCGCGGTCATGGATACGAAGGAGCTCTCCGACGATCCAACCATGCGCGAGCGCGAAATCTTCGTGGAGGTCGACCATCCCGTGCGCGGCAAGGTCGTGATCCCCGGCTGGCCCGTGAAAATGACCGACAGCTACGTGGCCGTGAAGCCATCGCCCGTGCTCGGCGCCGACAACGCCACCGTCTACAAGGAGTGGCTCGGCCTCGGCAACGCCGACCTCGAGAAGCTCAAGAAAGACGGCATCGTCTGACGCAGGGCCGAAGCACGGTGCAAGGTCGGGTCAAGCGCAGCGCGACCCAACAGCCAAGAACGCAAGCCTCGAGGCGCGTTGTTCTGGCGTCGGGTCGCACCGGTTGGCGCCTCGGCTTGACGCCGACCTACGGATTAGCCGGTCGGGCCAGCGGATGGCGCGGGCCGGCGTCGTGCAGGTGACACGCGGCAACGTGGCCGGGCGTCACCTCGCGCAGCACCGGCACCTCGCTCTTGCAGCGTGCGTGCGCATAGGGGCAGCGGGTGTGGAAGTGGCAGCCCGATGGCGGATTGATCGGGCTCGGAACGTCGCCGGTCAGAATGATCCGCTGCCGCTTGCGCGCCGACGCCCGGGGAATCGGCACCGCCGACAGCAGCGCCTCCGTATAGGGATGCAGCGGTTCCGCGAACAGGCGATGCTTCTCCGTCATCTCGACGATGCGGCCGAGATACATGACGGCCACACGATGCGAGATGTGCTGCACCACCGCCAGATCATGGGCAACGAACAGGTAGGAGAGTTTCAGCTCCTCCTGCAGATCGATCAGCAGATTGATGATCTGTGCCTGGATCGAGACATCCAGCGCCGACACCGGCTCGTCGCCGACGATCAGCTCCGGATTGAGCGCCAACGCCCGGGCAATGCCGATGCGCTGCCGCTGGCCGCCGGAGAACTCGTGCGGATAGGCATTCATCAATTCGGCGCGCAGGCCAACGCGCTCGAACAGCCACGCCACCCGCTCGCGCCGCTCCTGATACGTGCCGACGCTGTGAATGGCGAACGGCTCACCGACGATCTCGGCCGATGTCATGCGCGGGTTGAGCGAGGCATAGGGGTCCTGGTAGATCATCTGCATGCGCTGGCGGTGTGGCATCATCGCCTGTCCATCCAGCGCGGTGATGTCCTGGCCCTTGACCAGGATCTGCCCGCTGGTCGGCTCCAGCAACTTCAAGAGCGTGCGCCCGACCGTGGACTTGCCGCAACCGGACTCCCCTACGAGCCCCAGCGTCTCCCCCGGTGCAATATGGAACGACACGCCGTCGACAGCATGCACTTGCCCCGCCACGCGCGAGAAGAAGCCCTTGTGAATCGGGAAATGCTTCTTCAAGTCGCGCACTTCGACCAGCGGCGTCACCCCGCCTCGCGGCGCCGCCCCCCGCGCCGCATCGGCAGGCGGGCTTGCTACGGTCACGCTCATCGGGCTTCTCCCAGCAGCTTATCGGCCTGCCAGCAGGCAACCAGACGACCGGGCCGGTGCTCGACCAGCGACGGCGCGACGGCACGACAATGGTCCGTGGCGTACTTGCAGCGCGGCGCGAAGCTGCACCCGTCCACGCGCCGCAAGAGGGATGGCACCATGCCTTTGATCTCGGCCAGGCGTCCCCGCGCGGCCAAGGGGTCGGCTGCCGCATCCACACTGGGGATCGAGCCGAGCAGACCCTCCGTGTAAGGGTGACCCGGCCGCTCGAACAACGCTTCGACCGGCGCTTCCTCGACCTTGCGACCGGCATACATGACGACGACGCGATCGCAGTTCTCGGCGACGACGCCCATGTCGTGGGTGATCAGCACGATGGCCATGCCGAGGCTGTCCTGCAATTCGCGCATCAACTGCAGGATCTGCGCCTGGATGGTGACGTCCAGCGCCGTCGTCGGCTCATCCGCGATCAGCACCTTCGGATTGCACGACAGCGCCATGGCGATCATGACGCGCTGGCGCATGCCGCCAGACATCTGGTGCGGATAGGCCGCCGCCCGCCGCTCCGGCTCCGGAATCGAGACGCGGCGCAGCATCTCGATCGACTTCGTCATCGCCTCGCGCCGCGACAAGCCCTGGTGCACGGAAATGGACTCAGCGATTTGATGGCCGATGGTAAACAGCGGGTTCAGCGACGTCATCGGCTCTTGGAAGATCATCGAGATGTCGTTGCCGCGGATCGCTTCCATCTCGGGCATCGGCAGCTTCAGCAGGTTGCGGCCTTCGAAGCGGATCTCGCCGCCGACCACGCGTCCAGGCGGACTGGCGATCAGGCGCAGGATCGACAACGCAGTCACGCTCTTGCCGCAACCGGACTCTCCGACCACACCGAGCGTCTCTCCGGCCTTGACCGAATAGGACACGCCATCGACGGCGCGAACCACGCCCGACGTGGTAAAGAAATGGGTCTGGAGGTTGTCGACCTCGAGGACCGAGGGTGTCGCCGAAAGGTTCGGCCCACTCGGGGATCTTGCAGCCGCAGAGGCCTGGCTCACTACGTGACTCCTTGCCGACCAGCGTATAGTCTCAACCTACAAGAAGAGACGCCCGACGATGAGAGCACATCGCAAGGCGTCCTGAAAAGGTCTATTCGAAGGAGGAAGCGAATGGGTGACCACGACACGCCGCAAGGCGGGCCGAAGCGCGGGCTCAACCGGCGCGACATGCTGATGGGCGGTGCCGCGACGGCAGCGCTTGTCGCGGGCCTCAGACCAGACATCGCGACAGCGGCCGTGCCGATGGAATTCGACGGCTCGAAATTCCAGCTCGCCGCAGCTGAGCCCAATCCCAAGCGTGGCGGCGTATTGCGCTACGGTATCACCAGCCGCCCACCGCATTTCGACTTCCACCAGTCGGGCACCATCAACAGCCTCGGCTCGCAAGGCTGCATGTTCGACAATCTCGTGCGCCGCGACCCTCGCGACAGCGGCAAGACGATCATTCCCGATCTCGCCCACAGCTGGCAGATCTCGAAGGACGCCAAGACCTACACCTTCATGCTGCGCGAAGGCGTGCAGTTCCATGACGGCGCCGAGCTGACGGCGGAAGACGTTAAGGCCACGTTCGACCGCATCTCCAAGCCACCGTCCGGCATCTCGATCCCGCGCTCGATCCTGTTCAAGGCGGTCGAGTCAATTACGGCGAAGGACAAGAAAACCGTCGAGTTCAAGCTCTCCGAGCCGCGGCCAGCCGAGTTCATTATGGGCGCCATCGCCTCGGGCTGGAATGGCAT
The DNA here is from genome assembly GCA_046154645.1 of Hyphomicrobiaceae bacterium. Classification (GTDB taxonomy): domain Bacteria; phylum Pseudomonadota; class Alphaproteobacteria; order Rhizobiales; family Hyphomicrobiaceae. Next base: position 81,451 of record JBJXDZ010000117.1, read on the forward strand.
CGTGCGCAAGAAGACGCTCGACGACAACCAGCAGAACCTGCGCCGCGTCGTCGACATTCCCGGCACCGGGCCGTTCAAGAGCAAGCGCCGCGTCGAGAACGAAGTCTGGGTCATGGAGCGGCACCCGAACTACTGGAACAAGTCGGTCGCCTATCTCGACGGTATCGAGTTCTACCATGCGCTGCCGTTTTCGCCGGAGCTTGGCTCGTCGCTGCTCGCCGGCCGCACCGACTATGCCCGCCTGCTCGATCCGGGCTCGCTGCGCAAGGTCAAGGCGACTGCCGGCATGTCGGGCCAGGATTTCTACCAGAGCGTGATCCAAGCCACCTGGATGAACGCCAAGAAGAAACCGTTCGATGACCCGCGCGTGCGCCGCGCCTGCCATCTGGTGCTCGACAAGGCGGTGCTGGTCGACGTGGTGAAGGACGTGGCCCCGATGATGGTCGGTGGCTTCATCTATCCCTTCTCCGAGTTCGCGACACCAAAGGCCGAGCTCGAGAAGCGGATTGGCTATCAGGCCGACCCAACCGCCGCCGTCAAGGAAGCCAAGGCACTGATGGCCGCGGCCGGCTACGCCAACGGCATCAAGGGTCTCGACTATCTCGTGCGCGAGGTGGCCTCGTTCAAGCTGTGGTCGCAGGCCATCCAGGCCATGCTGCAGCAGACCCTCAACATCGAGACCAAGCTGCGCACCGTCGTCGAGTCGGTGTGGTTCGACGACACCAAGTCCGGCAACTTCGACATGGCCATTGGCGCCATCGTGTCGACGCTGCTCGACCCATCCGACTATTTCAACGCCTGGTATCGTACCGGCGGCCCGCAAAACTACTCGAACTGGGACAACGAGAAGTTCAACGCCCTGCTGCCTAAGATCGACACCGAGGTCGATCCCAAGAAGCGCCTCGAGTACATCCGTCAGGCCGAGGCGATCATGGAAGAGAACCCGCCGCTGCTGCCCATGTCTTGGGAAAAGATCAACGACGGTTGGTACAACTACGTCAAAGGTCATAATCCGAAGGACTACTTCGGCATCTACGACGTGGTGCGCATGGATACCATGTGGCTCGACAAGTGACCTGACGACGGCGGGCGGCCGCTCAGCCGCTCGCCGTCGGCCGCAGGGTGAAGTCCAGGAGATAGTCGGTCCTGATGTTCAGCTATATCGCGCGTCGCCTCCTGTTCGGCATCGTTACCATCATCGGTGTCTCGCTCGTCGTGTTCGCCGTCATGCGCATCCTCCCCGGTGATCCCTTGGTCGCCATCTTCGGGGCCGACGGCTTCACCAAACTCACCGACGAGCAGCGCGCCAACTTCATGCGCGATCTCGGTCTCTCCGATCCGCTCTGGCTGCAGTATGTCAACTGGGTCAAGGACATTGCCAGCGGCCATTTCGGCCGCTCGTTCTTCCGTTCAGAAAGCGTTGCCGAGATGATTCTCCGGCGCGGCCCGCTGACAGCGCAGATCGCCTTCCTGTCGGTGGTATTCTCCTGGCTGGTCGGCATTCCCGTCGCCATTATCAGCGCCTTGAAACCGAACAGCTTAGCCGACAACATCGTGCGCTTCTTCTCGATCCTGTTCTTGGCTGTGCCCGGCTTCTGGCTCGGCATGCTGATCGTGCTGACCTTGCTGTTTGCCTTCGGCTACAAGGCCCCGCTGACGGGTGCGTCCCTGTTCACGGACCCCTGGACCACGTTCCAGATGATCATCGGCCCGGCCATCGTGCTCGGGCTCGGGCAGGCCGCCTACATCGCCCGAATGGCCCGCTCCAGCCTGCTCGAGGTGATCCGCGAGGACTACGTGCGCACTGCCCGCGCCAAGGGCCTGAACGGACGCCTCGTGATCGCCCTGCATGCGCTGCCCAATGCGTTGCTGCCCGTCATCACGCTGTCCGGCATCCTGCTCGGGTTCGTCCTGGCAGGCTCCATCCCCGTCGAGCGCGCCTTCGGAACGCCGGGCCTCGGCTACGCCATGTTCACCGCCGTCAGCGAGCGCGACGTCTTCGTCATGCAGAACCTGGTGTTCCTCTATGCCGTCGTGTTCGTCGTCCTGAACATCGTCGTCGACATCATCATCGCCTGGCTCGACCCGAGGATCCGCTATCAATGACCGCGACCCAGATCGGACCCAGCGGCCCGCCAACCGTGCAGCCTCGGCCCATCGTGCCGCCCAAGGAGCCGTCCCGGGCGCGCCGCCTCGGCAGCTGGCTTGGTAACTTCGTTCGCCGGTCGCCGATGTCGGCTTTCTGGGGGCTGGTCGTCATCGCCATTCTGGTGATGGCACTGGGCGCCGATCTGTTCGCGCCGCACCCGCCGCTCAAGGCCAACTTCCGCGCCATGACCAAGCCGCCGAGCGAGATGAACTTTTTCGGCACCGATCAAGTGGGCCGCGATACGCTGAGCCGAGTCATCCACGGCAGCCGCACATCGCTGATGGTCGCCTTCGCTGCCGTGCTCTTAGGGACCACGCTCGGCTCGCTGTGGGGCCTCATGTGCGGCTTCTTCGGCGGCCGCTTCGATATCATCAGCCAGCGCATCCTCGAGTTCATGCAATCGTTTCCCGACCTCATCTTGGCGATGGCCATCGCCATGGCGCTTGGCGCCGGCACGGGAACCGTCATCGTGGCGATCGCCATCACGCGCGTGCCGTTCGGCGGTCGCGTCATCCGGTCCGTCGTGCTCTCGTTGAAGGAAATGCCGTTCGTGGAGGCAGCGCGCGGCCTCGGGGCGTCGAACGCGCGACTGATGTTCCGGCATATCCTGCCGCAGTGCATCGCCCCCTATCTGATCCTCGCCACCACCCATCTCGGCGTGGCCATCATCATCGAGGCGTCGCTGGGCTTCCTTGGCGTCGGCATTCCGCCGCCCACGCCCACCTGGGGCAATATGCTCTCGGACGCCTTGAACTCTGGGCTGGTGCCGCCGTGGTGGCTGGTGCTGTTCCCGGGCCTCGCCATCACCATCACTGTGCTGGCGTTCAACCTTCTGGGTGACGGCATCCGCGACCAGCTCGATCCGCGCCTGCGCCGGTCCGTTTAAAGCAACCCGATCGGGTGCCAGTGAAGTGCCAGCTTCAGCCGGTCAGAGCACTTTTCACGTGTCCTGACGCGCGGCGTAATCTCTCCTCTCCCCCTCGCGGGGAGGGGCTAGGGGTGGGGGGATCGAGCTTGGCGTAGCCGTCTTGGACCACACTGTGTCCGACCGGGTTGTTCCCTGACATCATGGACCGGCTGATCCCTGACAGTATGTGATAACGACTTCAATGGCCGAGCGCGATCTGCTCGTTCTTGGGCGTCACGATCTGCACGCGGATGGCGGTGAGGGTCGCCGTGCCCGCGCCGGTCGGAATGACGATCTGATGCGGCACGAACAGGTTGGCGCTCGGGATCGGCCGCAATGACACCTCGATACCCTGGCTCGCCGCCATGGCGCGCGTCTCGTCGTTCACCTTGTGGCCCGCGATCGGCTGGTACTTGACGCGGCACACGTAGGCGACCCCGGGCTGCCCGCTCGGCCGCGTGTCCTGCACATGCTCCTGGCGCTTGTACGACAGCACCAGGTCGAAGCGCTGCTTGCCGTCGAAAATGGCCAGCTTGCGACCGCACGGATTGCCGGCACTGGTGCGGCTCAAAGCCATCACCGCGCTCAGCGGATCGAGCACGCCTTTCAGGTGCGGCTCGCGGACGGGAACCGTGGTCGGTGCGGGATTGTGCGGCGGCACATGGGCGACGTTCGTCACCGCGTCACCGGCGAAGCCCATCTTGATGGAGCCGTTGCGGCCCGTGCCGTTGAAGCTGAACGTATACCCGGCCGGCTTCGGGGTCTCGCCGCCGATAGCGCCCGAGGTGCGGGTCAGGCCTTGCCAGGTGAAGGCCCCGAGCAGTGCCGACAGCTTGGCGTCGCCGGTCAGCGTGTAGTTGGACCCAGTGACAGAGGAGTTGAATTCGAATTGTCCGACGTCGAAGCCGTTGAAGGTGACCTTGTAGACGGCGTGGACGCGGTTCGGCCAGGGTTGGCTCGGCTCGGCGGCCGTTGTGGCGGGGGTAAGGGCCGTGGCCGTGACACAGGCCAACGAGGCAACGGCGGCGGACTTGCGAGCACGCGACATCCAGGACATGTACGCTGACCTTCCAAACACGACCAAAGGCACTTGGGACCGCCTACCCCAGACACGCAGCGAACCCTGCGCCGTTCGAGGTAGACACGCTTTACGACAAAGTTGTGGTCGCCGGATCATGCCCGCCAAGGCTTAACAAATCCCTTTCACCCGTGCCGTCTTGGGTCGCCACGGACAAAATGCGCTTGGCGCCAAGGCGTTGCGGGGGCTACACCGTATCGACAACAGACCGCCAAAATGCGGCACAATCTGTGGGTTATGCTCTCGACGTAACGCTGAGACTGATTGGGACACGTGCACCGGGGTTTCTCCCCGGCTGGTCGTGACGGGAGGGATAGCGATGGCGATGGCTGACACCGCACTGGCGCGGAACTCGGACCTGGACCCCGGTGTTGCAACAGCGCCGCGGAAGCCGGTCGCTGCGGCTGCCCCCGTGCGCGATTTCGTCGATGACATTTTCCAGGGCGCCGACAAACGGGAGAAATTCATCCCCGTGACGGCGGAGGCTCTGATCGACCGCCTGACGCGCAAGCAGTCCTGGCCCGGGACGAAAGGCGTCGAAGCGCGCCGGTTCTTCAATTACCTCACCTATTGGCGCCAGCAATCCTATGCCGCACGCCTGATCGCGCTGGCACATACCTATGAGCCCTTCAGCCCCGACAGCGATCTCCTGATCACCCGAACCTACACCGACGCTGAACGGTTGGGCCTGCAGAAGCAGTTGATGGAGCAGATGCATGATCTTCTGCGCCATGCCAACTACGTCCAGATCGACCCGGCCAAGGTTGGCGCCATCCTGACCAAGGACAGCCACTATGGGCTGGACCTGCAGGTCGATCTCGACGCCTTCGACGAGCTTGCCATCTATTTTCGCGGTGCCACCAAGCGCACCGAGACACGACGCAACATCCGCAAGCTCTACCTGAAGAAAGAAGAGTTCGATGTGCCGATCTTCCAGCGGCTGTGCGTTGTCTTCAAGTTGAAGGCTGAGGAAACCCGCCTCAAGGAGATCATGGCCAAGAAGGGCTGCGACCGCGAAGCGGCTGAAAAGGCCTACAAGCGGATTCGCGGCATGCTGCCACCGCAAATCAAATCCGACTTCGTCTACGTCAAGCTGTTCAAGAACATGCCGCGCTCGGACATCGAGATGGCATTCCCGAACACGACCATCAAGTTCCGGACGTTCGACAAGCTGAAGCTCGGTGCCACGGCTGGCGGCGGTATCGCCACGGCTGTTGGCACGGCCGGCAAGCTGCTGGTGGCCACCAATCCGGTGGCCATGGCCGGGGCCGCCATCGGCCTTTGCGGCATCGCCGTGCGCCAGTTCATGGGCTTCGTCAATCAGCGCAACAAGTACATGGTCACCATGGCGCAGAACCTTTACTTCCACGCTATGGCTGACAACCGGGGCGTGATGACGTTCCTGGCGGAGCGGGCGGCCGAGGAGGACGTCAAGGAAGAGCTGCTGCTCTACAGCATCCTGGCCAAGGAAACCGTCTATCGCCATGAACTCGGCGACGTCGATCTCGCGATCGAAAGCTACATGCAGAACACGTTCGGCGTGAACGTCAATTTCGATATCGACGATGCCCTGCAGCGTCTCATTGAAGATGGCATCGTCACCGAGCAGCCCGATGGCAAGCTGGTCACCCGCCCACCGACTTCCGCCGCATCTCAAATCGACATGCTGTGGGACAAGTTGCTCGACGATTTGCCCGACCGGGCAGCCGGCGAAGGCATCGAGTTCGATATCGAGCCCGACGACGACAAGGCATGACGCCAGGTGCCCCGTGACTTGAGCGTCCATGGTCGTGACCTCACGGTCGTGCCAAGCCAGCGAACCGACCGGAGCCAATGGGACAGATCAAGCTTTGCCTGACGGTGGCCGACTTCGGCCGTGCGCGCCAATTATCAGACCGGCTTGGCGAAGCGTGGGAGCCGGCAGCCCACGCCGTAACACTGTTCGAGGTGGCCGCCGCACACAGCTGGGAGGTCGAGGCCTACTATGATGTGCAGCCGGATTCGGCCGCGCTCATGGAGTTGCTCACCGGCCTACTCGACGATCCCGCCGCACTGCGCTTCGAAGCCATCCCCGACGAGAACTGGGTCGCCATCAGCCAGGCGGCTTTGCCACCCGTCACTGCCGGACGCTTCGTCGTGCACGGCAGCCATGACCGCATTCACATCGGTTTTCGCCTCAATGCCATCGAGATCGACGCTGGCGAAGCGTTCGGCACCGCCCACCATGCCACCACGCGCGGCTGCCTCGAGGCGCTCGACCGTCTCGTGCATCGCCAGCGGTTCAGGCGCGTGCTTGATCTCGGCTGCGGCTCCGGCGTGCTGGCCATCGCAGCGCGACGCCTCATGCCGCGGGCCCGCATCATCGCCAGCGACATCGATGCCGAGGCCGTGCGCGTCGCTCGCAGCAATGCCCGCAACAACCGGGTCGGTAGCGCGCTGCCCGTCGTCGCCTCGGTCGGCTTCCGGCATCCAGCGCTACGGGGTGCCAGTCGCTTCGATCTGATCCTCGCCAACATTCTTGCCGGTCCCTTGATCGGGCTGGCGCCAGCCATGCGCCGGGCCATCGCGCCACGTGGCGTCGCCGTACTCTCCGGCATCCTCGATGAGCAGGCAGCAGAGGTCGAGGCCGCTTTTCGCACCGTCGGCTTCAGCATCCTGGAAAAGCGCATCGAAGCCGGCTGGGCAACGCTGGTGCTCGTGCGGCGGCCGTGACGCTGCGTGCCCTGTAGCGGCGCGCCAAAAGTGGTGCGATGCTGTGGCCAACGGACAGCAGCCACACGCGCGGAGGACACCCCCATGAAACTCGGCTTGAGCATCGGCTATTCGAAGGCCCATCTCGATCTTCCCGTCGAGCTTGTGCAGCGGGCCGAGGAGCTTGGCTATGACTCCGTGTGGACGGCCGAAGCCTACGGCACTGACGCCGTGACACCGCTGGCCTTCCTCGCCGCCAAGACCAGCACCATCAAGCTCGGCACCGCCATCATGCAGCTGGCCGGACGCACCCCCGCCAACGCCGCCATGAGTGCTGCGACCGTCGACGCGCTCGCCGGCGGCGGTCGCTTCATCGCTGGTATCGGTGTCTCGGGGCCTCAGATCGTCGAAGGCTGGTACGGCCAGCCCTGGGGCCGCCCCTATTATCGCATCAAGGATTACGTCACCATCATGCGCAAGATCTTCGAGCGCGAGGGGCCGGTGTCGCACGAAGGCACCGAGATCAGCTTGCCGTTCACGGGGCCCGGCGCCATGGGCGTCGGCAAGCCGCTCAAGTCGATCCTGCACATGAACCCGAAGATCCCGATCTATCTCGGCACCGGCAACGAGGCGACGGTCAAGCTCACCGCCGAGATCGCTGACGGCTGGCTGCCGCTCGGGCTGTTCCCCGGCTCCATGCAGGAATACCGCCCTTGGCTCGAGGAAGGCTTCCGCCGCGCCGGCAACGGCAAGAGCTTCAAGAATTTCGAGATCCAGGCCTCGGTGCACGTCGAGGTCAACGACGACGTCAAGGGTGCCCTCGCCAAGATGAAGCCCGAGGTCGCGCTCTACGTCGGCGGCATGGGGCACAAGGACAAGAACTTCCACAAGGACATCATGGTCCGCCGCGGCTTCAAGGACGCCGCCGACCGCATCCAGGAGCTCTATTTGGCCAAGCGCAAGGACGAGGCCGCCGCCGCCGTCCCCGATGAGTGGGTCGACAACAAATCGCTGGTCGGCCCCAAGGCACGCATCAAGCAGCGCTTTCGCGCCTGGGAGGACATGCAGGACCAGGGCGTGACCAGTCTCACCGTGCGCTCGCGGCAACCCGACTCGATCGAGACCCTGGCCGAGGCGGCACGGCTGAACCGGCGCGTCTGACGCCGCTCAACCCTTCGCAGACACCCTCAGTTGGTGGCAGCCAAGCGCCGCCACTTCCAGCGCCCCACGTCCATTCGGCCATTCGGCGGCGCTCCCGGCAGCGGTACACGCCGTCAAGCCTTCGCTACGGTGCCCTATCCCCTTCCACCGCATCCTCTGCTATATCGGGGCGCTGCGCGTTCGGGCCCGTAGCTCAATGGTCAGAGCCGGCGGCTCATAACCGCTTGGTTGCAGGTTCGAGTCCTGCCGGGCCCACCAATATTTACGATAAAAATCCTATGGTTACGCGCAATCATTGGGCCCGTCGCAAGAGGGTCGACAGAGGATAGAGAAGGTTTTAATGCTTTTTTAATAACCTCATTCGGGTAGCAACCTAAGCTAAGCTCACACGGACAGCGGCCTGTAGCGATGGCAGCGGATCGAGAGTTGGCGAAGTCCAATGAGGTTGGGCTGAACATCGCTCACCATCCATCAGTTTCTCCAGACCGACCATAGAGCGGGCAGCCCGCAGAGGTTCTGAAGACAGGTCTGGATGCGGCGCAGTCCTCGCTTGAAGAACGAGGTCAGGCTGCGAGCCACCTTCTTCGGAGCAGTGCCGGGCGCTTTTTTTCGGCGGGAAGTGCGGCATTCTCCGCCGCCCACATGCCGGTCGAGACCGCCCAATAGAGCGCGAGCGTCATGACCAGGATCAACCGATCCATGCGATCCGTGCGCTGCAGTTGGCTGTCTTCGAGGCCGAAGCCTCGGCTCTTGAAATCGGAGAACATTGCCTCGATGCCCCAACGCAATCCGTAGTCGAATGTGCGCGCCGTCGTCGGCACGTCCGACATGGCGATGAACCACGGCTCGGGATGGCCATCTTCGTGGACCATGCCGATGTTCGTTCTGACGCGCTTGGCCGTCAACTCGACCCCGCTCAGCATGCGCTCACCGCGCGCAAAGCACTGGGCCACAGTGCTTTCGCCGCCATCCTCGAACACCAGCAGGTCGGCCTTCAGGCGCAAACGCCAGTCCCATCCGTGCGCACGACACCACACGATCAGGTCGGGACTGCCGTAGAAGCGATCGCCCATCAGCACGATCTTTGCGTTGAGCGGCAGCAAGTTCAGCACGGCGTTCAACGCCAACTTCTGCTCGGCAAAGCCGATCGCGCCTTCGGTTTCCTTGACGCGCCACGCGATCGGCAGCGAGCGCCCACCAACGCGCACAGCAACAACGACAGCCTGCTGCGTGTCGTTGGCTTGCGTCTGGTCCATGATCAGAATGAGACGCTGACCGTCCGCGCACGCCCGTTGCAGAACCTCCCGCGCGAACGGCGCCAAGACGGTATCGGTGTCGATGTGCTCGTTGCCGAGCAACCGCGCGATCCACTGATAGCGCATGTCGATGCGCTCGCACGCACGCGGCAACGACGCCGAAAGGTCCATGAGATTTGCGCTGCGCACGTCCAACATCGTCGCGACGAGAAGCGAGAGCCCCTCGCGCTGCTTCTTGTTCTGTCTCGGTAGACGCCGAACGAGATCAGCCGAGACCGACGCGGCAACCGCCTCGATCCCACCCGCCATGATCACGAATCTCCGCCCGCTGATTCGGGCGGACTCTCTGAATCACACCGCGATTCCAGCCGTCAACGAAAAACGACGGAAAATTGTGATGGGTGGTGAGCTGAACATCGAGCAGTAGGTTTTGCACATATCGTTCGCGGCTCATTTCGGACCAGACCGATCCGAAACAAGAAGCCGATTGAGAGTGGTTATCACATTGATGCGCAATGTAATTGTTTTCACGCCATTTATATAATCCAATTTCGGCCAGTTTATGTAATACGCGCCACGCGTACTCAATTAATAATATTAGGAGTTTCCGCATTTTTGATCGCTCGACACGAGCGTGTTCGACGTGTTGGATCTCCGCCAATCGAAACCAGAGGAGGTCGATTGTGAATCAGGCACTGAGGAAATTCTACGCGATTGAGAAGTCTCGCTTGCCTTTCAGCACGGCGGTAGCCTACGGAAAGCCGCAGAAAACGGCTTCAGAACGCATGCTAGAACGTGTCATCGCGAGAATCCAGATCGCACCGCCGAAGCCGAAGCGCAAAGCGGCAGTTGCGAGTCCTAAGCTGGCCAAGGTTTACGAGGGAGAACGCTTCGTCGATTTGGCAGAGGCCGCTGCTCGGCTGGGCGTTTCCCGAGCAACTCTCTGGCGTTGGCGCGACAAAGACAAAATCCCAAAAAGTCGTTCTGATCCGGGGGGGCGTCGGCAAGGATGGCTGTCGAGCGAGTTCGAGGCCATCCTCGCAAAAAATCGGTAGCCAAAAGGCTGGGAACTGAAGGTTTTGCGTGTCGGGCCATGGCAGCCGGCTGATCCAGCGCATGGCGACCACGTGGTCCGGTGATGGCGACTAGCTAGCGCCATTGGTGCCGGGAGTCCTTGTCGTTGAGCTGGGTGAAGCGCCCGGCAACGGCTGCGTTCAGCTAGTTCAGTGACAAAAAACTCGGCGTTTCTCAGCTTGGCGATGATCCAGCGCGTCATCAGTAGAACGCCTGATTCCACGTTGGCCTTGTCGCGCGGCATGTAGGGTCGCGCGAGCACCACGGCAGTGTCGTAGTGCTGTCCATCCCCGCATAGGCGCGGTTGACGGCCGACTCGGAGAAGCAGGCTTTGATGATGCCGGACTTGAGGCTGTCGTCGATAAATAGGGGTATCTCAGCGGCCGTCAACTTGTGGCGTGCGAGTGAGCCTCGACTCGATGGCCGCCTGGAAATACGCCCAGGTCTTAATCTCTGCGACCGATTTCGCCCCGTCGATGAGACTGCTGGTGAGAGCTGCGTTCACGACCTCACGTGCGCGATCTCCATGCTCGCGGATAAGTAGCAGATAAGGTTCGATGCCACGTCGGGACAGCAGCTTCGCAGCCAAGATCCGATTGCGGTCGCGGGCACGCAGATCGTTGACGACCTGAGAGATCATCTCAGGCGTGATCCAGCCCGGGCTCTCAGCTTCGGCCCTGAGCAGCCGGAAATTGTCATGCATGATCGCGGTCGCCAATTCGTGCGCGATCAGCGACCAACTGTTGAGATAGCAGCCAGCCCTCAGCTTCCGTCGGATGGCCGCCATCAGGAATTTGACCGATGTGACTTCATTTTCTCCGCTTGCCGCACCTATCAAGCAGATGAGGTCGCGGCAGTCCTGGAGGCCTTCGGGTGAAGCGATACGCATGCCGAGCCTAGATGCCGTCGCACGCGCCAACTCGTCGAGAATCTCGGCATCGTTGATCTCAGCAAAATTATGCGCCGCCTTCAGAAGCTCAGTCAGGTGGGAGCAGCGCCGACCGATGATGGAACGCCAGTTCTCGACTGTCTCGCACGAAATATCCGCCCGAGACGGCGCAACCGGATCGGCGTAGATTCTCTCTGCAAAGCGTACGTCAACATCCGCGTGATCACACTGCGCATCTTCTTTCTGCATCGGTTTGTGCTGCGCAGGTTCTGCACTCACTTCTGCAACTTCTCCGGATGCTACTTTCGCAACGCACCCAACATCGGATTCTGCAACACTACCATCCCTCAATTTCGCAACTTCAACTCGGGTCAGGTCCTCCATATCGTCATCGGAACCATCCCGACACGATTGGTTACTGCCTCTCCGAAGAAGGTGTTCGCGCGCACGCGTTTCGAGCGCAGGAAATGTGTATGTAGCCTCTCCCAATCTGATGACGTGTCCGTTCTTGATCAACGACGCAAGTGCTGCGCGAACCCGACTGGCTTCGCGTCGGATTTGGAGCGCAATGTCATGAGCGCTCACTACAACAATGCCGTGTATCCATTGCAGTTGAGCAACCATGACACTCAAAACGGCTATGACGACGGTACCGATCCGGCCCTCGACCGCGGCTCGAAGCATGGCTTTCCCGAAGTGGTCATGGCCGAGATAGTACAAGTTGCTCGTCCACCGACCACGCCTTGTCACCCTGCGCGTGCGTTTGACAATGCCATATTTCCGAAGCTCTGCCAGTTGGCGGCTGATACCAGAAACTGAGCAATTGAGCAGCTTAGCGATCGTCGCATATGCCGGGAAGCATTCACCCGTTTGGCCATTGCGGTAGCTGAGAAGCACCGCGAACAATCCCAGCGGTCCCGACCGACGCAACCTGCGATCCGTCACAGCACCCATAAAGATTGCTTGAACGATCTTGGGCTGGTCTCGGTCTGGAGGGCCGATCCGATCTCGTTGATTGTCGAGCTTTTCGGTCGAGATGTGGCATCCGGAATCATGCGGCATCGCGGACGCTCCCACTGCCCTCAATAGCTGTGGTCACTGACTGGAATGTGTAGACGGTCGTCTTGAGCCACTTCTGCATTCCGATTTTCACACGCTTGTCGTACTGGACTCGGACATCGCCTGTCCTCTTTAAAGCAGCCAAGAACTGATTGCGATGGGGCAACAAGTAGTCGTTGGCCATGGCAAAATCTTCGTTTGCCAGATGCCAAACGTCGTTGACGCTCCAGGATCGATACTCCAGTCCATGCTGATGAATCCAGGTCACGAACAAGGGCGCTGCGTCCTCAGCTGATAAAGAGCGACGCCGCGTGGAAGCTTCTATCGATTTGGCCGCTGCGCCGCCGGAGCGCATGACCGGCAGTTCGCCGGTCATCGTGATTGCCGACCCCATACCGACGGTCGGTAGGGTCGGCACGATGTCGGCAGAGGTCGGCGTCGGGTCGGCGCCCCCACCAACAAGGCGTGCGGCGCCCGGCGAAGTGAACACATGCTCGGCATGGCAGCTTCCCCAGCCAAGCAAATTGGCGATCTTGTTGAATGCAGTTCTGAGCATGGCCACCTCCTCGTTGCGGCGGCACACTGACCCCAGACGACATTGATCTCAATGAGCATTCGGCGCGAAAAACTGCGGTTCCGTTTCATGGCGGAGCATGACGTTTCACTCCGTGTCGACGGCGCCGAACAAAGCCGTGGATAACTCGCGTCCCACGGCTCGTTCCGCGCAATCAAATGGCAGGACGACAGCGGAGGAGACGACAATGTCTATAGCGAAATTGGCTGGGCGTCGCTGCAGTTTCCTGAGGATATTTGCGGGGCCTCAATCGAGTGAATGGCAGAACGACAGCGGAGGAGGCGACAATGTCTATAGCGAAATTGGCTGGGCCTCGCTGCAGTTTCCTGAGGATATTTGCGGGGCCTCAATCGAGCGAATGGCAGGAAGACAGCGGAGGAGGCGACAATGTCTATAGTAAAAATGGCTGGGCGTCGCTGCAGTTTCCTGAGGATATTTGCGGGGCCTCAATCGAGCGGCCGAACCAAAAAAGCTTCGGCCTGTCTCCGGCGAAATGCCCTCGGCTGTCAATCGGCGGCATGAAGTAATTCGGAGCCTTCGACGCAAGGTCGGCGAGTACGCTTCGGAGACTTCGCCGCGAGGTCGGCGCCGTCGACGAACGATCCTTTCGACAGGATATTGACGGCATCATCAATGGCCCGCTGCACCCGCTCGGGCAACGTCGGCGCTTCGCCGCGCGAGATCCCCTGACAGAAGCACTGTCAACCTAACGCCGCCTCGGAGCCGACTCGATCATAGCACTACTGGTCCTTGCCCACAGACTTGGTGGCGCCCGAAGGATACCAATCGCAATGCTGCATCGCAGCAGAATTCTCGCAAACGCACAATGACTTGGTCATCGACGCGTCGACCGGAGGCCCTTCAGAAGGCGGTTTGTGGTCGAGCCAATTTACGATGACCCCTGATCGACTTGACAAGCCTTACAGCTTTCGTCGAACATGAGACCGTGGTGTGGTGCGATTTATGCATGACGACTTTGTTCGCACTATTTCGCTCATTTTGCCTATGTGGCGCCCGTTAGATTCAGGGAGTTCTGCATGACAAGTTCTTCGCAGACGTTTACCACCACATCGGCAAATGACAGCTGGACCGGAGGCCGTGGCAATGACACAGCCATCTACAACGCCACAGTCAATACGGGCGATCATGATGTGCTCAACGGCGGCGCCGGCAATGATACCCTCGTCCTGCAACTGACGCGAGCGCAGTGGTTCAATACAGCGCTGCAACAGGATCTCGTTCGCTTTCTTGCCGCCGCCAATCGATGCGCGAGCAATAGCAGTAACGCACTCTTCGAGTTCAGTGCCTTCGACCTGGACGTCCGGGGCTTCGAGGCGATCAGGATCATCGTCGACGGTGTCGAACTCAGTGCGCGCGACGATCGTGTCAGAGCCCGCGACGATCGCTTCGCCGTTGCCGAGAACGGTACTGTTTCGGGCAACGTAGTCGCAAACGACAGTACGCCTGATCTGGTGCGCGACGTTCACGTGACATCGGGTCCGAGCGCCGGCTCGCTGGTGTTCAATCCAAATGGAACATTCGCCTATAGCGCCGGCAATGCTTTTGACTGGCTGGCTGCCGGCCAGACCACGACGGTAACGTTCCGTTATGCTGTCACTGACGCTGACCTCGATGTTGACACGGCGACGGTCACCATAACGATCACGGGCACCAATGACGGTCCAGTCATCGCTGGCGGCGTGGTAGCTGGTGAGGTTCGCGAAATCGCCGACAACGCAACCGGAGAGAATGCGACAACGCATGTCTCAACGGGCCAGATTGCGTTCACGGATGCTGATCGGAGTGACACGCATACGGTCTCCTTCGTCGTGGAAGGCTCGGACTACCTCGGCACGTTCACCATTGCCCTGGCTGGCAATACCAACGGTAACCACGGCCATCATCATCAGCATGGTCACGGTCACGCGCAGCACGGCAATGGTCATGGCAACGGCCACGATAATGACGACAATGACTGCACTGATGGAGATGGCAACGACGGCCATCATCACCAGAACGGCCAAGGCCATCATCAACATGGCAATGGGCACGGCTACGGCCACCACAGTGGTGGCAGTTGCAGTGGGACCGGTCCGGTCAACTGGCAATTCACAGTCGCCGACAGTGCGATCGATTTCCTGGCCGCCGGAGAGACGCGCGAGCAGCGCTATACGGTCACCATTCGCGACAGCAGCGGTGCAACGACGACGCAGGTGGTGACAATCACTCTGGTTGGCGCGGCTGACGGTGGCGTCAACGTGGTGCCAGAGACCAATGCGGTCAGTGCAACTGGAAACGAGGACACTCCGATTGCCATCGTGCTGTCGGGCAGCGATGCTGATGGCGCCGTAGCTTCATTCCAGATCTCGGCGCTGCCGGCCAATGGCACGCTGTACCGCGATGCTGCGTTAACACAGCCGATCCTGGAGGGTGGCAGTGTCTCAGCTACTGGGAATTCGGCCACCGTCTATTTCCGTCCCAACACGGACTTCAATGGTACCGTCAACTTCCAATACGCAGCTGTGGATACAGCCGGTGCGCAGGATAGCAGCCCCGCAACCGCAGCAATTACCATCACGCCGGTCAATGATGCGCCGGTGCTGGTGACCGCGATCGGCAATCAGACCTCGGCCGAGGATGCGGCGTGGAGCTTCACGGTGCCGGCCGGCACCTTCACCGACGTCGACAATGCGACGCTGACCCTATCGGCGACGCTCGGCAATGGCGATCCGCTGCCGGCGTGGCTGAGCTTTACCGCCGCCACCGGCACCTTCGCTGGTACCCCGCCCGCGAACTTCGATGGCGATCTCGCGCTGACGGTTACCGCCACCGATGCGGGTGGCCTCACGGCTGCGACCACGTTCACGCTCGACATCACGCCGGTCAACGATGCTGCTGTCATCGGCGCACCAACAGACGGCGATGTTACCGAGGATGTCGACGTTCTCAGCGGCAATCTCGTGGCCACCGGCGCGATCTCGGTCAACGATGGGGATGCAGGCCAGTCTTCGTTCCAGACAACCGTCGGCAGCGCGCCAGGGAATCTCGGTGTGTTGTCGATTGCCGCGAACGGTAGCTATACCTACACTGTCGCCAACAGCGCCGTGCAGCACCTGGGCGTTGGAACAACGACTGATGCCGTAGACTCGTTCACCCTGACGAGTTTCGACGGCACCACTGCCAATGTCAGTTTCACGATCCATGGTACCAATGATGCGCCGGTGATCGGCGAGCCCGTCATTGTCCACAATGTTACCGGGTTTGCCTTGGAGGGCTTCCGCGAGCCAACAGGCGCGTCGTCCCCGGCGACAGAGGTTGCACCGGGTCGTTACGAGTTGACGACGCCTGACGCCGGTGAGGTTGGCGCCGTCTGGAGAGCTGTCGGTTTGGATAGAGATTTCCAACTGACCACTCGGGTGGATCTCGGCAACCTGAATGGCGCCGACGGCATAGCATTCGTCATTCAGAGCCAAGGCGCCACGGCACTGACCTCCCTCAACGCGGCTGGTGGCGACCATGCCGGAGGTACGCTCGGTGTTGGCGGTTTCGCAGCCTCTCAGCTCGGCCTGCCCGGGGCGTTCGGGATCTGGATCGACACGTACGACAACGGTACTGTGGTTGAGGCGTCTGGCCAATCGATCTCGTTCTTTGCCAATGGTTCGACTGGCTTGACGGGTTTGCCTGCCGGGGCGGCAGCGCCGCACGCCTTCACCGCATCGCTCGAAACCGGTCTCTGGCACGACCTGCAAATTCAGTGGGTCGCCGACACCCAAACGCTGTCCTTCACGTTTGTGCATTCGAGTGGCGAAACGGTCACGCGCTCGCAGGTCTTCGACGCTTCCCTACTGCCAGCAGGTCAAGTATTTCTCGGCTTCACAGCGGCTACTGGCGCGGATACGAACCGGCAGACCGTTGAGATTCTATCACTGACCACCAACGGATCCGATGTCAGCGACGACCTAACCGAGAGCGACGCCCCGCTCGCGGCCGCTGGTGCTATCACTTTCACCGACATCGACGCCAACGATACGCCTGAGGCCAGCTACACGGCGGCGACCGGTTTCGCAGTCACGACCAACGGCGTCACGTTGACAGCAGCTCAGGAGCAGATGCTGCGTGATGCGTTTGCCGTAACAGCGGCCGGCACCTGGAGCTTTAATCTTGCGTCGCCCGAGTATCTTGATGCTGGCGACACTGTTGTTGCCACGTATACGATTGTAGTCACCGATGATCTCGGCGCCGCGGACACCCAAGACGTCACGATTACTCTGCATGGCAGCGTGGACAATGGCGCGCCGGTGCTGACGGTGATCGACGGAGCCGGCGCCTTAGTCGAGGGCTCTGTGCTCTCGGATTCCGGCTCCCTCACATTTATCGACGGCGATGTCGGGGACACGGCAACCACCGCGCATGTGCCGGTCACGGCAGTATGGAGTGGCGGAACTCTGTCGGCTCTCCAGATCGCGGCCCTCCAAGGCGGCTTTGCCATCACGCCAGCCTCGTTCGGCACGAATAGCGGCACGATCAACTGGTCCTATGCGGTTGCCGAAGCCAATATTGACTTCCTGCGTGCCGGCCAATCAGTCACACTCACCTATAGCGTGACGGTGACGGATGGCCTCGGGGCGTCCGACACGCAGCCTGTCACCGTTGTCATTACTGGAACGAATGACATCGCCACGATCTCGGTGCTTGGAACCCCCGATGCGACCGTGATCGAAGATGCGGACCTTTCTGCCAGTGGCAGCTTGCGCGTCGCGGATGCGGATTTCAGCGAAGCCGTCTTTCAGCCTGTCACCGCTCAAGCAGGCCTCTACGGCACGTTCTCGATCAATGCGCTCGGTGATTGGAGTTACACGCTCACCAACGGTGCCTATGGCGTGCAGTCGCTCGCGGGCGGGCAGCCGGCGAGCGAGGTGTTCACGGTCCTGAGCCAGGATGGCACCGCGTCGCATGTGGTCGGCATTAGCCTGACAGGGAGTAACGACGGACCGATAATTGTCGCCGGAGCAACAGCCGGATTTGCCGAGCAAACCGGCGCTTCTGGTTCGACGGCGCCTCGAACGCTGGGCGGGGCGCTACAGTTCACCGATATTGATCTCACCGACACGGGGCATGCGGCGCAGGTTATCGGTGTCACTGCGACAGGCGTGACCAGTGGCCTGCCGTCGAATGCAGCGCTGCTTGCCATGCTGACGACCGGGCTCGTCGTCAGTCCGGCCGGCACCGCCACGCCCGGCGCGATCGCCTGGAACTTCACGACCGAGGATCGCGTCTTCGACTTCCTGCCGGACGGGCAGACGGTGACATTGAACTATACCGTCGAGGTCCGCGATCTCACAGGCGCCATTGATACCGATACGGTGACGGTCACCGTCACAGGAACCAACGACGTCCCGGTGTTGTCACCGACATTCAAGGTGGCGATCCCTGTCGGGCACGCGCCGGTGGCGCTGAACCTGATTGGATCCGGCCCCCGTGCGGACGATCCCGATGCCGGCGAGCCGACGATTACCGTGACCGGGGTGCCAAGCGTCGGCCAACTGGTGCGCAGCGCCGCGTTCGGTGGCGGCGTGGTGGCCGTGGGACAGGTGCTGGCCGAAGCCGAATTGACCAGCCTGATCTATGTGGCGGGTGCGGCGACTGGCGCTTCCTCATTCACGTTCAGCGTCAACGACGGCCACTCTCCGATACAGACCGGGACGGTGCTTTTAGAGACCGTTTTGCCCGCAGCGGGAGTACTACCGGCGCCGCAAGGCAGCACGATCACCGGTACGGCGACGGGCGGCGACATCCTGTTCGGCGGTGCGGGGACTGACATCATTAGTGGACTAGCAGGCAATGATCTGATCCGGACCGGCGGCAACTCAGGCACCTCTTCCTACGACTCGACCTCGGGCGGCGGGGGTACCGACCAGATCTTCGTCAATGGTGCCGGCTATGCCGATGTGCGCGGTGACGACGGCGACGACCTGATCGATGCCACGGGGGCTGGCATCAACACAGCCCGCAACACCTTCCTCGCGGGCGGTATCGGCAACGACACCATCATCGGCAGCGCTGGCGTAGATTTCATCAACGGCGGCGACAATAACGACATCATCGCGGCAGGCGCCGGCAACGACACCATCAACGGTGATCTCGGCACCGATACGATCGACGCTGGCGCCGGTGATGACACCATCACCTCGGGTGCGTTCTCGACGACGTCACCAAGCCAGGGCCCTGACTTCATCGACGGCGGTGCGGATCTCGATCGGGCCTTCATCTACCGCCTGAGCTTCGCCGGAGTGCACACCGCCGACTTCTCCAGTCCTGCCGCGATCGCGACGCTTGGCGATGGCGGCACGGTTACTGGCGTCGAACAGGTGTCGTTCTACGCCTACGCCGGAACCGCTGTCGGCGTGTTCAACGACGTCATCGTGTCGTCGAATGCGGCCGGCGGGACTTCGGTCAACTTCGTCGACGGCGGCGTCGGTGACGACACCCTGA
>JBJXDZ010000118.1:0-5392 GCA_046154645.1 Hyphomicrobiaceae bacterium
ATGAATGGTCGCACGCTCGCTCGTTGGGGTCCAGCGGAAGTGGATGCTGGTTCGTTCGCCGACTGGCCGGTTCCGGAGGTTGACCGACCGTCGGCGTCAAGGCATGTTCAATCGTGCACGTGACCCATACCGACTTTGTTCCTTTCGTCCGCTTGCATGTCCGCATCGACCAGCAGCGGACCAGCGGTTGCAACGAAGTCATAAATTCCGGGCTGCATGCATCCCGCCTGCTTGCTAGCGTCCTGATTTCGTGAGCAGGTGCCCGTTGTGCCACTGAGCCACGCCGAGACATGGCCAAAGCCGGGAGAGAAACATGACTGTCCGTGAACCTACCTCATCGCGCCGGAAGTTCCTCAGGGGCTCGGCTGTTGCCGCGGCTGCCACCGTTGCGGCGCCTGCCGTGGTTAAAGCCCAGGGTGCGATCGCCATGCGCTGGCAGTCGACCTGGCCGGCGAAAGATATCTTCCACGAGTACGCGAACGATTTCGCCAAGAAGGTCAACGACATGACCGGCGGCGACCTGAAGATCGAGGTGTTGCCGGCGGGTGCCGTGGTACCGGCGTTCCAGCTGCTCGATGCCGTCTCGAAGGGGACGCTCGACGGCGGCCACGGCGTGCTCGTCTACCACTACGGCAAGCAGAACGCGTTGGCGCTCTGGGGCTCAGGCCCGGGCTATGCCATGGACGCCAATATGCTGCTCGCCTGGCATAAGTTCGGCGGTGGCAAGCAGTTGCTCGAGAAGCTCTACGCCTCGATCAACGCCAACGTCGTCTCGTTCCCCTATGGCCCGATGCCGACGCAGCCGCTCGGCTGGTTCAAGAAGCCGATGGCCAAACTCGAGGACTTGAACGGCCTCAAGTACCGCACTGTCGGCATCTCGATCGACGTGTTCACGGCCCTAGGAATGGCGGTCAATGCGCTCCCCGGGGGTGAGATCGTTGCCGCCATGGACCGCGGCCTGCTCGATGCCGCCGAATTCAACAACGCCTCCTCGGACCGCCTCCTCGGCTTCGCCGACGTCTCGAAGGTGTGCATGCTGC
Organism: Hyphomicrobiaceae bacterium; assembly: GCA_046154645.1. Classification (GTDB taxonomy): domain Bacteria; phylum Pseudomonadota; class Alphaproteobacteria; order Rhizobiales; family Hyphomicrobiaceae. The sequence continues at coordinate 1,041 of JBJXDZ010000118.1, forward strand.
AGAGCTATCACCAGAACGCCGAGCAGTTCGAGATCATGTTCAACAAGGACAAGTACAACGTCCTGCCGCCGAAGATGAAGGCGATCATCGAGAATGCCACAGAGGCTGCCTCCGCCGAGATGAGTTGGAAGGCGATCGATCGCTATTCCGCTGATTACATTGAGCTGCAGAACAAGGACAAGGTCCGCTTCTTCAAGACGCCGGATCCGATTCTGAAGAAGCAGCTCGAAGTCTACGACCAGGTCGAGGCGAAGAAGAGCGCCGACAATCCGCTGTTCAGGGAAATCGTGGCGAGCCAAGTCGCCTTCGCCCGTCGCGCCACGCAGTGGGAGCAGGACACCGTGGTCGGCCGCAAGATGGCCTACGATCACTACTTCGGCCCGAGCGGCGTCAAGAAGGGCTGATCGGACCGCCGATATTCGGGCGCGCCATTCGGGGGAACGGAGGGCGCGCCCGACTTGGTTTTGGGGCGTTTCTAATGGGGAATGACATGGCCGTTTCCGGCGGCGACGACGCGCACGCCAAAACCGGTGTCGTCCGGTTCCTGCACATGATCGACGGATTTAGCACATGGATCGGCAAGGCCTGCGCATGGCTGATCATCGGACTGATGCTGCTCGTGTGCGCGGAGGTGTTCAAACGCTACATCCTGAATAAGCCGACGGCGTGGATCTTCGACGCTTCGAACATGCTCTACGGGACATTGTTCATGATGTGCGGCGCGTACGCGCTGGCCCAGAATGCTCACGTGCGCGGTGATTTTTTCTACAGCTCGATGAAGCCGCGAACTCAGGCGACGCTCGATCTCCTCCTCTATATCGTATTCTTCTTTCCCGGCATCCTGGCACTCTGCTACGCGGGCTACGAATATGCCGGCAACAGCTGGCGCATCAACGAGCACTCGAACGTCACGTCTGACGGACCGCCCGTCTATCACTTCAAGAGCGTCATCCCTATCGCGGGCGCGCTGGTCCTTTTGCAAGGCATCGCCGAGGTCATGCGCTGCCTCGTCTGCCTCAAGACGGGCACGTGGCCGAGCCGGTTGTCCGACGTCCAGGAAGCCGATGTCATAGAGGAGCAGCTCGCGGCCAGCGAATACGTCGACGAGGATACGCGCCGAGCCGCCATCGAGAACGCCAGAAAAATTGACGAATCCGCCCGCTCGCGCGGCCGTACGGGGGAGTAGGGCACCGTGGACAACCATTACCTCGGGCTGCTGATGCTCGGCCTCATCGTCGTCGCGATCATGCTCGGGTTTCCAACAGCATTCACGCTGATGGGCCTCGGCATGCTGTTCGGCTTCTTCGCCTATGCTGCGAGCGGGCAAGCCGTGAGCCTCGTGTTCGACCTGATGGTGCAACGTGCCTACGGCGCCATGACCAATGACGTGCTGATCTCCATCCCGCTGTTCGTGCTGATGGGATACGTGATGGAACGAGGGGCGCTGGTCGACAAGATGTTCTATTCGATCCAGCTGGCGTTCCGGAACGTGCCGGCGTCACTCGCCGTCGCCTCATTGATCGTGTGCACGTTCTGGGGCATCGCCTCCGGCCTCGTCGGCGCTGTCGTCGTGTTGATGGGCGTCATCGCCTACAACCCGATGCTGCGGGCCGGCTACGATGTTCGTCTCGCCTCCGGCGTCATTACGGCTGGCGGCACGCTGGGCATTCTCATTCCACCCTCGGTGATGATCATCGTCTATGCAGCGGTCGCTGGTCAGTCGGTTGTGAAGCTGTACGCCGCCGCCATGTTCCCCGGCTTCTTTCTCGCCTTCTTGTACCTGCTCTACATCCTTGGCTGGGCGATGCTGAACCCGAAGGTGGCGCCGCGGCTCTCCAAGGAGCAGAGTACAGTGCCGGTTCCCGCCTGGATGAAGAGCTTCCAGCAGGCCTATGGGCACAACATGTTCGCCGGCCTGCTCAAGTCGCTCGTCTCACCTGCCAAGGCCGCCGCCATCGATGTCGACGGCAAGCGACTCGGTTATCGGTCGTTGCTTGCCAACCTCTCCTATTCGCTCGTGCCGGCGCTGCTCGTGTTCGGCACGTTAGCGCTCGTCTACTGGTACGTGATGATCTACCAGCAAGCGATCGCCGTGATAGACGACGGCGGCCTAAAGCCGCTTGGCGCGGCGCCTGTCGAGCCCGACAAGCCGAGGGGGCCGCCTGCAGGTTTTCTGATGTGGTGGGCCATCATCACCGGTATCATGGTCATGATCATGGCCGTCTACTACAAGCGCATGAGTGCGGAGAAACTCGAGGTCGTGAAACTTCTCACCACGTCGATCATGCCGCTCGGGCTGCTGACCGTCATTGTGCTTGCCGTTATTCTTCTCGGCATCACGACCGCGACGGAGAGCGCTGCGGTCGGGGCCGCAGGCGCATTCCTGCTGGCACTGCAGGCGCGCACGCTCAACTGGAAGCGGACCAAGGAGGCGGTGTTCCTCACTGCCAAGACGACGGCGATGGTGTGCTGGCTGTTCGTCGGGTCGGCCATCTTCTCGGCCGTGTTCGCGCTGCTCGGTGGTCAAGCCCTGATTGAGAAGTGGGTGCTGGCGCTGAATCTGACACCGCTGCAGTTCATGCTCCTGTCGCAGGCCATCATCTTCGTGCTCGGCTGGCCGCTGGAGTGGACGGAGATCATCGTCATCTTCGTTCCTATTTTTCTACCACTGCTCAAGCACTTCGGCATCGATCCAATCCTGTGGGGCACCTTGGTGTTCGTCAATCTGCAGGCCGCGTTCCTCTCGCCACCCGTCGCCATGTCTGCCTTCTACCTCAAGGGCGTCGCGCCAAAACACGTCACGATCAACCAGATCTTCGCCGGCATGATGCCGTACATGCTCATTGTTATCCTGTGCATGGTGATCATGTACCTGTGGCCAGGGATGACGCTGTGGCTACCAAACTATCTCTATGGAGGAGGCTGAGGCATGGTGGACGATGATGCCCTGGCTGCTCTTTCGGCACGAGATGCCGCTAGGCTGATTGCAGCGGGCGACATCACGTCCGAGGAACTGGCCTCGATGTGCCTCGCGCGGCTTGCGACGCGCCATGGTGAAACTTTTCCTCAGCTCGATCCCGAACGTGTGCTGGCGCATGCGCGATCTGCCGATGAGAGGCGGCGATCAGGCCTCCCCTTAGCTCCGCTACATGGCGTGCCTGTCGCCATCACAGCCGCCTTGGATGCCGCGGTTCCTGCTGCAGATGGCAACCATGCGGCCACGAGTGGAGCGGTGCGGGCCTCCGCTCCCGTAGCAGTGTTGCGAGCGGCCGGCGCCGTCATCATCGGCTCGGCCTCCAATACGGCCAGCGCTGCAGCAGCCGTCTCGGAGGGCATCGTGCCAGCCGCGCTTGGCCTCGAGACGGCAGGCTCGCTCATCACGTCTGCGTCACGTGCGGGTTGTTTTGGCTTCAAGCCGAGCTTCGGGCTCGTGCCCCGCAGCGATGTCCGATTGGTTGCGCCTTCACTCGACACCATCGGCGTGCTGGCGCGCACGGTTGACGACCTCGCCGCGGTGACCGACGCGATCCAGGCCTACGATTCTCGCGACGTGGCGACGGCGTCCCGGTTCCGTCCGCCCCTGCTCGCGACGGCGACCATGGACTGGCCACTCGTCCCGCGCTTTGCGTTCGCCCCGGCGAGAGGATGGGCAGTGGAAGATAGCAGCCTCCGCGAGGCTTTCGACGAGTTGATCATGGCCCTCGGCCAGGACGTCATGACGATCGAGATCGAGGCTCTGTTCGCGCACGCGGACGCCGCAGCCGACACCGTCGAGCGCTTCGAGCACGCGCGTCATCGCGGAACGTCGGACAGTGCGGCCGTGACCGGACGACAGATCTCTGTCGAGGACTATGCGCGCGGGCTTGGCGCACGCGACGAACTCCTAGCCGTGTTCGGCGGCGTTTTTGCCGATCACGGCACCATCCTGACGCATGCGGCGCCGATCACCTCGGCTCCAACGGTAGGGGAGCCCGCCAGGCTCTGGTCGTACCTTGGCCTGCCGGTCGTCTCGGTGCCGCTCCTGGAGTGTGACGGCAAGCCCGTCGGCGTGCTGCTCGTCGGTGCCAGCGGCGATGATGGCCGCCTGCTCAGAACCTCGCGTCTGCTGAGCGAAAACATCTCCCGCCTGTCATGAGGATGCTGAGGCGATCGGCATTCGTCCGCTAAGTCCCCTGATAGCTGCCGCAAACACTCGGTGGTCAATAGACAGCAGCAGTGACACTCCTGGCCCATCTCGACGCAGTCCCGGTTCGTTCCCCTGACGCTCGAAACTGAAGGCACTGCGGACATTGTTCGTCCTCACGGCTCTACCCGTTACCGCAGGAACGGGGAGAGGGGAGACGTGCAACCGC
>JBJXDZ010000119.1:0-11766 GCA_046154645.1 Hyphomicrobiaceae bacterium
AGAAGAGCGGGGCTGAAAAAGACAACGCGAACGCAAGAAGGCCCCCGCGCGCGGGGGCCTTCTTGCGTTCAAGACTGATGGATTATTGCTCCGGCCAGCCGATGCAATTTTGCTCCGGCGTTGACAGTGGCCGCTTGGGGGAAGCGGGACATTCGCGACATGCGCCAGACCCACATCAATGAACTCCTCGATGCGCTGATCGCCGCCGACAAGCCGAGCGAGGCCAACCACGCGCTCGGCGTCATCAAGACGCTGTTTCAGTGGTGCGTTGACCGCGACATGCTGGCCGTCAGTCCGTGCATGAAGGTCAAGAAGCCCGCCAAGCATGGATCACGGGCGCGGGTGTTGTCCGAAACCGAACTGGCGACGGTCTGGGGGATGCTTGACGACGAGGGCTACCCGTTCGGCCCTGTGGTCAAGCTATTGATCCTCACCGGCCAGCGGCGTGGCGAGGTCACCCAAATGCGATGGTCACAGATCGATGCCAAGGCCAAGACTTGGCTGATACCGGCAGAACTTTCAAAAAACGGGCGGGAGCATCTGTTGCCGCTCTCGACCCACGTCATGCGCGTTCTGGACGCGCTGCCGCGTATGCACGGCGATTTGCTGTTCCCCGCGCGGGGAAACGATGAGTCCGTCATCTCGGGCTTCACTCGCGCCAAGAACCGTATCGACAAGGTGACCGGCGTCACGGACTGGACGCTGCACGACCTGCGCCGCACCACGGCCACCTTCCTCGGCAAGCTCAAGACGCCGCCGCATGTGATCGAGCGCATCCTCAATCACATATCGGGCTCGTTTGCGGGCGTGGCGGGCGTGTACAACCGTCATCCATACTTTGACGAGATGCGCAGCGCGTTGGAGCTATGGAGTGAATTTGTCGTCAAGCTCGAAAGGTCGCCGGAGGCCAGCAAATAGGTTCGGGCAACGGCGCATGGCCATTGTAGTTTATGACTATATTTGCTACATGCAGACATAGTCTCTCGCTACGAGGTCGAATGTCCCATGGCCACCGAGCCGACAGCCGTACTCCAGCCGGAAGATGCAAAGCGCCTTGAGGCTGCACTTGTTGACCTTACGCGTGCCGTCAAACGAATTCAGGGCGATCACCAGCTATCTACCCCCGAGCTGATGGATCTTCTCGGGGATCTTTCACTGAATTGGTTTTGGAATCCGGCCAAGCCAACGCCTTTGCCGCCCACAGCACCGGAGCTTTGGGCCAAGCGTGACCTCAACCGACGGGAGAACGCGCCGGTATTCACGCGGCGCGTCTACTCCATATGGCTCGGCAACAATCTGACACGAAAAGATATTTCCCGCCTCGACCCAGAGCTTTACAAGGCGCTTTCCGTCTGGCTGGCCCGTCACCCAGACGATGAGATTGCGCGCCTACTTCCGACCCAGAGTGACCAACTTGACGAGGCCATAGAGCGCCTGGCGGATCAGTACCCGCTCGAATTCCTGCGCAAGCTCGGCTACGCCATCGACACACGGATGCGTCGGCAAGAAAAATAGTCGAAATTTCATGGATGACTAAGGTTGTCCAAAACTTCTGGTGCCCTATATAGCTACCAACCAGTCCGAGAAGGCTGGCTGAGGGAACTTTTCCCCACTCACGACAAACCCAGATTTTCACACTTGCGCCCACCGTTGGCGCTTGGAGGACGTGCTGTGCATGCCGAAACCACCACCGTCGATCCGCTCGCGCACCTACGCTTTCTGACCATCGACAAAGTTTGCGAGCTGACCACCTACACCCCGCAACACATCTACCGGCTCGAACGGGCGGGGAATTTTCCCAATCGCGTCCGGCTCGGTGCCAACCGAGTGGCTTGGAAGCTTGCCGAGATCGAGGATTGGTTCGCCAAGCGCCCCGTCGTCCGGCCAGCCAAGGCTTAATGCAGACGAGATTGCCGGAGTTTCCGGTGCAGCCGCCCCTCGCCGTGAGGGGCGGCTTGGTGAAGGCTTTCCACCATGACGATGACAGACCGCGCAGCACTACAGCGTGCAGCCGTCCACGCAGCGGGGCACGCTCTTCTCGTTCTTCGACTTGGCGTCGCGGAACAAATATTCGCAACCGTCCATTTCTGCGCCGCTGAGTGGACGTCGAGAGCTATCTTGGTCGAGAAAATGATTACACTCGACCAGTTGCTCAATCTCATAGCGGTCGCACTGGCGGGCCGCGCCGCCGAAGAAATCGTGTTCGGGGAAGTAAGTTCACTCTCCGGCGGCTTAGGCACCGACAACGACTTGGCGCGGGCTACCGGCCTTGCCACGGACGCTGTGACGAAACTCGGGCTTTCCGCCCAGTTTGGGCTCTACTGGCATGACCCCGCGCGAGGCCTGCCCTGCACGCCGGAATTCCGCGACGAAACGCAGGAAATCAAGGCCATGTTGGAGGCCGCCTACGCCTACGCCAAGAAACAGCTTGAAGGTGATCTCGAACAGCTTGGCTCGATAGCAGAGATGCTGATCGACAATCGCTATCGTGCTGGCGTTAATCGTTACACTGGCGAATTTCCTAGGGAATTGCCGGCTGGCAATCTTCCTGACCGCGTAGCCGGACTCCTGAGGTGGCTCGATGCTGCGTCGGACAGACTGGTAATTCCGCGACAAGTCGCAAGTGTTGCGATTGAAGCGCATGCAATTCTTGAACTAGCGGCAGACGACGACCAAGCCGCCCAATCTAGGGAAATAGCCCGACGGCCAGAGCACTATGAACGTAACGCCGAAGTAACAAAATGGCTCGAATCCGTTCAGGGCATCGAGTTTCAACCCGAACCCGAACCCGAACCCGAAAGTTTCACGACCCGCGCAAAGGCGCTCGTTCGGCTTTTCTGGAAACGGAAGGGCGGCGAGGCCGAAATTTTCAGGAATACACGGCTCATCAAGCCGGAGAATGTGTGATGACGGAATCCACAGTAGCAACGGACGTGCGCGCAACGGTCGATGCGGCCACACTCCATGTCCTTCGATTGATCGATCCCGAAGAGACATTGCCCGGCGTCGAGATTTGGTTTGCCGCACGTCCCGTCGTTCTGGCGACCAATCCACACCTTGAAAACCACCCACGCGCCTAAATCCACCCGCGCCTCTGATAGAGGCGGGCCAAAGCAAAAAGCGATCTCGCCATGTCGATCTTCGATGATATCAACTTCCAAAAGCACGCGCCGGCAAAACCTGCGACGCCTGCCGGTCCCATGCTGAACCGACTCGCAGGAATGGATGAAGCCCGCCAATGGGGCGAAGCCGTCGCGCGCGACATTACGCTCTATAAAAACAAGCAAATCAGCTGGAAGGACATCGATCGGGGCTGCGTCCTTCACGGACCTCCAGGCACCGGCAAGACGACGTTCGCGAAGGCGTTGGCGGCAACCTGTGGGCTGCCTCTGGTGGCGTCCTCCTATGGCGCATGGCAAGGTGCCGGCGACGGTCATCTCGGCTCGACCATGTCTGCTATTGCAGCAGCATTCACCAATGCGATTGCCAACGCGCCCTGCATCTTCTTCATCGACGAGCTGGATTCGATCCCGAAACGCGGGAGCAGCGAACGGCATGAGAACTATTACAATCAGATCACCAACAGTATCCTGAAAGAATTCGACCGCCTGACCGAGGTCGAGGGCGTGATCGTCGTCGGGGCCTGCAACCACCCAGAAATGCTCGACAGCGCCCTCGTCCGCTCCGGCCGGATGGATCGCATGATCGCGGTGACACTTCCCTCGGTGAAAGAGTTGGAAGGCATCATCGAATACCACCTGACCAAGGACGAACTGCGCGCTCTGTGCGACGGTGACTGGCCAGATCCCATCCCGAGAATAGCGTTGCTCTGCGCCGGCATGTCGGGCGCGGATGTGGAGAAACTCGTGCGCGGTGCGCGCGGCTTTGCCCGTCAGTCAGAGCGGCCTGTCGTTGAGGCCGATTTCCTGGCGGTGCTCGATCCCGTATCAGGCCGCCCATCGGAAGACACCCAGTTGCGTGCGGCCGTACATGAGGCAGGGCACGTGCTCGTGGCATACCGGCTCGCGGTCTCATCCGAGATCACCGCGAGCGTCGTGAGTTCGCGCAACTCCTATGGTCGGGTGAATCTGAAGCCCTCGTCCGAGCTTGCGACCCTTGCAAGGATTGAAAGCCAGATCAGCTTCTGTCTCGCGGGGCGCGCCGCCGAGGTGATCGCGTTTGGTGATGCCAGCGACATCTCGGGGGGAGCGATGGAAACCAACGACCTGGCACAGGCGACGCGGCTGGCCCGCAGTGCCGTCACGACCCTGGGGTTCTCCCGGCAGCGCGGGCTCGTCTGGTACGCGCCAACCCACCACGAGCAGACCATGGCATCAGCAGGCCCTCTGGCCGAGGAGGTCAAGGCGATGCTCGACGAGGCATACAACCGCGCCCAGGATGCCATCAGGAAGAACATGGGATTTCTGGAGGCTCTGACGAAAGCCCTCCTGGACCGTCGCGTCCTCTCGTACACCGATATCGTGGCGCTCGACGGCAACGGCGGAATTCCAGACAGCGCCGGTACCACCGGAAGGCACCGGCTGCCGCCGCCGCCGTCTTTGCCGTGGGTCCTTCAGCAGCCTCACCACGGCTACGATGCGTACCAGTCAGAAGATGAGGCACCGACATGGCCCGGCTATCAGAAGCCGGACACCGATAGGTATGACGACAGCCAGTCCTGGACCCTCTCGGATCAGCAACCGGTGCCGGCAAGGCGCCTCGCTCGGCCAACAAGAGTCTGTGTCCATACGCCCCAGCCTCCGCACTCGGAGGGCGTGCAACGTCCCCGGTCAGGCGCGCCTCGTCGCGGCGGCTTCCTGGAGAGCGCCATGAAGGTCTGGGGCGATCCGCAGAAACGGAACGGCAAGTAAGCGATCATCAGGGCGGGTGACTCACCCGCCCTGATGTGTGTTCTGTAGTGGTGCCAGTGGCAGCGGACCCAGATCGACGTCCCCGCCTTCTTCAGCGCGAGGATGACCCTCACCTAATCTGTGCATTGTTCCAAAAGTGAGAAATTGGGCGACGATGGAGTCGCGCCTTGGAGTCCGTGCTTCCCAGCGATTCGAAAAGTGAGAGATTGGGCGGTCAATTGTGAGAGGCCGGCTATGTGAACTCACCTATTGACTGTCTCACTTTTCATCGGCACGGTGATATCGTGAGTAAACGGACGAATGCGACCACTGCCACAGAATACGATGACGACGAGCCGCTAAAGCCGCCAAGCACCCTTCGCGCGACCGATATCAAGGTGACCGGCCATCCGCTCGATCCGACCAACATGGGTCGCATCATCAAGCCGCGCGAACTGGTCGACATCATCGAGCTGACACCGCTCAATCGTAACGAGACGATCCTATATAACCAGCTGCTCGCCCACTCATGGAACGACATCAAGACGAAGCCGGTGCACAAGGTCTTGAAGGCCGCATTGCGCGGAACCCACGAGAGCAATGACCGCCTCCACGATGCGTTCGACCGGCTTATGAGCGCATGGGCCAAGATCCGCGCCCGAGATCCCCAGACAGGTGAGATGGCGACGTTCAGGGTTCACTTGTTGGGCACCAACAAGGAAGAGGACAAGGACGACGGCTATTTCTACTACACCTTCCCGCCCGACCTTCTGGCCGTCATCAGCCAGAGCCGCGCCTGGGCCACCATCAAGTCCCACATCATGTACGCGCTTCGATCGAAGTATTCGATCCGGCTCTACGAGATGGTCGAGCGCCGCATCGGCCTCATGAAGCAGCACGAGGTGCTCTCGATCGACGAATTCCGCGCCCTGCTCGGCGTGCCGGAAGGCAAGCTCGAACGGTTCGCCGACTTCAACAAGCATTGCCTGAAGCCAGCCCTTGAAGAGGTCAACCACCTGACCGATTTCATCGTGGACGTGGCTGCCATCAAGAACGGTCGCTCCGTCCAATCGCTGATGCTGAACTGGTATAAGAAATCCCCAGCCGAGCTGAAATCCGCGTTCGACGAGCGCGAGAAAAGTCGCGTCGGGCGACAAGCCCGTTGGAATGGCAGCGTCGAGCTGATCCGTCTCAGCGACGATCCCGAGGCATGACGACCTCGCCGCCCACTTTCTCACTTTTTATTTCGAGGACCGTACGGAACGCCCAATGTCTCACCGCAGTCCGCCCACATCCTCACTTCAGCCGCCCAATCTCTCACGCGACTCCGCCCACTTTCTCACCTATCCCGCCCATTTCTTCACTTTTCGACCGATAAGCTTCTGTTATTGCGCGCGAATTCGGCCCCTGAATCTGAATCTTAGAATCATTGAATAAAGAGAATGGGTGAAACGGCAACAAGGGCCTGAGAGTAAGTCGCGAAAAGTGAAACGACTTGGACATCGCGGGCGCTTCGCTACGCTCAGCGATAAATGGAGTGACCGCTATCGCGGCCACAAGACTTAAAGCCCCTCACCCTTCGCTCGCGCATACGCGCTCACTTCGCCGCGCCATACATAATCGGAATCCGCTATGCGGATATGCATATCGATGTTTGCTGCCGACCCAATCCCCCCACAAGCATCGTCAGTGCGAACGGAAATGCCGTTAAGGGGCTTAGCGGGATGGGGCATATGGGTTCTTCACACCGTAAGGGGCGGGCAGCTTCCTCGTGGATAGGGAGCGCTTTGCCCAATAGCGCGATGCTGAGCCCGGTCTAGGCATCGTGGCGCCACCTTGTGACCCCGCACACTCCGGCCGCACCTGAGGGCATCTTTTCGATTGTCGATTTCCCCGGGCGTTCGGCCGGCCGCCCAATCTCTCACCGACCGATTGTGTGGAAACTCCGCGATCCACTCAATGCGCTTGACCTCGCGCGATCATCCGTTCACGCTCATTCATGAAATGGCCAACGACCCCGTCCTCATCGCCTACACCGCCAAACGGATCAAGCTCGGCAAACCTGCCGTCTGGACGAGGATCGGACAGGCCTATCCCCACGAGGTCGGAGCCGGACTGACCGTCGTGCTCGACTCGATACCGCTCGACGGGCGCGTCATCCTTCTCGAACTCGACGCGGCCGATGACGGGCGGCTCGACAGGGAAGCTGCCCGGTTGCGCGGGAAGTAAGTGCGGGCCGCCGCCCAATCTCTCACTTCAGCTTTTCTATGACATCCATGAGATATTTTGGAGCCTCAAGGTTCCACATATAGATATAGTGGAGCCTTAAGATGTCAAATTTGCTACTTGGCGGCTGCCGTGATATGGTGTCTTAAAATACCCGTATCCATATTAGTGGAGCCTCAAGACGCCATGACTGCCCGCAACCCTCTGACGACCGCCCCGCCCTATCCGGTCGAAACCGCGCTGAAGACGCTTGGTGCCAACATCCGTACGGCACGGCTCCGGCGCGGTCTGAGTTCCCAGGACCTCGGCCAGAAGATCGGCGTTGGCCGCCATACGGTAGGCGAGGCCGAACGCGGTAAGCCGTCGACGGCCGTGGCCGTCTATGCCGGGCTGCTGTGGGCCCTCGGATTGCTCGACCAGTTGGGAGCCGTCGCCGCGCCGACGGCCGACGAGGAAGGCCAGACGCTCGCTTTGTCGCGCGAGCCGAAGCGCGCGGGGCGAACTGGGACGCTCGACAATGACTTCTAAGCGCGACCAATGCTTCGTCTATATCTGGCTGCCGGGCGAGACCACGGCCGTCACCGCCGGCCGGTTCGAGCTGACCGTCGACCGGCGGGGCACGCCGCTCGGCCGGTTCGTTTATGGCAAGAGCTATCTCGCCCGCAAGGACGCTGTCCCACTCGATCCGGTGGAATTGAAGCTATCGACCCGGACCTACGAGACGACGGCCTTGAACGGCGTCTTCGGCGCTTTGCGCGATTCAGGCCCAGACTATTGGGGCCGGCTCGTGATCGAGCGGCATCTGGCAAAGCCCAATCTCGACGAGCTGACCTATCTCCTGGAATCGCCCGACGACCGCGCAGGCGCCCTCGGCTTCGGGCTCGGCCGCGAGCCCCCTGCCCCAAAACGGGCATTCAACCGGACACTCGACCTGAGCCGACTGCAGGAAGCGGCCGACGCGCTCCTGGCCGATGGCCCGGCCAAAGGCACCGATGCCGAGCAGGTCGAAAAACTGTTGCTGCTGGGCACCTCCATGGGCGGCGCTCGTCCCAAAGCCGTCGTCGAGGATCGGGATGGATTGTGGCTCGCGAAGTTCAACAAGCCCGCCGACCGCTGGAACAGCGCTCGTGTCGAGCACGCCATGCTCATCCTCGCCCGCCTCGCCGGGATCAGCGCTGCCGAAAGCAAGATCACCACTGTCGGCGAGCGCGACGTGCTGCTGGTCAAGCGTTTCGATCGCGACAAAGTCGCGGGCGGCTACACACGCGCCCGCATGGTCAGCGCGGTGACAATGCTGCGCACCGACGACAACGCGCTCTCGCGTGGCCGCTGGTCGTATGTGCTGCTCGCCGAAGAGCTGCGCCGCGCCGCCGCCGAGCCGAAGAAAGCAGCGGAGGAACTGTTTCGCCGCATGTGCTTCAACGCGCTGATCTCCAACATCGATGATCATCCCCGCAATCACGCGATGCTTGCCAAGGATCAGGACTGGAAGCTCTCGCCGGCCTATGACCTCACGCCCGCCAATCCGATCAGCGAGGAGCACCGGGATCTCGCCATGGCTTGCGGCGATCAGGGTCGATGGGCCAACGCCGGCAACCTGTTATCGCAAAGCGCGCGGTTCCTGCTGGAGCCCGACGACGCGAATTCAATCATCGACGAGGTCGAGAATGTCGTCAAAACCGCGTGGTATCGGACGCTTCGTGCCGAAGGGGTCTCCGAGCATGACGCCGGGATTTTGAAGGGTGCGTTCGCATATCCGGGCTTCCGGCTCGCGCCCGGTGTCCCTCCCGCTCAAACAGAGCGTGTGCCGCCGACGGCTCCGTCCGCCGCCTCGAAGCCCGCGCCGCGCAAGGCATCCGGCCGCAAGCGGAAGAAGGCGCCTTAGTGCTGTCTGTGCGGACGCAAGAGGTCGCGCGATCAAGTGAAGTGACATATGCTCCCTCTCACTTCACCGAGTGCGCCATGCTCGTCGATGCCGTCCTCATCGCCGAGCCGACCGCATCGGTGCCGATCAGCCAAGATGATCAGGCGGGCCTACACCCTGGCTCCAAGTAATGATCCCGCCATGGGTACCCCCACTTTTCCGTGCAAGTGAGCAAATGGGCAAACCCACACTTGTGGGCTTCATCATGTGGGCGCAACGGCACGATGAGTGCCTGGACCTGTCTTCTGCTTTTGACCGCCAAACTGTCAGTCATCCCTGATTGAGTGACAAGTAACTGCCAGAATGGCGCTCATATAACGATGAGTGACAGATTGACTGACAGGACGGCTACGATGGCAAAAGCTCGCACGTCGCGACCTGGACCGCAGCCCACCTTGATGCCGCCAATCAGGCACCATTCCGTGAAATGGCCCAGACTGAATTGATGGCGCTGCACGAAGGGAATTTTGCACGCTACCAAGTCCGGCCGGCCGAGTTCACGGTGAAAGGTAAAGTGAAAACGCAGCCCCCTCACCTCACCTATCGAGTACGATCAGAGCAGGCTTGCTCAAGGTCCCACCAAAAACCAGATGGCCGCACGCCACGGCAATCGGGCCTCCCGTCGCCTTCGGGCCTAGCCGACCGCATCGGCTCCGGATCAAGGCCAAGACGAGCGGCCCGAAGGCGGGCCGGCCTTGACCGGCGCCTTGGGTCGGCTTTGTCGGCCCTGCGACGGGCAGGCTCCGAAAACCAGGGCGAATACCACCCCTCCTCTTCACTCAAGTCATTAAGTGGGTAATTGGGCAATTGTGGGTTTGCCCAATTACCCATCCCGACAAGCCCATTCTTTGCATTTGGGCATTTGCGCAAATGACGCGTTGTGTCGTTGTGGATTTGATGAATTGCGCAGTTGCGCGGATGCGCAATTTCACACTTGGACAAATGAACGAATACTCTAACCTGTATTTATTCCATTGGGCATTCGCTCAAATCAATATTTATTCAAATAACTATTTGGGGCATTGCATGATTCTCTCATTTGCATCTTCGAAAGGCGGCGTCGGCAAGTCCACGACCTGTGCCGCCATAGCTTCCGCGCTCGCCTTGGCCGGCGACCGCGTCCTGCTGATTGATCTCGACCCGAACCACACCCTGGATCGATGGTCGCGCAAGGCACCTATCAAGGGACTGACCGTCGCCGCCACCGAGCCGAACAAGTTCGGTGCGTTTTTCCGCGAATCCTCTGGTGAATTCGACCACATCTGCATCGACTTGCCAGGGAGCAGGGAGGTCACGCTGTTCAAGGTGCTGGCGCGCTCGGACTTTGTCGTGATCCCGGCGCAGGCATCGGAGCCGGATCTGCGCGAGGCACTCGTGGTCGTGAACGATATTCGCGACGTCAGCGAGACGACCGGCCGCGCCATTCCGTACCGCTTGCTCCTAACCAAGGTCTTTCCGCTCCGCTCCCGCGTGACCGACTTCGCTTATGCCGAGCTGGCACGGCTAGGATTGCCACTTTTCCGTACGGCGCTCGTCGAGCGTTCGGCCTACCGCGAGATGTTCCTCAATGGACGGCCGCCGACGGTGACCGAACCAGGGAAGGGGGCGGGCCTGGAGGTCGAGAATCTCCTCGCTGAAATCCACGCCATCGTGGCCGACACCAACAAAGCAATCCGGAAAGCAGGCTGATCATGAAACCACAACGCGCACCGTTCCTACCCGTAACGAGCGACATCGACGACGACAAGCTTGAGCGTCTGGCCGAGGAGAAGGGCGTCGGCTCCATGGTCAAGACTGTCACCAACCAGAGCAGGGCAGGGGAGGAGGCTCCCGTGCAAGCGCCGCTCCCGATAGTGCAGAAGTCGGCCGAGATCGAGGCGGCCGCCACCGGCGCGACCCCTCGCAGCCGCATGAAAACCGTCAATCTGGAGCTGCCCGACTACGTGTGGACCGAACTGAAGATCCGCGCCGCTCACAAGCAGACAAGCGTCCGCCACATCGTTATGACGGCACTCAAAGGCGAGGGGATCGCTATCGCTGAGGTTGATATGGTCGAAGATGGCCGACGGGTGAGGGGTAACAGCAGGTCGGAATAGCTTATCCCGAATACGGGGCGGACACGGCAGTTGCGTCCTGAGCGGCAGAGCCATTGCTGGCAGTAGTTGCGCAAGTCCCCAAGTGTGGACTTGGCCAGTTGTGCATCAGGGCGAGCGAGGTTGGCGTAGGCGCGGACGAGGATGCCCGTGAACTCGCAACCGCCCGGCGGGCATCTGAAGACGTTGTTGGGCTTGCATTCATAAACGGGCTAAGATATTATCTAAATTGTGCTATATGGCACTGAAAGGGATAACATATTGGCTGTATCACTCAAGTCACCAAACGATGTCCTGGAGGAGGTTCGCGACCGCTTCAAGCGGCGCAGGCTTGCACTCAACCTAACACAAGCCGGCCTCGCCAAGCGATCCGGCGTGGCTCTCGGCTCCCTGAAACGCTTCGAGACGACGGGTCTCGTCGCTTTCGACTCCCTCCTCAAACTGGCCCTCGTCCTCGACTGCCTCGGCGACTTCGACGGACTGGCCGCCGAGGATGCGCAGTCATTGAGCGGCAAGCCGCTCGACGAGGTTCTGGCCGGAACTCGCACCCGCAAGAAAGGCCGGATGACGTGAAGCACCGGCCAGCCACACTCCTCAATGTCTTCCTCGACGGACGACAGCGCCGCAAGGTCGGCCGACTGGCCGCGCAGGGCAGGCGCATCCTGTTCGAGTA
>JBJXDZ010000120.1:0-35635 GCA_046154645.1 Hyphomicrobiaceae bacterium
TGACTGTCGCCATTGTCGTGCGAACATTCACCCAATCGTTGCCGTCGCCGGCATCGATCAAAGATGTGGAGCCGCTATCATCAAAGATTCCGTCACTTCCGTCGCCGCCGAGCAGCGTATCGTCGCCGTCCCCGCCAATGAGGCCGTCATTATCTGCACCGCCGTCGAGCGTGTCATTGCCACCCTCGCCCTGAAGATTGTCGTTCCCCAACCCACCCTGGATCTGATCCCCGCCGAGACCGCCGTAGGCGACGTCATGGCCATCGCCAGCATCAACAACGTCAGCACCCGCACCCGCATTGATGGTGTCATTCCCCTCCCCGCCCGAAATCGTGTCGCCGTCGATGCTGCCGGTGATGGTGTCGTTGCCGGCTTCGCCGCTCAGTAGGTGCGAGTCGGGATCGTTCTGGCCGTCGATGATGTCATCGCCCGAAAAGAGATAGGCGATGAGGGCCGGGCCCGAGAGGCCGCTCATGACGCCGAGATCGTTATTCGCCGCCGTGAGGCCGGTGATGTCGGCCAGCACCGTGATGTTGTCCGATGCCACATGCTGCAGGCTGTCGACCGTGCCCGCGATGGGAAGCGAAAAGTCGCCGTAAAGGAAGCCGCTGCCCACGCAGACCGTGGTGGTGCCGTCCGGGTTCCAGAACACGAAGCGCGTGGGGGTGGCCTCGATGACGTTGCCAGCGATGGTTCCGGGAACCCACTCGGCGACTCCAGCGGCCGCGGCGCGAATGACATAAGTCGTCATGGTGTTCACCCTCAATGTGGACCGCAACGGTCCGATCAACCACCCTGGCTGGTGCGAAAAAAGCTCCGCTTCAGCCGCGCATAACAAGGGCAGTCGTCATCGAGATGACACTGTGAATGAGATGAAGTCCCCGCCCCTACGGACTTGGGCCGCATAGGCCCGCAATGAGGTGAGTCCGCGGACGATAGGTTAACGGGCTTTTTCCGGTCCGCAACATCCGACCCGAGATTCGGGCCAGGTGTCGCAGATTGGGCACACGTCGTGTTCGTGCGGCAGGCTCAATTCAGGCTCGCGCGTTTGCGATTGGGCCCATGGCGTGATGGATGGCACAACACCCGCGTGTACATAGGCGGATCCTGCCAGTCCTCGTCGCATTTGCAGCTTCGCTCATCTCAGCTGTCACGGTGCAGCCGCGCCTCTCCGACGGCGAGTTGCGCGCTTTGGTGACGAAGGACCTCGAAGAGCGGGAGCAGAATCCAGCCAAGCCGTTCGAACTTGCAGGCTTTGCCTTCCTCGAGTCCGATGGACACGCGACGGAGCACTATTATCGCCGGGCTCGCGATGGTGGTCGGCTCGATGGCTGGCAAAAGGCGTTCGCCGAAGTATCCCTCGACCGCCTTGCTCGTCGCAGGACCTACCGCGCGAAGGCCGTTGGAGAGACTGTTGAGGTCGCGAATTTCCGCGGCGGGAAACTCATGCGGCCACAACTCACATCGCGGGTAGCAGCCGGGGCAATCCTGTCCCAGTTGGTCGTTCTCAATGCCGTGCAGTTGTAACCATCGGACCGAGGACGTTGGGCCGTTTCAATCCGCTCCCGCGTGTGTGCGGGCGACGGTTGGGCAGCCTAAATCGGTCTACAAGGCCAGACGGTTCAGCCTCGCATGTGCGGGAACCGGTCACCCGTCGCATGGTGAAGCGCCATCTCACCTGTTGCCGTGCCGTTTACCTGGCGTCGGGCACGCGGCCCCTTCGGTTGGGCAACCCCCGACAATCATCTCTGCCAGGGCCTGGGTTGGCCGGCGCCTGTCGACGGGCCATCGACGCTGCGATTGACAATGGGGCGCCCCTGCGGACAGTTAGCGCCCAAGCACCAATGACCGGCACACAAGCCGGCCGCAAACCCCAGGTGGAGGACGCATGACCTTTCTGACACGTACGCTCGCGGCGGCGATTGCCGTGGCGGGCTTGGCACTTGGCGCGACGGGCGCAACCGCCCAGGCGCCGGCAAAGGAGCTCAAGATCGGGCTTATCTTCGACCAAACCGGCCCGTTCGCGGGTGGCGGCTCGGTCGCAGCCCAACTCGGCTCCAAGTACGCCATCGAGATGATCAACGAGGCCGGCGGCGTCGAAGGTTACAAGATCGTGCCGATCTTCGCCGACGCCCAATCCAAGACCGACGTTGCCATCAACGAAGCCGAACGCCTTCTCAACGAAGCCAAGGTCGACATGCTGATGGGCGTGTATTCCTCGGCGCACTGCGTGCCGCTGTCGGCCAAGGTCGACGCCGCAAAGAAGTTCTGGTGGGCGACGGTGTGCATCTCATCGGCCGTGTTCCGCGACAAGAACCTGCAGTACGTGTTCCGCAGCCATGTCCACTCCGACCAGTTCGGCGAGGCCTCGTGCGACATGCTGAACGCCTACTCCAAGGAGAAGTTCGGCAAGGAGCCGAAAGATCTCAAGGTTGCGATCATCCACGAGGACGGCCCCTATGGCGTCGGCGTGGCGCTGACCAACGAAAGCCAGTGCAAGAAGCACGGCATCCAGATCGCGCACAAGGAAGGCTACGCCGCCACCTCGACCGATCTGTCGGCGCTGGTCACCAAGCTGCGGCGCGCACGGCCTGACGTGATCCTGCACACCGGCTACAACCCGGACATTACGCTGTTCCTGCGGCAATCGAAGGAACAGGGCTTGAAGTTCGCGGCACTCATCGGCCATGGCGCCGGTTATGGCCAGTACGACAAGCTGGCCGAGACCTTCGGCAAGGATGTGGACCTGATCTTCAATATCGACTCGGTGGCCTCGACGCTGCTCGACGTCAAGACGCTGAAGGTCAAGGACGGCCCGAAGCTCGTCGACGAAATGGTCAAGCGCTACAAGGCCGAGACCAAGGCCAACGTAGTCACCGCGCATCTCTCCATGGGTTTCAACAACACGCACATCTTCCTGACCGACGTGCTGCCGCGCGCCATCAAGAAGCATGGCGGCATCAGCGCCGATGCTCTCCAGAAGGCCGCCATGGAGACCGACATTCCGGTCGCCGGCACGCTGCAGGGCTACGGCGTCAAGTTCTATCCGCCAGGCCATCCGATGCGCGGGCAGAACGAGCGCGCCTTCCCGGTCGTCATGCAGTATGTCGGCGGCGACACTAAGGTCGTGTTTCCGAAGGAGGTGGCTACGGCACCGCCTGCCATGCCGCTGCCGAAGGGGCACACGTTCGCGCCCTGACGACTGCTGTCTAAATCAGTGACTTGATGCTTACTCACGACACTTTCCCCCTCCCCTCAGGGGAGGGGCCAGGGGTGGGGTGTCGAGGCCAAGCGTCGTCGGTGAGGATAACGCCCAGACGTTCTCCCCACCCCACCCCCTCCCCGCTGGGGAGGGGAGAGAATTGTGGCAATCTTGGTATCTTGTGGTAACCAGTCTTGCAATGAATAGGCTGCACTCGTGAAGGCTGAATTTAACTTCTCGAATGCCACGCGCGGCAAGTTCTACCGCGCTGGCGCCGATCTCGTGCCGCTCGTACATTCGGAACCTGAAGTTCTCTGTTACCTGCAAGCGAAAGCCGCAGCCCGTGGCGTCTCGCTCAGCACGTTGGTCAACGAACTCCTGAAAAAAGATATCGAGCTGATCGAGACTGTCCTGTAGAAGGCAGCGCGACGGGGAAGGCCGGGGAAAAGTGGCCATATGACGATGTTGAGCGTGACGGGCCTGACTAAGATGTTCGGCGGCTTCACGGCCGTGTCGAATGTCTCGTTCGAGGTCCAGGAAGGCGAGATTCTCGGGCTGATCGGCCCGAACGGATCGGGCAAGAGCACCACCTTCAATTGCGTGGCCGGCCTCTATACGCCGACCAAAGGTTCCGTGAAGCTCGAGGGCAAGGAGATCGGCGGCCTGCCGGCCAACCGCATCTGCCACCTGGGCGTCGGGCGCACGTTCCAGATCCCGCGGCCCTTTCGCAACCTGACCATTCTCGAGAACGTGGCGCTGTCGGCGCACTTCGGTGCTGATGCCAAGCTTTCCCGCGCGGAATGCTGGAAAAAGGCGGAAGAGGCGCTGGCCCTGGTCGGCTTGCCGACGGACGCCCGCACCACCACCGATGGCCTCGGCGCCGCCGCCCTGAAGAAGCTGGAGCTGGCGCGCGCGCTCGCCACCGGGCCGCGTCTGTTGCTGGCGGACGAAAGCCTCAACGGGCTCGATCACAGCGAAATGGACCAGGCCGCCGACATGCTCGAGCGCATCCGCCGCGAGAAGGGTATCACCATCGTCTGGGTGGAGCACATCATGGGCGTGCTGATGCGCATCGTTGACCGCGTCGTGGTGCTCGATCACGGCGAGAAAATCTTCGACGGCCGCCCGAAAGACGCCCAGGTCGACAAGCGCGTGGTCGAGGTCTACCTCGGCTCCGAAGCCGTGGCGTGAGGATCACCTGATGCTCGAGCTCAGTAAAGTCAGCGCCGGCTACGGTGGTTTCCAGGCGCTGTTCGATGTCACCATGTCGGTGAAGGCCGGCGAGGCCGTGGCCGTGATCGGTGCCAACGGGGCGGGCAAGACGACGCTGCTGCGCGTCATCTCGGGGCTCATTGCCGCGACGTCCGGCTCCATGGCCATGGAGGGCCAGGACCTGCGGACAACGCCGCCGCACAAGATCCTTGAGACGGGCATCGCGCATGTGCCGGAAAGCCGGCGGCTGTTCCCGCGCCTGACCGTCGAGGACAACCTCAAGATGGGCGCCTACATTCCGGCCGCCCGCGCCAAATTTGGCGAGCGCCTGGACTATGTTTATGGCCTCTTTCCGCGCCTCAAAGAGCGCCGCACGCAGATGGCTGGCACCATGTCGGGCGGCGAGCAGCAGATGTGTGCCATCGGCCGCGCGCTGATGTCGGGTCCGAAGCTGGTACTGCTGGATGAGCCGTCAATGGGGCTCGCACCTGTTATCGTGGAGCAGGTGTTCGAGCTGGTCCGCCGCATCCGCGCCGAGGGCTACACGGTGCTGATCGTCGAGCAGAACGTGGCGCAGGTGCTGAAAGTCGCCGATCGCGCCTACCTGATCGAGGTTGGCCGCATCGAGAAACAAGGCTCGGCCGCCGAGTTGCTCGCCAGCGACGACATCCGCAAGGCGTACATGGGGTTGTGAGTGATGGGGTTGTGCTGGAAACGCTGCGATGGTGCGCCTGCCTCGATCGACTTTGCGTCATAACACACGTCGAGGACTGAGATCATGACCAAGTCCCCCTCCCATCAGGGGAGGGGTTAGGGGTGGGGTGAAGATGCAAAGCGCAGTCCCAGAGGGTTACGTCAAGCTCGCTCCCCCCACCCCTAACCCCTCCCCACCAGGGGGAGGGGAATTCATTTTCCATCATGACTTAGCAAGCGGCCAGCCATGTCGGGACACGTTCGAAACCGCGGCGGAGAGAGCACAATTCGCCACTGTGAACTGATAATTAGAAAACGGCACGGGACGGCAAAGACGGGGATGCCGTAATGAACGCGGCAGGGGACACGTAGAATGATCGGCCTATTCATCAAGCTCGACTGCTCGCTCGACATCTTCTTTGTCGAGGCGCTGCTCAATGGTGTGCTGCTGGCGGGATTGCTGGCGCTGCTGGCGCTCGGCCTCAATCTGATCTTTGGCGTCATCGACGTGGTGTGGATCTGCTACGCCGAGCTGGTGATGATCGGCATGTACGCCGTGTTCTATGCCCATAAGATCTACGGCATTCCCTATCCCGTCGCGGCCGCGCTTGCCATCGTCGGCATCGCGGCGGCCGGTGCGCTTCTCCACTACATCATCATCAGTCCCGTGCTTGATCAGGCACCGATCAACCAGCTGCTGGTCACCGGCGGCGTGCTGTTCGTGTTGCAGGCCGCGGCCACCATGGCTTTCGGCGTTGACTTCAAGAACGCCGGCATCGCGCTCGGCTCCGCCCGGGTTGCCGATATGAGCTTCTCGTGGGCACGCATCCTGACCTTCGTCGTCGCCATCGTCGGCATGCTGGTGTTGTGGCTGTTCCTGACCCGCACCTTCATCGGCACCGCCGTGCGCGCTATTGCCCAGGACCGCCAGATCATGCCGCTGATGGGCGTCGATCAGAAGCGCGTCTATCTGGTGACGTCGGCGATCGGTGGTGGCTTGGCCGGTCTCGCGGCATCCTTGATGGCGCTGCAGTACGACATCTTTCCCCAGATCGGCCTGCAATTCGGACCGCTGATCTTCATGATCACGGTGCTTGGCGGCCTGGGCAACATGATCGGCGGCTTCGTCGCCTCCTTCATCATCGCCCAGTTCATCGCTGTCGGCTCCAGCTGCCTGCACACCGAATGGGGCTACGCGGTGGCCTTTCTGTTCTTCATGATCGTCATCTTCATCAAGCCGCAGGGCCTGTTCGGGGGCAAGTCATGAGCATGGCCATCCGCCCTGCCTACGTTGCCGGTCTCATCGCCATGGTGGCGTTGCCGTTCGTCATCCGCGCCGTGTTTCCTTCGGGCGCCAACTACTACCTGCATTTGCTGATCCAGATCCTGCTCTGGGCCTTCATGTATACGTCGTGGTCGCTGATGGGCCGCTTTGGGCTCACCTCCTTCGGCCATTCCGCTTTCACGGGCATCGGTGCCTACACCACCGTGCTGCTGTGGAACTTCGCCGGCATCACGCCGTGGATCGGCATCCCCATCGGCATTCTGATGGCCACCATCGCCGGCATGCTGGTGGGCTATCCCTGCTTCACGCGCAAGATCACGGGGCATTACTTCGCACTCCTCACCCTCGCCTTCACGGAGTTCGTGCGGCTGTGCATCGTCGGCCTGCGCGACTGGACTGGTGGCTCGCTTGGCACGCAGCCCAAGCGCGCCGGCGACGGCATTTCGCTGTTCGCGATCCAATTCGAATCCGACCGCCTGATCGCCTACTTCATCGCCCTGGTGCTGTGGCTGTTCGGGCTCTACATCTGGACCCGCGTCGACCGCAGCATGGACCGCTTCGCACTGGATGCGGCGAGCCAGGATGAGGATGCCGCGTCGTCGGTGGGCATCGATGTGACGCGCGAAAAACTAAAGATCACCGCGCTGTCGTCAGCATTGTCCGCCTTGGGCGGCGCCATCTTCGGCCAGTACCAGATGTACATCGGCCCCGACACCATTGCCGGCCTGTCGGTGTCGCTCAACATGGTGTTTGCGGTCATTGCCGGCGGCATGTGGACACTGTTCGGTCCGACCTTCGGCGCCGTCTTCACGCAGGTGCTGACCGAAGGCCTGCGCACCATCGTGCAGGGCTCGCCGACGCTGAAAAGCATCTTCGGCTCCGGCGCGCTGGCACTCGACAGCCTCATTTACGGCCTATTGCTGATCCTGTTCATCATCTACATGCCGCGCGGCATTCTCGGCACCCTGGTCGACCGCTGGAAACAGGGCCGGCAAGGGTGATGGAATTGTGTCATCACACCCTGCTATGCCACGGCAGCGAACGACGGAAGGGTTCATGAAGCGCCTGCTTGTGTTCTTCGACGGCACCTGGAACCGGCCCGACGACGGCAATCCGGTGACCAACGTCGTCAAGCTCTATCGCGCCGCGCTGCCGCAGGACGCGAGCGGCGTACAGCAGATCGCGAAATATGTGGTCGGCATCGCCACCGAACAGCCGATGAGCCGTTGGATCTTCGCCAAAGGCGCCGCCGGCATTGGCGTCGCCGAGCGCATCCAGGACGGCTACAAGTTCCTGGTTGAGAACTATGCTGCCGGCGACGAGATCCACATCTTCGGCTTCTCCCGCGGCGCCTTCCAGGCCCGCAGCCTCGGCGGTCTGATCACCCACTGCGGCATCCTGCGCGCCGAGCATGCGGCCCATATCGCCAACGCCTGGGCGGCCTATCAGGGCGCCAGAACCAACGGCGGCGAGGCCAAGGTGCTGGCGATGCGCGAGCTTGGCACCTACCCGGCCCGCATCCGCTGCATCGGCGTGTGGGATACGGTCGGCAATCTCGGCATTCCGCTGGCGCCCAAGATCATCGACGCGCGCGAATTGACGTTCCACGACACGACGCTCTCTTCGCTGGTCGATGTCGGCCTGCACGCGCTGGCCATCGACGAGCCGCGCGGGCCCTTCAGTCCGACACTGTGGACACGCAAGCGGGGAGCGGCGCTCCCAAACGGCCAGATCATCGAGCAGGTCTGGTTCCCCGGCTGCCACGCCAATGTCGGCGGCGGCTATCCCGATACCGGGCTCTCCGACATCTCGCTGCGCTGGATGGCCGAGCGTGCTACCGCTGCGACCGGCATCGCCTTCGATCACGCAGCCCTTGCCCAAGGCTCAGTGCCCGATGCGCTGGCCGAGCAGGTATCGCCCACATCAGACGGTGTCTTTCGCGTCAGCGGCGTGTTGCCTTATGTCCGGCTGATCAAGCAGAACAAGCGGGGCCTGTCGCCGTGGCGGCGCGCCATCGTCGGCAGCTGGCGATCGAACCTGCTGGCAGCGGGCGAGGAGCCGGTCAACGAGAGCATCCATGCCAGCGCCACCGATCGCTATGGCCAGCGCGTGCGGCTGCGCTGCGGCAACACCATCGGCATGATTGTCTACCGGCCACGCAATCTGCGAGCCGCACTCGGGCTCAGTCGTTGGCGTCGGCGCAAGCACTCGCTGCCTCAGGGCATGTAGTACTTGCTCTCGATCAGGACGCAGCCTTCGGGTCCGGCCATATAGGGGCCATGTGCCACGTTCGGCGGGCGGGTGGCAAAGCTCGGTGCCGGAAAGGCTTTGAAGGTGGTGGGATCGTCCGGGGTTGCCGCCAGCAGCGTGCCGCGCAGAATGACCACCTCCTGGTAGCAGTCGCGCGTGATGACACGATCGAGCTTGGTTCCCGGCGCAAACTTGACCAGCCGCGTGATCGACCCGCGCTTGCCGTCCTCGTCCAACGTGCCGGTGAGGACGCGCACCGACAGGCCCTGCTGGCCCGGTGCCGTGGTAAAGCCATCATCGAGATTGATCGGGAAATACTCGAGATGCTGCTTGAAGGTCTTCGGATCGACGCGGCCAGGCTGCATGGGGGCTCCTCGTGGACGTCACAGCACGGACAGCTGCGCATTCTTCAGGTCGGAGATCAACATCGATCCCGGTGCGTGCGTGATGCAGAAGTCCGGCTTGATGGTGGCGATGACGGCTTGCGGCGTCACCCCACAGGCCCAGAACACCGGCAACTCGTCGTCCCGCACCTCGACGGCATCGCCATAGTCGGTTCGCGCGATGTCGGCTATGCCGATCAAATGCGGCAGGCCGATGTGCACCGGCGCACCGTGCACCGAGGGAAACCGCGACGTGATCTGCACCGCGCGAACGGCCGCGGCCGGCTTCATCGGTCGCATGGAGACGACCATCGGCCCCTGGAACGGCCCCGACGGCGCACAGGCGATGTTGGTGCGGTACATCGGCACATTGCAGCCGCAGGTTTGATGGCGGAGTTCGATATCGTTCTCGAGCAGGGCCTCCTCGAACGAGAACGAGCAGCCGAGCACGAAGGCCACCAGATCCTCCCGCCAGACGGATCTGATATCGCTGGGCTCATCGACCAGCTCGCCCCGCCGCCACACCCGATACTTGGGGATATCGGTACGAATATCGAGATCGGCACCAAGCTCCGGGATCGTGGGATCGCCGGGTTTTGGCGACATGCCGATGAGCGGGCAGGGGCGTGGATTCAACTGGCAGAAACGCAGGAAGTCGGCGGCCATGTCCCTGGGCAGCACCGCCAGATTGCCCTGTACGAAGCCTGGCGCGAAACCGCTGGTCGGGCCCGTGAAGGCGCCTTGCCGGAACAGCTGCCGTGCTGCCACGCCCGTGGCCACGGCCCGCGCCTCGGTGGCGCTGAATGTTAGGGGGGCGCCGGTTGCAGGCTTGCGCAGCGCACGTGGTTTTGTCGCGGGATGGGATGCCATGCTCAGCTCGCTGGTCGGCCTTCGTCGCGCCAAATGGCACGCCTTGCTGCATGATGAACCGCTCGCGCCCGCCTTTCAAGCGACGGCTGACCTTGGGAAAAGCGCGGCCGGCCCCTTGACTGGCCCTATGCAACCGGGCGAAGCCACGGTTGACCTCCCACGCAGCCGAAAGGTGTGAGCCCCATGCGCGCGACCAGCCCGATCACTGGCATACCTGCGGCCTGCCGCGACCGCCTCATCGCCATCATCAAGGCGCGTTCCGTCGAGACCGGGCGGACGTTCACACTGGCCTCGGGCCGGACATCGGATTTCTACTGCAACCTGAAGCCGACGATGCTCGATCCCGAGGGCGCTTTTCTCCTCGGTGCACTGATTGCGGATCATCTGGTCGATAGCCAGGCGGAGTTCGTCGGCGGTCTGGAGATGGGCGCGGTGCCGCTGGCGACATCGGCGGCGGCCATGAGCTTTGCCCGCGGTCGCCCGCTGCCGGCATTCTTCGTCCGCAAGCAGGCCAAGGATCACGGCACCAAAAGCCTGGTCGAAGGGTTGCCGCGCGGCGTCTCGCTCAAGGGGCGCCGCGTCGTCATCCTGGAGGATGTGACGACGACAGGTGGCTCATCGATCAAGGCCGTCGAGGCTGTTCGCGGTGATGGCGCCGAGGTGCTCAAGGTGTTGACGGTCGTCGATCGCCAGGAGGGTGCGGCCGAGACCTTCCGGGCTGCCGGTGTGCCGTTCGCCTCGCTGATCACGGCCGCCGAGTTGCGCTGATCCTGCGCCACGGCCGCAGTCTGGGGTCAGACCCAAGGGTCTGAGCCCGTTCACGTGCGGATGCCGGCTCAGATCGCGATCTTGAGTTTGTGCTTGGCCGCGATTTCGCCGAACGTGGCCCAAGTCTTGTCGTCGACCTCGATGCCGTTCTTCTGGCGGTCTTGCTCCTTCATCCACTCGACCTCGCCCGGATAGAGCACTTCCTTGACGCCCTTCTGCGGCTTGGTGGACTTCAGGTAGTGTGCGAACTCGGTGACCTCCTTCTTGAAGGTCTCGAGCGGGCGGAACGCCTCGACATTGAAGCAGGCGACGAAGCAGCCGTCGTTGTGGCGGCCCGTCGGATCGACGCCGAAGCCGAGGCCGGGCAGGATGGCGGAGAGAATCTCGATCATGGCCGAGAGGCCGTAGCCCTTGTGGCCTTCGTCACCGCCCAACGGCAGCAGCACGCCGCCTTTCTTGAAGTCGTTGGGATCCGTCGTCGGGTTGCCGTCCTTGTCGACGATCCAGCCGGTCGGGATGGGAATGCCCTTGGCGATGGCGAGATTGATTTTGCCGGCCGCGACCGACGACGTCGCCATGTCCAGGCAGAAGGCACCGGCGAGGTTGGATGGGATGGCAATGGCCAGCGGGTTGGTGCCGACGCGGGCCTCGGCGCCGCCGAACGGGGCCACGGCCTTGGGGCTGCGGCCGGAATCAGCGGTCATGATGGCGATCATGCCTTCCTTGGCGGCCATGATCGGGTAAGCGCCGACGCGGCCGACGTGGCTCTGGCGCAGGATTGTGGTGGCCGCCACGTTCGATTTCTTCGCCTTCTCGATCGTCATCTTCATGGCGCGCTCGGCGACGGCGAAGCCGAAGCCCCAGTTGCCGTCCACGACCGTGGTCGTTGCCGTCTCCTGCACGATCTTGAACGGCGCACCGGGTACGATGTGGCCCTTGTGGATGCGGTCGATGTAGGTGGGAATGGCGATCACGCCGTGGCTATCGTGGCCGGTGAGGTTTGCCAGCACGCAGCCCTTGGCGACGCACAGACCTTCGTCCTTGCTGGCACCGGATGCAACCAGAAGGTCCGTTGTGATGGCGGTCAGGCGGTCGGCCTTGATGATGGGCATGGGCGATTCCTCGGTTGTGCACGTGTTTTTCGATTGATGCTTGCTTGACGTCGTGGCAGGCCATGGCCCAACATTCCCGCCACCATCGATGAACCGCAAGCAAATTCTCCCGTGCGAGATATGCACCCACGCGAACCCAGAGGTCGTCATGCAGCAACGCGTTCGCACGTCCGCCGAAACCGCCCTGGCTCAGACCGCGAGCCGCGTATTGCCGGCCGGCACGTTCGGCAACACCGTGCTCGATATCGTCATCGCGCGCGGCAAAGGCAGCCACGTCTGGGACGTGTCGGGCAACGAGTACATCGACTATCTCCTGGGTTCAGGCCCGATGCTGGTCGGCCATGCGCACCCCGAGGTGACTGCCGCCGTTGTCGAGCAGGTGGTTCACGGCACCACGTTCTTCGTCAACAATCCGCTCGGCATCGAGTTGGCCGCGGAAATCGTCTCTGCCGTGCCGTGCGCCGAGCAGGTGCGCTTCGTCTCCTCGGGTAGCGAGGCGGACCTCTATGCCATGCGCGTCGCTCGCGCCTTCAAGAACCGCGACAAGATCCTGAAGTTCGAAGGCGGCTACCATGGCATGAGCGACTATGGCCTCATGAGCCTGGCGCCCAAGCGCCTCGCTAATTTCCCCGAGGCGGTGCCGGATTCCGCCGGCATTCCAAAATCGGTGCGGGATGAAGTCATCGTTGCCCCATTCAACGATCTCGATGCCGCCAAGAGCCTCGTCTCCCAGCACAAGGACGAGCTCGCCTGCATCATCGTCGAGCCGTTGCAGCGCCTCATTCCCCCGAAGCCGGGCTTCCTCGAAGGCCTGCGCAAGCTCTGCGACGAGACCGGCATCGTGCTGATTTTCGACGAGGTCGTCACCGGCTTCCGTTGGTCCTACGGCGGCGCGCAACAGTTTTATGGCGTGACGCCGGACCTGTGCACGCTCGGCAAGGTCATCGGCGGCGGCTTCGCGCTGGCCGCCATCGCGGGTCGTGCCGATATCATGCGGCATTTCGATAAAGCGGCTGTCCCTGAGGATCGCGCGCTGGTGCAGATCGGCACGCTCTCCGGCAATCCGGTCGCGTCGGCAGCTGGTCTCGCCACCATGGCGATCCTGAAGCGGCCCGGCGCCTACGAGAAGCTGTTCAAGACCGGCAGCACGCTGAAGGACGGCTTGGCGCGCATCCTCAAGGACGCCCGCATGCAAGCGCAGGTGATCGGCGAGCCGCCGATGTTCGACGCCGTCTTCACCGACCAGCCGATCCAGGACTATCGCGGCTATTTCAAAGGCGATCAGGCGATGGCCAAGCGCATCAACCAGGTCATGCTTGCCGAAGGCATCCTGAAGAGCGAAGGCAAGACCTATGTCTCCATCGCCCACACGGATGCCGACGTGGCGCGTACGCTGGCGGCCTGGGAGAAAGCCGTGAAGGCGGTGCGCGACGGCAAGGTGTGAGCGCACATGCCTCTCCCAAAAGTATCGTCATCCCCGCGCCGAGCGATTGCAAGGCAATCGTGAGGGAACAGGCGGGGACCCAAGTGCCTCACCGCTTGCGCAATGCCAGCGGTTACGCTCTTGGGTTCCCGCCTTCGCGGGAATGACGAGGCACCGGTGAGGCTTGAGCTTTGCTAAAGACCGCCTGAGGCCCCGTTTCTTTTAAGGACCATGGGTCTCTGCCCCAGCCCAAGGCTGTTTCTTCGACTGAACCCCGTGAGCCCCCATGACCAAGCCGATCCTTGTTCTCAACGGTCCGAACCTCAACATGCTGGGTACGCGGGAGCCGCACATCTATGGCGCGACCACCCTGGCGCAAGTCGAGGACATGTGCCGGGCCCGCGCCAATGGTCTCGGCTTCGCCATCGAGTTCCACCAGTCGAACCACGAAGGCCAGATCATCGACTGGATCCATGCTGGCATCAAAAGCGCGGCCGGCATCATCATCAATCCCGCGGGCTATACTCACACCTCGGTGGCGATCCTGGATGCGCTGAGCATGTTCAAGGGGCCGGTGATCGAGCTGCACATCTCGAACGTGCATCGCCGCGAGGCGTTCCGGCACCACTCCTATGTCAGCCAGACGGCAACGGCGATCATGTGCGGCTTTGGCGTCAAAGGTTATCCGCTGGCCGTAGAGGCGATGGCGGGTCTGATCGAGGACGCCAAAATGGTAACGAAGCCAGCCTAACGGGCGGCGGTATCGGCATCACCACGGGATGATGTCGCCCTTGTAGTCCACGAACGCCTGTCCACCTTGGCCCCACCGCTTGGTGATGACATCGGCCACGCCGCGCACGCTGGTCTCAATGTCGAGCGGTGCGGTCGGCCCACCCATTGACGTGCGCACGACGCCGGGATGCAGCGCCAGCACCGTGATGTCGGCTTGGGCGTGGCGGGCGCGGAAACTGCGAATGAGCGAATTGAGCGCCGCCTTGCTGGCACGATAGAGCTCGGCGCGGCCATCCTCGTTGGTGCCGATGCTGCCGAGGATCGACGACATGAAGGCGATCATGCCGCCCGGCGCCACCCGCTCGGCCAGCGCGTCGGCGACACGAATGGGACTGATGGCATTGGTCATGAAGATCGAGGTGATGTCGCTGTCGGGCAGATCGCCGAGAGCGATGCCGCGACCGGCCATGATGCCGGCATTGAGGAACAGCAGGTCGAACTGCTGGCCGGCAAGGCGCTTGGCCAAGGCTGCCACCTGGTCGGTCTTGGTAATGTCCACCTGATCGAGGACGAGTCGGCCGCTGTACTCCCGCGCGAGCGCCTCGAGTTCAGGTGAGCCGGCGCGCACGGTTGCCGTCACGCGCCAGCCGCGGCCCAAATGCTCGCGCACCAACCCAAGCCCCAGCCCTCGCGAGCCGCCAATGATCATGGCGTGTTGCATGGTCGTTCACTCCCGCCGCGTTGCTTGCAGCATAGTCCGATCTCGGCTGCAGCTTCAATCGTGGTGCCAGTCGCTGTGTTGGGTCGACCGGCGAGATCCCGGCTCTGCGCAGCGTCACGATGTCGTGACGCCGCTCCGGCCGGGAAGACAAGTGGGGGGCGCACGGCGGGAACACGCGGTCGTTGTTCGCCTGGGCTGCTGCCTCACCCGTGCCTCCCACTTCCCCGCCACGTGTCCTTCTGGAACCTGAGCCATGAAAGGCGCTTCTGTGCACCCGCGCACCTCACCCTTCACTTGGCCTCTCGGAACCTGCGCCGTGCAAGTCGTTTCAGTGCTCCCGCGGACCTTACCCTCCACGTGTCGTCTTGGAACCCGCTTCGTGAAGGGCGTTTCGGTGCACGCCCACCCTCCGCTTGTCTTCCCGGAAGTCGCGCCGCCTGGGCGTGGGTGCATGGGCACAGTGCCAGCTCGGCGCGGCTATCCGGGATCTTGCCGTCGCGGGGAACACGCAGCCGTCAGGCTTGCGTGCTACCTCGCCCGAAGAGTTCTTGCATCACCACCCTGCCCATCTCGACCGGCGAGATCCCGGCTCTGCGCAGCGTCACGATGTCGTGACGCCGCTCCGGCCGGGAAGACAAGTGGGGCGCGGCGACAGGGTCTGCAGATCCCCGCGCCGCGCGTCACGCTGTCAGCGCGAAGCCCGTGTAGCCGTTGGCGACCACCTCGTCGCACTTCTTCTTGTAGGCAGTGACGCCGCCGACATAAGGCATGAACACGCGCGGCTTGCCTGGAATGTTCGAGCCCATGTACCAGGAGTTGGCCAGCGGATAGAGCGTGCTGTCGGCAACCTCGTTGTTGTGCAGCACCCACGCTGTTTCGGCGGTCTGCTCGGGCTCGATGCGACGCAGCTGCCGCTCGCCCAGATGCTTGATGCAATCGGCGATCCAGTCGACGTGGTGCTCGCAGGAGAGGATCATCTGGCTCTTGACGCCGGGGCTTTGCGGTCCGGTGATCATGAACAGGTTCGGGAAGCCCGCCGCCATGATGCCGAGATAGGTGCGCGGTCCGTCGGCCCACTTCTGCGCGATCGAGTGACCCTTCTCGTTGCGGATGTCGATCTCCTTCATGGCGCCGGTCATGGCATCGAAGCCGGTGGCGAACACAATGGTATCGAGCTCATAGCTGGCGGCGCTGGTCTTGAGGCCCGAGGGCGTGATCTCCGCGATCGGATTGGTGCGCACATCGACCAGGGTCACATTCGGTCGGTTGTAGGTCTCGTAGTAGTTGGTATCGAGGATCAGCCGCTTGGTGCCGATCGGATGATCGTTCGGGCACAACAGCTCGGCCG
Source organism: Hyphomicrobiaceae bacterium (assembly GCA_046154645.1). Taxonomy (GTDB): domain Bacteria; phylum Pseudomonadota; class Alphaproteobacteria; order Rhizobiales; family Hyphomicrobiaceae. The sequence goes on from JBJXDZ010000120.1 coordinate 16,000, forward strand.
TCTTCGGGTCCTTGACGATGGCGCGGATCTTCTCGCGCACGAACTCCGAGGCCGTATCGTTGGCGGCCTTGTTGGTTAAGAGATCCGTGAAGGCATAGAGATAGCTGATGCTGCCGCCCTCGCCCCACTTGGCTTCATAGATGCGGCGGCGCTCCTCATCGGAAACTTCCAGCGCCGATTTGGTCGGCGGTGGATAGCCGGCGATACCGAAGGGGGTGTCGTAGGCGGCACGGCGGCGCTCGGGATATTCGGCTTTGTGCTTGGCTTCCTTCTCCGGATTGAGCGGCGCATTGCGCGCGGGCAAGCTGAAGTTGGCGGTGCGCTGGAAAACGTGCAGATGCTTGGCTTGGGCCGCGATGTGCGGGATCGATTGCACACCCGACGAGCCGGTGCCGATGATGCCGACGCGCTGGCCGGTGAAATCAACGCCACCGTGCGGCCACAAGCCCGTGTGGAACCAGCGGCCCTTGAAGCCGTCGAGGCCGGGATAGTTGGGTTTTCGCGGCGTCGAGAGGTTTCCCGTGGCCATGATGCAATAGGGCGCGCGCACCGTTTCGCCGGTGTCGGTGACAATGGTCCAGCGGGCCGATTTCGGCTCGAACGTCGCCGATTTGACGCGCGTCTTGAAGGTAATGTCGCGGCGCAGGTCGAACCGGTCGGCGACGTGGTTCACGTAACGCAGGATCTCCGGCTGCGTGCCATAGCGCTCCGGCCAGACCCACTCCTGCTGCAGATCGTTCGAGAACGAGTAGGAGTACTCCATGCTCTCAACGTCGCAGCGGCAGCCGGGATAGCGGTTCCAGTACCAGGTGCCGCCGACGTTATCGCCGGCCTCGAAGACGCGCACGTTGAGCCCCTGCCGGCGCAGCTTGTAGAGCGCGTAGAGGCCGCCAACTCCGGCGCCGACGACGATCACATCGGGATCGCCCGGTTTTGACGTTGAGTCTGCGTGCGTGCGCGTCATGTGGTCCCTCGTGCGAAGTCTCGGTGCGGCCAGGAAGCCGGATCATCAGCCATGTCCGGACATGTTGTCCAGTCCGGCTGTGCTGGCAAGCCATGCCTCAGCACCCGTGGCATGCATCGTTGACAGAGCACCGCCGGCTGCTCAGGCCGCCATGCGGGCCAGCACGTCGGCTGGGACCGCAGACAAGGCGGCACGGTCGGCAACCACGGTGGCATTGGTCAAGAGGCGCAGACAGGTCGCCGGCACCTCGGGCGAGGGCGGATCCAGCAGCACCCGTCGCAGAATGGCGGCCTTGTGCGCGCCCGTGACGAGGAGAATGGCGGCTTTGGCTGTCGCGAGCGTGCCGAGGCCGAGCGTGAAGGCCTGACGCGGCACATCGGCCTCGCTGCCCCAGTAGACGGCGTTGCTCACGATCGATGCCGGCGTCAACGGGACCACCCGCGAGACGGAATCAAAAGCGCTGCCGGGCTCATTGAAGCCGAGATGCCCATTGGGACCGAGCCCCAGCAGAGCCAGGTCGAGGCCATGACGGCGAGCCTCTCGTTCGACGCGCAGGGCTTCGGCTTCGGCATCGGGCGCCGCCGGATCAAACGCGATGAGCCGATCGCGGCCGATGCCGAGCGGGCGCAGCAGCACCGTGTCCGCCCAGCGGGCGAGCGAGCGGCGATCATCGGGCGCGATGCCGAGGTACTCGTCGAGCTGCACGTAGCGCGCGCGGGCCAGGGCACCACGCGGGCCCGCCTGGACAGCCGCTGCATACAACCCGAGCGGCGTGTTTCCAGTCGGCAGCACCACGCAGGGCTCGGCAATGCCGGCGAGCAGGCGCTCGATCAGGGCCAAGGCTTTGCGGCTCATATCCTCGGCATTGTCAGCGATAACCACTTTCATGGCGTGTTTCCTGGCCCCTCGAACCACAACGCTGCTGCTCCTACCGCACCGGCCCATTCGCCGAGCGCCGCCATCTCGATGGCGAGCTTGCCTTGGAAGGCCGGCGGACAGAGCCGCGCATAGGCGCCGCGAATGCCGGCAAGCAGCGAAACAGCGGCGCCCCCGGAGAGCAGCACCGCCTCTAGATCGAGCAGCACCTGCGCATTGACGATGGCGACCGCGAGGCGCGTGCACACGTGATCGACGTCTCGCGCTGCAGCGTCATCGCCGGCGGCAGCCAAGCCGATCGTCTGGGCGAGATCGAGGCCGCGCGTGCGCTTGAGGCCGCCGGGCGATGCGACATCCTCCAGCGCGATCCAACCAGCGGCTGCGGTCGGATCTGACTCCAGCGCCAAGCCCAGTTCGCCGGCCAGCCGGTTGGGTCCTTGCCGCACCTGGCCGTCGAGTAGCAAGCCGCTGCCGATCCCGGTTCCGAGCGTCACCAGCAAGGCGTTGCGACAGGCACGGGCGCCACCGAATCGGGCCTCGCCGCGCATGGCGACGCGCGCATCGTTGTCGATCAGGACGGGCAAACTAGCCAAGTCGCCCAAGGCGGTGGCGAGGGGCACGCCCGCCAGCACCGGGAGATTGGTCATGCCGGCGAGCAAACAGTCCTGCGCGTCCAAGGCGCCGGCGACACCGAGGCCGATGCCGGTGGGTGTCGCGTCGCCCTGCACCTGACGCACCAACTGGGCGAGATGCTCAATCAGGTGCGCTGCCGAATCCGCGCGCGGCACGGCGGCGAAATGGTCCCTGAGCCGTCGCCCATCAGCAGAGAGCAGGCAGATGCGCACGTTGGTGCCGCCCAGATCGATGCCGATCGCCGTCCTGGTCACAGGGGCCTCGCGCGGGCCAGCCGGCGGATCACATCGACGCGTGAGGTGTCGCTCTGCTCGAGGGTCTGGCGCAGGAAATCCGACCACAGGAAAAACACCTGGCCATCCACGGTTGATTGCGCCACTTGTCCGCTGACGCTGGCCAGCTCCATGGCGTCCAGCGAGCGGCTGCGGTCTTCGCCGGCGTGCATGCCGTCGAGATAAAGGGGGGCTGCCTGCAGCGTGCAGACGGTGGTGCGCCCCGTGCGCGCCTTGATCTGCGCGCCAATCGCTGCCGGCCAGTCGGCACCCCGCTTCAGGATCTGGTGGTAGGTCATGACCTCGAATACGTCGATGACCTCGGCCAGCCATTCGAAGCGCTGCCCGAACACGGTTTCGACGGCGTTGTCATAGTCCCCGGTGCCGAACGGTAAAGTGTTGAGCACCATCTGGACTTCCGGCTTGATGCGCCGCGCGGCATCTCGAACCTGGCGCACGACATCGACCACGACGCGGCATTTCCAGTCGACCCATTGCGGCCGCGCGTTGGCGCCGATCCAGGCCGCCGCAGCAGCCGGCGCGCGTGTTGGCAGCGCCACGCCGGTAGCTGCGACAAAGGCATCCAGCGTCGCCGCATCATAGCTGAAGTCGGGAAAGTCCTGCTGGCGGTGGTGCGGCATCCACAGCTCCCAGAACCCCGGCCAGCGCATGAAGCCCAGGTGCAGCCCGTCCGGCTCGAGCGCGCGCACGGCCGCCTCGATGCGGGCGATCTTGTTGGCGACGTGCGTCGCCCGGATCGGTGGAATGCCGATGTACCAATCGATCTTCTCCTGGCGCTTGCCGGTGGCGTCGATGGCTTCGAGGGCGGGGTCGGCGGCAAGTGCCTCGGGATCGAACATCATCAGGCAGCTTGCCACATAGCGAATACCGCGGCGGGCGAGCGCGTCGCGAAAGCGGCGATCATCGTAGGCGGCATAGCGCTCGGCCAGCTCGGGCGGCACCACGCTCTTGACGGCGCTGTCCGGCATCGGCAGCAGGCGGCTTTGCGTCAGGACGAACGTGACGCCCCAATCGGCCAGCAACGCCGCCGCCTCGTCGTAGCCGAGACCGAAGCGCAGATACCAGTCGTTGTCATAAATCTTCATGCCGAGCGCGTAGGCCGCATCACGCGCCGGTTGGTGAGATTCGGCCATGCTGGCGCTCACCGTCACCATTCGCCCTGGAAGCCAGCGACATTGGCGGCCGTGATCTTGGGCATCGGGATGATGTTGCGTTTCTGCGCCAGCGTCTTGCCCTGCACCAATTCGAGCGCCAGCTTGAGGCCCTGGTCGGCATCGGCGGTCGGCGACTGATCGACGGTGCCGAACAGCAAGCCGCTCTTGATGGCGGCAATGCCATTCTTGCTGCCACCAGTGCCGACGATTTTGATGCCGGCGAGCTTGCCCGCTGCCTTGGCCACCTCGGCGGCGGCGGCGGCCGTGTTGTCGTCCTGGCTGAACAGGCCATTGATCTTGTCGCCATGCGTGGTGAGGAAATCCTCCATCACCGCCTTGGCCTTGACCGGATCCCAGTTGGCCGACTGGCGCGCGATCACCTTGAGGCCCGAGCCCAACACCTTGAGCCGCTCCTCGAAGCCTTTGCGGCGCGCCAGCGTCGTGCTCTGGCCGGCCGTGCCCTCGATGACGACAATGTTGCCTTTGCCGGCGAGCGCCTCATGCAACAGCTCGGCGGCCAGTGTGCCCTGCACCTGATCGTCCGGCCCGGAGTAGCCCGCGATCAATGCCGATCCGGCGGCGGCCGGCTCGTTCGAAACCGCGAGCACGGGGATCTTGGCGTCGGTCGCGGCCTTGATCGAAGGGAAGATGGCGTTGCCGTCAAGCGAGCAGACCAGCAGCACATTGACCTTGCGCGCCACCAGACTCTCCATGTCGCGCGACTGCTTGGCGATATCGCCGTCGGCACTCGTCGCCACCAGGGTGAGGTTTGGATCCTTGGCAACGGCTGCCTGCAGCGCCCGCGTATAGGCGGCGATGTAGGGCCAGCCGAGGTTGGGTTGTGACAGCCCGATGACCACTTTCTGCTGCGCCAGCGCCACTCCTGGTTTCAGCAGCCGGCTTCCGGCCACGGCCAGCGCACCAGCGGCAACACCACGACGGGTGATGGTCATGCAAACGCTCCCCTCGACATTTGGCGCCGGATGGCACGGATGGCCTCAGGCACGCTTTGCGGCCAACCTATCGGCAATTACAATGCTCAGCAATAATCCGCCCTGCAGGATACGTTGCCAGTAGGCGGGCACATCCAGGATCCGCATCGCATTCTCGAGGATGCCGACGCTCAGCAGGCCCGCGAGCGAGCCCCAGGCCGTACCGACGCCGCCCTTGAGGCTGGTGCCACCAAGAAGCACCGCCGTGATGACGTTGAGAGCCGCCTGCTCGCCGATCACCGGGGAGCCGGTATTTAGCCGGCCCGCCAGCAGGACGCCGGCGATGCCGGCGCAGAGGCCGCACAGCGTGTAGCACAGGATCTTGCGGCGCACGGTCTCAATGCCGGACGCGCGCGCGGCGGATTCGTTGCCACCGAGCGCGTGGATCTCGCGGCCGATGCGCCAGCGGGTGAGAAAGGCGTGGCACAGTGCGGTGAGCAGCAGCAGCAGCAGACCAACCACTGGTATGCCAAGGACAGTGCTGCGGCTCGCCTCCATGAGAACCAGATCGCTGCCCGAGATCGGCTCTGCCGAGGTGGCGGTCAGCACGCCGGCCCGCACGATGATCATGGTCGCCAACGTCGCGATGAAAGGATTGATGCGCAGGACGCCGACCAGCAGTCCATTGGCGAAGCCGACCATGGCCGCCGCGGTGAGCGCCAGGGGCACCGCCAGCATGAGGCCCAGTCCCTCGGCCCACACCACGATGACGCCGGCCATGGCCATGACCGAGCCGATGGAGAGATCGAAGCCGCCGGCCACCATGACGATGGTCATGCCGACGCACATGATGCCTTCGATGGCGATCGCCGAGATGAGGCTCTGCAGGTTGGCCGGCTGCCAGAAGGCCCACCCGAGCCCCGACGCCAGCAGCAACGGCAGCAACACCAGCCAGCAGGACCTGCACTGCAGCCATGGCGTGACACGGTTCTCCCGAAGTCTCATCGCTGGTCCGTCCGCAAGCGCGCTTCGATGGCAATGGCGGCCAGCAGGACGAGCCCCTGCAGCAGCAATTGGAAACTGTAGGAGAGATCCAGCAGGCGCATGGCATTGGCGACGACACCGAGGATCAGCACGCCGGCCAGCGTGTTCATGGCGCTGCCCGAGCCACCGGTCAGGCGCGTACCGCCGAGCACGACGGCCGTCAGTGCGGCGAGCTCATAGCCGGCGCCGGATGTCGGATCGAGGTTGCGCACACGCGCGGCAAGCACGACGCCCGCCAGCGCGGCCAGCAGGCCCGAGATCATGTAGGCCGCCGCAACACGGCGTCCGACCGGGATACCTACGAAGGCTGCGGCGGTTGGATTGCCGCCGATGGCAGCCAGATGGCGTCCGAACAGGGTGCGTGTGAGCACGATGTGGGCCAGCACGCTGACGGCCAGCATCAGCAGGACCGGGATCGGCACGCCGGCAACAGATCCGCCGCCGATGGCGATGTAGGCCGCGGCTGCGCCATCGACCCGCACGTGCTGACCTGCGACCAGAAGCAAGGTGGCACCCACCAGCATGAACTGCATGCCGACCGTGATGACGATCGAGTTGGCGCCGATGCCTCCAACGAGACCGCCGTTGATCGCCCCGATTGTGAGGCCGACCAGCAGGGGCACCGCGATGGCGAGCGTCGTCGAGCCCGCGTCGAGGGGTTGCATCAGGAGGGAGGTGACCGCCGCCAGCATCAAGGTGGCGCCGACCGAGAGATCGAAATGCCCGGCGATGAGGACCACGGTGACGCCGGTGGCAAGCAGCCCGACAATCGCCGCCTGGCGTACGATGTTGACCAGGTTGCCCGTCGACCAGAAGTTTTCGAGCCCGAATGCCAGCAAAGCAACGATCGCCGCCAGAATGAGCCAGATGAGCAGGCGATCGGTGAGCGCGCGCAGCCCGCCATTCGCCGCGCCCTCGGCGCTGGGCAGTGATGACGGGCGGCCATCCCGGCTGTTGTTCTCAAGCTCCAAGCGCAAGGTCGCCCACTGCTCTCTCGGTCGCCGCCTTACCGTCGACCTCCCCCACGATCTGCCCGCCCCGCATGACGATGATCCGGTCGGCCAGCGACAGGAGTTCAGGCATATCAGACGATACGACAATCACGGCGCGTCCGGCGCGTGCATGACGCCGCAGCAGCGCATGAATCTCCTGCTTGGCACCGACATCGATGCCGCGTGTCGGCTCGTCGACGATCAGCACCTGCGGATCGAGCGTCAGCCAGCGTGCCAGCATGACCTTCTGTTGATTGCCGCCCGAGAGCGTGGCGATGCTCTGCTCGAGCGAGCGGGTGGCGATGGCGAACTTGGCGACATTGTCCTGGGCCAGCCGGCGCTCTGCCGTCAGGCGCAGGCCGCCAAGACCGTTGGTGAGGGCGCCCGGCAGGCACATGTTCTCGCGCACGCCGAGGTTGGCGAAAATGCCCTCGGACTTGCGGTTCTCCGATACGAAGCCGAGGCCGGCAGCGATTGCCGCGCGCGGGTCGCCCGGCGGCAGGGCGCGGCCGGCGATTTGCACCTGCCCCTGATCATAGCGGTCGACGCCGAGAATGGCCCGCATGACCTCGGACCGGCCGGCTCCGACGAGCCCGCCGAAGCCAACGATCTCGCCGGCGCGCGCGGCAAAGCTCACCTCCCGGAAAGCCGGTGCCCGCGTCAGGCCCGTGACCTGCAGCAGCGCCGGCCCGGGCGAGGTCGGTGCGTCACGATCGGGCATCACCAGGTCCCGCCCGACCATCAGGCTCACCAAGCGGCCAGCGTCGAGCTCGGCGGTTGGTGCGCTGCCAACGGTGCGGCCATCGCGCAGCACGGTCACCCGCTCGGAATGGGCCAAGACCTCGTCGAGCTTGTGGGTGACAAACACGATGGCCGTGCCCTGTCGCTGCAACTCGTCGACCAGGCGCCACAGCCGGGTGGCCTCGCTTGGACCCAGCGACGAGGTCGGCTCGTCGAGAATGAGGAGCCGAGCTTGCCGGGCGACGCCACGGGCAATCTCGAGCATCTGCTGCTGGGCGACGGACAGTGCGCCAGCCAGCGTGCCCGGCTCCAGCCCAAGTCCGAGCCGATCGAGCACTGCCTGGGTGTCGCGGGTGAGGCGCTGGCGATCGACCCGCCCGAGGCGCAGCGTCGGCATGTTGCCGAGGTAGATGTTCTCTGCCACCGTCAAATCGGCAATGATCGATAACTCCTGATGCACTACGGCCAATCCCTGCCGGCTGGCTGCTGCAGGGCTTGCCGGAGCATAGGGCTGCCCGTCGACATGAATGCTGCCGCCGTCGGGCGGGAAGTGGCCGGCCAGCAGCTTGATAAGCGTCGATTTACCGGCGCCGTTCTCACCGACCAGGGCATGCCGCTCGCCCCACGCCACCTGCAGCGAGGCACCCGACAAGGCAACTGCGGCGCCGAAACGCTTGGTGAGGCCGCGCACATCCAGCAGCGGTCCCTCACGAGCGGTTCCAGGCACGGGCAACATCGGCGTCTCGCAGTCGGGGGCAGGTGCAGCGGTTGCCAGCATAACGGTTCGCCGGCCAACAGTCATCGCGCATGCTATAGGTGAGATAACCCAATCTGGTCCGTGCGGCGACGGGTGCAAACGTCGTGCGGTTCCAGCCGGCCAGCGGCCATGAGAGGACATATGCAGGGCGAACAGGATGCGGCACCGTCGTCACGGCTTAGGGGCTTGCGCCTGTTGGCGACGGGGATGCGCAAGCTCGCCGACGCCATCGTGCCACCGGTCTGTGTCGCCTGCCAGGCACGGCTCGAAGCCCACGATGCGCTGTGTGCCCGCTGCTGGGGCAGCATCCAGTTCATCCGCCCGCCCTTGTGCGACCGCCTCGGCCTGCCGCTGCCGTTTGGCGGTACGGGCGGGCCCCTGCTGTCGGCCGCCGCCGCCGCCGATCCGCCCCGCTACGATCGCGCCCGAGCCGTCGCCGTGTTCAATGACGACAGCGTGCTGCGCCGCCTCATCCATGGCATGAAGTATGCCGACCGGCACGATGCGCGGGCGCTGTTCGGCCGCTGGCTTGCCGACGCCGGACGGGAGCTGCTCGAAGACGCCGATCTGATCGTGCCGGTGCCATTGACCCGCTGGCGGCTGATGCGGCGGCAGTTCAACCAGGCGGCGCTCTTGGCCCAGGAACTCGCCCGCGTGAGCGGCGTGCCAACCAATCCCATGGTCCTGACTAAGCCCCGCACCACCCGGCCCCAGGTGGGCCTGACCCGGCAGCAGCGCCAGGAGAATGTCCGGGGCGCATTTTCGGTGCAGGCGGGCCATCAGCGCCACGTCCAGGGCCGCAATCTGCTACTGATCGATGATGTCATTACAACTGGCGCCACCGTCGAGGCTGCCACCCGGGCCTTGCGCACGGCCGGCGCGGCGCGGGTGGATGTGCTCGCGCTAGGACTGGTCACCAATCCGCAACAGGTGACGGTATAGCACTGAGCAACACCGATAGACGGGTTGTGGGATGGGGCTGCATTGGCCCTTTTCCCTGGCCTCGCCACGCACTACATCATGCAGTCGCGGCCTCGAGTGCATGGACTCGGGGCAAGAGAGGCCAGACTGCGCATGCCAACGATCTCCATCTACACCACGTCGCTGTGCCCCTACTGCAGCATGGCCAAGCGCCTGTTGCAGCAAAAAGGGGCGGCCTTCACTGAGATCGACGTCGGTGCCAAGCCGGCCCTGCGCGAGGAGATGCGCGTCAAGTCTGGTGGCCGGCATACCGTGCCGCAGATCTGGATCGGTGAGCGTCATGTCGGCGGCTGTGACGACCTCTATGCCCTCGACGCCGACGGCGAACTCGACACGCTGCTGGCCGCCTGAGCGACCTGCAACCCAATCTGGAACCCCATGATCCGCTACAACCTGCAGTGCGACAAAGGTCACGCCTTCGAGGGCTGGTTTCGGTCGAGCGACGACTATGACCGGCAGCGCAAGCGCCGGCTGGTCACGTGCCCCTCATGTGGTGCGACCAAGGTCGAAAAGGCGATCATGGCGCCGAATGTCGTGACCAGCGAGCAGGCCAAGTCGGCGCGGCGCAAGAAGGCCCGCGAACTGGCCGTCAGTCAGACCGCACCGGCGTCCGAGCCCACGGCACCGGTTGCCGCCGCAGGCGCCGGCCAGAGCTTGGCGGTCACGCCCGAGCAGCGCGAGGTGCTGCGCCGGATGCGAGAGTTGCGCGACCAGATGCTGAAGGCCTCGGACTACGTGGGACCCAAGTTCGCCGAGGAAGCACGCCGGATCCACGACGAGGACGCGCCGAAGCGCGGCATCCACGGCGAGGCCTCGCCGGACGAGGTCAAGGCCCTGCTGGAGGACGGCATCGAGGTATTGCCCATTCCTGTGTTACCCGATGATTCGAACTGAAGCTTGGCATTGGCTGGCCGTATAGGCATCGCTAACGCTTTCAACGCTGATCGTCTTGCGGCGCAGCAGTTTCGCGGGCAGAGTCCGCGCAAGGTGAAAGCATGCCGCGGGGAGGCGACCATGCCATTGATCGGTGCCATGCATTTGCTGATCGCCATTGCCCTCGGCGCTCATGCCATGAAGACGGGGCGGCCCAACTATTGGCTGTTTATCCTGTTGACGCTCCCCGTGGTGGGTTCCATCGCCTACGTGGTCATCGAATTGATGCCCGAGTGGGCCAACAGCCGCCGCGCCCGGCGGGCCGTTGGTGACATCAGAACGATCATCGATCCGGACCGGGAGTTCCGGCAGCGCAAGGAAGCGGCGCAGCTGGTGGACTCCGCAGGGGCTAAGCTGGCTTTGGCCGAGGAATGCGAGCGCAAGGGCATGTGGGCGGATGCCTTGCAGCTTTACCGGGGCGTGGCGCACGGCGCCTACAGTGACGATGAGCAGGTGTTGCTTGGGCTGGCGCGGGCGCACATCGAACTTGGCGACCTGACAGCAGCCGACGCGGCCCTGGAGCGCTTCCAGGCGGCGCACCCCAATGCCCACCGTGGCCGCGGCCACCTGCTCTTCGCCCGCCTGCGCGAAGCGCAGGGCAATGCCGCGGAAGCGGCCAAGGCCTACGAGGCCGTGGCCCGCTATTTCGTCGGTATGGAGGCGCGCACGCGGTGGGGGTTGTTCCTGCTCAAGCACGGCGATCTCAAGCGGTCGCAGGCGCTGTTCCAGGAGGTGGTCAAGGCCGCGGCGGCGCGCAACGTGGTGTTGACCGACGAGGACAAGGCCTGGGTCAAGGTTGCCCGCGCCAACGTCTGAGGCGGCCCGTTCCCGACATGACAAGGGCCGCCGGATTGCTCCGGCAGCCCTTGCGATCAAGTGTTGTCACGGTGAGCGCGGCGGCGCTATTCACCGACCACGACCGGCTGCATGATACCTTCGTCGGCCGGTGGCGGCGGGGTCTTGGCGCTGACGGCACTGACGGCAGCCAGCATCAAGGCCAGGGCCAGTGCCCCAGCAGCGAGGATCGTTTTCATGGCGAAGCGTGCCTTTGGGTTGTCGACGATGCCGGGGTGCCAAACACGCACATCCCGCATCGCACTTGCTATGGCACGGAGATAATCTATTTCCCGTTAGAGGCAAGAACCTCTCACCAACTCGTGACGCAGTGTCATCGTGAGGGATCAAGCCGTTACCTGCTCCGCTCGGAGATCAGGCGTCGGGCGTCCAGGGCTCGAAGCGACTGGCGAACTGCATCGCGAGCCGGCCTGAAGGCGCCTGGGTCGGCCGCGCCTCGATCGCATCAACCTCAGCAATCGCCTGGTCGATCGCGGCACACAGCGCCCGGTGCCGGGGGTCGACGGCCAAGTCGTCCTGGATCAGGCTCAGGGTCTCGCGCACGGTGGCCAGATCGATATGCGCCTGACGGGCAGCGGATATGCGTGTGACAGACATGGGGAACGACGCTCACAAGTCGAAGGTGTTACGCAAATGTTAATCGTTGGGCCAATACTGCAATTCCCGTGCAACACGAGTCAATAAGGAAGGCGCGAATACAGTAGAGCCACGTCGATCCAGAGTTGTTTCAAAATGAACCATCGCGTTCAGCGATCATTGCCTTAACTTCCCGACGGAATATTCACGCTTTAACCGCAAAAGTTGACCCGAGAGCGACGACAGCGTGCGGCCATGTGGGAACCGCACCGTCCGCTCACCTCGGGAGTGACGTGGTGGCAAATCCAGGCGTTCTGATCGTCGTCGAGAACTTGACGGTGCCGGTGGACCGGCGCGTGTGGCAGGAAGCAACAACGCTGCGGGACGCCGGCTACACGGTATCGGTGGTCTGCCCCAAGGGCGGCAAGTACCAGGACGCCTACGAGCTGCTCGACGGCATCCACGTGTTCCGCCATCCCATGCCGATCGAGGCCGACGGCTGCCTCGGCTACGCCATCGAGTACAGCTGGGCGCTGGCCTGGGAATTGGCGCTGGCCTGGAAGGCCTACTTCAAGGTCGGTTTCAATGTGATCCAGGCCTGCAACCCGCCGGATACGATCTTCATCCTGGCCGGCCTGTTCAAGCTGCTCGCGGGCATTCCTTTCGTGTTCGACCACCACGACATCAACCCGGAGCTGTTCGAGGCCAAGTTCGGCAAGCGCGGCTTCTTCCACAAGCTGCTGTTGACCTTGGAGCGGTGGACGTTCCGCACCGCCGACGTCTCGATCGCCACCAACGAGACCTTCAAGGACATCGCCGTGCGCCGCGGCGGCATGGATCCCGATCGCGTCTTCATCGTGCGCTCGATTCCCGATCTCGCCCGCTTCAAGCGCGTGGCGCCAAGCCCAGATCTCAAGAAGGGCCGCCAGCATCTCATCGGCTATGTCGGCATCATGGGCGCCCAGGACGGTGTCGACCTGCTCGTCGAGGCGATGGCGGATCTGGTCATCAAGCGCGGTCGCCGGGATGTGCAATGTGCCATCGTCGGCTCGGGCACCGAGCTTGAACGCCTCAAGGCGATGGCCGCCGAGCGCGGCATTGCCGATTACATCACGTTCACCGGCTTCCTGTCGGGCCAGCCGTTGCTGGAGGCGTTCTCAAGCTTCGACATCGGCGCCATCCCCGATCCGAAGAACGTCTACAACGACAAGATCTCGATGAACAAGGTGTTCGAGTACATGACGATGGGCATCCCGTTCGTCAGCTTCGACCTGATCGAGACGCGCAAGATCGCGGGCGAAGCCTCGCTCTATGCCGCCGACAACAGCCCCGCGAGCATGGCTGACCGCATGACGACGCTGCTCGACGACGCAAGCTTGCGGGCAGCCTTGGCGGAGGTCGGCCAGAAGCGCGCCAGGGCCATGCTGCGCTGGGAAACCGAACGCGCGCAGTTGCTCGCCGCCTACGAGCTGGCGCTGCGTCCGGCCAGCAAAGCCGAGACCGTCACCAACAATGGTGCCGTTCGCTCGTAAGTGTGTGATGCCGCCATGCCGCGCGAGCCGGTCGTCTTCAGGCGGCCGGCTCGAAGCTTGTCGAGAGCTGCAGCACCAGCTCGTTGGTGACGAAGCGGCCGGCGCGGGTGGCTCTGAGGCGGCCAGGGGCTGGCGTATCGAGCATGCCGAGGGCCGTGAGGCGGGCGATGGTGGACGGCGAGGGCGCAACGCCGCCGATGGCCGCGAGCCGATCGAGATCGATGCCTTCGCGCAGCCGGAGCCCCATCAGCAGCAGCTCATCGGCCTGCGCCTCGCGCGAAAGGGTCTCGGTGTCGACGGCGCCGCTGCCCTGTTGCTGCACCAGGGCGGCCCAGGTCTCAGGGTGCTTTTCGTTGCTGGTGGCGACGCGACCTGCAGCGCGTGTCTCACGGCCATGCGCGCCCGGCCCGAGCCCGACATAATCGCCGTAGCGCCAGTAGACGAGGTTATGCCGGCTTTCCTGGCCCGGCCGCGCGTGGTTGGAAATCTCGTAGGCGGGGAGACCAGCGGCTTCGGTCATGTCCTGCGTCATCGCGTAGAGGCGGTCGGCGAGCTCCGGCACAGGGATCACGAGCCTGCCCGCCTTATGGAGGGCTGCGTACGGCGTGCCCTCCTCGATGGTGAGCTGATAGAGCGAGAGATGTCCGGCCTGCAGGTGCAGCGCGCGGGCAAGCTCGGCCTCCCACGCGGCCTCTGTCATGCCAGGGCGCGCGTAAATGAGATCGAACGAGACGCGCTCGAACGTTGCCTTGGCGATGTCGATGGCTTTCAGCGCCTCGGCAACCGAATGGATGCGGCCGAGCCGTTTCAACTGCTCGTCGTCGAGCGATTGCACGCCGAGCGAGACGCGATTGACGCCGGCTGAGCGATAGCCGCGAAAGCGCTCCGCCTCGACGCTGCCGGGATTAGCCTCAAGCGTGATCTCGCAGCCCGCTTGCAAGCCGAACGTGCTGGCGACGGCATCGATCAGCGCCGCCACGGTGGCGGGTTGCATCAGCGAGGGCGTGCCGCCGCCGAAGAAGATGCTATCGACGGGGCGCGGTGCCGTGAGGCCGTCGCGCGCTGTTGCCAGCTCGCGCAGATAGGACGACAGGAAGGCCGCCTCGTCCCAGCCCTGGTGGCGGACATGGCTGTTGAAGTCGCAATAGGGGCATTTCTGCGCGCAAAACGGCCAATGGATGTAGACGGCGAAACCGGGATCTCGGGTGCTGCCGAATGGTTCAGGCAAGCTCATTTGATTTTGGTTCAACACAACCATCACTGGAACTGCTCAGGCGTGATCTGACGCCGTCCGTGCAAGGCTCTTACCAGCTGCAACTCGCCGCCCGTGTAGCGGCAATAAATCAGGTATGGACCCGACCTCAGCCGCCGCAGGTTCGGCGCTAGATGTGGAACCGGAGTGCCCATCAAGGGATAGTGAGATGCTCGTTCAATGACAGCTTCGATTCGTTCGATAACGCGATCCGCCGTTGCGACATGCCGTTCCGCGATACTCAGCCAGATCGCCTCGACATCGGCATCGAATTGCGGAGACTTAACCAGTCTTGCCACGCACGAGCCCCGCATGCCGTCCGTGCAACGTCTTCAACGTCTCACCCTTCGTCCAAGGGCGGCCAGCGCCATTGTCCAGCGCCGCAATGGCTTCATCGATCGCGGGCTTCGCCCAGTTGTCGTCATGATCCAAATCGCTGCTGAGCGCTGCGAGTGCGGCCTCTAGGGCGTCCTCGATCGAGGCAAAGCGGCCAGCATCCACCAGGCTTTGCAGCCAGTCGGCACGGTCCTTCGTGAGAGCAATGTTCATGCGCGGCGTCTCCTGCTTGTGCAGCACTCTACCCGAAACAGGCGTCGACAAACAGCTTGAAGGCCCGGGCCCGGTGCGAGATGGCGTGCTTCTGGTCCGGGTCCATCTCGCCAAAGGTCTCGGTTGTGCCGTCGGCGAGGAACATCGGGTCGTAGCCGAAGCCCTTGGTGCCGCGCGCTGGCCAGACGAGGCGGCCGAAGACCTTGCCCTCAAAGGCTTGGGTTGTGCCGTCAGGCCAGGCGATGCACAGCGCGCAGGTGAAGTTGGCGCGCGGGCCGGTCGCCGTCCAGGCTTGGCGCGCGGTGCAGCCGTCGGCCACCTTCTGCATGGCCGCCGCGAAATCCTTCGTCGGCCCCGCCCATCGCGCCGAGTAGATGCCGGGGGCGCCGTCGAGGGCTTCGACCTCCAGGCCTGAGTCATCGGAAAGTGCGGGCAGGCCCGTCGCCAGCGCGGAATGTAGCGCCTTGAGCCGCGCGTTGCCGATGAAGGTTGCTTCGGTTTCCTCAGGCTCCGAGACGCCAAGCGTACCGGCAGAGATGGCATCGCAGCCGAACGGGCGAATGAGATCGCCGATCTCGCGGATCTTGCCGGGGTTGTGGCTGGCCACGACCAGGCGTTGGCCACGCTGCAGCTTATGCGTCGCGTGCATCAGGTGAGGCCCCAGATTTTCGGTTCGGCGAATTCGAGGCAGTTGCCGGCGGGATCGCGGAAGTAGATGGAGCGGCCACCGGAAGCTGGCCAGATGAAATCGGCCTCGACGGCGACGCCCTTGGATTCGAGCCGTTCGCGCCAGGCATTGATCTCGCGGTCGGTGGCGCGGAAGCAGACGTGGCCGGGTCCCGGCGCACCGTGGGGCGGCACCGGCAAGCCCTGCGGCGGCGGCAGCTTCACGGTTGCGTCCGGATTGAAGATCAGCAGCACCTGCTCGCCGCAGCGATAGAAGACCTGTCTGCCGGGCGCGCGGGAAAACGGTTCCATGCCCAGGACGTCGCGATAGAACGCCTCGATGGCATCGAGGTCGGTCGCGTACAGCACCGTTTCAAGTATGCCGGTCGGTTGCATGGCGGGCTCGCTCTCGCTGCTAATTGGCCCTTCGGAGCCTGACTTCGCATCCGGGTCGGTTCTGGCTCGCCGGCTACCTGCGTCGATGGCTGCGACAACGTTGAGACCCATTGGCGCTAACTTTGGCCCGAGAAATCGCCCTGTGTTTCCCCCTCCCCGCTGGGGAGGGGGATGCGCACGCGAGGAACGACTTGCCCTACGCTGGTGGCAAGGGGGCGAGTCCCCATTGCCGGGTCACGTCACCGTCAGCTTCTGCAGCTGGATCAGCTCGCCGATGCCCTTCTTGGCGAGGCCCATGAGCTGGTCGAAGCCTTCCTGGCTGAAGGGCACGGTCTCGGCCGTTCCCTGCACCTCGACGATGCCACCGGTGCCGGTCATGACGAAATTGGCGTCGGCATCGGCATTGGAATCCTCGGCATAGTCGAGATCCAGCACGGCTTTGCCCTTGTAGAGACCGCACGAAACAGCGGCGACCTGATCGCGCAGGACCTCGCCCTTCAGCATGTCGCGCGTTTTCATCCAGGCGAGGCAATCGTGCAGCGCCACCCAGGCGCCGGTGATGGAGGCCGTGCGCGTGCCACCATCGGCCTGGATGACGTCGCAATCGACGGTGATCTGTTTCTCGCCGAGCTTCTGGAGGTCCACCACGGCGCGGAGCGCCCGCCCGATCAGGCGTTGGATCTCCTGCGTGCGGCCAGAGGCGTGGCCTTGCGTCACCTCGCGGCGCGTGCGCTCGGTGGTGGCGCGGGGAAGCATGGAATACTCAGCTGTCACCCAGCCGCGGTTTTGGCCCTT
This sequence comes from Hyphomicrobiaceae bacterium, assembly GCA_046154645.1. Lineage (GTDB taxonomy): Bacteria > Pseudomonadota > Alphaproteobacteria > Rhizobiales > Hyphomicrobiaceae. The sequence continues at coordinate 32,921 of JBJXDZ010000120.1, forward strand.
GAGCCAGGGCGGCACGCGTTCCTCGAGGCTGGCAGTGCACAGCACATGCGTATTGCCGAACTTGATCAGGCACGAGCCTTCGGCGTGCATGGAGACGGCGCGCTCGATGGAGACGCGGCGCAGCTCGTCCGGCTGCCGCTTGGAGGGGCGCATGGGTGGTCCTATTGGGTTGCCGGAGCAGATCCGGTCGGCACAAAGCATCAGGTGATGATTTGGGCCGAACCTATGCGAGGGGCCGTCGCAGATCAATTGCCAGTTTGGCGGGTCTGCTGGCCAGGACGCGGGCTCGGCACAGGCGTGACGGCGCCACACCCCTCGCCTATGCTGGCTGAGGGAAGAACAGGCAGACATCTGGAGATGACCCATGATTCACGAACTGAGAATTTACACGCTGCGCGCCGGTTCGGTCGCGACGGTGGCGAAGAACTCGGGCGAGGTTGGCCGTGCCGTGCGCGGCGACAACTACGGCAAGCTTGAAGGCTATTGGACGGTCGAGATCGGGCCGCTCAATCGGGTCTGCCATCTGTGGAGCTACAAGGACCTGAACGAGCGGGCGCGCCTGCGCGAGGAGCTGTCCAAGAACGAGCGCTGGACGAAGGAGTATCTGCCGCTGATCCGCCCGCACCTGCTGCGCCAGGACATCCGGCTGCTCAATCCGGTGCTGCCGGTCAAGGCGCCGTCCGGCACCGGCAACATCTATGAGCTGCGCTACTATCGCACGCAGCCGGGCACCGTGAAGGCCTGGACCAAGCATTTCGTCGAAGCACTGCCCGTGCGCGAGAAGTATTCAAAGATCGTCGGGCTGTGGAACACGGAAGCGGGGCAGCCGAACGAGGTCATGCACCTGTGGTCCTATCCTGATCTCAATGCGCGGGCGACGGCGCGCGACGCGGTGGCCAAGGATCCGGCCTGGGGCGACTTCCTGAAGAAGGCTGGTGGCTATCTCGAGGAGCTCGAGAATATGCTGCTGCTGCCGGCCGCGCATTCGCCGCTGAAGTGAGGCGCCGAACAGCTCCCGCCGCTGTCGCCCGCTCGGTGATGGCGGTGGGCGTGTGCGGGGCCGAGTGTGGCGTGTTGGGCCCAGACGAAGCGGAGCGGCGGATAGGTGTCCCCTCTCCCCGTCGAGTGCAGGGCGTCGGGGAGAGGGGACGAGGTCGCCGCCCTTCCCCCCGATCAAATGTCGGGGGCTGGCGGTCTCGCCGTTGAAGGGCAGCCGACGGCGACGCGTTCGGTCGCTGACGCGACAGCTTCAATGTGCTGTCCGCCGCAACGTGCCGCCCGCCTCACCGTGCCTTGACGACGCCGAAGTCGATGAGGCTGCGGATGACCTTGCCGGCCTTCATGGTCTTGAAGCCCTCGTTGATGTCCTCGAGCTTGATGTGGGCGGAGACGAAATCATCGAGGTGCAGCTTGCCGCGCTTGTAGAACTCCATCAGCCGCGGCATGTCGGTGCGAAAGCGATTGGAGCCCATCGACGAGCCCTGGATGCGCTTCTCGCGCAGGAAATCAAAGCCGTGCAGCTCGATCTTGGTGCCGAAAGGGACCATGCCGACGATGGTCGCGGTGCCGCCATGGCGCAGCATCTGGAAGGACTGCTCGGCGGTTTTCTTGAGGCCCAGGCACTCGATGGCGTGGTGCACGCCGTCGGAGGGCTTGCCGCCAGTCAACTCCCGGATACGCTCGACGGGATCGCAGTCGTTGGGGTTGATCAGGTCGGTGGCACCGATCTTGGCGGCCATCTGCAACTTGGCGGGATTGGTGTCGACGGCGAAGATGCGGCCCGCGCCTGCCACCGCTGCGCCATTGACGGCGGCCATGCCGACACCGCCGCAACCGAGGACGGCGACCGTTTCGCCCGGCGCCACCTTGGCCGTGTTCACCGCCGCGCCGAAGCCCGTGATGACGCCGCAACCGATCAGCGCCGCGCGGTCGAGCGGGAACTCCTTGTCGATCTTGGCGATGGCGTTCTCGTGCACCAGCATCATCTCGGCGTAGGACGATAAGTTGGTGAAGGTGTTGACGTGGCTGCCCTTCATGGACAGGCGTTTCACCTGACCGGGCAGCGTTTTCACACTGGTGTCGAGGCAGATCACCGGGCGGCCGCTGGTGCAGTTCTCGCAGGTGCCGCAGAACACCGAGAGGCAGGTGATGACGTGGTCGCCTTTCTTGACGTAGGTGACCTCGGAGCCGACCTCGTCGACGATGCCGGCAGACTCATGCCCCAGCACCACGGGCAGCGGGTGCGGATACAGCCCCTCGATGAAATGCAGGTCGGAATGGCAGAGCCCCGCGTAGGCCGTGCGGATCAAGACCTCGCGCGGTCCCGGTTTCCTGACGTCGACGTTCTCGATGACCAGCGGCTTGTTCACTTCGTACAGCACAGCGGCCTTCATGGCGCGTCTCTCCCGATTGCATGACTGTTGCGGAACAATACCTGCTTCAGGTGTGGCGGCAAGCGGCGCCGTTGGATCGCAAAGGGTGGGATCAGGTGCCGCACCAAGCGATCTCGCGACCAAAGGCGTTCGGCGATTGGGATGGGGCCAGCACAGTGATTAACCCTGGTTGGGATTTGTCGCTGTTTTTGTGGGCCAAACTTATCCCCGGGTGCGGTTTCTCGCGGATACTGCGTCTCGCCTGTCCGACCGGAGTCGTCTTCGCGAGGCAAATCGAGGCGCGGACAGGCCGCGGCACCCGAAGCCACCGGATTGACCACCG
>JBJXDZ010000121.1:0-34875 GCA_046154645.1 Hyphomicrobiaceae bacterium
CCACGTCGAACATCCCCCGCCCTCGGCCGAACGCGGCACAGGGCTTCCAGTTGACGGAGTTTTACTCCGGCGCAACCGACCGACTCGGTTGCTTCACTGAGGGATTATTGCTCCGGCGCTTACACGCATGGCGGTGGCGACCGCGAACTTGATCAGGCGGCCGAGGGGGATGAGCTGGCGCAGATTGCCGTCGGCGGTGGCGATGAGCTGATCCAGTTCCTCCAGGGTAGGGCGGCGGTCGCGCTCGTTGGAGCGGGCAATGAGACCAAGCCAAGGCGGTTGAGAGCGATACGGGCGAGCCGCACTTGCTCGGTCGGCACGACAATGCCATGCACGGCGGCGGCGTGTTCGAGGACGGTGCCAACGAAACTGATATCGATGCCGATGGTGACGGGACCGGCGCCTTCCTTGGCGCGCTTTTTGGCGAACTGCACGAGGCCGTCGCGGGAGATGTGGTTGACGCGGGTGCTGCCGAGGCTGTCCTTGAGGCGGAGCAGGGTCGCTTCTTTGCTCCGTCCGAAGGCGCGGCCGACCTCGGCCAGATCGGCGAAGGTCTCCCGGCTGGCGGGCACGTCGCCCATGGGAGTTTCGCCCTTGTCGATGCGCGTTTCCTGTTCGCGGACCCAGCTGTCGGCCTGGGCCTTGAGCCGGAACGTGCGGGAGATGCTGTGGCTATGCTTGCGGATCTGCGCGCGCCATTGGCCAGAGGGAAGCTTGGTGAAGGTCGCAAAGGGAGGACTGCTCACGTTCGAGAAAAAGCGCTGCTCACGAGCGTCAGGCGTGAGCAATTCGTGTGCGATGTTCCTGCAAAGTTCTGAGAATTTGTGCTCACAAACGAGGGTTCCTGAGTGCTCACGTTCACTCTATGACCTCGGAAACGACAGAAAAATGCATGCCAAATCAACGACATAAATTCTCCGTGGCGCCGATGATGGACTGGTTATTAAGTTCAGATTTTGCAAATAGTTATACGTGAGCAAAAGCAGCGTGAGCACGAAGAAGTTGATTGTAGGCAATGCTTATTGGGGCAACTGAATCTCCGTTATCCCGTTCAGCTCGGCGGCAGCAAAGCTGCTCATAGCAATCATGCCGGTGACCGAATTCGGCCGATCGTGGAATGATGCACCCGGTAGCGGCTGGCGACGCTGCGGGCCGACTGTCCGGCGACGAGCGCTGCGAGCGCTTCCTGTTGTTGATCAGGCGAAAGGGTATGTCGGCGCGCTAGCGACTTCCCCTTAGCCTTAGCGATGCGGCGGCCTTCAGCGGCGCGATTGATGATGCGGTGGCGTTCATCCTCGGCGAGCGCAGAGAGCAGCGCCAGAATGCCCTTGCCGATCGGCGTGGTCAGATCGAGATATGGCCAGTCCAGAACCTTCACCAGCGCTCCCATTTGATAGACGCGCGCCATGATGGCGATGCCGTCGAGCATGGAACGCGTCGCGCGGTCCCGTTCCGCGATGACTAAGGTGCCGCCGGTCGGAAGCGAGGTGATCGCACGTTCAATTTCCGGCCGGTTGTGGACGCTCTTGCCGGAAGCCTTCTCGCTGAAGATGCGTTCGCACCCGGCGGCGTTAAGCGCCGCGAGCTGCCTGTCCAAATTCTGGGAGAGTGTGGACACGCGGGCGTATGCGACGAGCATGGCGACCTGCTTGGCAGCGATGCTGCCGAGCTCGGGCATGTTGGCGATGAGGCCGACGGCGGTGACGTCTCCGACGCCTGGCATCGAGAGCAGGATCTCGAAGCGGCGTGCGAAGCCGGTGTCGCTTTCAACCACACGAACAGCTTCGGCCAGCAGCGCCTCGGCGGCGCGGCCTGCGGTCTTGATCTGCGCCGTGATCAGCTTTCTGACGCTGCCGACAGCCGTCGTCGATAGTTGGTTCTCGAGCGCGACCTTGGCCGCAATCGCAGCCTCGCGGGCGCGCACGATTTCGCGCAGATTTGCCAGGCTTTCCGCCAGCGGCGGGGTCTTGGCGAGACGGGCCATCCGACCGAACACGGCGAGCATGCGGGCATCGACCTTGTCGGTCTTGGCCAACTGTCCCAGCGACTCGGCGAACAGTCTGGCCCGTAGCGGATTGACGATCGCCACCGGACGACCGGCCGCATGCAACACGAGGTGCACGGAATGATGGTATTTGCCGGTTGCCTCGATGACGATGATCCGCTTGCGGATATCGTTCAATGCCGTCAGGAGCTGCTTGTGCCCCTTCTTGGTGTTGGCAACGCGGAGAACGGTGTCGGCCGGGTGGATGTGGACATCCAGCCACGCTTTACAAACGTCGATTCCCACAGCAACGTCAGGGCTCGCGCTGTGTTCGGACATGACCTTGCCTTGCATGCGGGACTTGCTCCCAATCATCTGTTCAGGACGGGCGCGAAGGATCGACGGACCAAGCTCATCCACGGTGGTTCACACCAAGGGGCGTACGGTCCCGTCGATCCGGCTTCCGGGGGATGGCCGTCCTCCGGAAGCCGGATCGAACTTCAACCTGATTCGCGGTCGACGTTCGCGCCGAGTTCATCATGCAAGGGGGTCTCGAAGGCGTCCGGTGCCAGCCCTATCCGGCAAAACCACCGAAACTTTCTCGCCGTCTCCCTTAATATCCTCAAAATTCCGATAGGCGACTACCTGAAGGGCCAATGACAGATTGATCAATTAGATTATTCCGATTTATACGCCAATATCCAACACCACCACTCCCTGGACCAACTTGAAATATCAACTGTATCCTTACCTGAATCCCCGTCGATCCTTACGATTTTCTCAAACCAAGCACCTGACGAGGCCAAGAGTGTCAGCACATCATTGCCGCTTGCCGTAGTGACCTTCTCAATCGAACTCAACACACTGAGGCGGCCATTCGATAGCTCGGTCAACGAGAACCGATTTCCCTCCCCAAATTGCGTTTCGCCGATGCGAAGTTGCAGATATCTACCTCCGAGTCCACTGAATTCGATCAAGGCCATCTCCACCGGCAATAGCTAAACCGTTTGATGTAAGTTGCTCCAGAAATGGCGCACTAATCGTCTTTGAATTCCGCACAATCAGAGACAACGCCGCATTGACTGAAAAAGTGTCGTCAGTCGGCGCTCCATAATAAATAGGTTTGTCGGCTCCACCGCTCGCAAAAACCGTTCGAGAAACACCTCCAACCCAAAATCCGTTCGCGACAAATTGTAATGCTGCGTAGGCGTTGCTATCGTCATCCAGATTACTGTTGGGCAAAATCGACCAGCTGTCTACTGTCGCTTGATCGGATTGAAATTGCTGAAAATTGTATACCCTAGGGGGAATGACGCCATTGGGGAGGTGCGTCGTGGCGATGAAATCTGAACTGAAATCGTGACAGGAGGAATGTGGGTGTGGCCGGCCACCGAGTGTCGCAGGATGCGCAAGGGCGAGGCATGTCGCCTGCACATGCGCGGCGGTGCTCCAAGGTCCGGGCGTTCTGCATGATCGTGAGCGATGTCGCCGGCACGCGCGCGGCGGTGCTTGTGAGGGGACCTGGCTTGCCCTTGCACTTTGTGGGGGAACGGCGGAAGCTTAAGCGGCGCGGCCCACCTTGCTGCGCGCAGCCTTCCTCGACAGCCCTCCTCGCCCGGACCCATTTCCCATGAAAGATCTCTTCCCCGACGGCTGGCGGCCGTCTTCGCGCTATCCTGATCCCGCCATCGTGGCCCTCGATCCGAGCTTCGAAAAATACTGGATCAAGCTGTCGGCGATCGAACGCATCGCCACCGGCTGCCGCTGGGCCGAGGGGCCGGTGTACTTCGGCGATGGCCGCTATCTGCTGTGGAGCGATATCCCGAACAACCGTATCGTGAAGTGGGACGAGGAAACCGGCGCGGTCTCGAACTTTCGCAAGCCGTCGAATTGGGCCAATGGCAACACGCGCGACCGGCAGGGCCGGCTCGTGACGTGCGAGCACGGCCGGCGGCTTACACGCACGGAGTATGACGGCAGCATCACCGTGCTGATGGATCGCCATGACGGCAAACGGCTCAACTCACCCAATGATGTGGTGGTGCGCTCCGACAGTTCGATCTGGTTCACCGATCCCTCGTTCGGATTGTCGGGCAACTATGAGGGCGAGAAGGGCACGTCGGAAATGCCGATGGCGGTATGGCGGCTGGAGCCCGATACGGGCCGCGCGACGATGCTGACCGACGAGGTGCCCGGACCGAACGGACTGTGCTTCTCGCCGGACGAAGAGACCCTCTACATCGTCGAATCGCGTGCCACACCCAACCGGTTGATCTCGGCCTGGGACGTGCTCGACGGCGGGCGACGCATCGGCAACCGCCGCGTCGTCATCGATGCGGGACCAGGCACGCCGGACGGCATGCGTTGCGATATGGATGGCAACCTGTGGTGCGGCTGGGGCATGGGCGATCCGGCACTCGACGGCGTGCGCGTGTTCGCGCCGAGCGGCAAGCCGATCGGACACATTTACCTGCCGGAGCGCTGTGCCAACGTCTGTTTCGGCGGCCAGAAGCGCAACCGCTTGTTCATGGCGGCGTCGACAGGTGTCTATGCGCTGTACGTCCAGACGCAAGGCGCGCTGGGCGGGTGAGGTGTAGCGGGCATCAGCGGCTGCCGAGCCAGATCCACACGGCGCCGCTGAGGGCGAGGACGATCAGATGCGAGGCGGCGAGGCAGAGCCCCAAGCGCATCACGGTGCGGTCGTCCTCGGGGCTGCGGTCGGGCAGGGCTGAGAGCAGGATGGCGGCGACGGGAAGCGCTGCCATCGCCACGTGGCCGCTGGCACCGTTCTGCAGCGCCGAAAAGATGGCCATGTGGCCCATGCTGTCACCGGCCGCAGCGGCACTCGGCATGAACAGGGCATTGCCGGTGACGCCCGAGCCGGTGGCGAAGCCGCCGACGGCTCCGAGCGCCACGACAGCGAACAAGGCCGGCCAGAGACCCAGCCCGGTAAGCACCTTGACCAGCGCGGCGATGGCGCCGCACTCGATGGTGAAGCGGGCGGCCAGCATGAAGCAGGCGATGCTGAGCACGGGTCGCCAGGCGCGGACAACTACGCGGCGGAGCAGGGGTCCATCTATGGCGCTGGCTGAGGTGATCAGCGTCGCTGCGAGCAGCGCGACACCCGGCGAGGTGAGGATCTGGAAGCTGACGCGGCCCGTGGAGAGGGCCGGCGACCACCCCAAGGCCAGCAGCGGCGCTACGGCCAGTTTCTGGGCAATAACGGCAGCGATCAGCGCAGCGTACGGCGCGAGACCGGGCGCCTTCAGGGCAGTGCCGAGGCCACGGTGAGTGCGGGAGAAGAGGGCCAGCACGACGATCGCGGCCAGCCCGCCGATGACGCCGGCAATCTCGATGCCCGCCAATGCCGCCGAAATGGCGATGCCGGCCACCAACGCGAGGCCGGCCATGATGGCCAAGGCTACGTCGGCGACGCGTACGGCCGGGAGAAACAGCAAAGCCAGCAGCGGCAGCGAGAACGCGACCGGACCGCTGATGCGCGAGATCCAGGCGGTCAATTCCGGCATCGGCACACCGGACAGCTTGGCGCCGAGATGTGCCGAGATGGACAGCGCCCCCCACGGCATCAAGCTCATGCCGACCAGGCCCAAGCCAATGGCACGGCGGCGATCGACGAGGCGGAGCAGCAGCGGCACAGTGACCAGCAGTGAGACTCCCATGCCGGTCAGGCTCTCGACCATGACGCCGAGGCCGACGGTGACGAGCAGTCCGGCCTGGGTCGGCGACAATTGTAGCGCTGCCACCACGCCGCTGATGGCCTCGAGTGCGCGGCGCTTGGCCGTTGCCTCGACGAACAGGATGCCGGGTACGATCATGGCGGCGACAAGGGCGGAGAGCACGGCTGCATCAGCAAGGGCATGCCAAGCGTGCTCCGGACGTGGCGGCACAAAGGGGGCGGCGAGCCAGATGCCGATGGATAGAACCAGCGACAGCACCGCGGCGGCCAGGCCCGAGACGCGGAAGCCCAGCACAGCGACGAGGGCGGCCAGCGGCGGCAGCAAGGCAAGGGCTGGTTGCATCGTCTGGAGGCTCTCGTTGTCGAGGGTACGGGATTAGGCCGGGAGCACGATTGGCTGTGCCGGTAGATTGCCGGTGAAGGCAGCCCTTGCCAGGCCAATGAGCCCAGGTGGGCGAACGATGTCGGTGGTGGCGGCCAACTGATCGAGGGACCACCAGCCGAGGTCGCGCATCCAGCGCTTGTCGCCCTCCTGCCAGCCGCTGACATCCAGCTGGTCTGTGGTACTTCGGGCGAAATAGTAGCGCTCGACGGAGCGGATACGACGGCCCTTCCAGGGGTAGGTGGCGTCACGCGTGGCGATGAGGCGCATGGGGGCGGCGGCGATCAGGCCGGTCTCCTCGCGCAATTCGCGGACGGCTGCGGCGTCATGTGTCTCGCCGGGGTCGACGCCGCCGCCGGGCAGGGCCCAGAAGCCGGTCGCGTCGGGATGGCGGGTGGGCTCGACGGAGTGGCCGACCTGGGCAAAGAACAGCAGGATGCGGTCGGCCGGATCAAGCACCAGGATGCGCGAGACGGGCCGAACGATCAGCGGCGGCGCGTCAGTCATGGCGCTGGCAGCGCCAATTGCTCGAGGCGCAGTTGTGTCGAGGTCATGTTGAGGACCGGCAATGGCTGTTATTGGCGTCAGGCTACAGGAGCCGCTGCCCAGGCCAAAGCAGGATTTCAGCGCCGCAGCAAAGGGAACAGCAGATCGTGCAATGGCGAGGGGCCGGGCAGGATGTCGATGCCGAGGGCTGACTTGATCAGATAAAGTGCTGACAGCGTGGCGAGGCCCAAGGTCGTCAAGGTGGTCAGGCGCAGTGTGACCCAGAACGCCCTGGTCAGGCTCGAGAGCAGGGCTTGCTCGGCCGGCATGGCAAGCACCTTGGCCTGCAGGGTGTTGCGACGGGCATTGCGTGTATGCGAAGCAAGCTTGCTCGACATGGGCGTTACTCTCCGGACGCCCAAGCCGGTGGGCGTAGGCAACCGTAACGCAAGGAGCAGGCCAATCGGAGGCAACACGCAGCCATAGTTAACGCATGGCAGGTGGATCTGGCCTTGATTTGAGGCGCCAATTCCTGGCGGGCGGGCCTGAATTCAAGCAAATTTGTCTCGGCAGTCGAGGTTCTTGCGGCTTATAGTTGCGCAACGGCAACAGCTGCTGGGCTTGATCGATCCATTCCGAAACACGATTTAAACGTGTCGCTGTCATGGACTATGGTCGCAGCTATTCGCTGATTTGAGTGCATGCGCAGGCGTCAGGGAGGAATTTGGCATGACGGTGCGTCGAGCTTTCAAGCATGGATTGTGCGGTCTTGTGGCCGCGGGCGGGCTGGCGCTTGGCTTGGGTGCGGCGGTACCAGCGGTCGCCGAGTTGCCGTTTGCCGGTCTCAATGGCAATTGGAAAGGCAACGGTCAGATTCGGCTGGCGAATGGCAGCACCGAGGCGTTGAAGTGTGTTGCCTACTACACGCCGAAGGACTCTGGCGCCAGCGTCGGCCTCGCCATTCGCTGCGCCTCGGCCAGCAACAAGATCGAGCTCAGAGCCAATCTGGTTTTCCAGGGCGGCCGCATCAGCGGCACCTGGGAGGAGCGGGTGTTCAATGCGGCCGGCGAAGTGACGGGCCAGACGACCGGCAACCGGATGACGCTGGCCATCGCCGGCGGCGGCTTCTCGGGCTCCATGGCCGTGTCGACGACGGGCAGCAGCCAGACGGTGTCGATCACCACGGACGGGATCGGCCTGAAGGGCGTTAACATCAGCCTGTCAAAGGGCTGACAGCGCCGACAGTTGAACAGGCATCATCACGGCGGAGGCAACATGCGCCTGGCACTCTCGACGACCGTAGCGCTGGCCCTGCTGGCAGGCACCGCCTCGGCGCAAGGGCGCTACCACGGCGACTACGTCGTGGCCGAAAGCCGGTATGGCAAGGGCACAGTGTCGGGGCCCGTGCGGCCGGGCCGACATGGCTGGCAGGTGCGGCTCCCCGGTGGCAGCTGGGTTGATTGCGCGCGCAGCTGCTCCGAGACGCTGCGCCGGCAGTCAGTGGATTTCTGGGAGAGCAACGGTCCGCAGTCGCAGGGTGGCGACAGCCCGGGATACTTCCGCTTCAGGTTTTGAGCCGCAGGAGCCCTGCGCTAGACATTGATACGGCGAACACGCCATAGATTTGGATGCGCGGGGCGGCGCATGGGAGGTCAGCCGGGTCGACCCCGAGGTTTCGCCTCCATTGTGCCGCGGCGGAGCCACGCCTGAGGCGACACGCGACGCTCGACGTGAGGGGACCGATGCGGAAGCGATGCGGCCAGGAGGCACGCCAACGTCTATAGCTTGGTCCGTCATCCTCGGGGATGTCGCGAGGACCCATCACAGTCCACGGCCTTCAACTCGTTGTGGAGGGGCAGAAGGGCGACACAATTCAGTAGCGGATGATCAGAGTACGGGTACTTCGTGTGTGCGCCAACCGTCAACATTGCGATGCCAGTTGAGCTGCGAGCATGTTGGCGTCCCCCGCGTGCTAAGCCGTGCTAGAGAGGACAACATCGCCGCCGTTGTCGTCGCGTCAGTCTGTATCCGGCGGGCGGAACTGTCCTGCCCAGAAACACCGAGATTCTCCCAGAGGACCGACGATGAACAAGTTGCTAGGCACCCTAGGAGTCGTCTGCGCCACCCTTGGTGTCATCCCAACGACGGCGCACGCTCAATCCGCGCCGAACGTCGACTTCTTGTGCGCGGCCGAGGCTTCCAAGAAAGGCCTTCACGGCGGGCATCCTGGTCGAAGGGCGTTCGTTGCCGAATGCATCGCGACGAAAAGTGAACCTAAGCCAACAGCGCCAAAGCCGTTGGCTCCACCTGCACCCTTAGCCAAGCCGGTAGCCCCGCCGTCGGCACTGGCGCCGCGTCCCAGGGCACCCATTGAATCTGGCGAACAGCGGCGGGCGAAAATTGCGTTCAATTGTGGAGCTTTGGCGTCCAGAAATGGACTTCATGGTTTCAACCCGGCGCGCAAAGCATTCATCGACGACTGCATCCGGCGGGCGCCACGCGTCAAGGACTGAATGCCCTGGCGTCGAGCACCGTAGACATGACGCCAACCGCTGGCCGCAGCCGGGCAAAGGCGTGGGGTTGCCCCTGTACTCTACTGAATGAACGGATTGGTGCGTCGCTCGTCGCCGAGGGTGCTGGCGGGGCCATGTCCGCAGATGAAGACAATGTCGTCGCCAAGTGGCAGCAGCTTGGACTTGATGGCGTTGATCAGCGTGTCGTGGTCGCCGTAGGGGAAGTCGGTGCGCCCGATCGAACCGGCGAACAGCACGTCACCGACCAGCGCGATGCGCTCGGCCTGATTGACATAGACCAGCGAGCCCGGCGAGTGACCAGGGCAGTGCAGCACCTGGAAGGGGTGTCCGGCGATGGTGAGCGCATCGCCTTCGACCATGAAGCGATCCGAGGTGGCGTTCTTCAGGCCGCGCAGGCCGTAGCTGGCCGCCTGCTTCTCGACGCCTTCCATGAGGAATTTGTCGTCGATGTGCGGGCCCTCGACCTTGACGCCGAGCGACTTGGCCAGCTCAGCCGCGCCGCCGACGTGATCGAGATGGCCGTGGGTGAGCACGATCTTCTCAACGTTGAGGCCGACCTGCTTGATCGCCGCGAGGATTTGCGGCACGTCGCCGCCGGGATCGATGACGGCGCCCAGCATCGTGGTGGTGTCCCAGATCAGGGTGCAGTTCTGCTCGAACTGGGTGACGGGCACGATGGTGGCCTTGAGCGTGCGCTTGGCTGCGGCGGCGGGTTTGTCGGTCATGGGGCTCACTCCTCCGATTTGCCGGACGTGGTAGCCGAGTTGGGCCGTTCTGTCGCCTGCCGGATATGGTCAGGCCGTCACCGCGCCTAGCTTGTAGCGTGACAGCCGCTCGTAGACGGGGCGGGCGGCAGCGGCGATGCGGGCGAGGTCGCCGTCGAGCTTGGGCAAGGGGCGTGTATCGGGCGGACCAAAGCCGGTGGAGGCCCAGACCTTGTCGTACCAAGCGGACGCCCACACGCCGTCGCTGGGACGTGGGCCGGCAGGCCACGTGAGCATGGCGTCGTCGAATGGGATGCCGCAAGCCGTGCACAGGGCCGACAAGGTGCCACGCGGATTGGCCAGGATATCGGCGGTGTCGACGACCGGCGGCGCGCGGCCAAGGCGCTCGGCGACGGCGTCGAAGATTTCGGATTGCTGCGGCACACCGATATCCTCGAGCGAGACCTCGGACCACTTCTCGGTGTAGCTGGCGAGCACACGTTCCGGCGCGCGGATCAGGAAGGCGTTGATCACCTCAGGATGCGTGATCCAATCGCGGCGGAAGGCTGGCAGCATGTGGTGCGTCATATGCTTCTGGTAGAAGACAGATACCTTCGGTTTCTCCGACGTGGCGAAGGGGCCGATGAGGCGGGCGACGACGACCTCCGGATCGGTCGGGCCAGCGGCGATGACCGCGTCGCGCATGGGGTGCTGGCGACCGGTGGCGGCAAGCTCGGCCGCATAGAAGGGCTCGTCCCAGACGATCGTGTCGGGGCGGTTCTCGAACGACCGCATCATCGCCGTCGAGATGTTGCGCGGCCCCGACCACATGGCGATGCGGACGGCTTCGCCCTGGGCGATGCGGGCAATCTGCGGCATGACGGCGTGTCCCTCGCATGCATTGCTGGCGAAGGATGAGCCGCAGTTGATCCACCTGCCGGCAAGACGCGACAGGTGGTCCGCGACGGCGATCAGACGTCCGCCAGCCCCGCGATTTTCAGGGCGAAGGCGTAGTCGACGGCGACCTCCTTCAGGGCCTCGAAGCGGCCCGAAGCACCACCATGGCCTGCTTCCATGTTGGTCTTCAAGAGGATCAGGTTGCCGCTGGTCGAGTGCTCACGCAACCGCGCGATCCACTTGGCCGGCTCCCAGTAGGTGACGCGGGGGTCGGTGAGGCCACCATAGGCGAAGATGTGCGGGTACGGTTTCCTGGCCACGTTCTCATAGGGGCTATAGGCCAGGATCTGGTGGAACTCCTTGACCGAAGTGATGGGGTTGCCCCACTCGGGCCACTCGGGCGGCGTCAGCGGCAGCGTGTCGTCGAGCATGGTGTTGAGCACGTCGACAAACGGCACATCGGCGATGATGCCTAGGAAGAGCTGCGGCGCCATGTTGGCGACGACGCCCATCAGCATGCCGCCAGCCGAACCACCATAGGCGATGATCTGACCCTTGGAGGTGAAGCCCATCTTGGCCAGATGCTCGCCGGCGGCGATGAAGTCGGTGAACGTGTTCTGCTTCTGCTCGAGCTTGCCGTCGGTGTACCAGCGATAGCCCTTCTCCTTGCCGCCGCGGATATGTGCAATGGCATAGACGAAGCCGCGATCGACCAGCGACAGGCGTTGTGTATTGAAGCTGGCCGGGATCGAGATGCCGTAGGAGCCATAGCCGTAGAGATAGCAAGGCGCCGAGCCGTCGAGCTTGGTGCCCTTCCGGTACAGCACCGAGACCGGCACCAGCTCGCCGTCCTTGGCGGGGGCGAAGATGCGCCGGGTCACGTAGTCGGCGGGATCGTGGCCGCTCGGCACTTCCTGGGACTTGCGCAGGCGGCGCTCGCGGGTCTCGACGTCGTAGTCGAAGATCTGCGACGGCGTGGTCATCGACGAGTAGGTGAAGCGGACGTCGGTGGTGTCGAACTCATAGCCCGCCGAGAGGCCGAGGCTGTAGGCTTCCTCGTCGAAGGCGATGGCGTGCTCGGCGTGGTCGGTCAAGCGGCGGACAACGATGCGCGGCAGGCCATCCTCGCGCTCGAGACGCAGGAGATGGTGGCGCAGCGCCGTCACCTCGAGGATCAGGCGACCGGGCTTATGCGGCAGCAACTCCGTCCAGTTGGCCTCGGAAGGATCGGCCAGGGGCGCGGTGCAGATGCGGAAGTCCTCGGCGCCACCTGAATTGGTGGTGATGTAGAAGCGGTCGCCGCTGTGCTCGACGCTGTACTCGTGCCCATGACGACGGGGGGCGACGAGGCGCGGCTTGGCCGTCGGCGCATCCGCGTCGATGAGGTAGATCTCCGAAGTCTGGTGGTCGTGGGCGATGACCTGGAGATAGCGGCCCGACTGGGTCTGGCCGACGCCGACATAGAAGCCCTGATCCTGCTCCTCATAGATCAGGGGATCGCTCGCTGACTCCGTGCCGATGGTGTGGCGGTGGACATAAAGCGGGCGGTGATTGGCGTCGAGGCGCACATAAAACAGCGTGCGGCCATCCCGGGCCCACACGAAACCGCCGCGGGTGTCGGGGATCTCGTCGGGCAGGTCTCGGCCCGTCGCCATATCGCGAAAACGGATGGTGAAGAGCTCCGAGCCCTTCTCGTCGACGGCATAGGCCAAGAGCCTGTGGTCGGGGCTGTGAGCGGTATCACCCAGCGACCAGTACGGCTTGTCGGCGGCCTCCTTGTTGCCGTCGATGAGCAGTGTCTCGGCGCCCCCGTTGCGGGGTTGGCGGCAGACCAGCGGATACTGACCACCGGTGACGTGACGGGCGTAATAGCTCCAGGCGCCATCGGGCGTGGGGACGGAACTGTCGTCCTCCTTGATGCGGCCCTTCATTTCGACGAACAGCGCCTCCTGCAAGGCGCGTGTGTCGGCAAGTTGCGCCTCCATGTAGGCGTTCTCGGCATCGAGATGGGCACGGATAGCGGGATCGAGGACGGCGGGATCGCGCATCACGTCCTGCCAGTTGTCGGCGCGCAGCCACGCGTAGTCGTCTTTCAGCGTGACGCCGTGGCGAACCGTGGTCAGGGGGCGGCGCTCAGGACGCGGCGCGGCGATGCCGTTCGGGGACTTTACAAAACCATGCATGGGTACACCTCCACGCGGGACATAGACGGACTGATTCGGGCGCCCCAACGTCGAAACGCGGGCCAACCGAGGAACTCTCGACACCTGACCATCCCGCAAGGGCGGCATGATCTTTGATGGCCCGCTGGCCGCGCATGTTTGGCCGCCAGTCGGGCGCAGGCTGGAACCCCAGCTCGCCAAGACCAACAGCATTAGCACGAATTTTAACCGCCCTGCCAACCAGAGACCTGACCAGAGACAAAGACGAACGTCCCATTGTTGCAGTATCCGCCTACCATAAATCGGGTATACGGCCGGCGCCCATGCGCCAAATTCATCACGATATTGGCGAAAGAGGAGAAAAGAGAAAAATTTTGAAGCATCAAGGCCGGCTGACATTGTCTATGCTTAGGATATATTGTAAGGCTTTGAATTACATGGCGGATGGCGTGGCGTCGCAGTCATGGCGTGCACGCCTCCTATGCAACCATGGATGGTCAAAGCGATTGAGATGCCATCATTCGTGGTGGAGAGAATTCAAAGAGCGCTGCATCCGGCGCGTGGGCGGTTGCAGCGATGGCAGGTGCCGGCGGCAGGATGGACGCGTCGTCGCCACCAGAGGCCACGTCAGTTGAACCTGGAAAGCTAGCCGAATGAGCGAGGGCAAGAAGGACGACCTGGTGGCGCTGACGGCTCAGGTCGTTGCCGCCTATGTCGGCAAGAACACGGTGGCGGCACAGGAGTTGCCGAGCCTGATCGGCGACATTCATGGCGCGCTGAAACGGGCCGCTGAAGGTGGCGAGATCGAATCCTCTCCCGAGCTGCGGCCAGCGGTGCCCGTCAAGAAGTCGGTGTTTCCCGACTACATCATCTGTCTCGAGGACGGAAAGAAATTCAAGTCGCTGAAGCGGCATCTGCGAACCCATTACAAGCTGTCACCGGACGAGTATCGGGCGAAGTGGAACCTAGCCCACGACTATCCGATGGTGGCGCCGAACTATGCGGCGGCGCGCTCGCAGCTGGCCAAGAAGATGGGGCTGGGCACGCGGCGCGAGTAGTCGCCGTACGGGTGAGCGCGAGAATTGGAACCGGGGCGGCCGACAGGGCGGCCTGGTTGGCCGCAACTTCATGGCGATAGGCCGCCAGCAGTGCAGCGTGCCGTGCCAGATCATAGCACCAGTGCCCGGCGATGCCGCGCCGCCGCTCCTCACGCAGGGTCTGGCGCAGCTTGCGCAGCAGGCGCAGCCGGCCCTGCGGGCTGTCGTCGGCGATCTCATGTGGCCACAGCGCGACGAGGCGGGGCAGATCGCGGCTTCTGACATAGGGGCGGGGTTTGGGCTGGGACATCGGGGCTCTCGGGCTCGGAGGTTTCGGGCGTTGGACGGGTTCGGTGCGCGCATCATCTCATCGCGCCGGCCGCCGGGGATTATTTTCCTAGAAGCCAGCTTGAGTCATGGTTGACGGGGTCCGGCTGGGTCGTCGCCAGACGCGGCCGGACAAAGGCTGGGTGCAGGGCGTCGCAGACACTTGCCGACCGCCGCGGGACGGGCCATGAAAGGTGCAAGACAGCGTCCGGCGGGCTGTCGGGGCGTGCGCTCGGGTGGGGACACGGGCGCCTGAAGGGGGCGTGGCGAGGCATGGCGTCGGGACGGGTATTCTCTGGCCGGTTTACAGTGACTGCCGTGCTGCTGGCGGGTGGCGTTGGCATGGCCGCGCAGCCGGTCTCAGCGTGCGTGCGGGCGGATTTCGAGCGCGTTGTCGAAGAGGCAGCCTCGGCCCTGCGCGAGCTCAACCTAGCCAACAAACCGCTGTTTCAGGGCCGCCTCGGCGAACTCAAGCAGAAGCGCGGCTGGAACCATGATCAGTTCATCGCCCAGGCGGCACCCCTGGTGCAGGACGAGAGGATCGCCGTCTTCGACAGTCAGGCCTCGGCGCTGTTGGAACGGCTGCAAAGCGGCGGCCAGGAGGGCGCCCAGGCCCGGGAGCCGGATTGCGCCTTGCTGTCGGAGCTGAGGGTAGCTCTAAAGTCGCTGATCGATGTCCAGAAGGCAAAATGGAGCTATATGCTGGGCCGCGTCGAGGCGGAATTGGCGAAGTGACGGAGAGCGGTCACCGTTCCGGAACCGGCCCTCAACCGGATGGGCCGCTTGCCATTGCGCCAGCCCCATCACCTGCCGTCATAGTGTGGCGGCGCTGCGCCCTCGGCGGCGGCGGCGGCATGTTCGTCGGCATGGGCCTCGGGCGATTCTCGTATACGGCGATGGTGCCGGCCCTGGTGGAGAGCGGTGGACTGTCACCCGTCGATGCCGGTCGCGTCGGCACCGTCAATCTGGCCGGATTTCTGGCCGGCGCCGTTGCCTCGGTGGTGCTGGCGCGCCATTTCGGGCGTGCCGTGGTGCTGCGTGGTGCCCTCCTGTTGAGCCTGGCGGGGTTGGCTGCTTCTGCGTTGCCATGGGGTTTTACCTGGCTGGCGACTTGCCGCGGTGGGCTCGGTTTCGGCACGGCCTTGATCATGGTACTGAGCCTGGCCCTGATCGCGGAAACGGCGCCGGCCGACCGTCGGCCTGAGGCCGGAGCCTATGTGTTCGCCGGCGTCGGTCTCGGCATCGTCATGGCGGGCCTGCTGGTCCCGTGGCTGCTGGCGAGCGGGCTGATGGCGGCGTGGCTCGGCATCCTGGTCGCCGGTCTCGTCGGGGGTGGCGTGGCGATCTGGGGCTGGAGCGCGGCGCCGAACTCTGCAGCGACGGCAACTGTCGCCGTACCGGCCGACGCAACGTCCCGCAAGCGGACGTCGATTTTTTCGCCCGGCATGGCGGGCCTCATGCTGGCGCACGGGCTGTTCTCATTCGGGATCGTGCCGCATACCATCTACTGGGTCGATTTTCTGGTGCGCGGCCTGGGGCTGGGCGTTGGCATCGGCGGCATGCACTGGGGGCTGGTGGGGATCGCGGCGGCCGTGGGTCCGCTGCTGACGGCGCGGCTGGCACGTGCGTTCGGTACGGCTGCAGCCCTGTGCATCGGTTTCTGGGTGCTGGCGATCGGCATTGCTGTGCCGGCGTTGCTGCCCGCGACGGCGGTGCTGGTCGCCTCATCGCTCATTTTCGGGGCGCAACCCGGCCTCTCCAGCCTGATGGCCGCGCGGGCCCGAGATCTGGGCGATCCGGCCGAGATTCCGCGCGTGATGCGAGCCATGATCCTTGCCAATGCTGCCGGCGGCATGGCGGGCGGCCTCATTGTGCCTTGGATCTACGGGGCGGGATGGGGCGCGGCATTCGGGGCGGCGGGAGATCACGCGCCGCTGTTCGTCCTGGGCGGTGCGGCGATGGCGCTTGGGGCCCTGGCAGCCTGGCCGCGGCGGCAGGTGGGTGCGTAATCCGGCGCAGACCAATCAAGAGCAGGTTCCACAGCAACGTGACCGCCAGTCCGGCTGCAAGTGCCGGTATCGCCCCGACCTTCAGGATGGCGAGATTGATCAGCGCGAAGGCTAGCACCATGCCGACGAGGCCGCCGAGCGTGTGCGCGAACAAGGCCGCCGTCGCCGGTCCACCGATGCGCGGATGCAGGATGATGGTCAGGCTGGTCATGATAACTGGCAGCACGGACAGGATGCCGGTGATTTGCGGCGGCACATAGCGGGCAATGAAAATGACGAGCCCGGCCACACCCGCCACGGTGCACGCGCGCACCGGCAGATCGATCCAGTTTCGCTCGGCACGACGCAAGGCGATACCGCGTGTGAAGCCGCGGGCCAGCGCCACGGACACCACATAGATCGGGGCGACGAACAGCAAGGCCTCGATCAGGGTCCACGAATTCAACTGTATGAGCACGGCGCCCCCGGCCCAGGTGGCCAAGGCACCGCCGAGGCTGATCAGGATACCGTGACGCCGTGCCAGCATGCAGTAGACCAGCACGAACACGGGCATGACACCGCAAATGGCGATGCTGCCGACGGTTGCGCTTTGCAGGTAGGCTGCATCATGCTCGAGGGCGAGCAGCAGATAGGTGGGACCGGTGTAGAGCGGTAGCGACGCCACCATGCCGCCGAGGAAAGGGCCAAGCCGTTCGGCCAGCACGGTGACCAGCATGACGAAGCCGGCAATCAACACGATGCGGGCCAGCAGCCCGACAGAGGGCGTCGTGAGCAACAACTCGAGCAGCTGGCTCATGGCGCGACGCCGGCGCTGGGCGGCCAGCCGTCCGGCGGTGTGACGGCGACAAGGCGTGTTTCTACGCTGCGGCGCCCCAAATCACCGGCATCGGCCAATGCGGTCTGTCGGGCCATGGCGATGTTGGTTGCTCCCCGTCGCGAGGCAGAGGCGCGTTTGTGTACGCCGGAGCCTGAATGAGGACTGAATGCGGCGTGCGCATGCATCAGCCAGCAGGCTGTTCCCAGCCCTTGGGGCCAAGCCGCTCCTGCGGGCCGAAGCGCGCCTTGTAGCTCATCTTGCGTGAGCCCTCGATCCAATAGCCGAGATACAAGTAGGGCAACCCCAGCCGGCGCGCATACGCGATATGATCGAGGATCATGTGCGTGCCGAGGCTGCGGTCATCCTCGGTCGGGTCGTAGAAGCTGTAGACCATCGAGATGCCGTCCGTGAGCCGGTCGCACAGGGTCACGGCTTTCAAGGGTTGCGTCTCGGCTGTTGCCGAAAGCGCGCGCGGGCGGTACTCGGTGATGAAGGTGTCGATGATCGAGTCTTCTACCATCATGGCATAGTCGAGCACGGTCATGTCGGCCATGCCGCCATCGCCGTGGCGGGCATCGATGTAGTCACGGAACAAGCTGTACTGCTCGGAGGTCGGGACGGCGGCGAGGCGGCGCGGGGCGAGGTCCAAGTTGCGGTCCGTGATGCGGCGGAAGCTGCGGCCAGGCTCGAACTGATCGACGATGACGCGCACCGAGACACAGGCGTTGCAGCCGTCGCAATACGGCATGTAGGCGATGTTCTGGCTGCGCCGGAAGCCGCCCTTGAGCAGCGTATCGACCAGCGCGCGGGGCTTGTCGTGGGTCAGATGCGTGAACAGCTTGCGCTCGTGCCGCCCCGGCAGATAGGGGCACGTCTGTGGTGCGGTGACATAGAACTCCGGGAAATGCTTCTGCTGCTCGGTCATATCAACGGAGACCCCCAACGCGCGAGCCAGGTTCCCGATCGGGATCCAAGCCGCCAAGCCGTGAGGATACGGGAGCACGGCCCGCGGGATCAAGTGTGGTGACAACTTGGTGGCGTGACGACCGCAAGTTGTCCGACTAAGCTGCGATGGCGACGTGAGACTGCGCGCAAGATCTGGGCCGATTATTGGGGAGCTGGTGTGCTGGAGATTCTAAAATGAGTAAGATCGAGGACATCAAGCAGGCGGCCGCGGCGCTGTCGCGGGAGGAACTGGCCAAGCTGCGCGCGTGGCTGGACGAGCTGGATGAGCAGCGCTTCGACGAGCAGATCGAGCGTGACGTCAAGGCAGGCAAGCTGGATTGGCTTGCCGACGAAGCCGAGGCCCAGGCAGCGGCAGGGCAATTGCGGCGTGTGAAATAGTCGCTTCAGCCCACCATCGGGAACCTTCGGCGCATGCCGCACTATGCCACGCGACGATATTGGGCGCGGGCACCGGGCTGTGGCCGTGGAAGTCGCCGATGGCTTTCGTTGGGCGTGGATCGGAACGCACGAGGACTATGAGCGGCTGCTCGGGCGGTGAGTGTGACCGAAGTCTTAACTGGGCTCACATAGGCTGGCTGGCTCAGTCGTTGTCTCGAGCTTCAGTCATGCGCGCCGACATTCGCCAATTCGGAAGACGGGGTCGATTTGTCCCCATGGCCAGCCAGTTGCGGCGTGAAGCCGGTTATCATGCAGGCTGCGCAGTGACGTGCTTTGCCTTGGCGATACTGGGGTTCTTCACGTTCAGCCCGATGTTTGTGCCGTTCATTTTTACAGATCGCCCCCACGCCGCTCCTGGAACTGTGCTGGCGATCGCACGCAGTGGAATGAAAAATGTCTGGCGTGTCGACGGGCAATTGAGCGACGGCAGCCGCTTTGCCACCTTCTGTCCTCGCAGTCCATCACGTCTGCTGAAGTCGGATGCGATCGTCGTGACTTTCAATGCCGAGCGGACCTCATTTGGCGTTCAGGCCTGCGATGAGGAGTTCGCGGTGCAAGGCAAACGTGCCTCCACTGTTGTCGTTCTACTGGTCGCGTTCATCCTGGCTATGGCAGGTGGATGGCAAGCGTGGGCGGCTATGCGGCTGAGTTGGCGCGTGCGGATGCATGATTGAGCGGTCTGCGTCGACGATAGGATTAGGAACTCGTCGAGCCTCTTCATTGCTTTTCGCAGCGCGCTTCTTGACCCGGCAAAGGCAACGGGCAATCTTGGTTTTGACATCGCCGGGACACTGGAGTGAGTTTCACGAATGGCGCGCCTGAAATTCTCAGACAGGCGCTGCTTGACCATGCGGCCGCCAATGATGTTCGACTGACGCGCGACACGCCGTTCGGCATCGTATTTGAAGTCAATGGTCCATTGGTCGCGCCAGATGGCCGAGCGCCCTTTGTTCTGATAGTGTGGATGATCGACAGTGGCGCACAGCACCCACGCTTAGTGACCGCCATACCCTCCAAAGAGGATGCTACATGATCAACGAACTTGATAGAGTAGCCCTGACCGAGGCGGTTCCTGAGCATGATTTGCGTCCTGGCGACGTCGGTACCGTCGTGCTGGTGCATCAAGAGGGCAAGGGGTTTACGATTGAATTCATGACGCTGATGGGTACGACCATCGCTGTCGTGACGCTACCAGCCAATGCGGTACGCCCTTTGCGAGCGCGTGAGGTTGCCAACGCCCGCGAAGTCGCCTGATACACCCCCGAATCCTCCCAGTTGACGCGCCGCACCCTGTCGCGCTATCTGAAACTCATGATCTCGTGGTGATTTGGCCGGCCGGCTTGCAGCCACGTAAAACAACTCGCTAAAAAGGCCGCGCGCCATCCCGGTACCGTGGAGAGAGCGCTCGGACCTGCCGAGCGAGTCCACTGGCCGGGATTTTTTGTGTCCGGCGGGGGCCGGGCCCTAGGGAGCGCGCCGATGACGTCGAAGACCAATCCACCCGGAAAATCGGCCAAGCTTGCCGATCCCGCCAACTGGTCGCCGGCGACCAAGCTGGTGCACGGCGGCACGCTGCGGTCGCAGTTCGCGGAGACATCGGAAGCGCTGTTCCTGACGCAAGGCTATGTCTACGACAGTGCGGGCCAGGCCGAGGAGCGCTTCAAGAGCGAGTCCGGCGGCTTCATCTATTCGCGCTACGCCAACCCGACCCTGGCCATGCTGGAAGAGCGCATGAAGCTGCTCGAGGGCGCGGAGGCTGCGCGCGCCACGGCGTCCGGCATGGCGGCGGTGTCGGCGTCCCTCATGTGCTTCCTGAAGGCGGGCGACCATGTGGTAGCCGGCAAGGCGCTGTTCGGCTCCTGCCTTTATGTGGTGCAGGATCTGCTACCGCGCTTCGGCATCCAGTCGACGCTCGTCGATGGTCGCGATCTCCAGGCTTGGCGCAAGGCCGTGCGGCCCAACACCAAGGCGTTCTTCTTCGAGAGCCCCTCGAACCCGTGCCTCGATCTGGTCGACATCAAGGGCGTGTCGGAGATTGCGCACGATGCCGGCGCCTTGGTGGTGGTGGACAATGTGTTCGCGACGCCCATCCACCAGAAGCCGCTGCAGCTCGGCGCCGACGTGGTGGTCTACTCGGCGACCAAGCACATCGATGGCCAGGGGCGCGTGCTCGGCGGCGTCGTGCTCGGCAGCCAGAAGTATGTCACCGATCATCTGCACACCTTCTACAAGCACACGGGCGGCGCCATGAGCCCGTTCAATGCCTGGGTGATGCTGAAGTCGCTGGAAACCCTGGAACTGCGGGTCAATGCACAGACGGCGGCGGCAGCAAGGATCGCCGACCATCTGGCGGCGCGGCGCAACAGTGGCGTCACGCGCGTGATCTATCCAGGCCGGGCCGACCACCCGCAGGCGGAACTGGCGCGGCGGCAGATGTCGGCCGGCAGCACGCTGGTGTCATTCGAGCTGGCGGGCGGCAAGGAGGCGGCGTTCCGCTTCCTCGATGCGCTGTCCATCATCAAGCTGTCGAACAATCTGGGCGACGCCAAAAGCCTGATCACGCATCCGGCGACGACCACGCATCAGCGGTTGAAACCGGAGGCGCGCGCCGAGTTGGGCATTACGGACGGGCTGGTGCGGCTGTCGGTCGGGCTGGAGGCGGTCGAGGATCTTGCCGCCGACATTGACCATGCGCTCAGTGCGCTTACACTGTGAGGCATCGGGCGACAGTGGGCCCGAGCGGAGGCGAGCGGCATGTACGAAGCCATCACTGAAGGCATTCGCGTCCGGGTGACACCGCAGTATGTCGATGACCAGTCGTCACCGGACGAGAATTACTATTTCTGGTCCTATACGGTCGAGATCACCAATGACGGGCCTGTCACCGTGCAGCTCATGACGCGGGCCTGGTACATTACGGACGGTCGCGGCAAGGAAGAAGTCGTGAAGGGCCCGGGCGTCGTTGGCCAGACGCCGGTGATCCCGCCTGGACAATCATTCACCTACACGTCCGGCTGTCCCCTCTCGACCACGTCGGGCATTATGGTCGGCAGCTATCAGATGAAGCGCCAGGACGGCCGCATGGTGGATGTCAAGATCCCGGCCTTCTCGCTCGACAGCCCGTTCGAAGGCCGACGCGTGAACTAAGCCATAAGCTCAATCGAAGGACCTACGCATGCCAGCCGCCGCGCGCTCGTTCACGGACATCCAGACGCCGAAAGATATTCTGGCCAAGCTGGTGTCATTCGATACGACGAGCCACAAGACCAACATTCCCATGGCGGAATGGGTGCGGGATTATCTCGGGCGGCATGGGATCGAGTCGACGCTGCTGCCGGCGGAGAACGGCATCCACACCAACCTGTTCGCGACCATCGGACCGGAGGGGACAGCCGGTGTCGGCCTTTCGGGCCATATGGATGTGGTGCCGACAACCGGGCAGCCGTGGGACACGGACCCCTACACGATGGTGGAGCGCGATGGACGCCTCTACGGGCGTGGCACCTGCGACATGAAGGGCTATGTGGCCTGCGTGCTGGCCATGGTTCCGGAGTTCAAGCAGCGCCAACTGAAAACGCCAATTCATATCGTGCTCTCCTACGACGAAGAGGTCGGCTGCACGGGCGTCAAACCGATGGTCGAGACCTTCGGCAAGACGCTGCCGAAGCCCCGCATCATCATCGTCGGCGAGCCGACCAACATGACGGTCGTCGACGCGCACAAGGGCGGCTATCGGTTCCGCACCGAGGTGACCGGTAAGGATGCGCACTCCTCGAAGCCGCAGCTGGGTGTTGGCGCCATCCGGATTGCTGCCGATCTGATTAGCGAGCTTGGTCGCATCGAAGCGCGCGAAAAGGCCCGCAGACTCAATCCACGCTTCGATCCACCTTATGCGTCGCTCACCGTGAGCGGCATCGAGGGCGGTATTGCCCACAACATCATCCCGCCGAAGTGCGGCTTCACGTGGGGCGTGCGCGCGATGCCCGGCACCGATGCGCTCGCCATGGCGCGCGAGCTGCAGGACTACGCCGAGCGCGAGTTGCTGCCGGCGATGCGCGCCGTACACCCTGATTGCGCGGTGGAAACCAAGGCACTTGGCATCCTGCCGCCGTTCGATGCCGGCGAAGGTTCGGAAGCGCGCACGCTGGCGCTGAAGCTCGCCGGGCAGAACGAGACCTTCGCGGTGCCCTATGGTACCGAGGCCAGTCATTTCCAGTCGGCCGGCTGCTCCACCATCGTCATCGGGCCAGGCAGCATCGATCAGGCGCATCAGCCGAACGAGTATCTCGACGCGGCCGAGCTGGACAAATGCATGGACTTCCTGCGCAAGGTCGCCGACTGGGCGGAAGGCTAAGGGTCGTACGATGAAAATCCAAGGTGCGGTGCTGCACGAGCAAGGCTTGGCGCGGCCCTACGCCAAGAGCTGTCCATTGCATATCGAGACGCTGGATCTCGAGGGGCCGCGCGCTGGAGAAGTGCTGGTCAAGGTGCGCTCTGCGGGGCTCTGCCATTCGGATCTCTCCACCATCGAAGGCGCGCGCGCGCGACCACTGCCCACTGTGATCGGCCATGAGGGCGCGGGAGTCATCGCGGCGCTCGGGGCTGGCGTCACCGATATCGCGGTCGGCGATCATGTGGTCTTCATCTTCGCGCCAAGCTGCGGCACCTGCCGGCAATGCACCAGCGGACGCCTGAACCTGTGCACGCATTTCAATGCGGCCAAGCAACGGGGCGATCTGGCGACGGGCGGGCGGCGGCTCAAGCTGAATGGCCAGGAGGTTGCGCACTACGCTGGTCTCTCGTGCTTCGCGACGCATGCCGTGGTGCCGCGCAACTCGGTGCAGATCATTCCGAAAGACGTGCCGTTCGAGGACGCGGCGCTGTTTGGATGCGCGGTGGTGACAGGTGTCGGCGCCGCCGTCAACACGGCTGACACGAAGGCCGGTGATGTCGTTGCCGTGGTCGGGCTTGGCGGTGTCGGTTTGTCGTGCCTGCTCGGCGCCATTGTTGCCGGTGCGGGACGCATCATCGCCGTCGATGTGCATGACGACAAGCTGGCCCTGGCGCGGCAGCTGGGCGCCACCGACACCTTCAATGCGCGCGATGCCGACTGCGTGGAGCGCATCATCAAGGCGACGGATGGCGGCGTCGATACGGCCTTCGAGATGGCCGGCACGATCAAGGCGATGGAGCTGGCCTATAAGATCACCGTGCGCGGCGGCAAGACCGTGTCGGCGGGGCTGTCACCGGCAGCTGCTCAGTTCACCATTCCGCACTACCAGATGGTGCAGGATGGCCGGCAGGTGCTCGGCAGCTATATGGGTGGTTGCGTCATTGCGCGCGACGTGCCGCGCTACATCGGCCTCTACAAGGATCGCAAGCTGCCGGTGGATCGCTTGCGGAGCGCGCGCATCAAGCTCGACGAGGTCAACGAAGGTTTTGATCGCCTGGCCGACGCCAGCGTCGTGCGCCAAGTTATCATGTTCGAGTAATGCGAGGCGACTTGGCAGGTGTCGCGGTGTAGCGGGCTTCGAGGACGTGCCGCCCGCCTGGTGGCAGCATGACGATGTCGCTCGCCGCATTGGCGGTCTCGATGCAGACCATGTGCCGGAAGGCGTCGGCTGCACCCATGTCGCCGAGGCGCAGGGTCTTGTTCGCCCAAGGATTCCAAACCACGGTGCTGGCACTGCCTTTGCTCGCGATGATGATCTGGTCGATTCCGTCGCGCAAGGTGACCGGGCCGGTGTCGCCGAGATATATGCGATCGACCTCGCCGGCGATGATGATCGGGCCGCTTTGCTGGTGCACCGTCTCCCGATCCAGCTTGTCGATATAGGTGGTGCCATCAAAGCCGTCGATGGCGGTGGTGGCGATGTCGGAGACGGCAAAGTAGGTGTGCAGTGCCTCGCCCAGGACCAGGGGACCCGCCCCTTTGTTGAATGTTTCCAAGGTCAGCGACAATCCGGTGTCGAGGCTCACGGTGAGGCGGACTTTGGCATCGTAGGGCCACAACGCCGCGTGCTCGGGGCCGGTGGCGAAAGCCAGTGTCACGGCGACCTTGGCTTGGTCCGCCGCGATCTGGGTCTGGACGACGTTCCAATTGCGGGTGCGCACGAAGCCGTGCGCGGGCTTGCTGCTATCGTCGGTCGCCGGACCGAACCAGGGCCAGCACACCGGAATGCCGCCGCGCACAGGCTTGCTGCTGCCGAGGCGAGACACCGGCGACAGCCAGAGCCGCTCGCGGCCGCCGCTTTGCCAACTGAGAACCTGGGCGCCCTGCAGCGCAACAATGGCGGATTGATCCCCGGCGTGGAGGTGCGCCTGCGGGCCACCAAGATCACCCATGGCGAACATGATGCGGCCGGGCCGGCCAAAATCGCTGTTGAGCTCGTCGATCACTGGCATGGTTGAGACGTCTCCGCGTGCCACGGGAGGGACCACGAAACCCCGGTCCCGGTCGAACCCGCGCGAGGATCAAGAGGCTCGAACGGTGCAGTTATTCGCCGATCAGCGGCCGCAATGTGGCGCCAAACAGCCGGGTCTGCACGGCCGGATCCTTGATCGAAAGCTGGGCTGCAAACCAGTCCTGCACCATCTGGCAGACCTTCTGCGGCGTCGCACGCGACAGCGCACGGGCATCGTCGAAGAGGGCCAGATCAGCCGGGCTCCAGCCACGCACCGACAGTTGTGCCGCCAGCAAATCATAGTCCTTGCGTTCCGCCGTCGCAATCTTCGCCTTAGTGGTGCGGCCATCGACGACGGCCTCGAAGACGGTGGCCAGCTGCGTTTGCATGCTGCCGGTCTGCTCGGGCGAGCGCATCATCTCGATCATCATCGGATCGGTTTCCCCACCCGAAATGAAGCGGTAGCAAGCCTCGACGCTGACGCGGGACAAGGCGCCAAGATTGTCGATGAACGCTTGCGCGACGGCCTGCAGGCGTTCCGGTTTGGCGGCCAGGGCATCGCTGGCATTCTTGCGCCGCAAATCGACGAGCTTGCGCATCAGGTGCACGGAGATGGCACGGTCGTCATTGCCTTCGGACTTAAGCTTGCTGGCGTCTGCGATGGCTTCGTTGTAGGCGGCGGGAAAATCCCGTTTGACGATCTGCCACAGCCCTGACTTCTGGAAGTTGGCATCGACCTCGGCAGCTGACGGGGCATAGCCCTTCAATGGCGATTCCTTGAAGCTTTCCTTGCTCACGCGGCCAGGGGGGGCAGGCGCGGCCGGCGACTTCGATGCCGGAGCGGCCGTGGTGATCGGCAAGGCCGAAAGGTTGAGGCGGCCGGTCTTGAACAGGCCGTACAGTATGCCCGATCCAATCGACAATAGCGCGACGAACGCGACGACAGACCAGAGGCGACCGCGGCGGCGCGGCGGCACGATGGGATCCTCGTCGAGATCGTGCGGCTCTTCCAAGGGCACTGCCAAAGGCCGCGCCATCTGCGTTGGCATCGACGGACCGGGTGCGGGCTGGTGTTGCGGCTGCGGACCACCGGATGTTGCTGTCTGCGGGCCAGCCCGCGGGCCAAGTTGCAGCCCGGGCTGTGGTGCAGGCTGACGGCCGACACCGGGTGCGGGTGCTCCAGGGTGGCCAGGATGCGGCGCACCGGCTTGCTGGGCCAGCGGCACTTCACCGTAGCCCGAGGTACGTCGCGTTTGCGCGTCGGGTGTCGGCATCCGGCGATGACGGAGCGGATCCGCGTTGGGATCGGAGCCAGGATTGCTGTTGGGCGTGATGGTCGTGTGCGCCTGAGCTTCGGCGGCGCGCACGCCCATCGGGGAATCGGCGGGGGTTGGCCCGGCGGCAGGCTTGGCCGTGGGCATCTGCGGACGTGGCGCGGCGGCTGCGGACGGCGATGGCCGTTGCGGCGCCGGCTGCTGCAGGCTGGTGGCTGGTCGGGCAGGGGCAGGCGCGGGCGCGGGTTGCGGCTGTGGCGCGGGCTGTGCCTGAGGTTGCGGCTGCGGCTGTGGTGCTTGCGCTTGCTGCTGCGCTGGCGGCGGTGGCGCTGGTCGCGGCGGCGAGGCCGGAAACACCGTCGATGCCACCTCCCAATTGGCAAAGCCGTGACGCCAGACGAGATCGGTGGGTTTCAGATGGCCAAGCCCGACCAGCGTGCGCATCTCGAGATCGCTGATCGGCCCATGGCGCTGTCCATCGCGCGCCAGATACCACTCGATCGCCTGCTCGTTCTCAGCCATTCGTGTCCGCTTCACCTGATCCGTGCCGTGCCGGCCGATGCCACGTTCTGGCACCGTGCGGCGCGGGACACATCGACCTGATCGCTGGGCTTTGCGGCCCGCGCAATCCTCTCGGGGCTCTTTACCACGAATTTCGCCGTGGCAAGTCCATGGGTCGTCCTAGCAACACCTTCGTCGCACCGCATTAGTCTCCAACAGAGGCGATCGCATGGCGCCGCCGCGGCATTCCAGGGTTGGCTGCCGGCGCCCGAGGCCCGGGTCTGGGTTCGATCCGCAGGGTCAGGCGGGATCCTTGAAGGCGGCATCGACCGGCACCTTATAGGCGTTGGCCAGGCGATTGGTCATGTTGGCCAGGGCAACGACAGCATAAAGCTCGTTGATCTGTGCTTCGGTCGCCCCCTTGGCCCGCGCCGCCGCGGTGTGGGATGCCATGCAGTACTCGCAATTGTTGGTGATCGAGATCGCTACGTAGACCAGTTCCTTGGTCAGTGGATCGAGTGCGCCCGGCCCCATGATGGTCTTGAGGCTCTCCCAGGTGTGGCGCAACATGCGCGGCTCATTCGCCAGGTATTTCCAGAAGTTGTTCACGTCCTTGACGTTGCGCGACACCTTGATGTCGTCGAACACGGCGCGGACTTCGGCACTCGCCTTGAGGGGATCGACGGGTTTCATGGGGGCTCCTCGGGAAACGGCGGTTGGCGGGGCAAGCCCGCAACGTAGATGCGAAGCCACCGGCTGGCTAGCGGGCGGCGTGCCAGCGGGCCATCGGGGACGGTCGCTGAGCGAGCTTGGAGACGGGGGAGGCCCGATGCTGCATCCGACGAGGGCGGCATTCGGCGCTGGGGGTTATTCGGCGGCTTGCGGCATCGGCGCCTGCTGGGACGGGGGCGCGGCTGTCGCAACGGCCTTTTTCGACGAGAGCTTGCGGATGACGACGTAGAACACTGGGGTGAAGATGAGCCCGAAAAGCGTCACCCCGATCATGCCCCAGAACACGGCGATGCCGAGCGCCTGCCGCATTTCGGCGCCGGCGCCCTTTGCCCAATAGAGCGGCAGCACACCCAGGGTGAAGGCCAGCGACGTCATCAGGATCGGCCGCAACCGCATCTGGCAGGCCTCGACGGCGGCTGAGACGATATCGCGGCCCTGGTCTTCCAGCTGGCGGGCGAATTCGACGATCAGGATGGCATTTTTCGCCGCCAAGCCAATCAGCACGACGTAACCGATCTGGGTGAGGATGTTGATATCGAGCCCATGCAGCCAGACACCGAAGGTGGCCGCCAACAGGCACATCGGCACGATCAGGATAATCGACAACGGCAGCGACCAGCTTTCGTATTGTGCGGCCAAGGCCAGAAACACGAACAGCACGGACAGGGCGAAGATGTAGTAGCCGGTGCGGCCGGCGCGCTTCTCCTGGAAGGACAAATCCGTCCACTCGAACTTGACGCCGTCCGGCAAGGTCTTGTCGGCGACGGCGGTCATCAGCTCGAGGGCCTGCCCCGATGAGACGCCGGGGGCCGAGGTGCCGTTGATCTCGATTGTGGGGAACAGATTGTAGCGCGGCACACGCTCCGGACCCGCGACCTGCTTGAAGGTGACCAAGCTCCCCAGCGGCACCATCTGGCCATCGGCATTCTTGACGCGGATGCGCGATACGTTCTCGGCGTCGAGCCGGAACTCGCCGTCCGCCTGGGCGGTGACGCGATAGGTGCGACCGAACATGTTGAAATCGTTGACGTAGGCCGAACCCATGTAGATGCGCAGGGCCTCGAAGATGTTGTTCAAGGGCACGCGCAGCATCTGCGCCTTGGTGCGATCGACATCGACGAACAGCTGCGGCGTTGCGGTCTGGAAGGTCGTGAACGTGCGCTGGATGCCGGGCGTCGCATTGGCCATGGCGATCATGTCTTGCGCGATGCGCGAAAACTCGTCGGAACCCATGCCGACGCGATCCTGCAGCCGCATGGAGAAGCCAGCGGCATTGCCCATGCCGCGCACCGCCGGCGGCACGAAGATGAAGGCTGTTGCATCCTGGATGGCATTGAGGCGGCGCCCGAGGTCGGCCACCATCTGATTGAGTTTCAGGCCCTTCTTCTCGCGCGCCTCATGATCATCGAGGACGCAGAAGATGGCGGCCGCATTGGAGGCGTTGGTGAAGGTGGCGCCCGAAAGGCCGGAGTAGCCGGAGGTGTGCTTGAAGCCCGGTGTGTTGAGAATGATCTCGCTGGCCTGGCGCACGACAGCGTCGGTGCGCTCGATGGAAGCACCAGCCGGCAGGCTCATCGAGACGATGACGATGCCGCGATCAGTCGCTGGAATGAAGCCCGACGGCGTGTTCATGACCAGCCAGCCGGCGAGACCGACGAGGCCGGCGAAGACGAGCAGTACCAGCGGCGCCACGCGCGCCAGACCGCGCACGAGAGCACCATAGCCGCGCGCCATAGCATCGAAGCCGCGATTGAACAGGCGGAAGAAAACGTTGAATGGCCGCATCAGCAAGCCGACCAGCGAGCGCCGTGGGGCTGCATTATGATCATGTGCCTTGAACAGCAGGGCCGCCAGCGCCGGAGACAAGGTCAAAGAGACGAAGGCGGAGATTACCGTGGCGGTGGCGATGGTGACCGCGAACTGGCGGTAGAAGGCACCAGTGATACCGCCGACGAAGGCGGTCGGAATGAAGACCGCCGACAGCACGATGGCGATGGCGATCAATGCCGTGCCGACCTCGTCCATGGAAAGCCGCGCCGCTTCGAGCGGCGACAGCCCCTCCTGCATGCGCCGTTCGATGTTCTCGACCACTACGATGGCGTCGTCGACGACGATGCCGACGGAGAGCACCATGCCGAACAGCGTCAGCGTGTTGATCGAGTAGCCGAGGCCCAGCATGACCGCGCAGGTGCCAATGAGCGAGATCGGCACGGCGACGACGGGAATGATGGTGGCGCGCCAGGTCTGCAGGAACAGCAGGATCACCAGCACGACGAGGATGACGGCCTCGACAATGGTCTTGTTGAGCTCGCGGATCGAGACCTCGATGAACTCGGTCGGATTGTAGACGATGCGATACTCGAGCCCTTGCGGGAAGCTCTTGGCCAGCTCCGCCATCGCCGATTTGACGGCGAGGGACGCTTTGAGCGCGTCGCTGCCTGGGGCTTGGGTGAGACCCATGACGGTGGCGGCGTGGCGATCCTGGTAGCCGTAGCTGGCGTAGTTGATGGCGCCGAGCTCGGTGCGCGCCACGTCCTTCAAGCGAACGGTGCGGCCGTCGCTGCCACTCTTGATGACGATCTGATCGAAATCCTGCGCGTCCTTGAGGCGACCGCGCAATTGCAGCGATTGCTGGAAAGCGCCGGTCGATTGCATCGGCGGCTCGCCGATGGAGCCACCGGCCACTTGCACGTTCTGCTGCCGCAACGCCGCCAGCACCTCTTCGGCGGTCAGGCCAAGGGCTGCGATCCGCTCGGGGTCGAGCCAGATGCGCATCGAATACTCACGCGCGCCGAAGGCATTGACGCCACCGACGCCCTCGATGCGGGCAAGCACGTCGCGGACGTTGAGCAGCGCATAGTTGGAGATGTAGACCTGATCGTAGGTTTTGTCGGGCGACACCATGTGCACGACGATCAGCAGGTCGGGCGAGTTCTTGCGCACGGTGACGCCGTTGCGGCGCACCTCCTCGGGCAGGCGCGGCTCGGCGGAGGCGACGCGGTTCTGCACCAGCACCTGCGCCTTGTCGATGTCGTAGCCGATCTCGAAGGTGATGGTGAGGTTCAGGGCCCCGTTGGCCGTCGACTGCGAGTACATGTAGAGCATGCCGTCGACGCCGTTGATCTCCTGCTCGATGACGGCAGCGACGGTGTCGGCGACGGTTTGCGCGCTGGCGCCGGGATAGGTTGCCGAGACGGTGATCGTTGGCGGCGTGATCTCGGGAAATTGCGTGATGGCCAGGCTTTTGTAGGCGATGCCGCCGATGATGGTGATGAACAGCGATAGCACCACGGCGAAAATCGGCCGGTCGATGAAGAAGCGCGACAGACGCATGGTGCGAAACTCACTTCTTGGGGGCGGCAGCCGGTGCGGACGGGCTCGCGGGGGCGGTCGGCGTGGCCTGCGCCGGCAACAGCACGGGGGCCGGGGACGGGGCAGCTGCAGCAGGCGGGGCTGCGGCCTGACTTTCGACCTTCAGCTCGGTGCGGGTTGGCGTCACTTTCTGGCCGGGCCGGGCGCGCTGCACGCCTTTCGTCACCACCCAGTCGTCGGGCTTGACGCCGTCGCGAACGACACGGAGGCCGTTGTGCAGCGGCCCGAGGTTGACCGGCCGGCGCATGACGCCATTGTCCTCGCCGA
The DNA here is from genome assembly GCA_046154645.1 of Hyphomicrobiaceae bacterium. Lineage (GTDB taxonomy): Bacteria > Pseudomonadota > Alphaproteobacteria > Rhizobiales > Hyphomicrobiaceae. The sequence continues at coordinate 30,991 of JBJXDZ010000121.1, forward strand.
CGACGAGCACGAACTTGCTCGCCTGATCGGTACCGATGGCTTCGTCGGGGATCATGACGGCCGCGTATTTGGCCGAGCCCGCAATACGGACACGGGCAAACATGCCGGGCGAAAAGATCTGCGCCGCATTGTCGACCACGGCGCGGGCGCGGATCGTGGCGGTGCCCTGGTCGAGGCGATTGTCGACAAAATCGAGGACGCCTTTGTGGGCGAAGTTGCGCTCGTCGGGCATGGCCACCTCGATGAGGGCGCCCATGCTGCTGGCGCCGGCCTTCTCGCCGCGAGCGTTCAGGCGCAGATACTTCAGGTGATTGTTCTCGCTGACGTCGAAATAGACGTGGATCGGATCCTGGCTCACGATCGTTGTCAGCAGGGTCGAGTTGGCGGCGCCACCGGCTGCCACCCAGTTGCCGGCGCTCTGGCTCGAGCGGCTGATGCGGCCGCCGATCGGCGCCGTGATGCGGGCAAACGACAAGTCGAGCTCGGCCGTTGCCACCTTGGCCTCGGCGATTTTGACGGAGGCTTGGGCATCGCGCAGGAGATTGGCACGGTCGTCGAACACTTTTTCCGACATGACGCGCCGCTCCATCAGCGGCTTGCCACGCTCGACGTCGAGCATGGCGTTCTCGGTCTTGGTCTTGGCCTGGGCCAGCTCGGCGCGGGCCTGCTCGAGCGCGCGCTCGAAGGGGCGCTGGTCAATGACGTAGAGCAGGTCGCCCTTCTTGACGACCTGGCCGTCCTTGAAGGCGACCTCGATCAAGTAACCCGAGATGCGGGCGCGGATGTCGACTTGCTCCACCGCCTCGAAGCGGGCCGTATACTCGTCCCATTCGACGATTTCCTCGACGCGCGGCTTGGCGACGGTGACCGTCGGCGGTGGCGGCGCGGCCGGGGGACCCTTGCCCTTGTTGGTATCGGCCTGGGGCCGGTCGCATCCGGCGACGGTCAGCAACCAAACAACAAGCCCCAGCAGCAGCGCTGCCGGGGCTCGACCTGCGACGTGACCGGGCATGTGCGACCTGATCCCAAGTTGAGCCATGCCGCTCTCCTAGCAGCTTAAGGCTCACTTGTAACGTTCACGCCCGTGTGAACGCGGGTCGGCTGGTCAGCGAATGCGGACGTAGCGAATGCCGTTGTGCTCGAACGACTGGGCGCCGTAGTGCGGGCTGCCTGGGCGCAAGTGCACAACGCCCGGACGCTGGCCTGGAACGGGTCCGGAAAATTGGCCCGAAACCTGGCCTGCGGTGCGCAGAGGCGGGCCATCGAGACGGCGTGAACGAACCTCAGCGACACGCGGCGCCGGCGGCGTGCCGAACACCTGAACCTGCGTCTGCTTGAGGCCGTGTTTGTGCACTAACGAATAAAATGTCGCAGCATTGGCCGGCGCCAAACGGATGCAACCATGCGACGCGGGCCGGCCCAGCATGCCGGTGCTCGACGTGGCATGGATGGCGACGCCACCATTGATGAACACGGAATGCGGCATGGGCGCCAGATCGTATTTTTTCGAGTACCACATCTTGGCTGCCCATTGGGCCCGGAAGGTGCCGCGCGGCGTCTCGAAACCAGCGCGCCCCGACGAAATCGGCCAGGAGTGAACGGTCGCGCCACCCGTGATGACATCGAGCCGCTGCGTCGACAGATTGACCTTGACGATCAAGCTTGGCGGGGCTGGCGGCTTTGGCTTGTCGGCAACCGATTTTGCCGCATCAGGCTCGGTGGCGGTCGCCGGTGTGTCGACTGGCTTGTCATCGACCAGTGTCTTGCCGATCGTTGTCACCGGGGGCGACGACGGTGGCGTTTCGCCCGCGCTGGCAACCTGATCGGTCGCCCCTGCGGACGCAAACCCGAGGCCAACCGCCAATGCGGTGGCCAGTACGCAACTGCGCATGCAATGCTCCTACGCGGCACAAGTTTGGAGGGGTGGTGTGGTGGGCGTAGACTTAACCGCAGATCCCTACCGTATGGTTAACAGAGAGTAAGGATGTGCCGGCCGCGTGTTGTGACAGCGCGCGATCACTTGATGCCGCAGATGACGAACCTTGCGGTTTCAGATCAGCCCGTCGGGCCTGCGGTCCAACTGGTCGCCGCTTGCCACCAGCGGTGGGATCGTCGAGGTTGGGAGGCTCAAATCCAACCCGCATGAATCCGGCACGAAGGACACGCGCCATGCCCGCCACTTATGAAAATCACCGCGCCCAATTGACGGCGATCCTCCGCGGCTGGGGCATGCCTGAGGCCAACGCCGAAATCACGGCCGAGGTGCTGGCGTGGTCGGATCTGCACGGCGTCGACAGCCACGGGATTTCAATGCTGCCGAGCTACGACACGCTGCGCCGCAACGGACGGGCACGCATGGACGCGACGCCGCGCATCGTCTCCGAGACGCCTGTATCGGCGGTGGTGGATGGCGGTGGCGGGCTTGGTCACGTGCCGGCGCATTTCGCCATGACAACGGCGATTGCGAAGGCCAAGACCGTTGGCATGGCCGCCACCGTGGTGCGGGGCTCGGCACACTTCGGTGCCGCTGGATTCTACACCCTGATGGCCGCCCAGGCCGGACTCGTCGGCATGTCCTGCACCTCGGCGGCGGGCATCCAGGTGGCGCCAACATTCGGCAAGCAGGCGCGGCTTGGCACGGATCCCTGGTCGTTCGCCGCGCCAAGCGCCGACGGCGTGCCGTTCCTGCTCGACATGGCCACGACCACCGTTGCCGCCGGCCGCATCCGCAACAAGGCCAACGAGAAGCTGCCGACGCCGGACGGCTGGGTGCTGGACCGTGATGGCCGCCCCTCCAATGATCCACTGGTGGCCAAGGAGAAAGGCGGCTTCCTCACCTCGCTCGGCGGCTCTCCGGAGAATTCGAGCTACAAGGGCTACGGCCTGGCCGTGATGGTGAACATTCTCGCGTCGTGCCTGTCGGGCGCCACGCTCATTACCGATCCGGAGCACACGAAGAAACCCGTTGGCATGGACATCGGGCATTTCTTCATGGCCATCGATCCGGCCATTTTCCGCAGCGCTGGTGGCTTCGAAACGGACGTTGCCTCATTCCTCGGTGTGCTCCGAGCGACGACGCCGGTCGACCCGTCGCGACCTGTCATGGTGGCCGGCGACCCGCAATGGAAGCTGGCCGAGACGCGCCGGCGTGACGGCATCCCGGTTGGTCCCGGCTTGCTGGCGCAGGTCCGCCAGATCGCGCAAGCCGCCGCCGCGCCCTGGCTGCTCGACTGACTGGGCGATTTCATGCATCGATGTCCCGGACGGAACGACCGAGGCCTGGGCAGCGCCCCGGGCCGTGGTGCGGAAATGGTGACTGTCGCTAATTGCGGTCTACTTCCGGGAAGACAAGTTTGGGGGTTGGGTTTTCCCGAAACCAAGTGCTTGGTTGTGGTGTTCTCCAAACTCTCACTCCCACTTGTCTTCCCGGACGAAGTGAGCGCACACCGTGCGCCTCACGCAGATCCGGGATCGCGTGTGTGAAGCTCGGGCACACCGCTGGCGGCGAGATCCCGGATAGCCGCGCGCTCGAGCGCTCAACTTTGCCCGCGTCGCTACGACCTGCGCGCGGCTTCCGGGAAGACAAGTTGGGGGGATTGCCATTCTCCAAACTCTCACTCCCACTTGTCTTCCCGGACGAAGTGAGCGCACATCGTGCGCTGCACGCAGATCCGGGATCGCGTGGGTCGGGCTCAGGCACACGCTCTTTGTTGGCGCCTCCGGATGCCCACTGCGCATCCGGCGCGTGCCCGCGGCGTCCGGGAAGACAAGTGAGAGTGTCGTGGCGTTTGCGAAACACCTTCATCTCCGCAGCGTTTCCGCTCGGAGGTTTGCTCTTTCATGTGCGCCTTCGGATGCCGACTTCGCATCCGGCGCGTGCGCCTT
>JBJXDZ010000122.1:0-213709 GCA_046154645.1 Hyphomicrobiaceae bacterium
TGGCCCGAACCCTAAGTTTGGCCAGCGTCGCCGAACCGACGCGATCAGGTCAAGTCCGGAAGTCGAGCCTGTTTCGTGCCCAGATTTTCCGCTGGTAGGGGTCGACCGACCGTGGCAGCATCGTGCGTACGTCTACGGCCCCTGACCCGTTCCGGACTCAGTGCCGGCGCTCAACACTTGTGTTGCAACGAGAGCGAACCATTGCTCAGCACGTGATGCACCGCAACATTTCGTTCGCGATGGCCGGTGAGAGGTCATCGTCCGGTTGACCACCGAGACCCTTTACGTTCCGGTTTTCAATTAGGGCCGTATCCGGACCAAGAGCGTTGGTATGACTTTGTGCAGTGTGGCGGTATGGGCACATGTTTTGGGTGCCGCCTTGAGATCAAGCAGTCGACCTCGATCTCGATTCCCAGGTCTCCAATGGCGGTAAGGAGCGGTTCACGATTCCTGAAACTCCGAGCTGCGCGTAAAGCTCGTCGATGTCGGATGCAAGCTCCCCGACCGGAACATTACTGGATAGCGTCGCTGAGAACTGCTGCCATGGGTCGAGATTGCGCGCGGGCACAGCGATAAGGATCGGGATGGCGTGATCGATGGCTACGACCATCAAACGCCTAAATCCTCGCCCCTCGGCTTCGGTCTTGCCGAACTTGTTGATGATCAGCAGATCCGGCCGGTTCTCCAGCGCCCCGGTTGCCAGTGATTCCGCACGCGCAAGCTCTTGAACATTAAGCATGCACCCGCGGGCGTTAGGTCCACGATCCTCAGAAATGGTCACACGCTCCCCGCTGGCGATCTCCTCGAGGATCATGTCGCAGCGAGAGCGATCTCCTCGCGGCCTCTTGATCTCGATGAAACCGACGACTGAACGTCCGCCGGCAATCAGATGATCGGCGATGCGTCGTATGACGTGATCGACCGGCTGGCCGTCGGCGTAGATGATGGCGGTGATCGGAGCCAAGTCTATCGGTCCTTGTCCTGATGAGGCTGGGGCGGCAGTGAGTGCGTCACCGGCGATTGACAGCATGGAGCTGTCGTTGCCCAAGACGCTTCGCCGCCAAACGCCGCCATAGCCTGACGCCGCAAGGCGCTGACCGGCTCGACGGGATTTTGCACTCGCGCATCGATCGTGGGAAGCGCGTCGCGTTGCTCGATCGAGGACAAGTGCGGCCCGAGATCTCGCAGCAGCCCGTCGTGGATCGCATAGATCCAGCCATGCAGATGCAGCGGCTGTCCTCGAAGCCAGGCATTCTCCACGATCGGCGTCGCCGCGACACGACGCACCTGCATCTCGATGTTGATCTCGCACATCAGATCGAGCCGCCGGGCCACATCACCTGCTGCATCGAAGGTCGCGCGGTGTTTCTGGTGCAGCATGGAGATCGGCTGCAGCCAGTGATCGAGCAGGGCATTGCGCTCGGTTGTCAGTGCGCGGGCGACACCCCCGCAGCCGTAGTGGCCACAGACGATGATGTGTGCGACGCCGAGGTGGTTCACGGCGAACTCGAGAACGGACAGGATGTTGAGGTCGCTGGTATGCACGATATTGGCGATGTTGCGATGGACGAACACCTCGCCTGGATCCAGCCCGAGCACGTCGTTTGCCGTGACGCGGCTGTCCGAGCAGCCGATCCACAGATAGCGCGGCGACTGCTGCTCGGCCATGCGCCGGAAATAGTCAGGATCGTCGCGGGTCTTTCCGCTGGCCCATCGCACGTTCTGATCGAGCAGATGATCGAGTGTGGCTGACATGAGATCTGCACTCCCCGTCGCGCACTCGCGCCCGTACTTGCCGCGTTCGACTGCCCGCCTTGTCGGCGAAGGCGCACTCAAGGATGGCAGGAGCAACCGCCGGACTGGGGCATGGCCTCGGCCGCCGTGTCGCGGACAATCGACCAGCGCACCATGGTCGTCACGCAGGTCGCCGCCGGAGACGGTGATTTCTCCAGCAGCGTCATGAGCCGCAGCCAATCCTCGTCCGATGCGAGCCGGGCAAATCGCTGTGTGGCGCCGGACACGTATTCACCAACGCCTTCTTTATGTGGCAAACGCGCGGCTTCGACCTCTGCCAGCAGAACGATGTCCCCGAGCGACAACAGGGCCGCAGCGGCCGCGTCCTCGTCCTGCACCTCCTTCAAGATGGCGCCAAGCAGCATGATTGCCTCACTGTACGAGGGGCGTGTTCGAGCCTGCGAGGTCGATACCGGTGATGACCGCGCGGCCGGCGATGACTGAAATGTACTGCCGGATGGCCGTGCGCCTGACGTGCTCGGCGAGATACGCGCTGATCTTGTCCTGCACTATCTCGAAGGGCAGCTGGCGTCCCTCCACGCGATGGTTCACACGCACGACGTGGTAGCCGTAACGGCTGGCAATCGGTTCAGCATGCAGCGTGCCGACGGGAACTCCGGCCACGGCCTTCTCGAATTCCGGCACTGTCTGGCCTGGACTGATCTGGCCGAGATTACCGTCGACCTCGCGTGACGGGCAATCCGATTCCTCCCGGGCCAAGCGGCCGAACTGCTCGGGCGTATTGGCGAGTGCCTCGATGAGAGCGCGGGCGCGGCGCTGCGCCGTCTCACGTGCTGCGGTGTCGCGCGGGTCCGCTGCAATCAGTATGTGCGATACTTCGCACAGATCGACCGAACGAAAGCGCCGCATGTTTTGGGTATAGTAGCGGCGGCAGGTGGCCTCGTCCGGTTCGGGCGTTTCAACCTCTTGCTCGATGACGGCTCGAACCAGCGCCTCATCGTCGGTCTCCCGACGCCCTTCGTCATCCGTTAATGGCTCCGGCTGCATGGAGAGTGCACGCGACTGCTGAAGTAACAATTCGCGGATAGCCAGCGCGCGAGCTGCAGAAAGCCATGCCTCGGTCGGTTTGCGCGACGGGTGGTTCTGCGTTTCCCGCGATATTGCGGCGCGCGAGATCTCCACGCCGTTGACGGTTACGGACTTGGGCTTGATCGCAATAACCGGCTTGATGGCACAGGCTGATTTGGCGTCCATGGCTCGCTACTCCGCCGGATGTTGAGAAGAACGGCGGCTGGCGGCAGCCGTCAGATCGCGGCGAGTCCGCACGACCTGATAGCCGCGACGGCCGAGATACCAGACCGGCGCCGACCAGATGTGCACCAACCGCGAGAACGGGAAGAGCAGGAAAATCGTCATGCCCAGCACGAGATGCACGAGGTACGGCCAATCCAATCCTTGCAGCGTTTTGGCGTCGACAGGCTGCACGGTGAGTATCCCCTGCGCCCAGGCCGAGAGCGTCAGCATGACCGCGCCGTCGGAGTGAGCGAACGAGAACGGCAGCGTCAAGAGTCCGATGCTGAGCTGCACCCACAGAATGATCAGAACGGCCAGATCCATGTATGTCGACGTCTGACGCACGCGCACATCGAACAAGCGGCGATGCAGGAGCAGCGTCAGACCGATGAAACAGACGATTCCAGCAATCCCGCCTGCGACAATGGCGATAAACTGTTTTTGCTCCACGGTCACGAACAGCGTGTAGATGGCCTTCGGCGTCAGCAGCCCAACCGTGTGTCCGAGCAGCAGAAACAAAATACCGACATGGAACATGTTGGAACCCCAGGCGAGTTGCCTGCGGCGCAGGAGCTGGCTGGAACTTGCCCTCCAGGTATACTGCTCGCGATCGAAGCGGATCAGACTGCCGAAGATGAAGGCGGACAAGCAGACGTAGGGGTACCAGACGAATAGAATGTGAAAGATCGAGTCGCGCATGGCTCAGGCTCCTGGACGGGTGGTTTTGCCGGCATGGCTGATGACAGTTCGAGGGCCTGTGGCCGGGGCGGGGCTCATCCCGGGTGCAGGCCGGTTTATCTGGCGCAGCTTCGAACCGAGGCTGGCCTTCCCGCAGGCATCGCTTGCCGAACCTGGACCAAACAGCACCTCCTCTTCGGCCCATGCGGCGTCGAGCGCCTCCAGGTCGTCGGGCTCCGGGTCGGGCTCGGCCAGCAAGCGCGCGATCATTCCGGCATCGGGTTTGACCTTGCCGAGTTTTACGAGAGCGCCGAATACCGCCTCGTAAGGTGAGCGGCGCTTTCTCAGTCGTTCACGGAGCGCGGCGAACACATGGGTCGGCTGTCCGATCAGCTCGATCGCCTCGGCGGGCTTTCTGGTGGAGGCGAATTCAAGGAACAGTGGAAGGAAATCCGGCAGCTCTTTCGTTGTCGGCACGTGCCCGCCGTCCTCATAGACCTTGATGAGGTCGACCATGGCCTGACCACGATCGCGGCTCTCGCCGTGGACGTGCTCGAACAGATGCAGCGACAGCGAGCGGGTGCGATCGAACAGAAGGATATAGCGCTCTTGCGCATCCATCAGGTCGGCATTGGCGAGATCGTCGATCAGTCCCTGAATTGCCGAGCGCTCGGACCTGCCCAGAATTGATTCGCGGTCGAGGACGGCTGCGATTTCATCTCGTGCGGCAACGAGCTCTTCAGTCGGATAGGACAGAAGAGCCGACAGTACCTTAAGCGTTTTCATCAGTAGGACCCCACCTTCGGCTTGTCGTTCTTCAGCTTGATGCCGCCGAACAGGTTGACCTCGCGGTCGCTCGGCAGGCAGCCGTCGCCGAAGGAAAAACCGCACTGGCCGCGCAACTCGTAGGCGTTCTCGGTGGCTTCGCGATGAGTGGTCGGAATGACGAAACGGTCCTCGTAATTCGCGATTGCCATGAGGTGATACATGTCCTCGATCTGCCGGCCCGAGAGGCCGACCCGCTTGGCAATCGCTTCGTCGATGACGCCGTCGACGGTCTTGGCCCGCATGTAGGCGCGCATGGCGAGCATGCGCTCGAGGCCGCGGGCAATCGGCTCCTCCTCGCCCGCGGTCAGCAAGTTGGCGAGATACCTCAACGGTATGCGGAGCGAGCGTACATCGGGCATGCCGCCATCGATCCCCATCTTGCCGGCCTCGGCGGCAGCGGTGATCGGCGAAAGCGGGGGGACGTACCAGACCATCGGCAAGGTCCGGTACTCTGGGTGGAGAGGGAAGGCGACTTTCCATTCCATCGCCATCTTGTAGATGGGCGAGTCGCGCGCGGCCTCGAGCCAGCTTTCGGCAATGCCGTCACGACGAGCCTGCGCGATGACGGCGGGATCATTGGGATCGAGAAAGATCTTCATCTGCGCTTCATAGAGACCCTGCTCGGAAGGAACGCTCGCCGCTTCCTCGATGCGGTCGGCGTCGTAGAGCATGGGACCGAGATAGCGGATGCGGCCGACGCAGGTCTCCGAGCACACGGTGGGCTCCCCCGCCTCGATGCGCGGGTAGCAGAAGATACATTTCTCCGACTTGCCGCTCGACCAGTTGAAATAGATCTTTTTGTATGGGCAGGCCGATACACACATCCGCCAACCCCGGCACTTGTCCTGGTCGATCAGGACGATTCCGTCCTCCTCGCGTTTGTAGATCGCGCCGGACGGGCAGGCGGCGGCACACGCGGGGTTGAGGCAGTGCTCGCACAGTCGCGGCAGGTACATCATGAAGGTGTTTTCGAACTGGCCGTAGATCTCCTTTTGGATGCCATCGAAATTCGCATCGATGGATCGCTTAGCGAACTCGCCACCGAGGATCTCCTCCCAGTTCGGACCCCAGTTTATTTTCTCCATACGCTCGCCCGTGATCAGCGAGCGCGGCCGGGCGGTCGGGAACGCCTCGAGTTCGGGCGCCTTCTGCAGGTGCTCGTAGTCGAACGTGAAGGGCTCGTAGTAGTCGTCGATCTCGGGCATGTCCGGATTGGCGAAGATGTGGGCGAGAATGCGCCACTTGCCGCCGAGTTTCGGCTCGATCTTGCCATTGCGCTTGCGCTTCCAGCCGCCGTTCCAGCGCTTCTGGTTCTCCCATTCCTTCGGATAGCCGATGCCGGGCTTGGTCTCGACGTTATTGAACCACGCGTATTCCATGCCTTCGCGATTGGTCCAGACGTTCTTGCATGTCACGGAGCAGGTATGACAGCCGATGCACTTATCGAGGTTCAACACCATCGCAATCTGAGCGCGGATCTTCATGAATTTTTCTCCTCACTCAGCTGCTGGGAGGCGGGCGGAACTCGCGACTTTGTCCGAGTAGGGCCGCTCCAGCCAGTCGACCGTCTTCACTTTGCGTATGATCACGAACTCGTCGCGATTGGTGCCGATCGTGCCGTAATAGTTGAAGTCGTAGGCCAGCTGCGCGTAACCGCCGATCATGTGGGTGGGGTTGAGAACGGCCCGCGTCACCGAATTGTGGATGCCGCCTCGATTGCCCGTCATCTCCGAGCCGGGCACGTTCACGATCTTCTCCTGCGCGTGGTACATGAAGAGAGTTCCCTCCTTCATGCGCTGGGAGACCACGGCACGGGCAACGAGTGCGCCGTTGCTGTTGTAGGCCTCGACCCAGTCGTTATCGACAATTCCGGCTTTTGCGGCGTCGGTCTCGCTCAGCCAGACGATCGGCCCGCCGCGGGACAGAGTCAGCATCAGCAGGTTGTCGGTGTAGGTGGAGTGAATGCCCCATTTTTGGTGCGGCGTGATGAAGTTCAAAACGATCTGTTTGTGCCCGTTCGGCTTCAGGCTCATCACCGGACCGGTGGTCTTCAGATCGACAGGCGAACGATACACGCACAGCGAGGCGCCGAAGGCCCGCATCCACAAATGATCTTGATAGAGTTGCTGGCGGCCTGTGAGGGTGCGCCAGGGGATCAATTCGTGCACGTTGGTGTAGCCGGCGTTGTAGCAGACCTTCTCGCTCTCCAGGCCCGACCAGGTCGGTGCGGAAATGATCTTGCGAGGCTGGGCGACGACATCGCGAAAGCGGATTTTCTCGTCCTCTTTCGGCAACGCCAGATGCGCATGCTCTCGTCCGGTCGTCTTGGACAGCGCTTCCCAGGCCTTCACCGCAACCTCACCGTTGGTTTCCGGCGCCATCATCAATATGACCTCGGTCGCGTCGATGTCGCTGACGATGCGGGCAAGACCTTTGTTGGCACCGTCGGCATGGACACCGTTGAGCGTCTTGAGGTGTTCGACCTCGTGCTCGGTCTTCCAAGCCATTCCCTTGATGCCGTTGCCGATCTTTTCCATCAACGGACCGAGCGCGGTGAAGCGCTCATAGACGTGCGGGTAGTCGCGCTCGACCACAGCCACGACCGGCATGGTCTTGCCGGGGATCGGCTCGCACTCGCCCTTTTTCCAATCCTTGGGATCGAACGGCTGCGCGATTTCGTTGGCGCTGTCGTGCTTGATCGGATTGAGAACGACGTCTTGCTCGATGCCCAGAACCTCGGGCGCCACCTTGGAGAACGCTTTCGCGATTCCCTTGTAAATCTCCCAATCCGACCGCGCTTCCCATGCCGGATCGACGGCACTGGTCAACGGATGGATGAACGGATGCATGTCCGAGGTGTTGAGATCGTTCTTCTCGTACCAGGTGGCTGTCGGCAGGACGATGTCGGAGTAGACGCAGGTGGTCGACATGCGGAAGTCAAGCGTCACGAGGAGATCGAGTTTCCCTTCCGGAGCGTGCTCATGCCAGACGGCCTCCTTCGAGCGTGCTCGACCTTCGGCCCCCAGATCCTTGCCCAGTACGCCGTGCGAAGTGCCGAGCAGGTGCTTCAGGAAATACTCGTGCCCCTTGCCCGATGAGCCCAGCAGATTGGAGCGCCAAACGAAAAGGTTGCGCGGCCAGTTCTTGGGATTGTCCGGGTCCTCGCATGACATCTTCAGTGCGCCGCTCTTCAAGGACTTGGCGACGTAGTCCTTCGCCTCCATTCCACTGGCGGCGGCGTCCTTGGCCACTTGCAGTGGATTGGTCTGGAGTTGCGGCGCAGACGGCAACCATCCCATGCGCTCGGAGCGGATATTGTAGTCGATGATCGCGCCATCCCATGGTCCCGCCGGTGCGGTTGGCGACAAGAGATCGCCGACCTGCATCGTTTCGTAACGCCACTGATCAGTGTGCGCATACCAGCACGAGGTCGAGTTCTGCTGCCGCGGCGGGCGGCCCCAATCGAGCGCGAACGCGAGCGGTGCCCAGCCGGCCTGCGGGCGCAGTTTCTCCTGGCCGACGTAGTGCGCCCAACCGCCCCCCGATTGGCCTACGCAGCCGCACATGACCAGCATGTTGATCACGCCTCGGTAGTTCATGTCGGCGTGATACCAGTGGTTCATCGCGGCGCCGATGATGATCATCGAGCGGCCTTTGGTCTTCTCCGCGTTGGTCGCGAACTCGCGAGCCACCTGGATGATCTTGTCGCGGCTGACGCCAGTGATCTTTTCTGCCCATGCCGGCGTGTAAGGCACGTCGTCGTCGAGCGACCTGGCAACATTGTCGCCGCCATAGCCGCAATCGACTCCATAGTTGGCCAGGAAAAGATCGTGCACGGATGCGACCAGCGTCTCGTCATCGCCAAGCTTCAGCTTCTTCACCGGCACCCGGCGCTTCAGGATGCTAGCGTGCTTTGTCGAGGCGAAGTGCTCATGCTCGATGTTGCCGAAGTAGGGAAATGCGACCTCGGCGATGCCGTCCTTGATGTCTGCGAGCGAAAGCCGGAGCCTGGCTGCCTCACCGCTGCTCGCCCTTTCCTCGAGATTCCACTTGCCGCTCTCACCCCAGCGAAAGCCGATGGTGCCGCGTGGAGCCACGATCTGTCCTGTGGCCTCATCGTAAGCGACGGTCTTCCATTCGGGATTGTTGGCCTCGTTCAGTCGTCCATCAAAATCGGAGGCGCGGACGAAGTGACCGGGTACAAGATTGTCGCCCTGCTTCACCAGTCGAACCAGCATCGGCATGTCTGAGTACTGACGAACATAGTCACGGAAGTATGGTACCTGCCTGTCGACGTGGTATTCCTTCAGGATCACGTGGCCCATCGCCATGGCCAACGCTGAATCCGTGCCCTGCTTCACAGAAAGCCAGATGTCGCCGAATTTCGAGGCTTCCGAGTAGTCGGGGCAGATGACGGCGCTCTTCATGCCGCGATAGCGCGCCTCGGTGTAGAAGTGAGCGTCCGGCGTGCGCGTCTGGGGCACGTTGGAGCCCCACAGGATGATGAATCCCGCGTTGTACCAGTCGGCACTCTCCGGCACGTCGGTCTGCTCACCCCAGGTCTGCGGAGAGGCAGGCGGCAGGTCGCAGTACCAATCGTAGAACGACATGCAGACGCCGCCGATCAGCGACAGGTAGCGCGATCCCGCGGCGTAGGACACCATCGACATCGCCGGGATCGGCGAGAAACCGAACACGCGGTCTGGCCCGTAAGTCTTGGCTGTGTAGGCATTCGCCGCAGCGATGATCTCGGTCACCTCGTCCCAAGACGCGCGCACAAAACCGCCGTGGCCGCGCTTCTTGGTGTAGCTGGCGCGCTTCTCCGGGTTCTCGACGATCGACTTCCAGGCAGCCACGGGCGACATCGTCGTGCGTGCATCCCGCCACAGCCTGACCAAGCGGGAGCGCACGAGCGGGTACTTCACGCGATTGCCGGAATACAAATACCAACTGTAGGACGCGCCGCGCGAGCAACCGCGCGGCTCGTGGTTTGGCAGGTCCGGACGTGTCCGCGGATAGTCGGTCTGCTGCGTCTCCCAAGTGACGATGCCGCCCTTGACGTAGATTTTCCACGAGCACGAGCCCGTGCAATTGGCGCCATGCGTCGAGCGCACGATCTTATCGTGCTGCCAGCGTTTCCTGTAGCCGTCCTCCCAGCGGCGGTCCTCGCCCGTAGTCACGCCATAGCCGTTCGAGAAGGTCTCGGTTGGCTTGTTGAAGAATGTCAGCCGGTCGAGAAAGTGGCTCATGATTGGTCGCCTCGATGGTGTTTCGAATTCATTGGGCGGGCTTCATAGGAGAGACCGGGGCGGAAGGACCGCCGCGCTCGATGTCGTAGAGGAGGCCGCCAGGGCGCGTGTAGACCCACCAGGTGATCGCTATGCAGCTCAGGTAGAAGGCGAGAAAGGCATAGAGGGCGGCTTCGGCTCCGCCGGTCATCGTGATCGAGGTTCCGAAGCTCTTGGGGATGAAAAAGGCGCCGTAGGCCGCGATCGCGGAGGTGAAGCCTATAATGGCTGCGGCTTCCTTGTCCGACTGCCTGATGCGTTCGGCCCCCGTCATCTGAGGCTCCAGCCGCGCCACTTCCTTGCGCATGATGGCGGGGATCATCTGGAACGTTGACGCGTTGCCGACCCCGGTCGCCGCGAACAGGAACAGGAAGCTCGCGAAGAAGACAGGGAACGCGGTCGCGCTGCCTTTCATGCCGATCGCATAGAGGATGCCGACGACGCCAAGCGCCATGGCCACGAATACCCAGAACGTGATCCGGCCACCACCGTAGCGGTCGCAAGACTTGCCGGCCGCTGCCCGAGAGAGAGCGCCGACCAGCGGTCCCAGGAATGCGTATTGCAGCACATTGATTTCTGGAAAGAGGATCTTGGCGAGCAGAGGGAATGCGGCTGAGAACCCGATGAACGAGCCGAACGTACCAGTGTAGAGCCAGCACATGATCCAGTTGTGAGTACGACTGAAGATGATTGCCTGATCGGAGAAGCTCGACTTCATCGTGGCGATGTCGTCCATGCCGAACCAGGCCGCAAATGCAGAGGCTATGATGAAGGGAACGAAAACGTAGCCGGCGTTCTGCAGCCACAACGTCGAAGTTACGCCAGCGACAGTCGCGCTCTGGGGTTCACCACCGAGCCAGCCGAAGACGCCAGCGGTGATGGCAAGCGGCACGACGAATTGCACGACGCTGACACCGAGGTTGCCAAGACCGGCGTTGATGGCCAGCGCGTTGCCTTTCTCCGCCTTCGGAAAGAAGAACGAGATGTTGGCCATCGAGGAGGCAAAGTTGCCACCGCCGAAGCCGCACAGCAGCGCAAGACCGAGGAAGATCCAGTATGGCGTTGCGGGGTTCTGAACGGCGTAGCCCATGCCGAGTGCCGGAATCAGCAGCGACCAGGTGGAGAGCGTCGTCCACAACCGGCCGCCAAAAATGGCAGGCATAAAGCTGTAGAAGATGCGCAAGGTCGCGCCGGAAAGGCCGGGAAGAGCTGCCAGCCAGAACAATTGCTCGTTCGTGAATGCGAACCCAACGCTCGGCAGTTTGGCGACGACGACGGACCAGACCATCCAAACTGCGAACGACAGCAGCAGGCACGGCACGGAGATCCAAAGGTTGCGCCGCGCGATGGCCCGACCCTTGGTTTCCCAGAACTGTTTGTCCTCGGGACGCCAGTCGGCGAGGGCGCCAGTGGCCGCGAGCTTACCTTCCTGCGCGGGTCCGTGGATGGGCTGCATTTCCGGCAATTCGGGAAGGTTCCGCGCCGGCACGCCTGCCTCGGCAGCTTCGCGTTCCATTTGTCGGACGGCCAGGTGCATCCACCCGAGCGAGACGGAGACAGTCAGGAACAGCAGCCAGAAACAGCTCTGCCAGACACCTGTCAGGTCGTTCAAGGCTCCGAATGCGATCGGTAGAACGAAGCCGCCAAGGCCACCGACGAGTCCGACGACACCGCCCACCGCACCGACACGATCGGGATAGTAGACGGGGATATGCTTATAGACTGCCGCCTTGCCGAGGCTCATGAAGAAGCCGAGCACGAAGGCGACCACGATGAAGCCGACCAAGTTCATGCGTGTCGAGAACGTGACCGGTCCGCGGATGCCTTCCACCACATAGGATGTCGGAGGGTAGGACAGGATGAACGTGCAGATGACCGAGACGAGGAACGTCCAGTACATGATGCGGCGGGCGCCGAACTTGTCGGACAGATGCCCGCCATAGGCTCGGAAGATCGAGGCCGGAATCGAATACAGCGCACCGATCATGCCAGCGGTTGTGATATCGAGGCCGTAGACGCCGATGAGGTAGCGCGGCAGCCAGAGTGCGAGTGCCACGAAGGCGCCGAACACGAAGAAGTAGTAGAGGGAGAAGCGCCAGACCTGGACATTTTTCAACGGCTCCATCATCGCGGCAAGCGACTCGGGCTTCCGACCGGACGCACGCCTGCGTGCCAGATCCGGGTCGTCCTTCGTGAACAGGAAGAATATGATCGCCGTCGCCGCCAGGACGATCGCCCAGACCAGGGCAACGGTCCTCCACCCATAAGCCACCATGATCACGGGCGCAGTGAATTTCGTGACGGCGGCACCGACGTTGCCTGCCCCGAAGATGCCGAGCGCAGTCCCTTGCTTCTCCGTCGGAAACCACTTCGCCACATACGCGACGCCAACAGAGAACGATCCGCCGGCGATGCCGACGCCCAAGGCCGCTAGCAGAAATGTCGGATAGTCGTAGGCATACCTGAGCAGCAGGGTCATCAGGGCAGCGGAAAGCATCGTCAGCGTGTAGACGACGCGCCCACCGTACTGGTCTGCCCAGATGCCGAGAATGAGCCGGATGAGAGAGCCCGTCAGTATCGGCGTGCCAACGAGCAGGCCGAACTGGGTATCGGTCAAACCGAGGTCTTGTTTGATCTGGATGCCGATGATGGCGAAGATCGTCCAGACAGCAAAGCAGACCGTGAAGGCGACGGTTGACAGCCAAAGCGCGCGATTCTGATCCCCTCGTGCAACACTCGTCACGTCCGACATGCTCCCCCCGTCACGCTAAGCTGATTGCCACCTCGGTGCGTGGAAGTTGCGGGTCGGGCAGGCGGAGATGATTGATCCGGGTCAACGCGTTAGGTGCGACCGGTCGATTCAATTCATAATCCGATAGAGGTCATGAGTACTACTTTCGAAGATCATGTATTGAGCTTCGCTCTGTCATTTCTTGACCTGACAAAAGTCAAGACGCATGCGAAACTTGGACACGCAAAAAAAGCCGGGCGAGGCGCCAACGAAGGGAACGTCAGTGCGCAACGAAGACCAGCAGGAGGTACGTTCGCTCCCCCTGTTCGAGGGGGTAGTGCCTAGTCGCGTGGATCACATGCTGCGGGTGTCTTTCCTGCAGCGGTTCCCGTCTCACGTCGACTTGATCCGCGAGCAGGAACCCGCCGATTTCCTGCATGTCGTCGTCGAAGGCCATGTCGAGGTATTTGCGACCTACCGGGACCGGGAGACGACGGTGTCGGTGCTTGGCCCAGGCCAAAGCTTCATTGTCGCAGCGGTCGTGCTCGATCGGATCTATCTGAAGTCGGTCCGCGCACTTTCTCCGTCACGAATACTCATGATACCGGCGGATGTCGTCCGTCAGTACTTCGGCGAGGATGCAGCATTCGCTCGCGCTTTGGCGATCGAGCTAGCCATTGCCTATCGCAGCGTCGTGAAGGAGCTCAAGAACCAGAAACTGCGCCCGAGCCTGGAGCGGCTAGCCAACTGGCTGATCGTCCATGACAGGGAATGCGGCTCGACAGGCAAATTCAAGTTGCCGTTCGACAAGAAGGTACTGGCGGCCCGACTGGGGATTGCGCCCGAGGTTCTATCGCGATCGTTTGCCTCGCTTAGCGCGTATCACGTCGTCGTCGATGGGGCATCGATCGAGCTGAACGACATGGATGCCTTGCTCAGACTAGCGCAGCCGTCCAAGACCATCGACGACCCGCTGTGTTGATCCTGTACCGTTGAATAGTGCTCCCAAGGTTGTGCCACTGAAGTTCAACGATATCGTCAGAAGTGAACGATAATCTGTGTTGATCACCTGTGGAGCGGCGCTGTTTGCCTTGCGCTTGAGGACATAGTGGTGTGGCTCAATTGCACTGTCGAGTCAGGGTCAAAATGCACGATCCGCAGACTGAGCGCCGACCGACGGGGTAGGGTCGAGAGCGTTCGCATCAAGCCGGTATCCGCTACCGGCTTGATGCACCGCAGCGATTTTCGCGGCGACGACTGACGATTTGATGTGCAGGGAAAGCACATGCCGTCTGATCATCAGTGTCTTCGAGCGGCAGGTTTTGGCCCAGAGGACTCGACTGCCTACCCCTTGCCCCACTCATCATGCTGGGGGAGGACCGGAAGTCAACCTGAGTTCGTCGTCCAACTGGCCGGTTCCGGTGGTTGACCGACCGTCCGGAGCAAGGCATCTTCAATCGGGCTGCTGTGCAGGCCGAAGAACGACGTTCACACGCCGCCCGACGCGATCGGGGGCGAACCGGACGTTCGTGCTGGCGCGGCCAGTCGATTTTTGAGGAAGCCAACCACCAACTGGCTGAGGCAAAGTATCGGGGCCCGCCGTTAGCAAGGTCGACGGGCTCTCGGTGTTGATGAGAAGCCAAACGCGCCCTGCAATCACCAGTTCACGAGACCCACTATTTGTTTGTGTGGCTGCGGCTCACTGGTTGCACTTTTGGACGCCGTGGCGACCCGGTGGCGACCCAGCGCCCAAGCCGAGATGTTGGGCTAAGGCTAAGCCTTTGATTTATATGGTGGGTGATGAAGGATTCGAACCTTCGACCCGCTGATTAAGAGTCAGCTGCTCTACCAACTGAGCTAATCACCCGTCGTCACAGAAGCGGCCCCATCCGGGGCCAGGAGGCGGAACTATACGACTTGCCAGCCAAAGTCCAGCCGATTTCGCGGTGTTCAGAAATTGTCCAGCGCGTCTGGGCCCGCCGGTCGCCGTTCGCCCGCGCCGCATCGCGGGTCGACGCCCGAGCGCAACCAGCATGCGGCCTGCCCAGCTAGAACAGCGGCCCGACGTCCTCACGGCGGATGCGATCATGACGGTTGACATAGCCGCACATGGCGAGACCCAAGCCGATCAGAATGGTCATCATCGCCGTGCCACCGTAGGAGACCAGCGGCAACGGCACGCCGACCACCGGGACCAGCCCCATCACCATGGCCATGTTGACGGCTGCATAGATGAAAACCGCCAGCGCCGGGCCAGCGACCAGCAGGCGCGCGAACTGGTTGCGGCACGACACCGCCATCACCATCAACAGGGCGATGAGCAGCCCATAGAGCACGACCAGCGTCACAGCGCCGATGAAGCCCGCCTCCTCGGCCAGCATCGTGAAGATGAAATCGGTCTGTTTCTCCGGCAGGAAATTGAGCCGCCCTTGGGTGCCTTGCAGATAGCCCTTGCCGGCAATGCCGCCGGAGCCGAACGCGATCTTGGATTGCGAGATGTGATAGCCGGCCCCTAAGGGATCGCGCTCGGGATCGAGAAAGGTCAGGATGCGGCGGCGCTGATAGTCGTGCAGCCGACCCCACAGCACCGGCGCCAGCGCCACAATGGCGACGGCCCCGCCGGCGTAGTAGAGCGTGCTGACACCAGCGAGGAACATCAGGCCAAAGCCTACAGCGGCAAACAGCACCGCCGTACCGAGATCGGGTTGCTTCAAAACCAGCGCCACCGGCGCGGCAATGGCCAGCGCCGGCAATGCCACCCAGAAGGGATGCGAAATCCGCTCCTCGGGCAGCCACTGGTAATAGCGGGCTATGGCGCACACCAATGCCACCTTCATCAGCTCCGACGGCTGGATACTGAACTCGCCAACCCTGATCCATCGCCGCGCACCCAGGACGTCGACCCCCAGCAGCGGCACCAGCACCAGCAGCCCGAGCGCCAGGAAATAGGCTGGATAAGCCAGTGCCAGCCAGAGCCGCAACGGCACCACGGCCATGGCCACGATGATGCCGATGCCAATCAGCAGCCGCATCGTGTGCTTGTCGGCCCATGGCGCAAAGGAGCCGCCGGCTACGGAGTAAAGCGTGGCGACGCCAATACCTGAGATGAGGGACACCAATCCAAGTAGCAGCCAGTTCACCCGCAGCAGGCGCTGGGCAACGGTACCGCTGGATTGTCCGGGATTGCCGAATGTGGCCATCGGGCTCAGCCTTTGCGGGTCGCAGGCGTCGGCGCAGGCCCACCGGCGCGCTCGATCGTGAAGGCGGGCTTGGCGCTGGGATCGCGTTCGAGCAGCTGTTCCATCACGTCGCGCACCAGAGGGGCTGCAGATTGCCCGCCGCTGCCGCCGTGCTCGATGATCGCCACCACCGCATAACGGGGTGCGGCAGCCGGCGCATAGCCGACGAACAAGCCGTGGTCGCGCTGTTCCCAGCGCAATTCCGCACCACTGCGATCGGACGAGGCGCGGCTCACCTGCGACGTCCCCGTCTTGCCGGCGAGTTTATGCGGTCCCTCCTCGATGCGCGCATTGCTGCCGGTGCCGCCCTCTTCGTTCACCACCGCCGTCAGCGCTTTCCGGATCGCCTCCAGCCATTCGTTGCGCACCCCGATGGCTGCCGCTGCCGGCTTCTGCACCAGCGGCGGTGGCCGCACCAACGTTGGCTGGATGGCGCGGCCGGTCGCCAGTCGCGCCGTCATCACCGCGAGTTGTAGCGGCGTTGTCGACACATAACCCTGCCCGATGCCGGCCAGTATGGTTTCGCCGCCAAGCCATGGCTTGCCGAATCGGGCCTGCTTCCATTCCGGATCGGGGATGATGCCGGGGCGCTGGTGGGCAATGCCGCAGTCATGGATCTGGCCAAGACCGAAGCGGCGCGACATGCGCGCGATGGCCTCTATCCCTGTGCGCCGCGCCAGTTCATAGAAGTAGCAGTCGCAGGATTCCCGGATGGCGCGGTGCAGGTCGCAGGCGCCATGGCCTCGCCGCTTCCAGCAGCGATAGACCTGATCGAAATAATCGAATTTGCCTTCGCAGGTGATGCGCTCTCGCGGCGAGACGACGCCGGCTTCGAGGGCGGCAAGCGCCACCACCATCTTGTAGGTTGATCCTGGGGGATAGGCACCGCGGATGGTGCGATTGACCAGCGGGTTGTCGCCGATGGTGCGCAGGCGCCGTTGCGCCTTGGTCTTGGCGCGCAAATGCGGTGGTGGTGGCGGCAACATCTCGGAGCCCGGCTGCATGGCCTCGACCGGATCGAACTGCGGCACCGACGCCATGGCGATGACTTCGCCGCTCTCCACGTCCATGGCGACCAGCGCCGCCCGGCGCTCGCGCGCCATGCGCTGCAGCACCCAGGCCTGCAGGTCGGTATCGATGGTGAGCACCATGTCGGCACCCGGCGCCGGATCGGCGCGTTCCAGGTTGCGCACGATGCGGCCGCGCGCGTCGACCTCGTGCTTGATATGGCCGCCGATGCCACGCAATTCCTCGTCGAGACCGCGCTCAACGCCCGTTTTGCCGATGCGCATGCCCGGCAGCCGCAACACCGGATCGTCATCCATCGCGTGCCGCTCGATGACACCGACGAAACCCACCACATGTCCAACCGTGCGCGCGTGATAATACTGCCGTCGGCTGTCGATCTCCGTGCGCACGCCCGGCAGTTGCGGCGCGAACAGGTTGATCTCGGCGATCTGTTCGAAGGTCAGGTCGCCGGCCAGCAGCAACGGCACATTCGCCTGCTGACGACGCGCACGCTGGGCGATGCGCTCCTGCTCCTCGGCAGGGATCGGCACGAAGCGCGAAAACAGCGCCACTACCGCGCGCACGTCCCCCGCCAATGTCGGAATGAGCACGGCGCGATAGGCCTCGCGATTGTCGGCCAGCACCTCGCCGAACCGATCGAAGATGCGACCGCGCGTCGGCGCCAGCATCTGCACGTTGATGCGGTTCTCTTCGGCGAGTGGCGCATAGCGCGCGCCATCCAGAACCTGCAGGCGGAACAGATTGGCCGCAACCGCTCCGAAGGCGCCGAGTTGCGCGGCGCCCACCAGCAGGGCGCGGCGGGTGAACTTGCGGCGCTGGTCCTTGTCGTCGACCTGACGTGAGAACATGGCGCTACCTCTGCCGCTCGAGGACGAGCACGCGGGGACCGGCCACCGTTCGCTCGATCGGCCGCAACAACACTGCCGCCAGCGGATAGAGTGCGGACTGGATGAGCACGGAGACCACCATCGGTCGCCAGTCGACAGCCTTCACGACGTAGGCCGACGCGACCAGCCAGGCAACAGTGGAGAGACCCATCGTGGCCGCCACGAAGCCGGCCCAGCGCATGACGCCGTCCCCGCCTCCGGTCGCCCAGTCCACCGTCCAGGTCAACGCGAGGCCAGCCAGAAACACCAACGGCCAGAACCCCAGCGGCCCGAACGTGAGCACATCAATGCCGAGCCCGACCACGGCAACGAAGGCCGGCGGAACCAGCTTGGGATGGTCGTGTTGCCAGAAGTGGATGCCCATGAAGGCCAGTGCCGGCAGACAGAAGCGCAGATCGTGATCCTGGCCCCACGGCAGCACGCCCGCCACTGCCAGCAGAAGAACGGAAAGTGCCGGAAGGATGCGGGCGGCAAGATGCATGGGGGCTCGGTGGAATCGTTTGGAGAGGCGGCTGTCAGCGGTTGGGCTGTGATGGCGACGGTTCGGGTGGAATGGGCTGACCGGCCAGCGAGCGGCGGCCGGTGTTCGGTGGTTTCGCCTCGTCGCGTACGAGGTCGAGAGCCGGCGACTGATGAAAGAGGATGCTGACGTGATCGATCTGATCAAGGCGCGCATGCAGCGCGACGGTGAGCCCGGAGGGCGTATCGATCACCGTGCCAATGCGCAATCCCCGTGGAAACAGGCCGCCGACACCCGATGTCACCACGGCATCACCGGTCTTGATCAGCGCTGTCGCGGGAATGTGCGCCAGCCGTGGCGCAGTGCCATTGTCACCCATCATGACGCCTTTGATATCGCCCTCGCCGACCAGCACCGGAATGCGGCTGTTCAGGTCCGTGAGCAGCAGCACGCGCGCCGCCCGCGGACCGGTCTCGAGCACACGACCGACCAGGCCATCGGCACTGATCACCGGATAGCCGCTGCGCAAGCCGTGGTCACGGCCAACGCTCAGCAGCACGCTGCGTGCGAACGGCCCGCCGGCGTCCGCCACCACACGTCCGGTAACGTAGCTGATGGCCTGGTCCTGCACGGCACGCGCCAGGCCCTGGAGATCGACGAGGCGGCGCTCCAATTCCTTGGCGCGAGCTTCCCAGCCGGCCAGCCGCTGGTTCTCGGCGCGCAGGCGATCCAACTCCTCGGCCGGCACCGACATGGCCGACAGCCGCTCGCGCAGGCTGCGGACCGGAGCCAGTGCCGTTGCCACCCGCGCCAGCAGTGGCGACACCAGATCCACCAGCGTGTGGCGCACATGGCTGATGACCGGATTGTCGATGCGGCTGAGCACCAGCAGCGCCACGCAAAGCATGCCGAGCACGAACGCCGTCACGCCCTGTGAGCGGCGACGACGCGCCCCCACGGGCCGTCTGGCGAATGTGTCATCGCGAAGTGCCGTCATGCCCACTCCTGTGGCCGGGCGTGGCCTCAATTCTCGGCAGTGCGGGGCGTGTCGCCCCTCAGCCACCCAATGCGCGCGTAGTCTGCGCTTACGGCTTGATCAGCAAATGCTCGCGTTCGCTGAGCGTCTGGAGAACGAGTGCCGTTCCCTTGACCACACAGTGCATCGGGTTTTCCGGAATGACGAATTTGACGCCGATGCGCCGCTCCAGTTCGACGTCGAGCTTGTCGAGCAGCGCCCCGCCGCCGGACAGAGAAATACCACGATCGCAGACATCGGATGATACTTCCGGTGGAAGATCTTCTATCGCGCGCTGGATAAACTCAGCGATCTCCTCGATCGGCCCTTCGAGAGCTTCGGCAATGTCGTGCGGCGCCAGCACTGCGGTCTTTGGCTTGCCTTGGCGCAGATCCCGCCCCCGGATGCGGATCTCGGCGGTGCGGCCATTGGGCTGCAACACGGCCGTGCCGGCCTCGATCTTGATCCTCTCTGCGTTGCCGGCGCCGATCACCAGCTGATGCTTGCGGCGCACGTAGCGGATGATGGCGTCGTCCATCGTATTGCCGGCACAGCGTAGCGAGCGCGCCTGCACGACATCACCAAGGGACAGCACGGCGATGTCGGTTGTGCCGCCGCCAATGTCGACGACCATGGTGGCAGCCGGCTCGTCGATGGTGAGCCCAGCGCCAAGCGATGCCGCCACCGGCTCCTCGATCAGGTAGACCCGCCGCGCCCCGGCTGACACCGCAGTTTCGTAGACGGCGCGCCGCTCCACCGGCGTCGCGCCCGCCGGCACGCAGATGAGGATGCGCGGTCGCCGGAAGCCCAGCATGGACTTCGCCCGCTTGATGAACTGGCGCAGCATCTCCTCGGTGGCGATGAAATCCGCGATGACGCCATCCCGGAGCGGCCGGATGGTCTCGATCGACTCGGGCGTGCGCCCAAGCATCATTTTTGCCTTCTGGCCAACCGCCAGCACCTCGCGCGTCCCGTTCCGTGAACGGATCGCCACCACTGACGGCTCGTCGATGATGATGCCCCGGCCAATGACGTGCACCAGCGTATTCGCCGTGCCGAGATCGATCGCGATATCGTCCGAGAAAGCCCCGGTTACACTCGCTAACATAAGTCGTCTTGCCCCTGTGCCCTGGCGCTCGCCGGTGCCAGACCACGAACCGTGTTCGTCGGCGGCAGCTAGCCAGCAGGCGATGGGCCTGCAGCAAACTCCATGCCGATCCGTGCGATGCCAATTCTTATACGGCAACGCTCGCGTCGGTGCGAGGCACATCCCGTCCACGCTCGCGACCTGACGTGAAGATAGGTTAATCTGCGGCAATTGCCAGTCGCGGCTGAAATTCTTTTGCATGCTCGGGCGGAGCACAGCCGCTCTTCCCGCGGCTCCAGGCATCTCCAAGTTGTCATTCCAGCCTGGACAACAACGGCCGCCAGTGCGCAGGGCGGCGCTCGGCAACCGTTGTGTCCTGAGACAAGACTTAACCCTGACTTGTCTCTCTACGGATCATGTGCGCAGGCATCACACTACGTCACGAGGCCATCGACTGCGCATTGGGGCCTCGCTGGCGCTTCATGAGCAGCTTATTGAGCGCCGTCACGTAGGCGCGGGCCGAGGCCACCATGGTGTCGGTGTCGGCGCCGCGGCCCGTCACCTGCTTGCCGTCCTCCTCCAGCCGCACCATCACCTCGGCCTGGGCGTCCGTGCCTTCGGTGACCGCCATCACCTGATACAGTGGCAACCGCGCCTCGTGGGGCACGATCAGCTTGATGGCCTTGAAGATGGCATCGACCGGCCCATCGCCGGTAGCAGTCTGGGTCATGGGCTTGCCTTCGATCTCGAGCGTGATCGTCGCGCGCTGCGGTCCTCCGGTACCGGCCACCACCTCCAACGCCACCACCTTGATGCGGTCGGTCTGGGTTGCGACCTCCTGGTCGACCAGCGCCTCGATGTCCTCGTCGAACACCAGCTTCTTCTTGTCGGCGAGGTCCTTGAATCGGCGGAAGGCATCCTGGAAGGCATTGTCGCCGAGGTCGTAGCCCAGTTGCTTGAGCTTATCCTTGAACGCGGCGCGGCCCGACAGCTTGCCGAGCGACAGCGTCGACTTGGAGAGCCCGACGCTTTCCGGCGTCATGATTTCGTAGGTCTCGACGTTCTTCAGCATGCCGTCCTGGTGGATGCCGCTTTCGTGGGCGAAAGCATTCCGCCCCACCACCGCCTTGTTATATTGCACCGGGAATGCGGAGACCGCCGAGACAAGCTTGGAGGCCCTCACGAAGTAGGTCGAATCCACTTCCGACCAATAGGGCATGATGTCGGCGCGGATTTTCATCGCCATCACGATCTCTTCCAGCGCTGCATTGCCGGCTCGTTCACCAAGCCCGTTGATGGTGCACTCGATCTGCCGGGCTCCGGCCCTCACGCCTGCCAGGGAGTTGGCCACGGCCATGCCGAGATCGTTGTGGCAATGTGTCGACCATACCACCTTGTCGCCGCCCGGCACCGTCTCGCGCAGCATCTTGATCAGCGCATAATACTCCTCCGGCACCGAATAGCCGACGGTATCGGGAATGTTGATCGTTGTAGCGCCCTGCTTGATGGCCAGTTCGCAGCAGCGCAGTAGCACCTCGTGCTCGGTTCGGGTTGCATCCTCAGCACTCCACTCGACATTGTCGGTGTACTGCCGGGCGCGCGCCACACTGCCACCCACCGCCTCAATCACCTGCTCTGCATCCATCTGCAACTTCCACTTGCGATGCACGGGACTGGTCGAGATGAACGTGTGGATGCGCGGCCGCTTGGCAAACTTCACCGCCTGCCCGGCGCGATCGACATCGGCCAAGCTGGAGCGCGCAAGCCCGCACACCACCGAGTTCTTGACCAGTTTAGCGATCTCGCAGACCGCCTCGAAATCACCGTTCGAGGAAATCGGGAATCCGGCCTCGATGATGTCGACTCCCATCTCGTCCAGCAGTTCGGCGACCGTCAATTTGTCTTCGAGGGTCATGGCAGCGCCCGGCGACTGCTCACCGTCGCGCAGGGTTGTATCAAAAATCAGAACCCGGTCCTTCGGGTCTCGCGTCTGGTTGGCAGCGATTACAGCAGCGGTATCGTGTTTGCCTGGTGCGCTCATTGAATTTCATCCTTCGTCCGGCCAGCAGTCATCGTGAGCTGGCGACTGATCCATCAGCTCTGCCGTGATCCCCTGAGCGCCCGTTCCGGATCGATCCGAAACCTCGTCGGCTCAGGGGCTGGTAAGAAGGAGCGTCAGCTTCCGAATGGCGCAGCGGCGCCGGGCCAGGGTGCCCAGTCGCAGGTCGGTCAGCACGGGCTGTCCAATGGCGCGCATGTCTCACTACTCGTCAGGCTGCCATTCGCGGCACACCATGGTTGACAGTAGTCTACGGACACGATCCATTGCAAGCTCAACATCACGAATGCAGACGCTAAGGGGCCAGTTCCAGCCGCACCCAGCGCATTTACCATGGTGCTGCAATTCCCCTGTTCAAGTTGTATGCCCAAAGCTGGATTCCGGGCGGTTGATCCCGACTGCCGATGATCAGGGCTGTGCTCGGGTCAACGCGGATTGCGTGTCAGAACGATGATTGCCACATGCTGTCAATCACCGAGACCGCCGAGACGTTCTTCATTGCCTGCGAGACGGAAAAGTTGGGAGGGATGCAAGACCTATTGCACAGCCAATGCCACCTTCGCCGCGCAAGCCGAGCCCCTTGCTGACGTACGCACGTTGGCTGCCTATTGCGACTGGATGAAGGGGCTGCTCGGCTTCATCCCGAATGGTCGCTATGAGCTCAAATCATTCGCCACCGACGACAAACGCCGCAACGTCGTGGCCTTCGCCGTGTTCCACGGCACCCACTCGGGTCCTGGCGGCCCGATGCCCCGCACTGGCAAGAGTGTCGCCACCGATTACGTCTATGTCATGCAATTCGACGGCGATAAGATCAGCAACATGACCAAAGTCTGGCACTCGGGCCTCGCCGTCAAAGCGCTCGGCTGGGGTTGAGGCCACGGCATCCATTGCGGCCGCCTCCGAATTCCGACACTCTCGCCGCATCCTTCGGAGACCCGCTCATGCCCCAACAAGCTCCCGCCGCACCCGGAATGCCGCTTGCCGACGTCGACACGCCGGCCTTGATCATCGATCTCGACGCCTTTGAGCGAAACCTCGCCAAGATGGCAGCCCATGTTGCCAAAGCCGGCGTCAAGCTGCGCCCGCACGCCAAGACCCATAAATCGCCGATCATCGGCCTCAAGCAGATGGCCCTCGGGGCCGTTGGCCTGTGCTGCCAGAAGGTCTCCGAGGCCGAGGCCATGGTCCAGGGCGGCATCCCCGACGTCTATGTTTCCAATGAGGTCTTCGGCAGCCGCAAGCTGGACCGTCTCGCCGCCCTCGCCTGTCAGGCGCGTGTCATGGTAGCCGTCGACAACGCGGCGGCCATCGAGGCGCTGGGCACGGCTGCCCGCAAGGCCGGCGCCGAGATCCGCGTCCTGGTTGAAATCAACGTCGGCGCCAACCGCTGCGGTGTCGAGCCGGGCGCACCGGCCGTGGCCCTGGCGCAGTCGGTTAGCCGAGAGCGAGGCTTGAAGTTCGCGGGATTGCAGGCCTACCAGGGGCGCGCGCAGCACCTGCGCACCCCCGAGGAGCGCCGCGCCGCCATTGCCGCGGCGATCGAGATGAGCGCCCGGACCGTCACGGCGCTGAAACAAGCGGACCTCACCTGCGAGATCGTCGGCGGGGCCGGCACCGGTACGTTTGACCTGGAAGCTGCTTCTGGCGTCTACACCGAGCTCCAGGCTGGCTCCTACTGTTTCATGGATGCCGACTATGCCCGCAACAAGAAGTCCGATGGCTCCCGCTATGATGCCTTCGAGCATGCCCTGTTCGTCTACGCCACGGTCATGAGCACACCCATTCCCGATCGAGCCGTGGTCGACGCCGGGCTCAAGGCCTTGGCCTTCGATTCCGGCATGCCGGAAGTCCCGGGCCTCCAGGGCGCCATTTATGAACGGCCCTCAGACGAGCACGGCAACCTCAACGTTACCGCCTGCAATCATCGTCCCAAGCTTGGCGACAAGATCATGCTGATCCCCGGCCACTGCGACCCGACCGTCAACCTCCATGACTGGTATGTGGGGGTACGCGGCATCGGAAGTGCCGATGCTCGCGTTGAATCCCTATGGCCAGTCGCGGCCCGCGGCGCCTTGTTCTGAGGATGTTCCGCTCATTTCACCGGGTCTTCACACTGGACTCATCCAAATAGGGTATTGCGTCTTGCTGCCGCACACCCAACATACGGGTCGCGCCCTTCACCCCACACCGGGAGATTATTATGACGCCTGAGGAACACCAGCTGATCAGTGGCCTTTTCCAGCGCATGCGGGATTTGGGACCGGTCGACAAGGATCGCGACGCGGAATCGCTGATCATGCAGTCCGTGCTCGGCACACCTGACGCCGCCTACAAGCTCGTCCAGTCCGTGCTCGTGCAGGAGAGCGCGCTGGAAGAGGCCGCCAATCGCATGCAGGCGATGGAAGCCCGCATCCAGCAGCTGGAATCTGGCGGCCAGCAGCAGGCCAAGCCAGCCTCGGGCGGTTTCCTCGGTGGCCTCTTCGGCGGCTCCAAGCCCGCCCCGGCTCCGGTGCAGCGCGCCTCGAGCGTTCCCATGGCGGGTTCGCGCGGCTACGGCCAGCCGCAGCAAGCAGGCAGCCCGTGGGGTCCCCAGGGCGGCCAGCCCGGCGGTTACCAGCAGGGTGGCTATCAGCAGCCGCCGCAGCAGGCAGCCGGTGGTGGCTTCATGAAGACGGCCATGGCCACGGCGGCCGGTGTTGCCGGCGGTGTGCTCGTGGCGAATGCCATCGGCAACATGATGGGCGGCGGCAACCAGGCCCACGCGGCTGGTGGTAACCAAGGCGCAGCCGATGCCGGTGGCTTCGGCGCCACCGCCAACAGCGGTGCGGAAGCGAACGAGCCCCAGTACCAGGATCCCGCCACCAACGATCCCGGCAACTATGAAGCCGAGCAGCAAGGCGCCCAGGACGAGGGCGGCGGCGGCTGGTTTGGCGGCGGTGGCGGCGACGACAGCGAGTTCTGAGCCGCATCGACTGCAGTTCTGAAATAAGCACGGGCGCGGCGATGACGATCGCCGCGCCCGTCGCATGTGTAACGACCATCATGCCAGCGCGCCGAAGCAACAGGCTTGGGCTCAGGTAGCTTCGCTGAGTTCCTTGAGCGCGGCCCGGAGCGACCCCGGCGATGGCCGATCGTCCGCAGTCTCCATCACGGGCACGGCCTCTACCGGCACCTCGATAGAACTCGGGGCGATGTCGACATCGGTTTCACTTGCATTGGTTGTATTGGCCGCGCGCTCTGTGCCCGGCTCGACCAGTTCATCGCCATCCTTGTAGAGCTCGAACTGCCGATCGAGCAAATCCAGCGCGGCTGCCGCCATATCGAGCAGGCCACCGAGCGGGATCACGCCCCCGACACGGTAGTCATCGCCAATGCGCAGGGTCTCGAACACGCCCACTCCAGGCGCGTCATCAGCGATCAAGCCCCGCCGGCGCAGAAACTGCTGCAAGTCCTCATGACCCGCCGCAGCGCTCGCGGCACCATCGCCGTAGAGCTGCACCAGCTCCAGCAACGCCGTGGTGTTGGCGGCGACCAGCCGCAGTACGGAGCGCACGCCGGCATCCGCCGTCTTGATGGTCTCCGCCCGGCGGCGTGCCTGCAACAGCCGCAACAGTAGAGCCGCCTCGTATTGGCGCACCTCGCCAACGAATGCCGCCAGCAGGTCCTCCGGCGCTTCGCCCTCGGCCGTGTCGGCGGCCGGCTTCAGATGCGCCGCCATAAGATCCTCGCCCGCCGCCAACGCTGCATCGAGGTGGTCGGCGAGCAAGTGAACGCCATCGGGTGGCGCCGTGTGATGTTCGAGCATGCCTGTCAACATCCTTGTCTTGTCGTCGCAGCCGACCGCCCACCAGTGTCGTGGTTGTTCACCGCGTCCCGGCGTTCAGCGCATCAATTGGTGGGCTTCGGCGCCACGCCCAGCACCACGTTGAGTGCGGTGTTGAGATCACGGCCGCTCGCCGCCAACCAGCGCCCGAGCGGTGAACCGAATGCTGCCAACCAGCGCCCCCGGGTATCGCCCTTGGCGGCAATGGCTGCCAAAGATGCTGCAATGCTGACATCCGGCAACTCATCGCTAATGCCGAGCCGATGACGCAGCAAGCCGATCAGCTCGAGTTCGTCGCCCTCGCCCTCGCCATCGTCGTCGTGTCGCGCCAGATCCAACTCGTCGTCGTCTGTCATCACCTGTGGCGGCGACAACGGTGCAATTTCGATCGTCGGTTTCGTGGTCATTGAGACTACAGTCCTTGTCCGCAACGCACGCACGCCACTTCGCCAGTCTTACTCACATCTGATTCGTGGCATGACTGGGTTCGTCCATCGTCGTCACGAGCACCCGCTCGTGCCGCCGCAGGTGTCGCACTTGAGGCACGTGCCGTTACGCACCAGCGTGAAGTTCCCGCACTCGCGGCAGTTCTCGCCTTCGTACCCGCGCACCTTGGCTTCGCGCCGCAGTTCCGCTTCGGTCAATGTCGCCGTCGAGCCAACGACCTGCGCGTTGGGCTTGCCGAGCGGCGTTTCGATGGCGACCGACGTCATGCGTTTCGTCTGCTCTGTCGTCACCATCGATGCGCCGCTGACTGCCACGCGCGTCATCTCAGCGCGCAGCTGCTTCAGCTTGTCGAGCGCCGCCGTCGGATCACCGGCAACGGCTGCCTCCTCGAGCGCGTCCATTGCCAGGGCCGTGTTGCCACGCACGAGGTTCCGGCGCGCATCCGGCACGACGAACACGTTCGGCTGAATGCCGCGCGTGAGCCCCTTCGACATGAAGCGGGCGGCCGGCATCGCCGGCGGCGTCTCGTCCTCGAGTTGCTGATCGGAAGAACCGAGCCCGGTTTCGCCGACGATCTCGCGCGGATCGACGTGCGCCAAATCGTGACGCCCGAGATAGGACACCGCCAGCTCGCGGAAGATGTAGTCCAGGATCGATGTCGCGTTCTTGATCGCGTCATTGCCCTGCACCAGGCCCGCCGGCTCGAAGCGCGTGAACGTGAACGCATCCACGTACTCCTCCAGCGGTACGCCGTATTGCAGGCCGAGCGAGATGGCGATGGCGAAGTTATTCATCAAGCTCCGGAAGGCCGCGCCTTCCTTGTGCATATCGATAAAGATCTCGCCGAGCCGCCCATCGTCGTACTCGCCGGTATGCAGGTAGACTTTGTGCCCGCCGACCGTCGCTTTCTGAATGTAGCTCTTGCGGCGCGAGGGCAGTTTCTCGCGTTCCCGCGCCCGCTCGACGATGCGCTCGACAATCCGCTCGGCCATGACGGCAGCGCGGTGTCCATTGCCCTTGTCGGCGGTCAACTCCGCGGCGATATCGTCGGCTTCGTCCTCGTCGTCCGCCAGCAGTTGCGAGTTCAGCGGCTGCGACAGTTTCGAGCCATCGCGATACAGCGCGTTGGCCTTCAAGGCGAGCTTCCACGAGCGCATGTAGGACGCCTTGCAGTCCTCCACCGTCGCATCGATTGGCATATTGATGGTCTTCGAGATGGCGCCTGAGATGAACGGCTGGCTTGCCGCCATCATCAGGATGTGGCTCTCGACCGAGAGGAAGCGCTTGCCCTTCCGACCACAGGGATTGGCGCAATCGAACACTGGGTAGTGCGCCTTGGCGAGATGGGGCGCACCCTCCAATGTCATGGCCCCGCAGACGTGCTCGTTGGCCGCCTCGATATCCTTCTTCGAGAAGCCGACATGCGTCAGCACCTCGAATGCGGGATCATTGAGCTTCTCAGCCGGCACCCTCAGCTGCTTGGTCAGGAACTCCTCGCCGAGTGTCCACTTATTGAAGACGAACTTGATGTCGAACGCGCTCTTCAGTGCGCCGTCCACCTTCTCAAGGACGGCGTCGGTGAATCCCCGGCTCTTGAGTGTCGAATGATTGATCGCGGGCGCCTGGCGCAACGTGCCGTGACCAACCGCGTAGGCTTCGATCTCGGCGATCTGGGCCTCGCCGTAGCCCAGCGTGCGCAAGGCCTCGGGAACTGCCCGATTGATGATCTTGAAGTAGCCGCCGCCAGCCAGCTTCTTGAACTTGACCAGGGCGAAATCCGGCTCAATGCCCGTCGTATCGCAATCCATGACCAGGCCGATGGTGCCGGTCGGCGCGATCACGGTCGCCTGTGCGTTGCGAAAGCCGTGGGCCTGACCAAGCTCGATGGCGCGATCCCAGGCCCGCATGGCCGCCTTCACCAATTCCCGGTCATTGCACGATACATGATCCAGCGGCATCGGCGTAGTGGCGAGGCGCTCGTAGCCGTCCTTGTGACCATAGGCGGCACGGCGATGATTACGGATGACGCGCAACATATCGGCCGCGTTGGGCTCATAGCCGGGGAACGGCCCGAGTTCCGAGGCCATCTCGGCGCTGGTCGCATAGGCGACACCCGTCATCACTGCGGTAATGGCGCCGCAGATGGCACGGCCTTCGGCGCTGTCGTAGCCGATGCCCGACGCCATCAGCAGGCCGCCGATGTTGGCAAAGCCCAATCCCAGCGTCCGATACCGATAGGACAGCTCCGCAATCTGGCGCGAGGGGAATTGCGCCATCATCACCGAGATCTCGAGCACGACCGTCCACAGGCGGCAGCAATGCTCGAACGCAGCCACGTCGAACGACTGGTCGGCCTTGCGGAACGTCATCAGATTGAGCGAGGCCAGATTGCACGCCGTATCGTCGAGGAACATGTACTCCGAGCACGGGTTCGAGGCGCGGATCGGACCCGACTTGGGGCAGGTATGCCAGTCGTTGATGGTCGAATGAAACTGGATGCCGGGATCGGCGGAGGCCCACGCGGCGTGGCCGATCTTCTCCCACAGATCTTGCGCCTTCAGCGTCTTGATCGGCTTGTGCGTCAGCCGCGCCGTCAGGTTCCAGTCGCCGTCATCCTCAACCGCTTTGAGGAACGCGTCGGTGACGCGCACCGAGTTGTTGGAGTTCTGCCCGGAAACCGTAAGGTAGGCCTCGCTGTCCCAGTCGGTATCGTAGGTGGCGAAGTCGATCTCCTTGTAACCTTGCTTGGCGAACTGGATCACGCGCAGGATGTAGTTCTGTGGCACGCCATCACGACGCGCATCCTTGATGGCGCGCTTGAGGGCCGGATTCTTTGTCGCGTCGAAGCAGGCATCTCCATCCGCCTCGCAGTTGACGCAGGCCGCCATGACGGCCTTCAAGCGTTTCTGGCAGATCTTGGAGCCGGTCACGAGGGCCGCGACCTTCTGCTCCTCCTTCACTTTCCAGTCGATGTAGGCCTCGATATCGGGATGGTCGACATCCACCACCACCATCTTGGCTGCCCGCCGTGTCGTCCCGCCCGACTTGATGGCGCCAGCCGCCCGGTCACCGATCTTCAGGAAGCTCATGAGGCCGGACGAGCGCCCGCCGCCCGAGAGTTTCTCGTTCTCCGAGCGCAGCGCCGAGAAGTTTGAACCCGTGCCCGAGCCGTACTTGAACAGGCGCGCCTCGCGCACCCACAGATCCATGATTCCGTTCTCGTTGACGAGATCGTCATCGACGGACTGGATGAAGCAGGCATGCGGCTGCGGGTGCTCATAGGCCGACGTCGACCGGGTCAATTCGCCTGTCACCGCGTCGACGTAGAAATGTCCTTGACCTGGACCATCGATGCCATAGGCCCAATGTAGGCCGGTGTTGAACCACTGCGGCGAATTCGGCGCGCCCATTTGCATGGCGAGCATGTAGCGGTGCTCGTCGAAGAACGCCTGGGCATCGTCCTCGCTTGTGAAGTAGCCGCCCTTCCAGCCCCAATACGTCCACGTGCCGGCCAGCCGGTCGAACACCTGTCGGGCGTCGCTCTCACCGAGGATTCGCTCCTTGGCCGGCAGTGCGGCAAGCGCTGTCTCGTCGGCGACCGAGCGCCACAGCCACGATGGCACCTGCGTTTCTTCGATGCGCTTCAGGCGCCGTGGGACGCCGGCCTTGCGGAAGTACTTCTGCGCCAGAATATCAGCGGCGACCTGGCTCCAATGCTCGGGCACCTCGAAGCCCTCGAGCCGGAACACGACCGAGCCGTCCGGGTTCTTGATCTCAGACGTGGCGCGACGGAATTTGATCGTCGCATAGGGAGATTGTCCGGCCTCGGTGAATCGCCGCGTAATTTTCATTCGTGCCCCGCTCTTTTTCCCTCGAGGCGACCGACGTGGTGCCGGATGCTTTTAGAGCACCCTTGCGGCCTGCCGATCGCAGTGCGTTTCTTGTCGTCCTTGGTAGTCCCACCCCCAGAGTCGCCTGCGCGATGACCCAGCGGCATACAGGCTATCGCGCTCCCGCTTGCGGGCATGCGACGAGCAACGCAACGACGGCAACTGGGGAACGCGGCACACATGTGCATGACCAGGCGACGAGCCCGGCCGGAACCATCACACGCGGCCCGCTTGATAGGGGCTGTGCGTGCGGCCATCGTGCGATGGTCTTGGCTCGGACAAGGTCATCCGAGGAGGCCGAAGCTAGGGTGATTCTCGACCAACGTCACGCAGCCCTTGTGGCTTGCTGATGCAAGGACCACTAAATGTAGTCTTCACCTGTTCGTCATAAATGAACAGTGGATTTGCGGACGGGTTCTCCTGGATTCCCCGATGCTTGGCTGATCTCGCCGTGATCAACCCTCTGTTGATGACTGCGGGTGGACTGGCCTAACCGACTTTCAGCCACAATCAATTTCGATCCGTGTTGCCCAACTGCCGCGCCTGTTGCCGGGGAGTTGCATGCGCCGCTTCAGCCTGGCACCAGAGCGTCCGAAAGGGCCTTGAAATCCTCGACGATGAGATCGGGCTGGTTTGGCGATTGTCCATAAGGCCGCTTTCGCCGATCGATGAACACCGACCGGAACCCGTGGGATTTGGCGCCGATGCAATCGAAGGCATGGTTGGCCACGAAAATGCAACTTGCCCGTTCAATCGCGGGCCACTGCCCATTGATCAACTTTTCAGCCGTCGCATAAGTCTTCCAATGCGGCTTGAAGTAACCCGCCTCCTGCACCGAGATGGTCATGTCGAACGGAAACCCGATGTAGGGCTTGGCGGCCTCGAGCATGTCGCGGTCGCCGTTCGAGAGGATCACCAGCTTGAAGCGGGTCTTGAGCCGGGTCAGTGCCGCGATCACATCAGGAAACGGCTTCAACTTCTCGATCTCAGCCACCAGCCACTCGACCTCGGCCTGGGTGTGCGCAATGCCGCTGCGATCCATCACTTGGGACACAGCGCGATGCCCGATCTGCCGGTAGGGTGTATGGCCTCGATCGAGCAGACCATCGATCATGCTGTCCTCGAAGTGCGTGCGCCGCCACCACGTCACGAAGCTCGAGGGGTTGCCGATCCAGCCCTTCTGCTTGAGGAACGGCGTCACCGCCTCGGTCAGCCCCTTCTGCATGTCGACCACGGTTCCGTACTGGTCGAACACCAGCGCCTTGCCCTCGCGGCGAAGGATGTCGATCGTCGCTGCCATCTCAGTGCCCCTGGTTCTGTCCTTGTTGCCCGGCGACTGTAAGCATACCATCGTCCCCCTGTAGACCTGCAACCGCGAGGCATCTCCCATGTCGACAGCCGCCAAACCCTATCGCATCGGTCTCCTGCTCTTTCCCGAAATCACCCAGCTCGACATGACCGGCCCCTACGAGGTTTTCACCAAGTTTCCAGGCGCCGAGGTGCATCTCATCGCCAAGACCATGGAGCCTGTCACTGCCAGTGGCGGCATGCGCATCATGCCAACCATCACCATGAACGGCTGTCCGCAACTCGATGTTGTCTGCGTGCCTGGCGGCGGTGGCATGAATGCCCTCCTCAATGACGCGGAAACTCTGACCTTCCTGCAGCAGCAGGCAAAAGGCGCCAAGTACATCACCAGTGTGTGCACGGGCGCGCTCGTGCTTGGCGCCGCGGGCCTTCTCAAGGGCAAGCGCGCCGCCACCCATTGGATGAGCCGCGACATGCTGAAGGCCTTCGGCGCCATTCCTGTCGCCGACCGCGTCGTCAAGGACGGCAACACGATTACCGGCGGCGGCGTCACGGCTGGGATCGACTTCGCGCTGACGCTGGCTGCCGAGGCTTTCGGCCCCGATCTCGCCAAAGCCATCCAGCTCGGCATCGAATACGACCCCCAGCCGCCCTTCAATGCCGGCTCGCCCGAAGGTGCCGGCCCTACCATTACAGACAAGGCCCGGGCCAGTGCGGCGACACGACAGGCCGAGCGTGCCACCGCCGTCGCGCAAGCCGCGGCAAGGCTTGGCTAGAGCCGATCCTCTCCCTGCCCGAACAAAGGAAACTCCAATGTTCAAGCGGCTTTTTGGCAAGAAGCGAGCGCCGGCAGCGGCCTTATCGACTGCGGCACCGTCGGCAGCCGGCAACAGCAACGATCGACCGCTGCAGTCCGCCTACATTATGCTTGGCTCAGCCGCCATGCCACTCGGCGGCACCGTGCTCGATGCCATCAAACGCCGCCTGCCCACAGCTCAGTTCGAAGGCGGCGCGATCGATGAGCCGGCGACCGCCTTCGCTGGAACACTCGACGAAGCCTTTTGCATGATCGCATGCATCGGCGCGCCCAATCCGCTTTCGCCAGACGAGTCTTTCATCACCAGCGCCTGGTGGTGGCCTGATGTGGGTGCTGCCCTGAACCAGCGGCAAGCCCATATCATTGTTTCTGTCTCCGGCGTCGACGATGCCCAGCGTCGCTCGATCCAACTCGCCAAGTTGACAGCCGCCATCATTGAGGCTGCCCCCACCGCCATTGGCGTCATCTGGGACCCAGCCGATGCCGTCTGGCAGGCTGATATGTTTCGCCAAAGTGTTGACGCCGCCGCCGATGCTCTCCCCGTCGCCATCGTCATGTCCGCAAAAATCAGCGGCGACAGTGAGTTCACACAACCAAACGGCGCCCGCGCCTGGATGGGGATGACTTTTGGCCTCGACCATTTCGGCTTGATGGAACTTGAAGTGCGCGGCTGGCAGGGTGACCCGCACACCCTGATCGGCCTGCTCCTGGATGTTGGCTCCTATGTCCTCCATTCGGGTCCCGTCATCGCCGACGGTGATACGATGGGTCCTGAGGATGGCGGCAAGTTTCGCATCCACCACCAAGCGTCGACCATTGCATCAGGCAAAACCGTCTAACGCATCTATCCCCTGGCCACGCACTGAGCGTGTAACCCGCCTGCCACTCCCTGCCAGCCGGCACAGTGGCTCGACCTCAACTCTGGTTTCACCCACCGCCACGTTGGAAGGCGATGTCGAAGCGGCGCAGCACTGTGGCGCGCTGGGCGCTTGTTATTCCCGTCACATCCAATGTCACACGGGCCTGCGGCATACGCACGAGACCCCCGAGAACGCGGTGTGGCAGCGCCTCGAAGGTGATGTGCAGCACCCCTTCCGGCATCTTTAACCCGACCCGATCATCGTCCCCAAGCCGCGCCTGCCTGTCGAGCCCGGCGAGGCTCGCCATGAACTCGGCTCGCGTCAATCCCATGATCTTGACGATTATCGAACTGTCAGCCACCGGTCTTAACCCCGGAATGGATGGCCACAATGCCGAGCGACATCCGCTCGAACCGCACCTCCTCGAAGCCCAATGCACGCATCTCGGCGGCCAGGCCCTCCGCATCGGGAAACCCGTGCACGCCTTTGAGCAGATACTGATAGGCCGACGCGTCCCCACCGGTGGCGATGCGACCGATCAACGGCATACAGAAATTCATGTAGGTCAGATACAGCCGATGCAGCCACGTCCACCGGATGGCCGACGCCTCCAGCGTCACGATGCGACCGCCGGGCTTCAACACCCGGTGCGCTTCCTGCAGCACCTTGGCGCGATCACAGATCTTGAGACCCAGCGACATCGAATAGAGATCGAGACTGCCGCTGGCGATGCTCGGCATGGTCTCGGCATCGAGAATGCGATAGTCGAGCCGATTGGTCAGCGGCGCTGTCTTGCGCTGCGAAATGGCCAGCATCGGTGCGCTGATGTCGGACACGATGATATGCCGTCGCTCGGCGATCCCAGGTGAGCGCGCCAACACGCGGGTCACGATGTGCCCCGTCCCCGCCGCCGCATCGAGCATGCGTTCCCAGCGCGTGTCCGCGATCATTCGCGCCACCCGTCGTTTCCAGCGCCGATGCAGGCCGAGACTGAAGATATCGCACAACAGGTCATAGCGCCCGGCGAGGCGCCCGAACACGTCATCGGCATCAGGTTTGAATGCAGCGGCGTTCGTCTCGCGTGGGCGATCGTGCTCCTGCATCACCCGCCCGCCACCGGTGGCCACACCGCCACTGCGTCGCCGGGTTTCAAGACGACGTGCGCGCGCACAGCCGGTGCCTGGAATATGCCATTGAGCAGCACCAGATGGCAGGATTCGCCCGGCACCTGGTAGCGATCGAGCAGATCCTTGATCGACGTGCCCTCGCCCACCTCGATCGGCGCCTCGTTGCGCTCGGCATGCGGCGGCAAGTAAGCACCGAGGGAAGCATAGAGTTTCAGCGTCACTTGCATCACTTGGTCCGCGCGTCCCGCCTCATCAGCATGCACTTTACGCCGGCCGGGCAGCCTACACCACCGGCAGCTTCACATGCGGCGCGCCCGGTCCAAACCCCGGCATGCCCTGGGCGCACGCCACGTAGGCTTCCATCACCCGTTCGGGCGAGCGCATCAGCTTGCCTTTCCAGCCTCCCAGCTGCACGCCGGTCTGGATGAGGCCGCGCAGAATGCCGACATTTTCGGTCACCCCCACGCATTGCGCACCGACGAGACGGTCGTCCCTGAACTCGAGCCGCATGTAGCGGTAGCCGGGATTGTCGATCAGCTTCGACGAGGCACCACCCTTCTCGCCCTGCCATAACCCGAACGACGACGAGATCAGCCCCATCGTGTCGAGTACGTTCATGTTGAGCGAGCCGCGATGCCGCGTTGCCGTTCCCGCCATATTGAGGCCCGCAAGACGGCCGTGCTCCACCGCCGTCGGCTGGATGGCCAACATGTCCGGCTTGCCGGTGGAGAGATCCACACCTTCGCAGCAATCGCCCGCCGCGTAGACGTCGGCAGCCGTCGTCGCCAAATGATCATCGACCCGGATGCCGCGATCGACCTGCACGCCGGAACCAA
The DNA here is from genome assembly GCA_046154645.1 of Hyphomicrobiaceae bacterium. Taxonomy (GTDB): domain Bacteria; phylum Pseudomonadota; class Alphaproteobacteria; order Rhizobiales; family Hyphomicrobiaceae. Next base: position 35,461 of record JBJXDZ010000122.1, read on the forward strand.
CCAGGAAGCCGGCATTCGGCCGCACACCGACGGCCATCACGACCAACCGCGCCGGGATCGTGCCGCCGCTCGAGAGTTGTACCCGCAGCGGCCCGCCGCCGCCCTTGTCGTCGACTTGGGTGATGCGCTCGACGCGCTGGCCGGTGAGCACGCGCACGCCCTTCGCCTCGCACCAGCGTCCGAGCATGCCGCCGGCGGTTTCATCCATCATGCGCGCCACCATGCGCGGCGCCAGTTCGACGACGGTGAGATCGGCGCCGCTGGCGTGCAGGGCTTCGAGAATGATCGAGCCGATGAAGCCGGCGCCACACAGCACAACGGGTGCGCCTTTGGCTACCAGCTTGGTGATTTCGCGCGCATCGGCAAGCGTCCAGCACGTGTGCACGCCCGGCAGATTGGCGCCATCCATCTGCGGCAGGATCGGCGACGCGCCCGTTGCCAGCAGCAGCCGGTCATAGGCCAGCGTTTCCCCACTGCCGAGGAACAATCGCTTCGACGCCGTATCGACGCCGCCCGCGCGGCCATGCCGAACCTTGATGCCGAGCCCATCGTAATGCCCCGCCGCTTGGCGCAGATAGGTGCCCTGCTCCTTGATGTTGCCTTGCAGCAGATACGGAATCGCCATCCGCGAATAGGGCGGCGCCTCTTCGCCGGACAGGAGCGTGATCTCGGCCTGGCGATCGGCGGCGCGGATCGTCTCGGCGGCCGTTACACCGGCAGGGCCTGCGCCCAGGATGACGTGATGCATGGTGTCCCTCAGCTCCGCCTGTGAACCTCGGCCAATCGCTCGACCTCATCGAACAGCTTGCCAATCATGTCGCCGAGGTTGCGCTCACCACCCGTCGCCCGAAAGCTTCCTGGCTCGAACGACCACTGCCGCCAATCAATATTCGTGCAGCCACTGGACTGCTCCAGCATTACCACGTCGGCCAATTCCGTGCCCGCCGTGTCGACGATGAGCAAGCAACCCGGATTATGCTCCAGCGGCTCCAACTTAATGCCGAAGCGATGTTCCCACTCGTCGTCACGGTCGGCGACGTACCACGCCAGCAGCTGCAACAGCTGACGCGGTTGCTCCGTCACCGCCACAGCTCCGCACCTCGATCCATCTACGTCTCACACGTCGTACCGGCTCTGAGTTTCGTTAAATAGAACGCAATCCCCGACCGACACGCCGTCACTTCGAATGCTCTTCACGTCCGTTGCCACGTTCACCTTTGTCCTTTTCGACGCCATTACGAACGGCATCGGCGTCTGTACACAGGCGAAAAGTATAGGGATTGCCAGAGTTTCTCTGACCCGTGTCGATCCGCTCCCAACCAGCGAAGCGATCAGCATCGAACAAGAGCGTGTCGTCAAAACACAAGCCTAGTGGCGGCACCGGTTTGACGGGCGAATTCAAACCTTTCTCCTGCCCGAATGCGGGCCCCGACAGTGCCACCCCGAGCAATAGGACCGCAGCAGCCAGGGCAGTTTTCCGTTGGGACGAATCGCCACCAGCTCCCCTTTTCCCCTCCCCTGCGGGGAGGGGCCAGGGGTGGGGAGAACACAAAAGCGTAGTCCGTTCTGACAACGCTTTACATCGGCACCAAACCCCTAACCCCTCCCCTGAGAGGAGGGGGACGCGGTCAAAACTCAAGCTAGGTGGAGCCTGCTTTAAGTGCCGCGCCAGCATATCCTCACACTCCCAACCGGCTCAGCGTCTCGTTGGTTGGCACTCCGTCCGTCGTCCAGCCGCGCAGCTGGTAGTACTCGGGCAGCATCTTGGCGAGGCCGTTCACCAGCCCTTTGGCTGGACCTGACTTGGCGCCTTCCTTGAGCAGCCGCGGTGGCAGCATATCGTCCTTGGCCGTAAAGCCGGCCTTCATGTTGAATTGCCGCTCCAGGTTCCAGATGCGCTCGCCGGCTTCCAGCATCGTCTCCGGCGTCCACCCACCTTCGATGGCCGCATCGACCTGCGGGGCAATGTCCACCAGCGTCCAGGCAAATGTCGTGAACACGCACAGGCCCGTCGAGTCGACCGCCGAAGTGGCATCCTGGAACGCCTTGACCAGCGCCGGCTTGCCGTCCGTCGTCAGGGGGTCGGTCTTTTCCGGCACGCCCAGAATTTCCGACGACACCGTGTACGAGCGCAGATGGCAGGCGCCGCGGTTCGAGGTGGCATAGGTCAACCCCATGCCTTGGATGCCGCGCGGATCATAGGCTGGGAACTCCTGCCCCTTGACGGTCATGGCCAATTCGGGCTTGCCGTACTTGGCGGTGAGCCGTGCTGAGCCCATGCCGAGTTCAAGACCGAAGCCTTCGCCCTTGCCGGTCAGTTCGGCCGCCTTGCACAGCGCCTCCGCCGAGCCGAACTTCAACTCCATGCCAGCCTTTTCCTTGGTGATCAGGCCCATCTCATAGAGTTCCATTGCCGCGCCCACGGTGGCGCCGAATGAGATCGGGTCGAGCCCCTGCTCGTTGCACACGAAGTTGGCGAACGTCAGCGCCTCCAGATCATTAACTCCGGTCGCCGCGCCCAGCGCCCACGCCGCCTCGTACTCGAGACCGCCAGACGCGTGCCAGTACTGCGGCTTGTTCTGGATCGAGAAGTGCTTCTCGTCGATCTTCGAGATCCGCCCGCAGGCAATCGTGCAGCCGAAGCACGCCTGATTGGTCAGCAGATTCTTCTTGCCGTCCGACTTGCGCGGCGTTGCCATCGCTTCAGCCGAGATCGCATGCGCGCCTTCGAACTGGATGTCACGGGCATTGCGCGTCGGCAAGGCGCCGGCCTCGTTGATGACGTTCATCAGCACCTGCGTGCCATAGGTCGGCAGGCCCTGCCCCGTGACGGCGTTCGTCGCCAACACCTTCTTACCTGCGTTGGCTGCCGAGAGGAACGCCTTGAAGTCGCGCACCTTGACTCCGCCGGTGCCGCGCACTGCCACAGCCTTCAGGTTCTTCGAGCCCATCACCGCGCCGACGCCTGAACGTCCAGCCGCCCGATGCAGATCGTTGACGATGGCTGAGTAAAGCACCTGCTTCTCGCCGGCAACGCCGATGGCGGCGATGTGCATCATCGGGTCCTGGTGGCGCGACTTGATCAGCGCATCCACGTCCCACACCGACTTGCCCCACAGGCCCGCCGCATCGACGATCTCAACTTTGTCGTCGAACACCGTGAGGTAGACGGGTTTCGCCGCCTTGCCCTCGATGATGATCATGTCCCAGCCGGCGAACTTTAGTTCGGCGCCGAAATAACCGCCGGAGTTTGAGCAGGCGATGGCACCCGTCAGCGGCCCTTTGGTGATCACTGAATAGCGACCGCCCGTCGACGCAGGCGTACCGGTCAGTGGCCCCGTCGCCATGATCAGCTTGTTGCCGGGTCCGAGCGGATCGGTCTTCGGGTCGATTTCTTCCGCCAGATACTTGGATGCAAGCCCGCGCTGGCCAATGAACTTCTTGGCCCAGGCCATGTTGAGCGGCTCGGATTTCGTGGTCCCGCGGCTCAGGTCAACCCGGAGAATCTTGCCTGTGTAACCCATGTCGGTTCTCCTCTCAGGACGTCTCAGTGCGCGACGGGGGTCTTGACGTTGCGGTCGGTGTTGCCCGCATCCGTTTTCTGCGCCCACAGTTTCATCTTGTCGTAGCCGGTCTGCTCCACGTCCTGGTAGGTGATGGCGGCCGTCGGGCAGGCCTCGGCGCAGGCTGGTTTACCCTGGCAAAGGTCACACTTGATCACTTTGCCGGTCGAAGCGTTGTAATTGATGGTCCCGAACGGGCAGGCAATCGTGCACACCTTGCAGCCGACGCACAGGTTCTCGTGCACCACCTTGACGCCCGAGGCGTCCGTGGTGATGGCATTCACCGGGCAGGCCTGCTGGCACCAGGCCTCGGCACACTGCGTGCAGGTATAGGGGACAAAGCGGGCGTCCTGGTGGAAGTCGAACACGCGGATGCGCGACTTGGAGGGGTTGAACACGCCCTCATTCTCATAGGAGCAGGCCATTTCGCACTGCTTGCAACCGGTGCATTTGCCGGAGTCGATCACCAGGGCCTTGAGCATACTTGCGTCTCCTCTCCGCGTCGCCGCCTCTCTTGTCCCGGCGCCGACTGTCGGGGGCACCGGCCAAAGCAGTCCCCATAAGACTATGCCGAACTAGCCACCAGCGGAAGTAGCCTTCGCACGCTATAATCCATCGCTGATGTTGCCTATCCAACCGAAGCTTCGCCGACCGTGGCCCACGGCTCACGACGCTGTGTGACGATACATGTCGAGCCAGTAATTCGTCGCCTAACGCTACCCCCGAAAATCAATACAAATCGTGCCTGAACATTCGACGGCTTATTTATGCGAATGCGCCATCCTGCACCCATCGTTGGACCAGGAGAGGCACAACAATCATGTCCAAGCTTATCAATCTGCATCGGCGCTGGGCGCATGATGCGCGAGGCAACGTCGGCATCATTTTCGCACTGACGGCACTTCCCGTCTTCGGCATGGTCGGACTGGCGGTGGACTATGGCAGCGCTGTCAGCGTTCGCAACCATATCCAAAGCGCAACGGACGCTGCGGCCCTCGCCGCGGCTGCAGCACAGTACAAGACCACCGCCGAGCGCGAGCAGATCGCCATCAATGCATTCCGTGCCAATACCGCCGGTCAATCGAGCCTTGCCAACTTGACCCCTAGCGTCGTTCAAGGCGCCGGCATCATCACTGTCAATGTCACGGCGCAGGTGCCCACGTCGTTCATGCGCATCATGGGCTACAACAACACAACTGTCGAAGGCATCAGCCAGGTTGCAACCACCGGCAAGAAGCTGGAACTGGCGCTCATGTTCGACGTCACGGGCTCGATGGACGATTCGACGAATGGCGGCGCCAGCTCAAAGATCAACGACGCCAAGGCCGCCGCCGTCGACCTGCTCGATGTTGTCATGCCGGCGACCGCAGAACACAACACCCGCATGTCGCTGATCCCGTTTTCGCAAAAGGTCAAGCTGGACGCCGACACCATCGCGGCGGTCAGCGGGCAGGAGGCCATCCGCCAGGTTCCTCAGACGACGACCAAGACGGTGAAGCAGTACTCCCTGTCGTTTGACAATGCCGATTGGAAGAAGCTCAGCGATTGCATCACGCGACTGCGCGACAACTACTATGAGAAACTCGGTCAGGACAGCGACACCGCGGAGGCCAACGCCGAGGCGTACTGCTTGACGCTCCAGACGCGCTGGAACAACGGCAAGAAGCGCACCGAGTATCTCACTCCCGACGTCAACTCTCAGAACGTACAGGTGACTGAGACCACCTATCAGACCCAGTACATCAATCCATGCGTCGTCGAGCGCAATACCGGCAGCGCGACACGCAAGATCGGCGAAGACGCGCCCGCCAATGGCGAGTGGGTCGCGACCTACGGCACGACCGCGACCGCGGACGTAAGCTGCCCGCCCAACGGCGCGGATGGTGTTGGTACCCTTGTCCCGCTGACCACCAGCCGCGATGCCATTCTCGATGCGGTCAATGCTCTGCAGACCGGCGGCAGCACGGCTGGCCAGATCGGTACGGCATGGTCATGGTACACGCTGTCGCCGAACTGGAACTCGATCTGGAAGCCCAGCTCTCAGGTCGCCGCGTACGGAGACACCAAGACCATCAAGGCTGCCGTGTTGATGACGGATGGCGCCTACAATAGCTGCAATGGCTCCTCGAGCTGGTGCGCAGCCTCGGCCACGCAAGCTGTCGAGATCTGCAACAAGATGAAGGAGCAAGGCATCCAGGTATGGACCATCGGCTTCGGCATGAGCACCAATGTAAACGATCCGGCGCGCCAGACGCTGGTGCAGTGTGCTGATACCGGCCGCTACTTCTTCCCCTACAACGGCACTGAGTTGCGCGCTGCCTTCTCAGCCATCGGTCGCTCCCTCTCGGAAGCCATCAATGAGCCGCGCCTAGTGAACTGATCCTCAGCCCGCCACCCTATCGACAAAAGGAGGCCTTACGGGCCTCCTTTTTTCAGTTGCGCATTCGCCAAGTCACGGCCCCATCAAGCATTCGTGTGTTTACGTGGTCACGCCAGCCTGTCTACCTCGCGGTCCTGACAGGGAGTGCACATCACTTGCAGCGTTCCGAAGGCTCGTCCCCCGCCGACCGCCTCGGCACTGTGGTCAACCCTGCTCTGCTGCTGCTGGGGTTCATGCTCGCGGGTCTCGTGGCGTGGAGCGTATGGCGTCTCCATTTGGACGACAAAATCGGTTTCGTCGCCATCCTCGTTGCGCATGCCGTTGTGTTTCTCGGTGGCATTTGGCTGCTGCACCGTCAGCGCTCTCATCGGCACGACCTGCTCCTGATCCTCGGCATCGCCTTGCTGTTGCGTTGCATCGCCATTACGGCACCCCCAGCGCTCACCACCGATGCCTATCGCTACCTCTGGGACGGCCGCGTGCAGGCAGCTGGCGTCAATCCCTACCTTTACGTTCCCGCCGACGAGCGCCTGGCCCATCTGCGCGACGACAGCATTTATCCCAACATCAATCGCAAGGAGACCTACCCGACCATCTATCCGCCGGCCGCCGAACTGCTGTTCCTTGGCGCGCGCATCTTCGGCGATAGTGTCCGGGCGATTCAGACCACGATGCTGGCGTGCGAACTCCTGATCATGGCGGGCATCCTCGCCTGGCTCCGCGCCGATGGACTGCCGCGCGAGCGCATCCTGATCTATGCGTGGCACCCGCTACCGTTGTGGGAATTCACCGGTCAGGGCCATCTCGATGCCGCAGTCGTGGCGCTGGTCGTCCTGGCCATCGTGGCTGCCCATCGCGGGCGTCAGATCCTGACAGGCGTGCTGTTGGCTGCTGCCGTACTGGTCAAGTATCCAGCGATCCTCTTCGCTCCGGCGCTCTGGCGGCGTTGGCGGCCGGCGCTGCCATCGGCCATGCTGGCGACGGCAACTGTGTTGTATCTCCCATATGTCTGGGGCGCCGGGTTGAAGGTCATCGGCTCGCTGTTCATGCATCTCGACGAGGAAGGTTACCGCGACGGCTTCGGCTTCTACTTGGTTGCCATGCCCAAGCATTTGGGCTGGCCTCACTTCCCGTCGCTGATCTTTGCCGGCTTAGCGGCCGTCACGCTCCTGGCGCTGGGATTGCGCGTGCTGTTGGCGCGTTCGACCGATCGCGTCGATGCCGGCGGCCTGATCCTGCTCACGAGTGCCTACTTTGTGCTGATCTCGCCGCATTACCCCTGGTACTACGCCATCGCCGTGCCGATCCTGTGCCGACGCATGTCGCTTGGGTTGCTCTTTTTGTCCCTTGCCGTCATGGGGCACTACTTGGACTTGCCCGCGGGACCACTCGAGCCCTACACGCGCATCAAAGTGTTTACCTTCATGTTCGCTGGCGCAGCCCTATTTTGGCTGGGCCAATGTTGGTTCAGCAGACTTCCACAGCGAGCCGGCGTAACGATCACACAGCCGGGCTCATGACCGCTTTGACCTCGAGGTACTCCTCGAGCCCGAAGCGGCCCCACTCGCGACCGTTGCCTGATTGGCGATAACCACCGAACGGTGCTTCCGGATCAGCTGGCGCCATATTGACAGTGACCATGCCGGCCCGGATGCGGCGCGCCACCTTCTGCGCCCGCGCAACGTCCGTGCCGTGCACGTAGCCAGCCAGGCCGAACGGATGATCATTAGCGATACGCACGGCGTCGTCTTCATCTGCGTATGCCATGATCGCCAGCACGGGGCCGAAAATTTCTTCACGCGCGATGGTCATGGCAGGCGTAACGTTCGCGAAGACGGTTGGCTTGACGTAGTAGCCCTTGGTCATGCCCGCCGGTCTGCCCGGGCCGCCGGTCACCAGCGTGGCGCCCTCCGCGATCCCAGACTCGATCAAGGCCTGGATCTTTTGCCACTGCACAGCTGAGACGACGGGCCCCATCTCGGTCTCCGGTTTCGACGGTTCGCCCACCTTGAGACTTTCGGCCACCCGTTTGGCAATCGCCGCAGCTTCAGCCATCCGAGCCTTCGGCACCAGCATCCGCGTTGGCGAATTGCACGACTGGCCCGAGTTGCGGAAACACAGCTTGACGCCCTCCGTGACCGCTTTTTCCAGATCGACGTCCTCGAGCAGAATGTTGGCCGACTTGCCGCCCAGTTCCTGGCCGACACGCTTCACCGTCGGCGCCGCGCGCTGGGCGACATCGATGCCGGCCCTCGTCGATCCCGTAAACGAGATGCAGTCGATACCCGGATGCGCCGCAATCGCCTGACCGACGGCGGCATCGCCATGCACCAGATTGAACACGCCCTTCGGCACGCCGGCTTCTTCGAGCATCTCGGCTATCAGGATCGCCGAGTAGGGCGCCACCTCAGAGGGCTTCAACACCATGGTGCAGCCCGCCGCTAATGCTGCTGCCACCTTGCAGCTGATCTGGTTGGCTGGCCAATTCCAGGGCGTGATCATGCCGACGACCCCGATCGGCTCGCGCAGAACCTTGGTCGAGCCCCCGCCCTCCTCGAAATGGAACTCCTGCAACACGCGGTGCGCGACCTTGAAGTGCCCCATGCCGGCGCCCGCCTGGAAGCGCGTCGCAAATGTGATCGGAGCGCCCATTTCCTCGGAGATCGTTTGTCCCATCTCGGTGAAGCGGCGCTTATAGGCGGCGCCGACTTTCTCCAGCAGCGCCATCCGGTCCTCGCGGCTGGTAGCCGAGTATGTTTCGAAAGCGCGGCGGGCGGCCGCAACGGCCTTGTCGACCTCGCTCGCCCCAGCCAGCGCGACTTGGCCAATCACGCCTTCGGTGGCTGGATTGACAACATCGAGTAGCCTTGCCGCGACAGGAACCGTCCAGACCCCGTCGATGAAAGCTTTCAAGGCTTGGTTGCGGCTCATGGTGTCTCTCGTCGGGTGGAATGTTGGCACGTTATCGAGACGACAGCAGAGGCCACCTTGTCAACCGCCACCGCGCGCTTCCACGTTGTAGCAACTGCCGATCTTCCGATTGTCCCTGCCCCACCGCACCGTGAGGCTGTCTGCCGCAAGCAGTAGTGCTGTGACGCAACATTCACCAAGATTCGCATCGGCATTCGTGCGCATACGATAAAAAACCGCATTTGACGTTGTCACCGTCACAAACCGGAGTGCATAACATGCCGTAGAGGGGCCCAGCCGAGGAAGTTCTGTGTCAGTCGCTAGGCAGGTTCAGACGTATTTCGACCGGGTCGCATCGGGCTATCAGCAAGCCTCGGGTAACCCGCTTTGGGGTCGTGTGCGCTTGCGCGAACAGCGCTCCTTCTTGCGCATGCTTGGACCGGTGGCGGAACGCGATGTCCTCGAACTCGGCTGCGGCGCCGGCTATTACACGCGCCTCGTGCTAGCAGAGGGCGCGAAACATGTGGTTGCCTGCGATTTTTCCGAACCCATGCTGGCGGAATTGCCGAAGGCCAACGTAACGCCGCTGCATGGTGATGCGGCCAGCATCGATCCCGGCCGCAAGTTCGATGTCTTGGTCTCGGCCGGAATGCTCGAGTTCGTCCCCGACCCGGCCGCCGTCTTCGTCAATGCCGCTCGCTTCGCCAATCCGGGCGCCAAATTCGCCATTCTCTATCCAACGCGCAGCCTGCTTGGCCACCTCTACCAGGGGTTCCATCGCCGCAATGGCATGAACATCCATCTCTTCGATCCCGCCGGTCTGCGTGCCATGGCCGAGGCCGCAGGCTGGACGATCACGAGGTCGACCAGCGCTGGTCCCTACAGCGCCTGCGCGCGGCTGGAACGGCGTACCGCATGAACTCCGCGCACGCCTCACCCCGCGTTCTGCTCCTGGTCAACGGTCTTGGCCTCGGCAACTCGACCCGTTGTCACGCCATCGTGCAGCGCCTGACCGAGCGCGGTGCCGAAGTGGCCATCATCACCTCCGGCAATGGCAAGTGGTACTTCGAAGGCCGCCAGGACGCAGGGCAGATTCACGGCATCGAGGCTTTCTATTATGCCTCGCACAATGGTCGCATCTCAATTCCACGCACACTGCTCTCGGTCGGGGATTTCCGCCGCATCGCCAAACGCAATGCGGCAGTCGTCGAGACCGTGCTCGATACATTCCGGCCCCAAGTGACGGTGATCGATTCCGTCTATACGACCGCCCCTATGAAACGGCGCGGCATTCCCATCGCGGCCCTCAACAATGCCGACGTGGTACACACCTCCTACCGCCGGTTTTCAGAACGGCCACGCTCAATCCGCATGCAGTTCTACGCCATCGAAGAGATGGACTATCTTTTCCATCGTGCCCGCGTCGACTTGGTGCTGAGCCCCAATCTCGATGAAAGCCTGCCCGAGGTTGGCGGCAATGTGCGCAGGATTGGTCCGATCGTGCGCCGCGGCTACGAAGCCAAGGCAGGCGCGGGCCCGGTTCGTCGCGTGCTGGTCATGTTAAGCGGTTCGCGCTTCGGCACGCCGGTGGCGCTCAAAGACAATCGCCTCCCCTTCCACATCGACATCGTCGGCCGTGAGGCCCCCAAAGATTTCACGTTACCGCCCAATATCGTCTATCATGGCCGGGTACGTGATAATGCTCACATCGTACAAAGCGCCGATTTGCTGCTGGTGAACGGCGGCTTCAGTGCCGTGAGCGAGGCCTTCGCGTTGCGCAAACCGATGGTGGTCCTGCCCGTTCCCAACCACGCGGAACAGTGGGTCAACGGGCGGACGATTGAAAAGCTGGGCGTCGGCTTCATGGCCGGGGAAAACGACATCGAGCAGGCCATGCTGAAGGCGATTGCGGGCATCGACGAGTTGCGGGCCGCCTACGCGCGACTGCCAGACATGCGCGATGGTGCCGCCGAGGCCGCCGAACACATCATCACCCTGGCGCGCGGCCGGGCACAGCCTGTGCACAGCAAACCGGAAAGGGTCGAGCCATGAACTTCAAGGCCTTGCGTGACGTGGCAGCCTATGTGTCGGTTGCCGGCCTCTCTGCCTTCTCCGATTGGCTGGTCTTCACTCTGATCTCGTGGTTCCTGCCGCATTGGGACGTGCTTTCGGCCCAGGCGCCGGCGCGCCTCACGGGCGGGCTCGTGGCTTTCTCACTGCACCGCAACTGGTCGTTCCGCGACCAGCAGGGTCAGGGCCTCACTACTGAGGCGCGCCGCTTTCTCGGGCTCTACGTGTTCAGCTTCTGCGTCTCCCTCGGTACGGTTTATGTGCTGGTCGATCTGTTCGATCTCAACCGCTACTGGAGCAAGGGGTTCGCGGATGTGCTGTGCTTCATCGTCAATTTCATCGTCATGAAGCTCTACGTCTTCTCGGACGCAAGCAATCTGGCTCAGGCCGCGGCGCAACTACGCACGACGAAGGAAGGGACCGACCTCCAGTCCGCTCCTGGCCAGCAGCTCTAACCACGCATCACTCATGAGATAGCGAAGTTCAGCCTCCCTCGGCGTCGTCATGATGTCGCGTTGAGCGAGTTCGGCGTCGGCATATCCAGGATGACACATCACCAGGGAATTCGTGCCTGAGCCCAGCAAAAAGCGCTCGAAAAGCGCGCCAGTCGCACGCGTCTCTGACAGGAAATCGTAGGCGCCGCTGAAGCCCGCGTTGACCGGCACTCCGGCAGTCTGCGCTAGCCGGCGCAGTCCCCGACCCAGCGCGCCGATGACCATGGCCTTTGCCGCGCCCACACCACGCCGCAAGGCAAGCGTTGGCTGGACGCTGCAGCAGCGCACCCAAGTTTTTCCTGATCCCACACGTGCCGCCACCGCGATGACGGCTTCGCGCACACCAGGCAACTGATGGATGTGGTGATGGCCATCGATGTGAGCCGGTGGCACACCGTAGAGCGCGATGAAGCAAGCAACCTGTCGCTCGATCTCGGCCTCGATCTCGGCAAGCGGCAATTGCCGTCTCAATCCGGCGCGGTACACCGCGGCCATGGGCGGAAACCGGCCGGTTGGCGCGAAGGTCGGCATGGCCCCGATCGAACGCTGATCGGTCAGGGTCACGTGCAGCCCGATGTCGGCCGAACGCGCCACGGCTCGCAACGCTGCCGCCTCTTCAGGCCAGAACTCCGAGTTAGTCATCACGCTGGTGGCGGAGATGCGACCCGCAGCCAGCAGTTCACGAATCCCCCGGCTGACGCCCGGCGTGAAGCCATAGTCATCCGCACACACAATTAATCGCCGGCGGTCCTGTCCACCGCCGGACAACTGCTGCGTGCCGTCATTACTTGATATCAATCTTGTCCCCAACGGGAAGTGTTGAGATCAGGGCGCCAAAACTCAAGCGCGGATCACGATAGGCATAGAAGGGTCCGGAGCGATGCCGCGCCGCCATCCCTGCGATCTTCGACGCCGGAAAATAGCGTGGCACGTAAGCGCCGGTCTTGTGGCCGTATGAGACGTGCACATAGGCGCGATGCGCATATTGCGACAGGGAATGGCGCTTCTCGGCGATCGCGTGCAGAAAATCTGCCTTACCCTGCTTCTCGAACATGATGGCCAGTTCTTCGTCGGTCAGCCAATCCAGCACCCCGAGCGAGAACACGATGTCGTGCTTCACCTTGGGCATATTGCGTACGGAATCGACCTTGAAGGTAATCCGGTCGCTCCATTTCTGTTCTACCTTCCGCTTGTCCGCAATGGCGATGGCGGCTTCGGCAATATCGATACCGTGATAGCTGGTCGCGCCCAGATCAATGAAGCGCTGGGCCACGAGGCCGGAACCGCAACCTATTTCAAGCACCGAGCGGCCCTTGACATGCGGCGCCAGCAGCTCCACGCCAACTTTGATGCGGAAGCGGAGCGAGCGGCTCGAGGCATCGGCAATGCGCTCGAGGATGCTCCCCTTCGCCTTGCGCGGTTCATAGCGCCCCTCTTCCCAAGTCAGGATCTTCTTTTCCCAGAAGTCCTTCGGATCCACATTCATACGCGTCCTCGTACCAGCTCTCTCGGTTTCGGGGCATTTCAGTTGACGACATCATAACCTGTGGCGACGTCGATCTTCACCGGTTTCTTGTTGTTGAAGTCAACGGGCCATAAGCCAAGCTTCACTGGCGGATAAACCTCGGCCGCAAATGTGATCTTGTAGCTGCCAGCGGGCAGGTCGTGCTGCTGTCGCAACGGCGTAAAGGTGCCCTTGCCTCCGAGCAAACCGGGATCGATCGTGATGACGATCGGATTTCCCGATTGAGGTGTCAGGATTAGCTGCGGATTCGCAATCATGCCGATATCAAGGAAGCCGCCATTGTAGGTGTCGCCGCGCAGCTGATTAGAATGCAGCTCCAGTCCCAGTTTACCCTGGGCATGGTTGAGCTTGAGCATGGCGTAAATACCCTGGCCGAGGTTCAGAATGTAGCCCTGGGCGCCCGCGGGCACGGTCTCCTTCGTGCTCTCGGCACTGGCGAGCGGAACCTTGCCGTAGCGAGCAAACATCGCCTTTTCCTCATCAGAAAAGACATACCGGTTCGCAATCCCGGTGAAGCAGGAGCCATTGCCGTCTTGCCGCGTATAGACCACCAGCAGGTCACTGCTGAAGCGCTTCTGGCGCACGATCGAGAGCTTGAGACCGGGCTGCTCGAATGAGCGTTCGAGGGCGGCCAGGCTCATGCCCTTGTCGCCATATACTCCCCACCCGTTGGTCAGCCACGCAGCGCACTGGCCCTTGACGGCAAAGGGCACAGCCGTTCGCGTGCGGTGCAGTTCATAGCCGATGCCGAAGATGGATTCGAAGCGCCAGCGATCGCTGCCGGTGTCATGTCGGCGCAAGATCGAGGTTCGACCAACAACGTCGCCGAGCGACCAGTTCATCTCGCGGCTGATCTGATCAAGACCGCCCATGAAATCACGGCCGGGGGTGTTCCAGGGCTTGTCCAAAGCGCGCAAAGAATCGGCCAATGCCCAGGCCGGCACCAGAATGCCGATCAGCACCGGCAGGCTCAGCACCAACCGCAGGAGGGCGACATCGCGGGCCATCGCGAAGAGAGCCGCCGCGCCGAGCCCCGCGATGATGGCGAGCCCAGGCATGGCAAACATCAGATAGCGGGCTGACCCGTAAATGACGAGCTCCACCTGGGGCGAATAACTGAAGTAGAGAAAACCCACGATGACGGGCACCAGAGCGGCAACCAGTGTCCGCCCCCAGGCTCCCTCACACGGCACATTGAGCGCACGCGTTATGGTCTTTCCCCAGTCCAGCCAATGCGCCAGGGCAAACAGCGTATATACGCCACCAATACAGAGGGAGAGATTCAACGCCCAGGATACGGCCGATAGCAGCGGTACCGGTGGCAAATTATCATTCATGCCGAACGACAGCATGTACCAGCGCCAGACGTCGCCAACGTTGTCCGGGTTGTAGAGCAGACCTTTGCCCAGGCTGAAGGTGCGCACGGCCCCGCGCCCCTGGCTACCGAGCATCTGGCGCAGATTGTCCCAGCCGGTTGCCATTTCGCCGATCAGGTAGGGCGCCAGCAGCAGCAGCGTGAGGCCCAGCGCTGCCGCCGCTTCGCGCCACGGCACCCGTGTCCGCGTCACCAGCATGGCGGCAACGATGCACATCACCAGTAGGTACGTCGATAGGTGCATTTGCATGCCAAGCACCAGCGACGCCACCATCCACTTGAAGCTGGCAGTGTGCCTTTCTCCGATCACCCGGATCATGAAGGCAAACGCCAGAATGATGAACGGCGCCTGGAAACTCGGGTTCCAAAGTCTGGTCAACGTGCCGAACAGCACGGGGGAGGCCATCAACACCATCGTCGCCGTGATCGCGGCCACAGCGCCAAAGCTGTTGCGCATGGCCATGTAGAACGGGATCAGCGACAACATGCCCAGCAACACACAGAACTTGTAGCTGAGATCGGGATCCTTGCTGAAGAGGGTCGGAATCACCCACACGTAGTGCAAGAAGCCGCCCGGCACCCGTGCGGCCGAGCCATAAGAGAGTTCCGCTCCCATCCACTGGAACTCGCGCAGCAGGCTCTCGGACCGCACCATGTCCCGGTCGGTCCAAAAATTGAAGAATGAATCGTTGTCCAGAATGATGTAGAGCACCGCCAGAATCGCCAGCAGAGCGATGCCCGCGAACTCAACGCGCAGCACTCGAAGCAGTGGAAACGGCTTCGTATCCGCCTCGAGGGCTTCGCTCCGCGGCATCATTTCGCGCCCTGCTCCAGCATGCGTTCAATCTTCAAGGATGTGATGCGCAGCTTGCCGACCGGCTTGTCGCGACCATCAGGAATAAAGGCGAGATAAACACGATCGAGGCTACCTTGAGGCGCCACAAAGTAGACCGTCGTCGGCCCCGTTCCGACAGGTATCTCCTGGCGCATGAGATCCATCTGGCGGTTGCGCACGATGACGGCCGCGGGTTCGCCATCCACACTGCGCTCAAACGTCACCCGGTAGATCTGCAGCCGCTCGTAGGCCTTGAAGTGCAGCACCGCGCCGATCCAAGGCGTGCCACCGTAAGTGACCGTCACGCCCCCTGGGTCGTACTGCACCGTCGAGACGGTGGCGCCATTATAGAATCCCCAGTAGCCCGCCGGCTGCTTTTCGACGCCCGGGGTCTCCACCGAAAAATTGGACTGATAGACAAGCGTGGTCGGACCGCCCTTGCGGGCTTTTTCCAGCCGCTCCCATTGATCGCGCGTTGGGCGATCAGGCGACAGGTAGCCGACACTCAACGCCAGCCAGGCGGACAACACCAAGCCCAGAACGACGACGTTCTTGACGACGATACCCATCCAAGGGCGCTGTGAGGAGGTGTCGGGTGCGGCAGACGCCGAAGGCATCATGAGTGACCACTATGACGACGGATATACAGGGTACATGACCACCGCCCCACCGCCATTCGGCGCGTTGAGGCGGGCGCCATTGTGGCGATCACTAAACGAGGGCAGGGCCTCGGATGTCAATGTCAACATCGTGAACCGATGGCGCGATTGAGCGCTGCGCGGCCCGACCCTTTGCGCATCCGCTCATGGCGCAGATATAGTCCATACGCAAACACGCCGCATGGCCTGGCGCGCCTGGATCTGTGCTCCAAGCCCCTGATACTGGTGGAACATTCATTGCCATCCACGGCCCACGCTAATCGCGCCTGGCCCTTATGCGGCACGCCGATGCCGTCAAAAACCGTGCTGGCGCGCCGGCTGTCACGTTAATTTTTCCGCGTACTGTCGCCGGGCAACCACACTCTGGAACGCTAGAGCCACAGGTGGCGTGACAGCGGGGTGCAGCGGCTCAGAAAGCTCTTCGTTACCATCAACTGGTGCGCGCTTCATCCCAAACTCAAACAGGGCGGAGGTTGTCCCCCGCCCTGGTGTTTCCTTGATCGGTAGAAACCGGCAATCAGCTGGCAAGCTGCTTCTTCAGTTCTTCGATCTCGTCCTTCAGGCGCCCGTTGCCGTTGATCTCGCCGTCGATCTTGCGGATGGCGTGCAGCACCGTGGTGTGATCTCGCCCACCGAAGCGACGCCCGATCTCGGGCAGCGAGCGCGACGTCATCTGCTTGGCGAGGTACATGCCGATCTGGCGTGGCCACACCACCGAGCGATGCCGGCGCTGGGACAGGATGTCGGCCCGCGACACACCGAAGTGACGTGAGATGATGCGCAAGATGTCTTCGATCTTGATCCGGCGCGGCTCCACACCACTGATCAAATCGCGAACAATAGTCTCCACGAGATCGACGGTGATCGGCGTGCGCATATACTGCCAGGTCGCGTAGAGCCGCGTCACCGCACCTTCGAACTCGCGTCCGCCATCGGTCAGTCGCTCGGCGAGCAACTCGATGACCTCACGCGGAA
Organism: Hyphomicrobiaceae bacterium; assembly: GCA_046154645.1. GTDB lineage: Bacteria > Pseudomonadota > Alphaproteobacteria > Rhizobiales > Hyphomicrobiaceae. The sequence continues at coordinate 52,247 of JBJXDZ010000122.1, forward strand.
TCTCGAAGGAGGGATCGACAGCCCGCTTTTCCTGGATGCGGCGCTCGAGAACTTTGATCCGCAATTCATAATCGAAGGCCTGGATCTCGGTAATGAGGCCGCGCTGCAGGCGAGAGCGCATGCGATCGTTGAGACGGACCAGCTGGCCTGGAGCACGGGCCGAGGCCACCACCAGCTGCCGCCCTCCGTCAAGCATGGTGTTGATGATGTGCTCGAACTCCAGCTCGGTTTTCTCGCCCTGCATGAACTCGAGATCATCGATCAATAGCACGTCGACGGAGCGGAACTGATCCTTGAACGCCATGGCGTCCTGGGATTTGATCGCCTCGACGAACTGGAAGCGGAAGCGCTCGGCGGTCAGGTACAGCACGTTGGCGTGCGGCGTACGGCGCTTCACTTCCCAGGCGATGGCTTGCAGCAGATGCGTCTTACCGTGGCCGACACCGGCGTGAATGTAGAGCGGATTGAAGCCGCGGGACTCTGCAAAGATGGTCTCTGCGACCTGGGTTGCACCCGCATGGGCCATGCGGTTGGCGGCGCCGACGACGAAGCTTTCGAAGGTGCAGCGCGGATCGAGGGGCGAGCCGCCGAAACCGTCGGACGGACCGCGCGAGGAGCCGCCGGATCCCTGCCCTGTCCGCACTCCCAAAGCCTTGCGTGCGTCGAGGCCCCGCCCAGCATCGTCGAGGTTGACCCGGGGTTGCGCTGCAATGGCCGGCCGTACGGCGTTGCCGCCGGGCTGGCGCACCTGCACGTCGACCTTGGACACGCCCTTGAATTCCACGGCCGCAGCCCGCAGCAGCGCGTCGGTGTAGTGGGTCTGGATCCAGTTTCGGAGAAACTTGACCGGAACAGTGACCTTGAGCAGCTCACCATCGAAGCTCACGAACTCAAGAGCATTGAACCAGCTCGAGTAGACTTCGTCACCGAGAGTGGCCCGCAGTGCCGCACGCACTTTTTGGCCCAACTTGCTGATGTCGATTTCGCCGCTACCAGCGCCATTGCTGGCCTTCTCGACACCCGTTTTGCTGCCTTGTCCAGGCACCGGCGTCAGCGCCGGCATATGGTCACTGTCCGTCGTGTTCGACGCAAGCTCATGGGACTCGAAGTCCTGCTCACCATCGAAGTCTTTACGATCCGTCATTTGATAATCCCCGCCACTCTGATTGATCAGCTCTGGACTGCGCCCTCGCACAGCCCCCGATCGTGCCGGGCTCTCGCCCGGCTTACGCAAAACTCCCTACTGGTTACGCTTGCTGTCGTAAGTGATCAGACGGATTGCCTGTTGCGGTGCAGGCAATGATCTCGGGGCTTCGGCTCAAAGCCGTCCGAAGTCCCCTGGTGCCTTGGCAGCGATCAACCCTGATTCCAAGGCAGTCCCTCGGCCTTCCAGCCCGAATGGCGACCTCGACGCTTCTCGGCGTCCAAGGGCCCTTCGAAACCTTCGGCCACATTATGACAATGCCGGTACCCCGCCGCCGCCATGACTTGAGCTGCCTGTCTGCTACGCCCACCTGAGCGGCAGATGAAGAACAACTCCGTGTCATGATCGACGCCAAGGCCCTTCAGCTGCTCTGCCAGCTCCGTCGCGAACCCCGCATTGAGGCGATTGTCCGGAAACGTCAGCCATTCGACCAGCACCGGGCGCCGGTTCAGCGCGGAGAGATCAGGCAATCCGACAAAAGCCCACTCTGACCGTGTCCGCACATCGATCAGAACAGAGGCCGGATTGGCCTTCAACTGCTGCCACACCTCGCCGACCGTCACGTCGTCGACTTTACTGGGTTGGGACGCCGTCACTGACCCTCTCCTCTTCCCGTGCTAAACACTGCCTCGTACCTTCAGTCCGCCGCTTGCCCATCATGCGACCGATCCGCACGATCGGTTGGAACAGCATAGGCCGCCGAGCAACTTGTCCGCACGACAAGTCATCCGACGCAGCACAACGCAGCACATAACAAGAGACCGGATTGCCCAGGCTCAGGACCGAGATCCGAACCTGAACCTTACGCACATAACGGGTGGTTCCGACCTGGGTCTTGGCCGCGCCACCGATGCCCAGGATATTAACTGATTATTAACCCCGCGCAAGTTTTGCGCCGCCACGCCGCTGCTTCGCTTGATCGCGCCATGCGCTCGATCGCCGCGCCGTGGACAAGCTCGGCAGCGTCGCAAGTGTGTGGACAAATGCCTTGAAGTGGCGAGGAGATTCGGCGCTGCCTTATGGCGGTTCAGCTATGGAACGACGATCACAGAACAGGCGCCAGTGAACCAAGTTTCTTGTTGTCATGTGTCCGTCAAGAAAAAGCCCCGCACGCTGGCGGGGCTCGAATGTTCCAGGTATTTGGTAGGGTATTCAATTCTTTGCTGCATTGCAGCGCTGTCGCATTGGCCAACATTCCTGTGGTTGAGATGCCACACGCGGCCAGACTACCGATACTGTCGACCGTGGGCCCAATCAGCGGCTCAGGCCGACATCCCCTTGACGCGGGCGGAGAGCCTGGAAACCTTGCGTGAAGCCGTCTTCTTGTGGACGATGCCCTTCTGGACACCGCGCATCAGCTGCGGTTCGACAACCTTGAGCGCAGCCTCGGCCTCGCCCTTCTTGCCGGCGGCAATGGCGTCCTCGACAGCCCGGATCGTGGATTTCACCACCGTACGTCGGCTCTTATTGACTTCGGTGCGACGCTTGGTGACGCGCGCAGCACGCGCGGCCGACTTGGTATTGGCCATTACTGGCATCCTTCCGTTGGTATGAACATTGCCTGGGGAGCCCGCAACCGCTCGCTGTTGACGGCGGGCGCAGCGCAAACGCTTGTACCGCCCGGGGCCAAGGCCCAGGACGGTAGCACGGCGCTCCGTATATCTGCCGCTTTCGGACTGGTCAACGCGTCCCGGCGGTCAAACTGCCAATCTGCAAGCCCACCGACCGCTGAAATGAGGTTCAACATGGCCGGAAACTTCCACGAAGCCTTCCAGGAGCAGAAGCTCGAGCTGCCTTCCGACCGCTCGACGGGGCTGGTGTTTACCGTAGCCATGGCAGTTGTCGCTTGGTTCGGTCGCCATCACGGCATGGTGCTGTGGCCGGCGCTGATCGCCAGCGCGGCCTTCCTAGGGTTGGCAATGGCGGCGCCCGCTCGTCTGCGCCCCCTCAACATCGCCTGGATGAAGCTAGCGCTGCTGATGAGCCGGGTTGTCTCACCCATCGTTATGGGTGTGCTGTTCCTGATCACCATTGTCCCATTCGGTCTCGGTATGCAGTTGCTGCGCGACCCGCTGCGCAAGAAACGCGCTGGTGCCGAAGCCAGCTACTGGATCGTGCGCGGCAACGATCCCGCGACACCAGCGCCCGACATGCGCAATCAGTTCTGAGTTGGCCCCAGCGAAACCTGACACCTGAGCCTTGAGCGCCACTGGCACCGGATTTGCTCTTCACCCCGCAACCAATCCCGCGAGCAACGCCATGTTGCCGCGCATGTGAACATCCAGCCGATGAGTGCCGTTATGATGTCGTTGATCAAGGAACTGATGGCCTACATGAGCGCGCGCCGCAAATGGTGGCTGGCCCCTGTCATCCTGTTGCTGGTGATTGTCGGCGGCCTGCTGGTCCTGGCGCAAGGCTCGGCGATCGCGCCCTTCATCTACACAGTCTTCTAACGGTTTCGGCGGCGGCGGATGCTTTGGCGTCTGCCGCCGCTATGGGTTGCCTGGCCATCATTTCAGCGGCGCCCCATCGCCGCACCCCTCAACGTGTGGCGGTCTCCATGCGCATTCTCGGCATCTCGGCCTTCTACCATGATAGTGCGGCGGCTCTCCTGGTCGATGGCCGCCCGGTCGCCGCCGCCCAGGAAGAGCGCTTCACACGTAAGAAGCACGACGCCGGCTTTCCCACCAACGCCATCCGTTATTGTCTCGAGGAGGCCGGAATTGGCCTCGACGACGTCGACCACATCGTCTTCTTCGAGAAGCCCTTGCTGAAGTTCGAGCGCCTGCTAGAGACCTATCTCGCCAATGCGCCACTGGGCTTTCAGTCTTTCAAGACAGCCATTCCCGTGTGGATCAAGGATAAGCTGTTCCAGAAGATCAATCTGACCAAAGCCCTTGCTCCATTCTCTGCCACCGGCAACGTCGAAACCAAGCTGCTGTTTGCCGAGCATCACCAGAGCCACGCCGCTTCAGCCTTCTTTCCCTCGCCCTTCGACGAAGCTGTGGTGCTGACCATGGATGGCGTCGGCGAGTGGGCAACGACGTCGGTTGCTATCGGTCGTGGCTCAACCCTCGAGACGGTACGCGAGATCCACTGGCCGCACTCGCTTGGCCTCCTCTATTCCGCTTTTACCTACTACACCGGCTTCAAGGTCAACTCCGGCGAGTACAAAGTCATGGGCCTTGCGCCCTACGGCGTACCGCGCTTCAAAGATCTCATCCTCCAGCACATCATGGACGTGAAACCCGACGGCAGCTTCTGGTTGGACCAGTCGTATTTCAACTATGCGACCGGCCTGACCATGACGTCGCGCAAGTTCCACGATCTGCTCGGCGCACCGCCACGCACCCCTGACGAACCGCTGACGCAACGTCACATGGATCTCGCCGCCTCCATCCAGGCCGTCACCGAAGAAGTGACGCTGCGCATGACGCGCGATTTGGCTGCGCGTTACCGCATCGTGAACCTGTGTCTTGCTGGTGGCGTGGCCCTGAATTGCGTGGCCAACGGCAAGATCCTGCGCGACGGCGCCTTCAAGCGCATCTGGGTGCAGCCGGCAGCTGGCGATGCCGGTGGCGCCCTCGGCGCCGCCTATGCCGCCCACTGCCTCCATGCGGGCAAACCGCGCCACATGAGCGGCGGCCTCGATGGCATGCAGGGGTCCTACCTCGGTCCCGCCTTCGCGCAACCCGACATCGAGGATCGCCTCACGCGAGCCGGCGCCCGCTTCACGTCGCATCAAGACGACGCCATGCTCGATCGTACTGTCGCGGCCTTGGTACGCGGCGATGCCGTCGGCTGGTTCCAAGGCCGCATGGAATTTGGCCCGCGCGCGCTCGGCGCCCGCTCGATCCTTGGCGATCCCAGAAACCCCGAGATGCAGCGCACGCTCAATCTGAAGATCAAGTATCGCGAGAGCTTCCGCCCCTTTGCCCCCTCAGTGCTTGCCGAGGACGTCGCCGACTACTTTGAGCACGACGAAGCCTCTCCATACATGCTGATGGTCGCCGACGTGAAGCGCAATCGGCGCCGCCGCATGAGCGAGGCCGAGGAGGCCCTCTTTGGTATCGACAAGCTGAACGTGCCGCGTTCCGACATTCCGTCGGTGACGCACGTGGACTACTCTGCGCGCATCCAGACCGTGCATGCCGAAACCAATCCGCGCTATCACGCGCTGATCGACAGTTTCAAGAAGCAAACGGGCTGTCCGCTGCTGGTCAATACCAGCTTCAACGTGCGCGGCGAACCTATCGTCGGAACACCGGAGGATGCCTTCCGCTGCTTCATGGGCACGGAAATGGAAACGCTCGTGGTCGGCAATTGCGTGCTGGCGAAATCCGAGCAGAACGCCGCACTGGCCGAAGACTACAAGTCGAAGTTCGAACTGGATTGAGTGCGGCGGCTCAGCCCTGAGCCAACCTGCGCACGACCAGCCGGTTGAGGCGCTCCGTGAACTTGGCGGGATCGAGTGGCAGCTCGCCATCGAGGACACGTGCCTGATCGAGCATCAGCCCTCCGAGGTCGGCCACCTCCAAAGAGCGACCGGCCGCTTGCGCCTCGGCGGCGGCCTTGACCAGGGCATGCCCTGGATTGATCTCGAGCACGGGTTTCAGGCCGACGCCCTCGTTGCGCCGCTGCAGCAGGCGATCCAGCGCCAAATCGGGACCAGCCCCTGGCGCCACGAGGCAGACCGCCGACGTCACCAGCCGCTTTGATGTCCGCACATCCGAAACGGCATCGCCGAGCGTCGCCTTCAAGGCCGCCAGCAATGCCGCGACATCAGCGGCGGTTTCCGACGGCTGCTCCTCGTTGAGCAAGGGAATGCTCGACAGATCGACCTCGCCTTGCGACAGCGAGCGGAGCGGCTTGCCGTCGAAATTCAGGGGCTGCGAGGTCCAGAAGCTGTCGACGGGATCGGAGAGCAACAGCACCTCGACACCGCGGGCCGCCGCCGCCTCCAATTGTGGACTGGCCTTCAGGCGGTCAAGACTGTCGCCGGCTAGGTAGTAGATCTCGCTCTGGTTCGGCCGCATCGCTGCAGCATAGTCCTTGAGCGCACGCCAGCCCGTGATCGCCGTCGAGCGGAAACGAGCGAGCTTTAAGAGTTGGTCGCGACGCTCGAAGTCCTCGTAGATGCCTTCCTTGATGACGGCGCCGAACGTCTCCCAGATGCTCTCGAACTTGGCCGCTTCCTTCTCCGCCAGGCTTTCCATCTCGCTGATGACACGGCCCGTGACCGCTTTGCGGATCTGTCCCACCAACGGATTGTTTTGCAGCATCTCACGGGAAATGTTGAGCGGCACGTCCTCGCTGTCGACAACCCCGCGCACGAAGCGCAGAAAGGATGGCATCAGGTCGGCATCATCCGTGATGTAGACCCGGCGCACATAGAGCTTCACCCGCCCCTTGCGCCCGACATCGAACAGATCGAACGGGCGCTGCGAGGGCACGAACAGCAGCACAGCATAGGATTGGCGGCCCTCGGCACGATAGTGGATGGTCAATGCCGGCTCATCGAACTGACCGGCGACAGTGTTGTAGACCTCCTTATAGTCCTCCGGCTTGACCTCGGATTTGGCGCGCTGCCAGAGCGCGCTGGCTGCATTGATCTGCCGCGGCTTCGGCTCGCTGTCGCCCTCGATCAGTTCCACCGGGAAGAGGATATGGTCCGAATAGGTTTTGACGATACGCTCGATCTCGTAGGCTTCGAGGAAATTGGCGGCGTCCGCTTTGAGATGCAATATCACGGCGGTACCGCGCGGCACGGCCTTGACGCGCTCTTCGGCGGCGGGGCCGACGGTGAACCCGCTCATGCCGTCCGACGCCCACAGATTCGCTTCACTGCTACCGGCGCGCCGGCTCACCACCTCGATGCGATCGGCGACCATGAAGGCTGAGTAGAAGCCGACCCCGAACTGGCCGATGAGACCGCTCGCCTGTGCCGTATCACCCTCGAACTTGTCCAGGAACGCGCGGGTGCCGGACCGCGCGATGGTGCCGAGATTGTCGGCAAGCTCGGTCGCGCTCATGCCGATGCCGTTGTCGGCGATGGTCAACGTCTTGGCCGTCTTGGCGACCTTGATCGTGACCGCCAAGCGGCTCGAGTCGCCAAGCAGTTCCGGTTTGGCAATCGCCTCATAGCGAAGCTTATCGCAGGCATCGGAAGCGTTCGAGATCAACTCGCGCAGGAAGATTTCCTTTTCGGTATAGACCGAGTGCACCATCAAGTGCAGCAGCCGGGACACTTCGGCCTGAAAGGATTGGGTCGCCGCCCCGGTGGCAGCGGTCGTGGAAGCTGGCGTCTCGGACATGAACAGTGCCTCGGTCGATTGAGCAATCGCCTGCGCAGTTATGACCTTGGAGCGAAGGAATCAAGGGCTCTTGCGCTGGCGGTCGACCCGCAGCGGCCACCTGCGCCCCGAACGTATAAAGGCCGGAGCTGATCCCGGCCTTTACGTCGCAGTTTGGAGAGCCATCAGGAGAGAGGGAGAGAATGGGTTCTGCCGCTAAGTGGCCCGGTCCTTGGGCTTGGCCCCGGGGGGCTGGGGGGCTGAGATTCCAGAGCCTTGCTTCGGGACCGGGCCTAGAGGCAACATGATTAATATCGCTGCGCTTTGCGGCGGGCGCAGGACTGGATTTGGGCGTTTCCGAGAAATCGCGAGGCCAACACAGCCGGTGCTCAATTTGCTGGCGCAGCCACGTGCCTTAGGGCGCCACACGCAAATTGGCCCGGTCCTTGGAGAGATGCCTCGGAGGGGGCTGGGGGGCTAGTTCCGAGACAGCTGAGGACCGGGCCAATGCCGATATTCGACAGTATACCCGGCATTGCGGCAGGTCCGAGCCCGCACTGTGACCGATTCGTGATTTATATTACCAATTGTTTCAAGCTTGCGAGCCATCCAACCAACAGGGCGCCTGCTCCATCAACGGGCGGTTGCGCGCGCTCAGAGTTGGCGTAATCTAACAGTCATAATTCTCAAGCCAGGAGGCGTCATTGAGCGACAACGAGCCGATAGCGTTTCGCCCCCGCCAAGGGGCGAGCCAGGCCGGCACCAAACCGCTCCACCACTCACCACCGGCGCCGGCCGCCGTCGCCTTCGACCGCCGCGAATTGTCCGAAATCCTGAACCTCTACGGCCGTATGGTGGCGGCAGGCGAGTGGAAAGACTATTCCATGGATTTCGGGCGCGACACCGCCACGTTCTCGGTGTTCAGGAAGGCCAGCGAATGGCCGCTCTACCGCATCGAGAAATCCCCACAGAATGCCCGCCGCCAGGGTGCCTACAGCGTCGTTGCCGCCACCGGATTGATCCTGAAGCGCGGCCATGACCTCAAGCGTGTCCTCGAGGTCTTCGACAAGCGCACCCTACGCGTCGTGGAATAGCGGTCAAAGTCAATCGGGCAGCGTGGTATCGCCGGGGCCAAGCGGCAGTTGCATCATCACGCTATCCAGCCAACGCCCGTGCTTGAAGCCCACGGAATGGATTGTACCGGTAAAGCGAAAACCGGCGGCGCGATGCAGTCCAATCGACGGTAAATTGCGGGAATCACCAATCACCGCAATCATCTGCCGGTAGCCCATCTCCGTCGCCCGCTGGATCAATGCCGCCAGCAACACCCGTCCGACGCGCTGGCCCTGAACTTCCGGAGCCACATAGATTGAGTTTTCGATGCTGAAGCGGTAAGCGGGCCGCGGCCGGTATTGACTGAAATAGGCGTAACCGACCACAGCCCCCGCCAATTCAGCCACCAGGTACGGGAACCCGCCGTCTTTCACCACCTGGAACCGCCGCGCCATCTCGGCATCATCCGGCGGCTCAACTTCGAAGCTCGCCGTCCCCGTTAGCACGGCCGGCCTATAGATGGTCGCAATCGCCGGGACGTCGGCCAGCGTGGCTTCGCGCACCGAGACCCTTGTTCCGGCAGCTATCGCAGACATTGGCAGGACTCCCCGTGAAGGCGCACCAAACGACGGCCGTTGGTAGCGGAATGGTCAACCAGTGTCATTAGCGCCGAGACAGCAGCAAGGCCCTTACTTGACCCCGGTCGCCAGCAGCGCCAAGAACACGCCATGAGCGACGCGACTGAACACCCCATGCCACCGGAGGCTGGTACGGAGGCGCCCCGCCAAACCGGGCCGGAGGTGATCGCCGGCTATCTGCGCACGCTCCCCGGCTCTCCCGGCGTCTACCGTATGCTCGATCTCGAGGGCACGGTGATCTACGTCGGCAAGGCCCGCAGTCTCAAGGCCCGCGTCTCGAACTATGCCCGGCTCGGTGGCCACACCAACCGCATCGCCCGCATGATCTCGATCACAGCGTCGATGGAGTTCGTCACCGTCCGCACTGAGGCCGAGGCCCTGCTGCTGGAAGCCAACCTGATCAAACGCTTCCGCCCGCGCTTCAATGTCCTGCTGCGCGACGACAAGTCGTTCCCCTATATCCTCATCCGGCGCGACCACGCGGCGCCGCAGATCCTCAAGCATCGCGGTGCCAGAAGCGCCAAGGGCGACTATTTCGGCCCCTTCGCCTCGGCTGGTGCCGTGACGCGCGCCGTCAACACCATGCAGCGTGCCTTTCTGCTGCGCACCTGCTCCGACAGCATCTATGAGAGCCGCACGCGCCCCTGCCTGTTGCACCAGATCAAGCGCTGCTCGGCGCCGTGCACCGGTGAGATCTCGACCTCCGACTATGCACGCCTTGCCGACGAGGCCTGCCGTTTCCTGCGCGGCGACAGCCAGGAAGTGCGGGAGTCGCTCAAAGCGGACATGCTGGCTGCGGCCGACAAGCTCGAATTCGAGCGCGCCGCCGGCTTCCGCAATCGCCTCCAGGCCATCGCCCATGTCACCGCCGACCAGAGCATCAATGCCGATGGTGTCGAGGAGGCCGACATCTTCGCGGCGCACCAGGACGGCGGCCAGACCTGCGTGCAGGTGTTCTTCTTTCGCACCAGACAGAACTGGGGCAACCGCGCCTACTTTCCCAAGGCTGACCGCTCGCTGCCGGTCGAGGAGGTGCTGGAGAGCTTCATCGCACAGTTTTACGACGACAAGCCCGTACCGCGGCTGATCCTCTCGAGCCACGATTTTCCCGCACGCGAGTTGATGGAAGAGGCGCTCGGCACCAAGGCTGAGCGGCGCATCGAGATTCGCGTGCCCCAGCGCGGCGCCAAAACCGATCTCGTCGAGCATGCGTTGACCAACGCGCGCGAGGCAATGGCGCGGCGGCTGGCCGAAACTTCCACGCAACGCCGGCTGCTCGAAGGGCTAGCGGAACGGTTCAACCTGCCGCGCACTCCCCGCCGCATCGAGGTGTTCGACAACAGCCACATCATGGGCACCAACGCCGTCGGTGGCATGATCGTCGCCGGTCCCGATGGCTTCGTCAAAGGTCAGTACCGCAAGTTCAACATCAAGAGCACGACGCTCACCCCCGGCGACGACTACGCCATGATGCGCGAAGTGCTGACGCGCCGGTTCAAGCGCTTGGCAGAACCTGAAGTGAGCGGGACGAGCGACAGCGACGTTGGCAAGGAACTCGAAGCGCAAGGTGTCCCCGACACCATGGCCGGCGACCCAGCTCCGGAAGCGTGTACGGCATCGCGCATCACCGAACCGGCGATCCCGCCCCGCAACGAGCGCGGCGCCGACGCCATCGCCTTTGGTGTGTTGAAGGCCGACGCTCCAGATGCTCCCGACACCAACGACGACAGCGACGATGACCAAACGTCGGAGACCGAAGACTTCCCCGACCGGCCCGACGTGGTGCTGATCGACGGCGGTCTCGGCCAGCTCACCGTGGCACGCGAAGTGGCCGCCGAGTTGGGAGTCACCGACGTGGTGCTGATCGGTGTCGCCAAAGGGCCGGACCGCGACGCTGGCCGCGAGCATTTTCACATCCCCGGCCTTGAGCGCCCGCGCATGCTGGAGCCGCGCGATCCCGTGCTCTATTTTGTGCAGCGTCTGCGCGACGAAGCCCATCGGTTCGCTATCGGCACACATCGGGCCAAGCGCGCCAAATCGATCGCCGCCAATCCGCTCGATGAAATCGACGGCATTGGACCAACGCGCAAGCGCGCGTTGCTAGGTCACTTCGGCTCGGCCAAAGGCGTCTCACGCGCCAGCATCGAGGATCTGAAAGGCGTCGGCGGCATCTCCGCCGAGATGGCGCAGAAGATCTACGACTTCTTCCACGGGGAGGGGTAAAGCCGCACTGCGGGCGCAGCACGCGTTCCCAGCTCAACCCAATTCCAGCGCCGCCAGCATCTGCGCCACCACGGCTTGCTCGTCGAACATGCGTTCGGCCTTGGCACGACCAGCCCGCGACATCGCCGCAATGAGATCCGGCCGCTTCAGGAAGGACTCCATCGCGACCGCCAAAGCAGCGGCATCGCCCGGTGGCACCAGCACACCATTGACGCGCTCATCAACGGTCTGTCGGGAACCCGGAATATCGCAGGCAATGACCGGACGGCCCATGGCCAGCGCTTCCAGCAATGGTCCCGGCATGCCTTCGCTGATCGAGGCGTGCACGACAACGTGGGCAGCCCCGATCAGCGGCCGCACGTCAGCGACAAAACCCAGATACTCCACTTGATCCTTGAAGCGGGCCAGATGCTGGCTGTTGAGGCCGCCGCGCTGACGCCCCTCGGGGCCTGCAATCTGGAACTTGGACCCTGGCGATTTTGTCCTGACCAGCGCCGCGGCCTCCGCGAACGTCAGCACACCTTGCGCGCGATCGAGCGGCGCCAGCATCAGGAACACCAGCCCGTCGCCCAACTGCGGCAACGGAGTCGCGGCAAAGTGCTGCAAATCGACGCCTGAGCCCGCAGTCACGATGTATGGCTTTGTCGCAGGCATCAGTTCTTCGTCAATGAGCCGCCGCGGATCGTCTGGGTTGTGGAACACGACCAGATGCGCTGCCGCCAGAGCCGCCTTGCGCTGCCGCCTCGCGCTGCCTTCGCGCAGCCAGCCAGCAGTTTCGTCGCCGTCCAGTCCGAGTGCCGACAGGCCGTTGATAATCAGAACCACTCGCGTCGCACCGGTAGCCATACCGGTCAGCGCGCCCAAAGCCGCCGTCCGCGCCCCGGACGACACGACAACGTGCGGCGCAAAGGCCTTCAGATGCTCGGCAATGGCCCGCTCGGTACGCCTCTCGGCGAATGGACCCGCACCCGGGGCTTCGAGTGGAAACGTTTCGGCCGCGATTCCGTCTTTGGCCAAGGCGTCCTTGGTCGGGACGTCAAAATCCGGTGCCAACACCAACACGCGATGCCGTTGCGCGGCGACGGCCCGCACCAAGGCGCCGCGAAAGCGCAGCAGGGAGCGGGCGGAGTGAGCGATGAAGGCGACCTTGCGCACTCCGGTAAGGGGGGATGGCTGGCGCATCAGTGAATGGTCCGCGATCCAGGAAGAACGATAGCCGGAACTTCGGCGACGACCGTATGCGTTTCGGGCCGATACTCCTCGACAGCACGGGCCAGAACCGCCTTGATGGCATCCACCCGCCCCGACAGCATGGCGGACTCCAATGTTTTCAATTCATGCGCCATTTCGAGTTTGGAGCGGAACGGCTCGTTATTTCGCCGGATGCGGGGATGCTCTGTCTCGGTCGTTCGCTCGTCGAGCAGCAGCTCCTCGAACAGCTTTTCGCCCGGCCGCAAGCCCACGTACTTGATAGCGATGTCGCCGGTCGGATTGGCCTCGTCCAACACTTCGAGGCCCATAAGTCGGATCATGGTGCGGGCGAGTTCATCGATCTTGACCGGCTCACCCATGTCGAGCACGAACACCTCGCCACCTTGCGCCATGGCGCTGGCCTGCAGCACCAGGGTCGCGGCTTCCGGAATCGACATGAAATAGCGGATCACGTCAGGGTGCGTGACAGTCACCGGACCACCCTCCTGGATCTGCTTCCTGAACCGACGCACTACCGAGCCAGAACTATCCAACACATTGCCGAAGCGTACCATGGTGAAAATCGTATTGTGTCCGCCCTCGGCCGCCGAAGCCTGAAAGATAAGCTCAGCCAATCGTTTGCTTGCACCCATGATATTCGTCGGGCGCACGGCTTTGTCGGTCGAAACAAGGGTGACGCGCTCGACGCCCGTGCGTTCGGCGACATCGGCGAGAATCAGGGTGCCGAAGGTATTATTGCGTAGGCCCGCCACCGGGTTCGCCTCGACGATGGGAACATGCTTATAGGCGGCAGCGTGATAGATTGTCTCGACGCCATGCGTCTTGATGGTGCGCTCGAGCAGCGTCGCATCGAGCACCGAGCCCAATACGGCCACGATCTCCGGTCGTGGCCGGCCGTCGCCATCCGTGCCCGCTTTGGCCAGCGCGTCGACGATCTCGGTCTCGACTTCGTAAAGTGCCACCTCGGAGATATCGAACAGGACCAGCCGTCGAGGCCGCTGCCGCAGGATTTGGCGCGTCAATTCAAAACCGATCGACCCGCCGGCACCGGTGATCATCACGGATTTGTCGCGAATGGCACGCGTCAATAGGGCCGGATTTGGCGGCACGGGATCACGGCCGAGCAGATCGTCGACGTCGATCGCCTTGAGATCCGTCACCGAGACCCGGCCCGAGGCGATGTCCTCCATGGCTGGCATGGTCTTGACGCGCACTGCATGAACCGCGATGCGGCGGATGATCGCTTGCCGCTCCCGTCGTTGCCGCTCGGGCAGCGCCAGCAGTACCTCCTTGATGCCGTCGCGTTCGACCAATCGGGGCAGCTTGTCCACCCGGTACACCTTGAGACCGCCAATGCGCTGGCCGATCAGGCTGGCGGTGTCGTCGATGAAACCAATGGGCTCGTAATCGCCCGAACGCCGCAGCGCCTCCAACAGTTGCACGCCCGACGTACCGGCTCCGAAGATCACCACGCGCCGCCGTTCCGGCCCCTGCACGCGGTTGCCAGCCCCCCTGAGCAGCAGCACCGCTGCCTCACGCGACGCCCACACCAGCGCACCGGCGAAGACGGGATAGATGAACACGACCGAGCGTGGCACCACGGCGTCCGGATCACCGCTGCCAACCACCATCAGTACCACGACGGCCCACAGCAGCACCGACAAGCCAACGCCGAGAAAAATCCGCATGGCGCCACGCTGGCCGAGAAACCGGGTCACCAGCCGGTAAAGGCCAAGCGCCTGGAATACGGCAATGCCGGCCACAGGCGCTGCCAGCAGGACAAACCACAGGGCAGCGTTTTCAGGCACATAAAGCCGGCCCCAGCGCGCTGAAAAGGCCAGCCAGACGGCCAGCTGCAGCAGTAGAAAATCATTGCACAACAGCAGGATCCGCTTGCTGAGCCGCGGCTGATCGATCAGCCACGCGCGCAATCGCGCCACGGTCGCGCTCGTCATCAGCGACATGCTCGCTCGGATCCCTGATCGCGTGTTGTCCAGCTCAAGCTCTTAGATGCGAAGCCGGCATCAAGCAACCGGTGCAGGACAACCTTCAACAGTGACCGGATTGCGGCCACACCGTGCGCGGGTCGCCCTACAGCGTTCGCCTGGCGCGAATAGCTGCGGCCAAAGTCCCTTCATCGAGATAATCCAGTTCGCCGCCGACGGGCACCCCTTGCTGCAACGCCGACACACGGACACCGGCCGCCGCCAATTGCTCGCTTAGGTAATGGGCTGTGGATTGGCCCTCGACTGTGGCATTGAGAGCCAACAAGACCTCCCTGACAGGCGGAACGGCGCGTTGGATCAGACGCGGAATGTTGAGCTGGTCCGGTCCGACACCGTCAAGGGGCGACAGGTTCCCGCCGAGCACATGGTAGAGGCCGGAGACAACGCCCGCCCGTTCCAGCGCCCACAGGTCGGCCATCTCCTCGACGACCACGATCAAGGTGCGGTCGCGGCGTTCATCGCGACAGATCGTGCAGGGCGAGAGCGTATCGAGGTTGCCGCATTCCGGGCATTCGACGATGCGGGCGGCCGCGTCACCAAGTGCTGCCGCCAGCGGCTGCAAGAGGTCGACCCGTCTCTTGAGTAGAGCCAGCGCCGCCTTCCTGGCCGAGCGGGGGCCGAGACCCGGCAAACGGGCCAGCAGCTGGATCAGGCGCTCGATCTCCGGGCCGGCGGTTTTGCGTGCCATCGTGCAATCACATCCTCGAACAACGGCGGGCTCGGTTGGCCCATACCCAGGGCGCGGGCATACGAGTTACCAGACGATGCGGGCGCCGAGACCAGCAAGCGCCGGATCGACCGTCACGAGACCAAGGTCTTCGATGATGGCCTGGGCTGCCAGCATGCGATCGAATGGGTCCCTGTGGTTCCCGGGAAGCAGTCCAGCCCGATGGCCATGCACCACCGTGATGGGAAGCGGGCGAAACTTGCAGCGCTGGATCACGTCGAGCAGGTTCTCTGTGAGCATTGTTGCTTCGCGCAGCTTTCCTGCGCGGTGCTTTGTGGTCAACTCCCACGCCGTTGCTGCACTTACGAAAATGATCGCTTCGTGACCATCAATCAAGTGGCCGGCCCGCGTCGACAATCGAGGATCGTCCAACACCCACCAGATCAAGGTGTGCGTATCGAGGAGCAGGTTCACTTATCCTCGCCCCACCAACGCTTTAGTTCATCGTCTGGCAGTGGACCGAACAAATCCTCGTCTGAGACTTTGATCTTGCCCTTCAGCATCCCTCGACCACGGTACGAGGGGCTTGCTGGCGTCAAAGGCGCCAGTTTCACGCCAGGACCCGTGCCGTCGGAAATGACGATCTCCTCGCCGGCAAGAGCTCGCTTCACGAGGTCTGCCAACTCCTTTTCGGCCTTTTCAATGCTGATGGTTGTCATGCCATCTGTTTATCCCGAGACGGTCAATCCGGCAATGCTCAGGACTCTTCATCCAGCCACGAAACACGCTCGCAAGCAGCCTTATAGGCGGATTCCGGCGAGGAATACGACACTGCTGAATAGTCGGCGATCAATGACCACCGCCCATAATCTTCAGGGTCCTTGCGATAGACCTTGAACACGATGCTGCAGTCGGCGCGCGAAATGAAATCGACGCAGCGCTCGCCGTGCTTGTCCTCGACACTGCGAATGATGTCACGGTCGCTGCGTGCGTCACTCATGTGGCCACCAACAGCGGCGCCACAGTGGCCAACGCCAACGGCTTGCTATCGAGCAGGTGAGTGACGGCCTCGCGCTCCCAGGCGACATCGGCGGGCGCCAGCGGATCGACGGGCGTCAAACGATGCTCGACCACCATGCGCGAGACTAACGCGCGCCGTGCATCGACGCCGAGACGGGTTGCCTCCCAGGCCAGCATCACGGCGCTGGCAATGTTGTAGAGCCCTGATGCAGCCACCCGGGCATGACGTTCGGATGCAGCGTCCCGTGCCACATGACGGGCAAACGCGAAAGCGCGCGCGTTGAGCGCTACGAGCCGCTGCAGGAAGGCTGCGGGCAGCGATGCGGCCTCTTCGATCTTCTTGGCCAGGAACCGCTCGAGTGCTTCATCAGCGCCGACATTGCCGACCGCACGGCGCACAACGTCAATGGCGTTGATGTTGCTCGTCCCCTCCCACAGCACACCGATGTGGGCGTCGCGCACGAGTCGCGGATTGACCCATTCCTCGATGTAGCCGTTGCCGCCACGCACCTCCATGGCGCCGGTCGCGACCTTGATGTTGTCCCGGCAGGCGCGCAGCTTGATCAGCGGCGTCAGAATGCGCATGAGCGCCGCCGCATCGTTGTCGCCGGCCGTTTCGCGATCCATCGTGCCAGCCGTCAGCATGGCCATCGACAACGCCTGCTCGGCGGGGACCAGGAGCTTCATGAGTTGTCGCCGCATCAGCGGGTGATTGACGACCTCGGTGCCGAACGCACGCCGCGAGCGAGCCGCAGCCAGCGCCTCGTTCAGGCAGCGGCGCATCATCGAGGCCGCACGCACGCCATGCGAAAGCCGGGACAGATTAACCTGATCCATCATCTGCTTCAGGCCACGGCGCTCGTCGCCAACCAGATAGGCCTCAGCGCCCTCGAAGCGGATTTCGCCTGAAGCCATCGACTTGGTGCCCATCTTGTCCTTGAGGCGCACGATCCGATAGCTATTGCGACGCCCATCCCTCAAGTGCCGCGGAGTGGCAAACAACGCGAGACCTGCCGTGCCGCCGGGCGCACCTTCAGGCCGGGCCAGCATCAGCGCCACGTCGGCGTCGGTGTGTGAGCAGAACCACTTCTCGCCGTAGAGCCGCCAGCCACCGCCCTCGCGCCGTGCGATCGTCTCGACCTGGCCGACGTCGGACCCCGCCGCCTTCTCGGTCATGAACTGTGTGCCCTTCCACAAGGTCGCCATGTCCCCGGAAATCATGCGCGGCAGCAGGTAGGCTTTGAGTTCGGGGCTGGCATACCGGCGGATCAGGTGTGCCGAAGTGTCGGAGACGCTGATCGGGCACATGATGCCGAACTCCGCCTGCACGAAGAGATAGGTAAAGGCGTATTTGGCCACGGCAGGCAGCGGCTTGTCGAACCCCAATACGCCGGCGCGATGGCTCATGGCGTGGAACTGGAAATCACCAAAGGCGATCCCCTCCATCTCGCGATAGGCTGGATGGTATTCGATCCAATCCTCGTCGCGACCGAAGCGATCACGCGCGCGCAGCACCGGCCCATTGCGATCAGCGATGCGGGCGATCTCGTCGAGGCGGCCACCCGCCAACACGCCAAGGCGCTTGTAATGCGGTTCGAAATGGGCGCGCGTCTTGGCGTCAAGATAGATACCGAGCAGATCCTGCAGGCTGCGATCGATGGCGTAGAAATCGAGCCCCGCGCAGTCCCGCGCCAGGGGGCTGTCGGTGCAATCGGACGAAAGGGCACCCGGTGTCAGGGGCACGGCTGGCGCTTGATCGTTCATAGCGCGTCTCCTCATTCTCGCGTGCAGCAACACTTGCGCCGCAGTCAGTTTGAGTTTAGCGCTTCGCGTCGTCGCGCGCGAGTATCGCTTCCAGACGGCGCTGCTCGTCGGCGTTGAGGGCCGGCACAGTGCTCAGTGCCAATGTCCGTGTCTGCCGCAGGCGCTGAGCAATCAGGATCCCGATGCCGGCCAACACCAGCAGCGGCGTCAACCACAGGAGCACCGTGCCCGTGGAAAGCGGTGGCTTCAACAGCACGAACTCGCCATACCGCGCCACCAGGAACGCGCGTACCTCGTCATCACTGGCGCCAGATTGCAAGCGCTCACGCACCAGCAAGCGGAGATCGCGCGCGAGTGGCGCACTGGAATCATCGATCGACTGGTTCTGGCAGACCATGCAGCGCAATTCCGCCGACAGCCGCCGCGCCCGTTGCTCGAGGGCCGCATCCTTGAGAATCTCATCGGGCTCGACGGCATGGGCGGGAGCCACGACACCTGCCAATGCCAGCAGACCGACCATGCAGATGTATCGCAGTAGCTGGCGCATCGCCTCACTCCGCAGGCTGCAACGTGCGCGCCCGTGAGCGCCGCGGTGCCCCGACACGCAAGCGCCGATCCGAGAGCGAGAGCAGCCCACCAAAGAACATGACGATGGCGCCGAGCCAGATGAAGCGCACCAGCGGATTGAAATACACCCGTACCGTATAGGCGCCGGTCTGCTGCTCGTCACCGAGCACGGTATAGAGATCGCCGCGCCAGCTGGCGTGGATTCCGGCTTCCGTCGTCGGTTGCGGTGGCTGGTCGTAAAGCCGTTTCGATGGCGTCAATTCCGCTATGGCCGCGCCGCCGCGGGTCACCGCAAATGATCCAGTCAACTCCTTGTAGTTCGGCCCTACGCCTGGCGCAGTACCGCGAAACTCCAGCGTATAGCCGGCAATCTCCAGCTTCTCTCCGGGGCGCATGGCCACGACTTTCTCAGTCTGCCAAGCGCTAGTGGCGACGATGCCGATCACCGAGATGCCGACGCCGGCGTGCGCCAGCGCGCTGCCGTAACTGGCGCGTGGAAGATGGCGCAGCCGCCGCCAAACTTCGGGCCAGGGTGCCTGCCCGGCCTTGGCCCGGAACGCCAGCTCTGAGACCGACCCTGCAATCACCCACACGCCCAAGGCCAGGGCAAACGGCGCCAGCCACGGCCCGCGCGACTTGAGCGCCAACACCAGTGCCGCCGCCGCCATCGTCAGGCCGATGGCCCACAGCAATCGCTCCATGGCAGCGGCAGCATCGCCCCGCTTCCAGGCCAGCAGCGGTCCGAGCGGCATTGCCAGCAGCAGTGGCACCATCAGCGGTCCAAACGTCAGATTGAAGTAAGGCGGGCCAACCGAGATCGATTGCCCGGTCACCGACTCCAGTGCCAGCGGATAAAGCGTGCCGACGAACACGGTTGCCGTTGCCGTCGCAATCAGGATGTTATTGAGAACGAGCGCACCTTCGCGCGAGATTGGCGAAAACAGTCCCCCTTGCCGCAGCGATCCCGCGCGCGCCGAGAACAGGATCAGCGCGCCGCCGACGAAGATCACCATGATCGCGAGGATGAAGACGCCACGCTTGGGATCAACCGCGAAGGCATGCACGGACGACAGTACGCCGGAGCGCACCAGGAACGTGCCCATCAGTGACAGCGAGAACGTCAGGATCGCCAGCAGCACCGTCCAGATTTTCAGCGCCTCACGCTTTTCCATGACCAGTGCCGAATGCAGCAGCGCGGTACCTGCGAGCCAGGGCATGAACGAAGCGTTCTCTACGGGATCCCAGAACCACCAGCCACCCCAGCCGAGTTCGTAGTAGGCCCACCAGGAGCCCATGGCGATCCCGATCGTGAGCAGCATCCACGCCAGCAGCGTCCACGGCCTGACCCAGCGCGCCCAGGCGGCATCCGTGCGACCCTCGATCAGCGCCGCAATGGCGAACGAGAAGGCCATCGAGAACCCGACATAACCGGCATAGAGCATAGGCGGGTGGATCGCGAGCCCTAGATCCTGCAGCACCGGATTGAGACCGCGGCCATCCAGGGGCGCGGGATCAAGCCGGTTGAAGGGGTTCGATGTCGTGACGATGAAGAGGAGGAAGGCCAAAGCGATCGACGCCTGCACCGCCAGCACATTGGCCTTGAGCGTCGGTGGCAGATTGTTGCCGAAGAGCGCCACGGCCGCCCCGAACAGCGCCAGGATCAGCACCCACAGCAGCATCGAGCCTTCGTGGTTCCCCCACACACCCGAGATCTTGTAGATTATCGGTTTCATGGAGTGCGAGTTGATGGCTACGTTCTCGACGGAGAAGTCACTGGTCACGTACGCATGCGTCAACGCGAGGAATGAGGTTGCCACCAACGCCAGCTGCAACAGTGATGCCGGCCGCGCCACGTCCATGAGGCGCGCATCGTGCCACCGCGCGCCAAGCGCCGGTACCGCCATCTGCACCAGCGCGACGACGAGCGCCAGTATCAGCGCGAAATGTCCAAGCTCTATAATCATGTGGCAACGGTTTCCGTCATGGCCTACTTCTTCTCGCCCTTGGCCCCATCTCTCGGAGCCAAGGCCTTGTCCTTTGGGTGCACCGCGCCAGCGCCCAGTTTGACGCCCTTGTCCTTCAGCGCCTTGGCAACTTCAGGCGGCATGTAGGTCTCGTCGTGCTTGGCCAACACGCTGTCGGCGCGGAAGCGGCCATCGGCCTCGAGCCGGCCTTCGGTGACAACGCCCTGGCCCTCGCGAAAGAGGTCGGGCAACACGCCGCGATAAATCACCGTCACATGTGCCAGCGTATCCGTCACGGCGAATTCGACGTCGAGGCCGTGGCCCCGCTTGACGCTACCGTCCTTGACGAGCCCTCCGAGACGGAACCTCTGTCCCGCGGGCGGCGCCTTGGTCGCGATGTCGCTCGGCGATTTGAAATAGGTGATGGTCTCGCGCAAGGCGAACAGCACGAGGCCCAGCGCCAACGCCAGCACGCCAATGCCGGCTCCGATCATGGTGGCGCGCCGCTGCTTGCGGGTCATGGGGTGAGCCCTGCGTTGCACATCAGGAATCGAGCCCCAGATTGCGTGCGAGCTCATTGAGTGCAGTCAATGATTGCGGCTCGCCAACGAAATTTCCGCGAGCGCGGCCCAGTGCGGCGACAGCATCGGCTTTGCGACCCATGACGCTATAGGCCTGGATCAGGCGCTGCCAGCCCTGCAGATCGCGGCCGTTTTTGGCCAGACGCTCGGCCAAGCCTTGCACCATGCCTTCGATCATGCGTTGCTGATCGTCCTTGGAGAGGCGCTCGGCGGCGGCGATATCATCGGCGCTCGGGCCGCGCGGTTGATCCGGCGATGTCGATGCAGGAGGTTTATCGCCTGGCGATTTTGGCGCCGCGCCTGTGCGCAATTGCACTTCGACCCGCACGATCCGCTCTGCGACCAGCGGTCGCCACGTTGCATTTGGCTCGCCATCCTTCAACAGTGCCCGGTAGTCCACCAGCGCCTCTTGCAATTGCCCATCCTGCTCTTTGGCGAGGGCCAACCAGAAGCGTGGTTCCGGTCGCTGCGGCTGGAGCTTGTGCAGTTTCTCGTAGGCCTGGCGCGCCGTATCGTTGACGATACCGTCTGTGGCCAGCACGGTGGCCTCGGCGAGGCCGGCCAGACGCTTGTCGTTCTCACCTAGCAGGCGGATGGCCCGGGCGAAGGCGTCGGCGGCTTCCGGATAGCGGGCGAGACGCAGATAGACCGGCCCGATGACGTCCCAGCCCTGGCCATCCTCCGGGAACTTCTTGAGGCGGGCTTCGACTGTCGCGATAAGTCGACCAACATCGCTGGTATCAGGGGGCTGTGTCAGCCGAGCGGTCAGGGGCTGTGCCGGCAGGTTTGGCGAGCCAAGCCAAAGGTAGAGCCCAGTGGTTGCGATCGGCACGGCGACAGTCAAAACACCTGCAAGGCGCCGCAACGTGTCCGCACGAACGCCTGTTCTGGCCACGTCTCGGGAACCCTTCGTCCCCGACTGGCGCTCACCAGCGGCCAACAAGCGTCGGGCTATTTCGGTACGGGCTGCTTCCGCCTCCGAGGTGGCGAGTTGGCCGCGCTCGCGTTCAGCGTCGATTTCCGCGAGCTGATCGCGATAAATGGCGATGTCCTGCTCGGCTGCGCCACGTTGGCTGTCGGGGCTTTCGCGCTGTCGCAGCAACGGGTTGAGCAGTGCTGCCAGCACCGCCCCCGACAAAACCGCGAAACACACCCAGAGCAGCATCACCACTCCTGCCAAACTCACCGGCTCTTCAATAGGTGGCGCAAGGCAGGCTTACAAGGTGACGAAGCGCGCAAGGCTTACTGCCCGCGCGCTCCAAAGCGTGGACAACGGGGTGCTTGCCGGCTCAGCCGACATTGCGCCAGGTGCCATCGGGATTGCGGCAAGCCGTACCCCGCATCACCCGCGGCCGCCCATCGATGTAGACCCGGTGCTCATAGTCGCGGCAATCCTCATAGCCCCGGCGATACGGGGCCATGGGAATAACTTCGCCGTAGCGGCCGTTGTCCGGATTGCGCCATGCCACTGGCGCGCCAGTCTGGCCCCGCTCGAAGGCATCCCGTTCCGCCCGCTCTGCCAGCAGGCGATCGGTTTTGTCCATGGAGCGGCCGATTTCGCTGCCGACAATGCCGCCCACCACGGCGCCGACAATAGTTGCAGCTGGCCGGCCATTGCCGCGGCCCATCGAGTTGCCGAGCAAACCGCCGGCGATAGCACCTACCGCGGCACCCTGGTCTTGTTTGGTCTCACAGCCGCCAAGACCCGTAGTCAGCAGGAGGCCAATGGCAGCCGCAGCTGCGATCTTTGATGTCCACATAATGTCTCCCGAATTGCCTCGGGTCCCCGTGTTGCCGGTACCGCAGGTCCGCCTGCTACACCGGATGTCCTGATCGCGCTGGCTGGCGTCCAACTGCCGCTACGCCTACCCTGCAGCCGCGCCATATCCCCCGACCGACGCGAAGCACAACGTTCATTTGCCAAATACCATGCGAGGCAACTTCGGCGAAAATTCGACCAAGCTGATACAATCCACAATTGCAGTATCGCATTTTGCCTCCTCAGCTCCCGTCTGTGGCTGGCGGGAGCCTCTTGCCAGGATCGCACCTGCGGCATAGTGAACAATACAGCTGCATCGGTTTCCCGCCACACCAGCCACGGGGAACCTGGGCTTACCAAATCAGACGGCGCCAGATGACGCGGGGTGTGAGAATGAGCGACAGTACGGGCAATCGCGAACCGGACTACCGCGCCACCTGAAAACCCTGGGAGATTGCCCACTATGCCTGTCGATCTGATGTTCATCCTGGCCACCTTGGCTTTTGCCTGGGGCCTGAGCCTCACAACCTATCGTTGGTTTGCTGTGCACAATGGCTGGCCTATGGGCGAGTGGCAGGCGCACCGTCCCGGTTTGCCGATTGCCATCGGCTTGTTCTGCATGGCGTTTGCCATCGTGTTCGGCATGGCGCGAGGCGGCGCCACCGTGCTCATCGTGCCGCTGTTCGGTGTGCTCTGCGCCTTGGCATGGACAGCCATAACGCGCATCGGCGCGCAAAGCGCCCTGCTGCTGGCGCCTCTGGCGGTCCTGACGCTGCTCAGCCTGTGGTATGTTGCCGTCACCCGCATCGATTACGACATCCAGCGCCCAGCCCTCGATCGCAGCCTCGAGCGCCCGATAGCGCCAGCAGTCGGCCGCCCCCTCGATCGTTTCGAGGACCGCGCCGCAACGCCCCCCGCCCTCCCCGTAGAGCGGACGCCGCCGGGCCCCGAGGTTGGCCGCGGCATCCCGACAGATCGACAACCGGCGCCGCTTCCCGCACCAACCCGCTAGAGCCACAACCTGCGAAAGAAACCCCATGTCCGTCCGCAGACTGCATCCCGATCAGCCAGCGTCCTTCGCCTTCACGGCGGAGAACATGGAGTGGGCGAAGGCGACAATCGCCAAGTACCCCGCGGGCAAACAGGCTTCGGCCGTCATTCCCGTGCTCTGGCGGGCGCAGGAGCAGCATCACGGCTGGCTACCGGAGCCGGCCATGCGTCTCGTCGCAGACCTGCTCGGCATGGCCTACATCCGCGTCTACGAGGTCGCGACATTCTACACCATGTTTCAGCTGTCGCCGGTCGGACGGAAGGCGCACGTCCAGGTCTGCGGCACCACGCCGTGCATGCTGCGTGGCGCCGAGGCCATTCGAGAGGTTTGCGAGAAGCGCATTCACCCTGAGGCGCATCACGTCTCCGCCGATGGCAATTTCTCCTGGGAAGAGGTCGAGTGCCTGGGCTGCTGCACGAATGCGCCCATGGTGCAGATCTGGAAGGACGTCTACGAGGACCTCACGCCTGAGATGATGGAGAAGATCCTCGACAGCTTCGCCAAAGGCCAGCCGATAAAGCCGGGCCCACAGGCCGGCCGCCACACCTCGGAACCGATCGGCGGCGCCACCGTACTGAAGGATTTCGTGAAGTAGGATTGCATCAGCAGAGAGGTGCGCTCCTGTGTACAGAACTTGGCTCGCGCGCCTCGGCTTGGCCACCGTCTCACTCCTGTTCTGCGTCGTCGCGACGAAGGAAATCTTTCACGACCGCGCGCCCGAGCAATGGAACTGGGAATTGCTGTGGGGCGTACCGATCGCCTTCGGATCTGCCCTGCAGGAATTGCGCCTCCTCGCTCCCGCCACTCGCTTCATGGCCGTCGCGCTGCCCCTCGCCTGCACGCTCAGCTTTATCGGCTTCCGGTTGACGCAAAGCTGGATCTGCCTCGCCATCACAGTGTTTGCAGCGCTCGCCAGTTTCGCCGAAGTCCGGCAATGGAAAGCAAGCCGGCGCAGCGGCTTATAACCGCCACCATCTCCCGCGCGCCTGAACCGCGTTGACCGGGTCGCCGTCGCAATGCTAGCTGGCGGCACACGATTTGGCCGGTGGACCCCATGCTCGCTGACAAAGACCGCATCTTCACCAACATCTACGGCTTCCAGGATTGGGGGCTCGAAGGCGCGCGCAACCGCGGCCAGTGGAGCGGCACCAAGGATATCATCGACAAGGGCCACGACTGGATCATCAACGAGGTCAAGAACTCAGGCCTGCGCGGCCGCGGTGGTGCCGGCTTCTCGACCGGCCTCAAATGGTCGTTCATGCCCAAGGCTGATCCTCGGCCCTCCTACCTCGTGGTCAACGCCGACGAGTCGGAACCCGGCTCCTGCAAGGACCGCGAGATCATGCGGCATGACCCGCATCATCTGGTGGAAGGCTGCCTGATCGCCTCCTACGCCATGCGCGCCCATACTGCCTACATCTACGTGCGCGGCGAGTTCATCCGCGAGCGCGAGCGACTGCAGGCCGCCATCGATCAAGCCTATGCGGCCAAGCTGATCGGCAAGAACAACGTGCACGGCTGGGATTTCGATCTCTACGTCCACCACGGCGCTGGCGCCTACATCTGCGGTGAGGAAACTGCCCTTTTGGAAAGCCTCGAAGGCAAGAAGGGCCAGCCGCGCCTGAAGCCGCCCTTCCCGGCCAACTCCGGCCTCTATGGCGCACCCACCACCGTCAACAACGTCGAATCGATTGCCGTGGTGCCCACCATTCTGCGTCGCGGTGCCGCTTGGTTTGCGGGCTTCGGCCGTCCCAACAACACCGGCACCAAGCTCTACCAGATCTCCGGCCACGTCGAACGCCCGTGCGTTGTCGAGGAAGAGATGGGCATCCAGCTCCGTGACCTCATCGAGACCCATGCCGGTGGCGTGCGCGGGGGCTGGGACAATCTGCTGGCGGTAATCCCCGGCGGCTCGTCAATGCCGCTGCTGCCGGCCTCCCTGTGCCAGGACCTGAAAATGGATTTCGATGGCCTGGCCCAGCACAAGTCCGCACTTGGCACCGCGGCCGTGATCGTCATGGACAAGTCGACCGACATCATCAAGGCCATGGCCCGTATCGCCTATTTTTACAAGCACGAGAGCTGCGGCCAGTGCACACCCTGCCGTGAGGGCACCGGCTGGATGTGGCGCGTCCTCCAGCGCATGGCCAAGGGCGAGGCGGAAAAGCGCGAGATCGACTTGCTGTTCGACGTCACCAAGCAGATCGAAGGTCACACCATCTGCGCGCTGGGTGATGGCGCCGCGTGGCCTGTCCAAGGGCTGCTGCGCCACTTCCGCCACGAGATCGAAGCCCGCATCGACCAGTATCAGGCGCGCCACAAGCAGGCGGCGGAATAGCGCCAACCGGCTGCACGAGTAGGCTCACCAACGGTTGGGCAGCCGACCCGTTGATTCGCGCACGAGGATCCTCGCCATGATCGGACGCCTCAATCACGTTGCCATCGTCGTCAAGAGCCTCGCCGCTGCGACGCCGGTCTATGCAGCGACCCTCGGCGCCAAGGTGACGCCGCCACAGCCCCTGCCCGATCACGGCGTCACGGTGGTCTTCGTCGAATTGCCCAACACCAAGATCGAGCTTCTCGAGCCGCTCGGTGCCGGCTCGCCGATTGCCAAGTTCCTGGAGAAGAATCCGGATGGCGGCATCCATCACGTCTGCTACGAGGTCGACAACATTCTGCAGGCGCGTGACAAACTGAAGGCCGAGGGCGCACGCGTCCTTGGCGATGGCCAGCCGAAGATCGGCGCGCACGGCAAACCCGTGCTCTTCCTCCACCCCAAGGATTTCCTCGGCACCCTCGTCGAGTTGGAGCAGGTTTGAGGCAGCCTCGCCGCTTGCCGTTGTTGGAGTTTTGCGTCGCATGACATTGCTCTTCGGCCTCGCGCTCTACTTCATCATCTGGTGGACCGTGCTGTTCGCGGTGCTGCCCTTGGGCATGCGCACCCAGGACGAGGCCGGCGACGTGGTGCCTGGCACACCGGGCAGCGCACCGGCAGCACCCAACTTCCCGCGCATCCTGCTGCTGACAACACTCGGCGCGGCGCTCATTTTCCTGCTGGTGTGGGCGGTCATGCACTGGCGCCTGATCGACGTCGGCAGCGTGCCACCAGTTGGGCCCGGCGGTGTGGGCCGATGATGGCTGCTCAAAGATTGGCCGTGCAGGGCTCGTCCGGCGAGATTGCCGGTTGACAGACGCCGCCCGATGCCGTGTGTTGCACGCCGCCGAGCGGGCGCAACCGAGTTGCATCACCCCTCGATGGCCCCAGTGGCGGAACGGTAGACGCGACAGACTCAAAATCTGTTATCCGCGAGGGTGTGGGGGTTCGAGTCCCTCCTGGGGCACCAGTTGTTCGATGTCGTCATGGGCCACTGCTGACGACGTCAGGGAGCCATTGCCGATGCCTGAGCTGCCTGAGGTCGAGACCGTCCGGCGCGGGCTGGAGCCGGTCATGAGCGGCGCCCGCATCGTGCGGCTGGACCAGCGCCGGCCAGACCTGCGCTTCCCCCTCCCCGAACGGTTCGCGCAGCGTCTGGAAGGGCGCCGCATCGTTCGCCTGACGCGACGGGCGAAGTACATTCTGGCCGAGATCGAGACCGGCGATATCTTGGCCGTGCACCTCGGCATGACCGGACGGTTCACGATTGCCCGCGCGCCGGGGTTCCAGCACCACCAGCCCGGCGACTTCACGCACGCGAGCGGTGGCGACCCGGCGCACGATCATGTCGTCTTTCATCTCGAGGGCGGGGCCACCGTCACCTACAACGACGCGCGCCGCTTCGGTTACATGACGCTCCTGCCGGGCAATGAAATCGAGACCCACCCCCACTTCAAGGGCCTCGGCGTCGAACCGCTCGGCAACGCCCTGGATGCGGTCTATCTGGCGGGCGCTGCACATGGCCGCCGGACGGACCTCAAGGCGTTCCTGATGGACCAGCGCAATGTCGCGGGCCTCGGCAACATCTACGTCTGCGAGGCGTTGTTTCGTGCCTGCCTCGGGCCTTTACGCCTCTCATCCTCTCTTGCCCGCACCAGCGGCCGGCCGACGGACCGCGCCGAGCGCCTCGTCCCCGCCATTCGAACCGTGCTCGAGGAGGCGATCGAGGCTGGCGGCTCAACCCTGCGCGACTATCGGGCCGCCGACGGGGCGCTCGGCTATTTCCAGAAGTCCTTTGATGTCTATGGCCGTGAGGGCGAGGCCTGCCGCCGGTCCGATTGCCGCGGCACCATCCGGCGCGTGGTGCAGGCCGGCCGCTCGACCTTCTACTGTCCCACCTGCCAGCGCTGAGACGACGCCAGAGGCGACGCCCGCATTGCCAGGTCGGCGCTGTAAACGTACGTTGGCCGTTGGCCCAGGCAGAGGATAGGCAGCGATGGCACAGCTTAAAGACAAGGTTGCCGCCGTGACAGGTGGCGCGTCAGGCATCGGCGAGGCCACCGTCCGCCGCTTCATCGCGGAAGGCGCGAAGGTTGCCTTCGCCGATCGCGATGCGGAGCGGGGCAACCGCATCGCCGCCGAGATCACCAAGGCTGGTGGCAAAGCGATCTTCATCGAGGCGGACGTTGCCCAGGAACCGGCGTGCCTAGCCTTCATCCAGAGCGCTGTGGATGCCTATGGCCGGCTCGATATTCTGGTCAACAATGCGGGCATTCGCCTGTACCAGAGCGTCGTCGAGGCGAGCGCGGAGAGTTGGGACGCCATCCTCGGCGTTAACCTCAAAAGCTATGCCTTCTGCGCCAAGGCGGCCATTCCCGCCATGCGCCGCGCCGGCGGTGGCGCCATCGTCAACATGGCGTCGGTGCGCTCGATCACGGCCGGCGGCAACACGCTGCAGTACGACACGGCCAAGGCCGCCGTCGCGGGGCTGACGCGGGGGCTGGCGATGGATCATTCGCACGAAGGCATTCGCGTCAATGCCGTCTGTCCGGGGCCGATCTTCACGCCGTTCCATGACCGCCGCATCAAGGCTGCGGGCAAGACGGTTGCCGACTACAATGCCGATGCGGCCAGCCGCACCATGATGAAGCGGCCGGGCACCGCCGAGGAGGTGGCGGCGTGCGTGCTGTTCCTGGCGTCGCACGAAGCTTCCTACGTCACCGGCTCGATGCTGTTCGTCGATGGCGGCATGACCGCGATGTAAGCCGCCGCACCCCTTATCCCATCACCAGTCCCTGGAGTCCCGCTATGGCCAAGCAGATCAATCCCGCTGATTTTCCGAAACCTGCCTCAAACTATTCGCAAGGCATTGTGCACAAGGCTGGCGCCGAGCGACTGCTCATATCCGGGCAGGTGGGTGTGCGGCCGGACGGCAGCACGGTTGCCGGCCTCGAGGCGCAGATGACGCAGGCGTGGGACAATTTCCTCGCGGTGTTGAAAGCCGCCGGCTTCGCGCCCGCTCACGTCGTCAAGGTGACCGTCTATGTGACCAAGCCTGCGCTGCAGGAGTTCCGTCGCGGTCGCGAAAAGGCGCTGGCGGGCAATGCACCAGCCGCCACCTATGTGCAGATCGCGGCGCTGGCTGATCCCGCTTATATGGTGGAGATCGAGGGCGAGGCGGTGAAGGAATGAGGGCAATTGGAGCGGGCGAAGGGGATTGAACCCTCGACATTCTGCTTGGGAAGCAGACGCTCTACCACTGAGCTACACCCGCATGTCCGGCACCGTGGCCGTACAGACGGAAAACTAGCAGAGGCGTGGCCGCCTCGCAATGCCACCACTGCGAGAGTGTGAACAGCCCCCAATTACCGCTGCCTGGGCTGACAGGTCCAACCGGATGGGCGGCGGCCCGCAGCGCGCCCGCTCTCAACTGACGATGGGGCGCCGTCCCAAGGGAGGATGGCGGCTCCAGATCAAGCCCGGCGTTGCCGGATGGCCGCTGGCGACGAGACTGTCAACCAAGGCCTCATCCTCGGCGGTGAAGGTGTGCTGCAAGGCACCGAGGTAGGCATTCCAATGCTCGAGGGTGCGCGGGCCGGTGATGACGCTGGAAACAGTGCGGTTGTTCAGCACCCACAGCATGGCGAAATCAGCCGGCATCATGCCGCGTTTGGCCGCATGCGCCCGCAGCACCTCGACGATGCGAAACAGATGCGGGCTGAAGTCACGCTTCAGCAGGCTCACATCGCCCCGAGCGGCGCGGCTGTCGTTGGGCGGTGGCGCGCCTTCACGATACTTGCCGGTGAGCGCGCCACGCGCCAGCGGCGAGAACGGCGCGACGCCAATGCCGTAGTGGGCGCAGGCCGGCAAATAGTCGGTCTCGGCTTGGCGCATGGCCAGATTGTACATGGGCTGTGCCACGACGGGATGCGGTGTGCCGGTCTGATCGCACAGCCGGATGATCTCGCCGATCTCCCAGCCATAGTGATTGGAGAACCCCCAGTAGCTGGCCTTGCCGCTGGCGATGATGTCGCGCATGGCCTCGATGCTCTCGATGAGCGGCGTCTCGCGATCGCGATGGTGCATGTAATAGATATCGACGTAGTCGGTGCCGAGGCGCTGCAGGCTGGCGTCGATGGCGTGCAGCATCCATTTGCGCGAGAGGCCCTGCTTGCGCTGGGGCGGGCCGTCCTGCTGGCCGACCTTCGAAGCGAGTACCCAGTGATCGCGATCCCTGGCGATCAGCTTGCCGAGCATCGTCTCAGAGGCGCCGTTGTTGTAGGCATCGGCGGTATCGATGAAATTGACCTTGGCCTCGCGCGCCCGGTCTATGACTTGTGCGGCCGTCGCATCATCCATGCCGGCGCCGAAATCCATGGTGCCGAGGCAGAGGCGCGAGACGCGCAGTCCGCTGCAGCCGAGTGTCGTAAAGTCCATGCTGATGGCCTTTCAGGCAAGTTGGTCCTGGCGCCCGCCAGCGCACGTCGCGACGATAGCGAGGGGGATGCGCCCTGACCAGCGGGGTCCGGCAGCACAGGTCACTGCGCGAAGCTCGATCGGCCCTGGATGCCCCAGTGACCATCGACCTTGGTGACGATGTAGATTGAGCGATAGCTGGCAATGATGCTGCCGTCGGCGCGCAGGCGGCTGAATTGCGTATCGAAATGCACCTTGTCGGTGCCGGCATGAATGACGCGTCGCTCGTCCCACACACTGCGCGCCCAATCCTTGGCGTCTGCCGTCGATCTGAAAATGTCGAGGTTGAAGCTCTCCGACGTCGGGAAGGTCGTGACCTTGCTGCTGTGAAAGCGGACGTGGGGGAAGTTGAAACTCGCACGAATGCCCTCGACGTCGGAGGCCGAAAAGGCCGCCATGAAGCGATCGAGCACGGCCATGGCGACGGCGACGCTTTCGGCATGGGCTGGGGCCGTCATGCTCACGTCTCCTTGGGTCGCTCGACGCCAATCTGCGCGGTGATGCGGGTGTAGTGCTCGGGTCGCCGATGGGCCGCGAAATTGAAGATGGTCTCTTTGCCGAAGCGCGTGGCGTCGAGATCGCAATCGTGGATTAGCAACTCGTCGGCCTCAGTGCGACTCTCGGCGACGACATGACCATTGGGGTCAACGATTAGCGAGCAGCCGAACAGGCCAAAGCCGTCCTCGACGCCGGCCTTGGCGACCGCCACCACCCAGGTCGAGTTCTGGTAGGCGCCGGCCTGTACCGAGAGCTTGTGGTGGAAGGTGCGCGCCTCAGGCGGCTCATTGGCGGAGAGGGAATTGATCGACGGCGTGTTGAAGCCGAGGGTGATCAGCTCGACGCCTTGCAGGCCCATGACGCGATAGGTCTCGGGCCAGCGGCGGTCATTGCAGATGCACATGCCGAGGATGCCGCCCAGCGCGGAGAAGACAGGGAAGCCCAGGTCGCCCGGCTCGAAGTAGCGTTTTTCCAGATGCTGATGCGTACGCTGCGGCTCATGCTCGACATGGCCGGGGAGATGCACCTTGCGATACTTGCCGACGATGCGGCCATCACGCTCGACCAGGATCGAGGTGTTGAAATGACGCCCCACCGGCGTCAATTCGGCATAGCCGAAGGTCATGGCCACGTTGTGCTGTTTGGCCCGCGCAAAGAGCGGCGCCGTGGCTGGGCCCGGCATCTCGCGCTCGAACCAGGGATCAGCCTCGCGCCGGTCAGCATGATACCAGCGCGGAAAGAACGTCGTCAGTGCCAACTCGGGATAGACGATCAGGTCGGCCTTGTGTGCGGCGGCCTGATCCATGAGGGCGAGCATGCGCGTGACCACCGCGGCGCGGCTGTCGGCGCGCTGGATGGGGCCGAGTTGGGCTGCGGCAATGCGAAGATTGCGCATGGGATCAGGCCACGACAGTGCGCGCCCACTGCACCCACTGGCGCACGCGGGCTTCTGGGTCGGCGGCGGTGAAGAAGTCCGTTATCACGGCGACACTGTCGGCACCGGCTGCCACCACGCCCGGCGCCCGCTCCGGCGTAATCCCACCGATACAGCACAGCGGCAACTTGCCGACGCGGCCCTTCCAGTCACGGATGCGGTCGAGGCCTTGCGGCGCCCATTTCATGGCCTTGAGCTTAGTCTCCCAGATGGGACCGAGCGCGATATAGTCGGGCTTCGCTCCAAACGCGATGTCGAGCTCCTTGTGGTCATGGGTGGAGATGCCGAGCTTGATTCCCGCAGCCTTGATCGCCTTGACGTCGGCGTCGGCCAAGTCCTCCTGTCCGAGATGCACGAAGTCGGCGCCGAGCGCGATGGCGTCCTGCCAGTAGTCGTTGACGATCAGCTGGCATTTGTGCTGGCGGCAAAGCTCGAGACTGGCGCTGATCTGGCGGCGCACCTCGGCGGGAGCCGCATCCTTGAGCCGCAATTGCACCGTTCGCGCGCCTTGAGGCACGATGCGCTGCATCCAGCCGAGGTCAGGCGCGATCGGATAGAAGATGTCGATGAGACGCGCCATGGACTGTTCCTTTGACGTTAGGTCTTGCGGGTGAGATCGAAGAACGGTGTGCCGGCGACCGGCGTCGATGGCGAGGCCATGTCACGGGCCTCCATCAGTCCTGCTTCATAGGCTAAGCGCCCCGCCGAGACGGCTTGGCCAAAGGCCTGCGCCATCAGCACAGGATTGGCGGCCTTCGCTACGGCCGTGTTCAGCATCACCGCGTCGTAGCCGAGTTCCATGGCCTCAGCCGCCTGGCTTGGCGCGCGCAATCCCGCGTCGATGACCAACGGCACGCCGGGGAAATACGCACGCATGGTTTTGAGCGCATAGGGGTTGGCCAAGCCGCGACCGGAGCCAATGGGAGCGCCCCAGGGCATCAGGACCTCGCAACCAACCGCAAGCAATCGCTCAGCCGCACTCAGATCCTCGGTGGTGTAGGGAAAGACCTTGAAGCCTTCCTTGACCAGGGTGGTGGCCGCGTCGACCAACCCGAACAGATCCGGCTGCAGGATGTCGTCGCTGGCGATGATCTCGAGCTTGACCCAATCCGTGTTGAACACCTCCCGCGCCATGCGAGCCGTGGTGATCGCTTCCTTCGGTGTCCGGCACCCGGCGGTGTTGGGCAGGACGCGCACGCCGAGACCCGAGACGATCTCCCAGAAGCGCTGCCCCGTGCGGTCGCGGGCGCCTTCCCGGCGGAGCGACACGGTGACGATGCTGGCGCCTGAGGCCTTGATGGCGTCGGCCATCACCTGCGGCGAGGGATAGAGCGAGGTGCCGAGGATCAGGCGGGAGGCCACGGTGGAGCCGTAGACCGTCAGATCCTGCGGCGTCGCCGTCGTGGGTGCGCTATCGTTCATGTGCGTCAAGCTCCTCGCAAGGTCGCCCCTGGACGCGTCAACCGCCCTGCCGCGGTGCCACGATCTCGATCTGATCTCCGGCCTTGAGCGAGGCCTGGGCACGGGCGCGCTCGGGGACGAAATCACCGTTCAGGGCCGTTGCCACTGTCCGGTCGCCATATCCGAGCTCGATCAGCAGAGCCGCAAGTGTCGATGTGGCGACCTCGCACAATTCGCCATTCACCGTCAGCCGAAGGCTTTCGACTGCTGTTCCCGGCCGGCCACTCATAGGCTCTCATGCTCCGCTGCTGCATTGCCAACAACATAGAGATTTCCGCGCCGCGTTCAAAGGCTTGCATTGCCGGTGCGGCATGCGCCTGGGGCGGGGCGCAGGCCAGCATCAAAACGGCGCCCGGGCAAGCTTGCCGCCGATGGCCGGCTCGGCGACACCAGTGGTCTCCGGGAAGGTCAACGGCAGGCCCTTCAGTGAGCGCACCGCCAGATAGGCCCAGGCCTCGGCCTCCATAGTGTCGCCATCCAAGTCGAGGGCCTCGGCCGGGACGACGGCATTCTCCACGCGTGCGGCAATCATGCGCATCAGGGTCTGATTGCGCCGCCCTCCCCCGGCGATGATCCACAGAAGCGGCTGCTCCGGCACCAGTTCACGGGCCCGCGCGATGGCCTCGGCCGTGAACGCGGTCAGGGTTGCAGCCCCATCGGCGACCGAGAGACCAGCGACGAGGTCGGGTGGGAAGGCATTGCGATCGAGCGACTTGGGTGCCACCTTGGCGAAATAAGGTTGCGACAGATACCGCCGCAGGATGCCCTCGTCGACGTTACCCGCGGCGGCCAAACGCCCACCTTCGTCGCGCGCCGTGCCTGTATGGCGGAGCATCCAATCATCGATCAGCGCATTGCCAGGACCGGTATCGAAGGCAATCAGGCGACCGCCTGGCCCCATCCAGGTGATGTTCGAGACGCCCCCGATGTTAACGAAAGCGATGGGCCGCTCGGGCACCTTGGCCGCCAACGCCCAATGATAGATCGGCACCAACGGCGCCCCCTGCCCGCCCAGTGCGCAGTCGTTGGCCCTGAGATCATGCACCACGTCGACCCCGGTTCGCCGCGCCAGCAGCGGGCCATCGCCGAGTTGTACCGTCAGCAGTCGAGTTCGCGGTGGTAGCTCTCGCTCCTCAAGGACGCCGAGGCGACGATCGAGAAAGGTGCCCGCCGGGACCAGCTCCTCGCGATGCAGCACCGTCTGGCCATGGAAGCCGATCACGTCGACCGCCGAGGGCTGCAGCATGCGGTCGCCCATGAAGCGAGTGACGGCCGCCGCGTGCCTCTCAGTCAACTCGCGCTCGACATCTGCCAGACAGCCGGGGCGCTGCTCGCGACTGGTGATCGCCTGTGCATCGGCCATCGCCTGCCGCAGCTGGGCGCGGAAATCATCAGGGTAGGCCTCGCTGGAGGCGGCCAACCGGCGCACACTGCGATCACCGTCCGTCTCGATGAGGGCGATATCAATGCCATCCATCGACGTGCCACTCATCAGGCCAATTGCGCGCATCACCTTGCTCATCGGGGCCATCCCGTGCGATTAGCCTGCGATTCCGGATCGAAGGGCTATTGCCCCTCGAGCGCCGCTCCTTCTCCCCGTGACGGGATCAGCAGGTATGGCGCAACTGCCGGGGCCCGGCCCCGACATTGGATCCTCAAGCGACGAGCTTAGCACCATGGTGACGCACAAGTCCGAATTTCTCAAGATCATGGCCGAACGCGGCTTCATCCACCAATGCTCGGATTTCGCCGGCCTCGATGCGCTGGCCGCCAAGGGCGAGGTCGTCTGCTATGTCGGCTACGATTGCACCGCGCCGTCGCTGCATGTGGGCAATCTGATCTCCATCATGATGCTGCACTGGCTGCAGAAATCGGGCAACAAGCCGATCACGCTGATGGGCGGCGGCACGACACGCGTCGGCGATCCCTCGGGCAAGGATGAAACGCGCCAGATCCGCTCGATTGACGAGATCGACCGCAACAAGGACAGCATCAAGGGCGTGTTTGCCAAACTGCTGAATTTTGGCGACGGCAAGCTGGACGCCATCATGGTCGATAATGCGGAGTGGCTGGCCAAGCTCAACTACATCGACATGCTGCGCGACATCGGCCGGCACTTCTCAGTCAATCGCATGTTGACCATGGACTCGGTCAAGCTGCGCCTCGAGCGCGAGCAGGAGATGAGTTTCATCGAGTTTAACTACATGATCTGCCAAGCCTACGATTTCGTGGAGCTATCGCGGCGTTTCGGCTGCAATCTGCAGATGGGCGGCTCCGACCAGTGGGGCAATATCGTTACCGGCGTCGATCTCGGCCGGCGCATGGGCACGCCCCAGCTCTATGCGTTGACCACGCCGCTGCTCACGACATCCTCAGGCGCCAAGATGGGCAAGACGGAAGAGGGGGCGGTCTGGCTCAATGAGGAGCAGCTCAGCCCCTATAAGTACTGGCAGTTCTGGCGCAACACCGAGGACGCCGACGTGGAGCGTTTCCTGAAGCTGTTCACGACATTGCCGATGGCGGAGATCGTCAAGCTGGCGGCCCTGCAGGGGGCCGGCATCAACGACGCCAAGAAGGTGCTGGCAACCGAGGCGACGGCCCTGCTGCACGGCCGCGACAAGGCCGAGGCAGCCGCGGAGACCGCACGCAAGACGTTCGAGGAAGGCACGCTCGCGACGGACCTCGAAACCATCGAGGTGCCGGAGTCCGATATCCGCAACGAGCTTGGCGTGCTGGCCGCGTTTGTGATGGCGGGTCTCGTCAAGTCGAACGGCGAGGCCCGGCGTCAGGTGCAGGGTGGCGGCCTCAAGGTCAACGACGTCGCCGTCAAGGACGACAAGGCCAAGCTGCGCTCAGGCGATGTCAAGGACGGCGTCATCAAGCTCTCGCTCGGCAAAAAGAAGCACGTGTTGCTGAAGCCGGTGTGAGGCACGGCGCCTGAACCGCGGGACGGGGCGCACGACAGTGCCCCATCTTCGCCTCAACCCTTGCCGTCGATGACGGCAAGGAGCACCTTGACGATGGGTTTCTTGCCCCAGACCTGATCGACGGCAGAACGAACGGCGCGGCGCACGGCCTCCCGCACCGTCTCGGCATCGCGGCGGCGGGCTGGCGGAATGCTCTTCAGGGTGCCTTCAACGGCGTCGAAAACGACATCGTCGATGGTGCCGGACGGCGTTTCCTCGGGAATGCCGTCGAGGGCAATCTCGGGCTCGATGAGCAGTTCGCCGCGCTTGGAGAGCACCAGCGAGACACAGATAATGCCGACGTAGCCGAGCTTGCGGCGCTCGCGTACGGAGCCTTCGTCCTCGGAGATGACCAGACGGCCATCGCGGAACAGGCGGCCGACCGGCACCTCGTCGATGATGCGGGGGTCGGTCTGGGCGATGAGCACCATCTCACCATTCACGGGTGTCAGCACATGCGGCACGCCGGCGGCACGGGCGATCTTGGCATGTTCCTTCAGATGGCGAATCTCTCCGTGCATCGGGATGGCGATGCGCGGCTTGATCCAGGCGTACATCTGGCGCAATTCCTCGCGCCGGGGATGGCCGGTAACGTGCACCAGCGCCTCGTTGTCGGTGATGATTTCCGCGCCCATGCGGGCGAGCGAGTTCTGAATGGCGCTGATGGCCTTCTCATTGCCGGGAATGGTGCGCGAGGAAAAGATGACGGTGTCGCCGGGTTTCAGCGACAGGTCGGAAGCTTCGCCCGTGGCCAGCCGATTGAGCATGGCGCGCGGCTCGCCCTGGCTGCCGGTGATGAGGGCGACAACCTCGCGCGCGGGGAGATGCTGGAACGCCTGCTGGTCGACGTAGCGGAAATCGGGCGGCAGATAGCCGGTATCGATCGCCACCTGGATCACACGTTGCAGCGCGCGGCCTGCCACGACGAGGCGGCGGCCGGAGGCTTCTGCCGCTTCGGCGACGGCCAGGATGCGCGCCACGTTGGAAGAAAAGCACGTGACGATGACACGTTGCTTGGCGTCCTTGATGAGCTTGCCAATGGAGGCGGCGACATCGCTCTCGGAGGGCGAGCGGCCATCACGGAAAGCGTTGGTCGAATCGCAGACCAGGGCCAGCACGCCAGCCTCGCCGAGGGCGGCGATGCGCGCCTCGTCGGCGGAGGCACCGACATAAGGGGCGTTGTCGAGCTTCCAGTCGCCGGTATGGAAGACCACGCCCTTGGGCGTGTGGATGGCGAGGCCACTTGGTTCCGGAATCGAGTGCGTCATGTTGACGAACTCGCAGTTGAAGGGACCGACGTCGAAGCGGGCGCCAAGAGGCAGGATCTCGATCGGAATCTTCAGCTTGTTGCCGAACTCGTTGAGCTTGGCTTTCAACATCGCAGCGGTGAAGGGCGTGGCGTAGACCGGACACTTGATGCGCGGCCACATCTCGATCATGGCGCCGATGTGATCCTCGTGCGCGTGCGTGAGCACGAGGCCGGCGAGGTTCTTCAGGTTACCCTCGAGGAACTTCAGGTCGGGCATGATGACGTCGACGCCGGGGTCGTTCTCGCCTTCAGGGAAGGTAATCCCGAGATCCACCATCAGCCATTTGCGCGCCGAAGCGGGGCCGAGCCCATAGAGGTAGCAGTTCATGCCGACCTCGCCGAGGCCACCGAGGGCCACGAAAACCAGCTCGCTATCGCCACCCTTGGCGGGCTTTTCGTTACGCAGTGCCATTCATCCTCATGCTTTCGCGGGTGCCCCGTGCGATACATCACCAAAAGTGAAGCGCTGGCGGCGGCCCATGGCGTCTTGAAGCAGCAAGGCGCCGTCCGTGTCCAGTCCCGCGAAGGTTCCGGTTGCGATTCCTTTGCCGGTATTGACGGACATTTCCTGGCCGGGTGGCCCGGCACGCTCCAGCCAAGCTGTGCGAATTGCGGCGAAACCGGCGCCGTGGTGCCATTGGCTCAACCGGTTGGCCATGGCACCGGCAAGCCGTGGCGCGAACGCGTCTGGCGTCGTTGACACGCCATGTTCGGCAAGGCTCGTGATGGCGCGATCGGGGATGTCGGGTTTGTCCGCAATGTTGATGCCGATGCCGACAAAGGCCACCTGATCGCGGCCAAAGAGAGCGCTTTCGACCAGAATGCCCGAGACCTTGGCCACATCGAGAAGGATGTCGTTGGGCCACTTGATGCGGAGCGTCGTGGCCGGTCGCGGTAGCAGGCTGCCGATGGCATCGGCCGTGGCGACGCCAGCGACGAGGGCCAGCTCAGGCAAAATCGACAGGGGTGCTGTCGGGCAAAACAGCAAGGTCGCGGCGAGTGAGCCCTGTGGCGAGCCCCAGCTGCGACCCGAGCGGCCGCGGCCTTGGGATTGGGCGCGGGCGCAGATCCAGAGCGGGCCGCGCTCACCGGACGCGGCGCGGCGCTGGGCCTCGGCATTGGTCGAGTCGACCACGTCGAGCATGACCAGCGGGGGCACTGGGGGCGGTACCGAGGCCGGACTGCCGCCGGTTGGCATGGCCAACGCCCTAGTGCAGCGACTTCGCCGCCACGGCCGCCGCTTCCACGATGGGGGCGGCAACGAAGGGCAGAACAAAGGCGAGCACGAACAGCAGCGACAGGCCCATGACGACGGCAGCCTTGGGGCGCACCGCCGCAAAGGCCGGCTTGGCCTCGTCGAAGAACATGATCTTGACGATGCGCAGGTAGTAGTAGGCGCCGATAACGCTGGCAACGACGCCAATGATGGCGGGGATGTAGAGGCCGGAGCTGATCGCTGCCTGGAATACGAACAGCTTGGCGAAGAAGCCGGCGAGCGGGGGAATGCCGGCCATCGAGAACATGAACATGGCCAGCGCGAAGGCCATGTAGAGGTTGGTCTGCGCCAAGCCCGCCAGCTCGTTGATGTCCTCAACGGTGTTGGGGGCGCTGCTGCCGGGGGGCAGCCCCTTGGGTCTGACCCCTTCCCCACCAGTGCCAACCGGCGCGTTGTTCCCTTGCGCCTTCAGTTGCCCAGTGCCAACCGGCGCGTCACGCCGCATCGAGAGAATACAGGCGAAGGTGCCGAGCGTCATGACCACGTAGATGGCGATGTAGACGATGACGCCCTTGATGCCCTCGGTGCCACCGGCCGCGAGGCCTAGCAGCGCATAGCCCATGTTGGCGATCGACGAGTAGGCCATCAGGCGCTTGATGTTGGTCTGCCCGATGGCCGCCAGCGCGCCGAGCAACATCGAGCCGATCGACAGGAAGAGGATGATCGGCTGCCACTGCACGCGGATGTCGGGGAATGCCGACGAGGCGACGCGCACCAGCAGCGCCATGGCGGCGACCTTGGGGGCCGCGGCGAAGAAGGCCGTGACGGGCGTCGGGGCACCTTCATAGACGTCCGGCGTCCACATGTGGAAGGGCACCGCCGAGATCTTGAAGGCGAGGCCGACCAGCAGGAAGACCAGGCCGAATACGAGAAGCAGGCTCTGGCCTTGGTTGGCGCTAACGGCCTTGGCTGCCGCGGCGATGCCGGCAAAACTTGTGGTACCGGCAAAGCCGTAGATCAGCGAGGCGCCGTAAAGCAGCATGCCGGACGAAAGTGCGCCGAGGACGAAATACTTGAGGCCGGCCTCGCTGGAGCGCACATCGTCGCGACGGAAGGCTGCAACAACATAGAGGGCCAGACTCTGCAGCTCGAGGCCAAGATAGAGCGAAAGCAGGTCGCTGGCCGAGATCATCATCAGCATGCCGGCGGTGGCGAGCAGCACCAGGATCGGGTACTCGAACTTGAGCGCCTTCTGGTCCTTCATGTCATCAAAGGAGAGCACTAAGGCACCCGCCGCGCCGAGGAAGGTCAAGAGTTTCATGATGCGCGCGAAGGGATCGGCAATGAAGCCGCCGCCGAACAGCGTCTTCGAGCCGCTGGTGGTCCACACGAGATAAGCACAGGCGGCGAGCAATGCCACGGAGAGCCAACCGACCGTCTCGGCCTCGATCTCGGTTTCGGGGCGCAACACGCCATAGAGCAGCAGCAGCAAGGCGCCGCCGATGAGCACCAGCTCCGGCAACATCGGCATCAGTTTGTTGAGCTCGGCCATGGCGGCGTCTCTCGACCTTTTTTGTTATCAGCGGCTCGGCGCGATGGGCGCGGCCGGCAGTGTTGCGGTGCGCGGCGCCTTCACGGCAGCCTCGTACTTGGTCACCAGTTCCTTCACCGAGCGCGCCGTGACATCCAGCACAGGCGCGGGATAGACGCCGAAGAATATGGTGAGGAGGACCAGCGGCGCCATGATCGCGATCTCGCGTGGCCCCATGTCCGTGATGGCGCGGAGCGAGGGCTTGTCGAGGGTGCCGAAGATCATGCGGCGATAGAGCCAAAGCGCATAGGCCGCCGACAGGATGACGCCGGTGGTGGCAATGGCCGCGATCCAGGTGTTGACCTTGAAGGCACCGAGTAGGGTCAGGAACTCACCGACGAAACCGGAGGTGCCGGGGAGGCCGACGTTGGCCATGGTGAAGACCATGAAGCAGAGCGCATAGATCGGCATGCGCTGGACAAGGCCACCATAGGCCGCGATCTCACGGGTGTGCATGCGGTCGTAGACGACGCCGACGCACAGGAAGAGCGCGGCCGAGACGATGCCGTGGCTCAGCATCTGGAAGATGGCACCGTCGATGCCCTGCTGGTTGGCGGTGAAGATGCCCATGGTGACATAGCCCATGTGGGCGACAGACGAATAGGCGATCAGCTTCTTCACGTCCTCCTGGGCGAGTGCCACCAGCGAGGTGTAAACGATCGCAACCACGGAGAGCGTGAACACGAACGGTGCGAGGAGGTCAGAGGCGACCGGGAACATCGGCAGCGAGAAGCGCAGGAAGCCGTAGCCGCCCATCTTGAGCAGGATGGCCGCCAGAATCACCGAGCCGCCGGTGGGGGCCTCGACGTGGGCGTCCGGCAGCCAGGTGTGCACCGGCCACATCGGCATCTTCACCGCGAACGAAGCGAAGAAGGCCAGCCATAGCAGCGACTGCATGCCGCCTTGGAAGGTGATGCCCAACGCCGTGATCGGCGTCGAGGGGAACGTGTGCGCCATCAGTTTCGGGATGTCGGTGGTGCCGGCCTGCCAGTACATGGCCATGATGGCGAGCAGCATCAGCACCGAGCCGAGCAACGTGTAGAGGAAAAACTTGAAGCTAGCGTAGACGCGCCGCTTGCCGCCCCACACACCGATGATGATGAACATCGGGATCAGGCCGCCTTCGAAGAAGACGTAGAACAGCATGAGATCGAGCGCGCAGAAGACGCCGATCATCAGCGTTTCCAGCACCAGGAAGGCGATCATGTATTCCTTGACGCGATCCTCGATGGATTCCCAGCTGGCGAGAATGCAGAGCGGCATCAGGAACGTGGTGAGGATCACGAACAGCATCGAGATACCGTCGACGCCCATCTTGTAGCGGATGGTGCCAAGCCACGCCGTCTCCTCGATGAACTGGAAGCCCGGGTTGGACTTGTCGAAGCCGGTCCAGATCAGCAGCGAAAGCGCGAAGGTGATGATCGTGGTCCACAGCGCGATCCAGCGCGCCTGGCCCTTTGCTTCAGAGTTCATGCAGGCAATGGCGATGGCACCCACCAGCGGCAGGAACGTCACGATCGAGAGCAGATTGCCCTGGAGACTCATCGGGGACCTCCCTGGGCCAGCAACGCCCATGTGACCCAGCTCGCGATGGCCGCGAGGCCGATCAGCATGGCAAAGGCGTAGTGATAGACGAAGCCGGTCTGCAGCTTGACGACGCGGCCGGTGGCACGGCCGACGCCGGCTGCCGTGCCATCGATGGTGCGGTCGATGATGGCGCCATCGCCGCCCTTCCAGAGGATGCGCCCGATGGCAAACGCGGGCTTCACGAACAGCCAATTGTACAGTTCGTCGAAGTACCACTTGTTGAGGAAGAAGAGGTAGATCGGACGGAACGTGCGGGCCGTTGCAGCCGGCAGCCAGGGCGCGGCGATGTAGTAGACGTAGGCCAACGCCAGACCGGCGGACATGGCGATGAAGGGTGCCCAGCCGACCCAGCCGGGGATCTTGTGCATCTCGTGCAGGATGTGGTTTTGCGGGCCTTCGAAGATGGCCTTGCCCCAGAACGCCTTGTAGGGGTCGGGGGCGCCGCCACTGCCGGTGCCGATAAAGAACTTCGCGAACACCACGCCCGCGACCACGGCGCCGAAGGCCAGGATGGCCAGCGGGATCAGCATCACCAGTGGGCTCTCGTGCGGCTCATGATGGTGGTCGTCGTGGCCGTGCCCGTGGTGGGACTTGGCGTGATCATCCTTGGCGTGGGCGGGAGCGTGATCGTGCCCGTGATGCGCATCGGCGCCCCAGCGTGGCGACTGGTGGAAGGTCATAAACATCAGGCGCCAGGAATAGAACGATGTCATGAAGGCAGCCAGCACGAGCGACCAGAAGGCGAAGTTCTGCCAGGTGTGGCCGGCATAAGCGGCTTCGATGATGGCGTCCTTGGAGTGAAAGCCGGCAAAACCGATCATGTGGGGAATGCCGACGCCGGTCAGCGCCAGCGTGCCGATCAGCATCATGGCCCAGGTGAAGGGGATCTTGGTCCTGAGGCCACCCATGTTGCGCATGTCCTGCTCGTGGTGCATGGCGTGGATGACGGAGCCGGCACCGAGGAACAGCAGCGCCTTGAAGAAGGCGTGCGTGAAGAGATGGAAGATGCCGGCGGAGTAGGCACCAAGGCCGCAGGCCGCAAACATGTAGCCAAGCTGCGAGCAGGTCGAGTAGGCGATGACGCGCTTGATGTCGTTCTGGACGAGGCCGACGGTGGCCGCGAAGAAGGCCGTGAGGCAACCAACTGCGGTCACGACCTGCAGCGCAAACGGCGACATCTCGAAGAGCGGCGACAGGCGCGCCACCATGAAGACGCCGGCGGTGACCATGGTGGCCGCATGGATCAGCGCCGAGACGGGCGTCGGGCCCTCCATGGCGTCGGGCAACCAGGTGTGCAGCAGGAATTGCGCCGACTTGCCCATGGCGCCAAGGAACAGCAGCAGGCACAGGCACGTCATGATATCGACGTCGTAGCCCAGGAACTGCATGGTCTTGCCGGCCATGGCGGGGGCTTCGCGGAAGATGTCGTCGAAGCTAATGCTGCGGAAGATCGCGAAAATGCCGAAGATGCCGAGTGCGAAACCGAAATCACCGACACGATTGACGACGAAGGCCTTGATCGCGGCGGCATTGGCTTCGGGCTTTTGATACCAGAAGCCGATCAGCAGGTAGGAGGCGAGGCCAACACCTTCCCAGCCGAAGAACATCTGCAA
Organism: Hyphomicrobiaceae bacterium; assembly: GCA_046154645.1. Taxonomy (GTDB): domain Bacteria; phylum Pseudomonadota; class Alphaproteobacteria; order Rhizobiales; family Hyphomicrobiaceae. Next base: position 96,274 of record JBJXDZ010000122.1, read on the forward strand.
GAGGTTGTCGCTGGTCACCAGCATCAGCATGGCGAAGGTGAAAAGCGAAAGGTAGGCGAAGAAACGCGGGCGGTGCGGATCCTCGGCCATGTAGCCGATCGAGTAAATGTGCACCAGCGACGACACCGTGTTGACCACGACCAGCATGACAGCGGTGAGCGTGTCGACGCGGATGCCCCAGGAGACGTCGAGATCGCCGGAGACGACCCATTTCAAGATCGTTACCTTCGCGGTCTGGTGGCCAATGCCGACCTGCCAGAACGCGATCCAGGAGAGCACCGCGGCGACCACCAGGAATGTCGACGTCACCAGCTCCGAAGGGCGGGCGCCGATCCAACGGCCGCCCAGGCCCGCAATCAGCGCGCCGAGCAGAGGGAGGAAGACGATGGCTTGGTAGATCATTCGAAGCGCTCGCGATGACGGATTGGAGCAGCGGCCAGTTGGGTTCCCTCTCCCCTTGGGGAGAGGGTCGGGGTGAGGGGGCTTCCTGCATGAGCACGTCCAGCCGCAAGCCCCCTCACCCGGCGCACATCGACATCGGTAGCCCGACGTCGACGTGCGCCGGCCTCTCCCCAGGGGGAGAGGCCGAAGTGGCCGCGGCTGAGAAGTGCAATGAGCAAGCGCGTCAACCCTTCATCATGTTGATGTCTTCCACGGCGATGGTGCCGCGGTTGCGGAAGTAAACGACGACAATGGCAAGTCCGATGGCGGCTTCACCGGCGGCGACCGTCAGCACGAACAGGGCGAACACCTGTCCGACGAGATCGCCCATGTCACTCGAGAAGGCAACGAAGTTGATGTTGACGGCGAGCAGCATCAATTCGACCGACATCAGGATGACGATGACGTTCTTGCGGTTGAGGAAAATGCCGAAGATGCCGATCGTGAACAGACACGCGGCAACGACGAGATAGTGGGCAAGGCCGATGGTCATCTCAGGGTGTCCTGCGTGCGCGGTGCTGCATACTGGTGCGTCGTGTCGTCTGTGGCCCGGTTAGAGGCTGAAGTTCAACCCATAGTACATGATCGTCGCGATGATGGCGGCGAAGGCTGCGAGGGCGACCGGGATCAGCAGCAGCATGATGGCGCCACCGGCTGCCATGATGTTCGCCTTCTCGCGCCGCTTATCCTCCATTGCCCGGCGAATTTCGCCGCCGCCAAAGTCCTTCCGGAACAGATCCTCCGGAATTTCGGTATCCTTTTGCTGTCCACTCATCGAGTGCGTCCTGGTCGGTTGGGTTCTTGTCGTCGGCCGTCCCGCCGGCTGCAAGCAACACGGGGGTGGCGGGCTTGGATGAGAACGCGCTAACGGATACGCACGCGGAGACGGTTAGGCGACCTCCGTGATCAATTGGCTGGTCTTGGCCGGACCGGGCTTCGCAGGCGCGCCGCCCCCCATCAGACCATTAATCCAGGTGGCGATCATGGCCAGCGCCATCAGGATGACGATGCCGCCGATGATCCAGTCGCGGGTCGAGACGCGGCCTGAAGGATCAGCGGCCCGCTCCTGCCGGCGCTTCTGTTCGGCGCGGCGACGGGCCTCCTCGAGCGAGGTGACGTTGTTGCGGTCGCCGGAGCCGTTCAAGCCGTTGGGGCTGGTCATGCAGGCTCCTTGGCTGCAGCTTTGTCGGGGATCGTATAGCCGCCGCTCGGCACCTTGACGACGTCCATGGCGGTGGCGGGGCCGCGGGCATTCTGCGCCGAGATCGATTGGCGCTTGACGCCCTCCTTGTGGCGCAGTGTCAGCACGATGGCGCCGATCATGGCGACCAACAGGATCAGGCCGGCGGCCTGGAAGTAGTAGACAAACGGCTCCTTATAGAGGATGCGGCCGAGGGCTTCCGTGTTCGAGACGCCTTGCGGTGACGGCGCCGTGCCAATGCCGGTCTTGACCGAGCCGGCGAACCGGAAGCCGACGACCATGATCAGGTTGGCGAACAGGATGGCGCCAATCAACGCGCCGAGTTTGGCGTTCTTGACGAAGCCCGCGCGAAGGGCTGCGAAGTCAACGTCGAGCATCATGACGACGAACAGGAATAGCACGGCAACCGCGCCGACGTAGACGACGACCAGGATCATGGCCAGGAATTCGGCACCGAGGAGGACGAAGAGGCCGGCTGCATTGAAGAAGGCCAGGATCAGCCACAGCACCGCGTGCACGGGATTTCGCGCCGTGATCACCATGATCGCGGCGATCACCGTGATGGCGGCGAAGATGTAGAAGAAGACTGCCTGCAGTGCCATCGTGCGCTTCCGATCTCGTGCCCTCTCCCCGTGCGATTGCCGTGCATGGGGGCGACGGGATTATCTGTACTTCGCGTCGAGTGCCAGGTTCTGCGCGATCTCGCGTTCCCATCGGTCGCCATTGGCGAGCAGGCGCTCTTTCGAATAGTAGAGTTCCTCGCGCGTCTCGGTGGCGAACTCGAAATTCGGCCCTTCGACGATGGCATCCACCGGGCAGGCTTCCTGGCACAAGCCGCAGTAGATGCACTTCACCATGTCGATGTCGTAGCGCGTGGTGCGGCGGGTGCCGTCGTTACGGCGGGGGCCGGCCTCGATGGTGATCGCCTGCGCCGGGCAGATGGCCTCGCAGAGTTTGCAGGCGATACAGCGTTCCTCGCCGTTGGGATAGCGGCGGAGCACATGCTCGCCCCGGAAGCGCGGTGAGATCGGGCCCTTCTCGAAGGGATAGTTCAGCGTGTACTTCGGCCTGAAGAAGTACTTCATGGTCAGCACGAAGGCCTGCACGAACTCCTGCAGGAACAGCGATTTGATGCCGGTCGCGATGCTCACGTGCTTGCCTTTCCGTTGCAACCGATCATGCGAGCTTTATGACGCCGAAGGTGACGGCGACACCGAGCATCAGGAAACCCAATCCGAACGTCGTGATGGCCGTGCGGACTGCCGGCGCCAGTTTCGGCCCCATCATGCGCACGATGACGATATCCATGATGCCGGTCATGAGCAGGGCCAATCCCAACAGCTTGTTCGTATCCATGCCGCCTCACTTCACCCAAGGGCCATATTGGAGCCAGCCGGCCACCAGCACGACCATGGCCAGCGACAGCGGCAGGAACACCTTCCAGCCAAGCCGCATCAGCTGATCGTAGCGATAGCGCGGCACCATGGCCTTGACCATGGCGAACATGAAGAACACGAAGCCGATCTTAAGCAGGAACCAGACAATCCCGGGTACCCAGTTCAGCGGCGCCACGTTCAACGGTGGCAGCCAGCCGCCCAGAAACAGGATCGTGGTCAGCGCGCACATGGTGGTGATGGCCACGTACTCGCCGAGCATGAACAGCAGGTAAGGCGTCGACGAATACTCCACCATGAAGCCGGCGACGAGCTCCGATTCTGCCTCTGGCAGATCGAAGGGTGGGCGATTGGTCTCGGCCAGCGCCGAGATGAAGAAGACCACGAACATCGGGAACAGCGCCAGCCAGTGCCAATCGAGCATGGACGACGGCAATCCGAGGCGGGTGCCAAGGCCCAATTCCTGCGCCTTGACGATGGTGGTGAGGTTGAGCGAGCCGACGACCAGCAGCACGGTGATGATGACGAAGCCGATCGAGACCTCGTAGGAGACCATTTGCGCGGCAGATCGGAGCGAGCCGAGGAACGGGTACTTCGAGTTCGACGCCCAGCCACCCATGATAATGCCGTACACGCCGAGTGAAGAGATGGCGAAGATGTAGAGGATGCCGACGTTCAAGTCGGAAATCACCCACTTGCCCCAGTGGTTTTCCGAGACCGGGATCACGGCCCACGCCGCCAGCGCGAGAATGGCGGTGACCAGCGGTGCCAGCAGGAACACGCCCTTGTCGGCACCGGAAGGAATGATCGGTTCCTTGAGCACGAATTTGAGCAGGTCGGCGAACGATTGCAGCAGGCCAAAGGGTCCGACCACGTTGGGACCGCGACGCAGGTGCACGGCGGCCCAGACCTTGCGGTCAAACAGGATCAGGAAGGCAACGATGATCAGCAACGACACCAGCACCAACAAGCTGCCGCCAACGATCTTGGCGACCCAGAGGAGGAAGGTGCCGTAGGTGTCCCAGAATGCCTGCATCGGCGCGCGATCCCTATCGTTTATTCGGCCGCCGTGCGGCGCATGGATTGGCCGGCCGGTACCTGGCTGACCTTCAAGGCGGCAAGCTCACCCATGACGGCAGACGCCCGCGCGATCGGGTTAGTCATGTAGAAATCCGCGATCGCGGCCTTGAACGGCTCGGCTGAGATGGCCGCGTCACGTTTGACGAGGGTCTCCAGGCCGCCCACATCGGCGGGCGTCACGCTGTCGAGGCGGGCGAGGCTAGGGGCGACCTTGTACATTTCGGCGCGCAGGCCCGCGAGCGTGTCGTAGGGCAACTGATGGCCAAGTCGCGCAGAAAGCGCGCGCAGTATGGTCCAATCCTCCTTGGCGTCCCCTGGCGGGAACGCGGCTTTCGCCGTCATCTGGGCGCGGCCCTCGAGATTGACGTAGGTCGCGGATTTCTCGGTGTAGGCGGCACCTGGCAGAATGACGTCAGCGCGGTGGGCGCCGGCATCGCCGTGGCTGCCCTGATAGATGACGTAGGCGCTGCCGATGTGGCGCATGTCGATTTCGTCGGCACCGAGGAGATACACCACCTCGAGGCCGTGCTTCAGCATGGCCGCCAAGTCCTGTCCACCACGGGGCGGCACGAAGCTGAGATCGAGACCGGCGACACGGGACGCCGCGGTATGCAGGATATTGAAGGCGTTCCAGCCGGCCTCTTTGCCCGTCATGGCAGTGGAAGCGATTCGGGCCGCGAGGGCGAGGACGGCTGCGCCATCGGCACGGGCGACGGCAGCAGCACCGATAATGATCAGGGGGCGCTTGGATTGCTTCAGAACCTCGGCGAAGGCGTGGCGGCCATCCGCGATCTCCTTCAGCGAGGTCGGACCGACGCCGACGTGGTCCGCCGTGTAGGTGAGATCGGCCATTTCGCCGACCAGGCCAATGGCGAGACCGCCCTGGCGCCAGCGCTTGCGAATGCGCGCATTGAGCACGGGGGCTTCCAGGCGCGGGTTGCTGCCGACGATCAGGATAGCGTCGGCCTGCTCGATACCTTCGATGGTCGAATTGAACAGATAGCTGGCACGGCCAAGCGCGGGATCGAGCTTGGCCCCGTCCTGCCGGCAATCCAGATTGGCGACGCCGAGACGGCCCATCAGGTCTTTCAGTGCAAACATGTCCTCGGCACCGGCGAGATCGCCGGCGATGGCGCCGACGCGGGCGGGATTGGCGCCTTTCAGCTTGTCGGCGACGACCGCCAGCGCCTCGTCCCAGGTCGCCGCCTCAAGCGCCCCGTTGCGGCGGACATAGGGCTGGTCGAGGCGCTGCGTGCGCAGGCCGTCGGCGACGTGGCGCGCCTTGTCGGAAATCCATTCCTCGTTCACGGCGTCGTTGTTGCGCGGCAGGATGCGCATGACCTCGCGACCGCGAACATCGACGCGAATGGCGGAGCCGACAGCGTCCATGACGTCGATCGATTCGGTTTTCTTCATCTCCCAGGGGCGCGCATTGAAGGCCCAGGGTCGATGCGTCAGCGCACCTACGGGGCACAGATCCACCACGTTGGCGGACAGCTCCGACATGATACCCTGCTCGAGATACGTGGTAATCTCCATGTCCTCGCCACGGCCGATGGCGCCAAGCTCCTCGACACCGGCGATCTCGGTCATGAAGCGGACGCCGCGCGTGCACTGGATGCAGCGCGTCATGGCGGTCTTGATCAGCGGGCCGAGGTTCTTCTCGTCGACGGCGCGCTTGTTGAGGGCATAGCGCGTGCCGCCCGAGCCGAAGGCCATGGCCTGGTCCTGCAGATCGCATTCGCCGCCTTGATCGCAGATCGGGCAATCCAAGGGGTGATTGATGAGCAGGAACTCCATCACCCCTTCGCGGGCCTTCTTGACCACGGGTGAGCGGGTGTTGATCACCTTCGGCGTGCCATCGCGATTGGGCGGCAGATCATTGACGCCGAGCGCACAGGAGGCCTGCGGTTTCGGCATGCCGACAACCTCGACCAGACACATTCGGCAGTTGCCGGCGATCGAGAGCCGCTCGTGATAGCAAAAGCGCGGGATCTCGACGCCTGCCTGTTCGCACGCCTGGAGCAGCGTGATGCCGTCCTCGACCTCGATTTCCTGGCCATCGATGATCAGCTTTTTCGGCATACCCGCCTCTTGGCCCGACCGCGTGGGCGCGACGGCTGTCGCCGCGGAGATTCGCGCCTCCACCCCACTCCCAGAGCGCTTCCTACAATGTCCGGACGAGCGGCGCCAGCGCGACGAATTGTGCCGATCGCCGCCAAGTAGATCAGACGGCGACGCCCGATCCAGCCGCGATCAGCCGAAGTAACTATCGAATCAGGTGCCGACGACCTGCTTGATCACACCCTGGACCTCAGTTGTGCTGGTGGGGAGCACGCCCAAGCGAAACTCTTCGGAGGCGAGATAGGATTTGTGCGGCGTCAGATGGCGGACGAGAACCGCCCGCCAGCTCGCGCTTGGGTCGAGGGCCAGGATCTCGTCGGCTGTCGCCAGCTGGCTTGCCACGAAGTGCTTGTAGCGCACGATATCGGCCGGACTGGAGATGACGCCGAGCATGGGCTCGGCCAGCTCCGGGTGCTGGATCCCGGTGCGCAACGCGGTGGCATACACCGAGCGGGCCCGCGCCGAGAGTTCCTGGCGGCGCTCGCGGACCCGGTGCGCCCACCACATCCACACGAAGCCAATGGCAATGGCAATGCCGATGGCGATGGCGAAGCCCTTGATGATGTTGGCGGTGTGGTTCAGCGAACCGGGCGCCAGAACGGCCAGCAGCGGGGTCAAGGCCAGTGGCGAGAGCATGGAGCAAGTCCTTTGAACGGGGCTTCTAGGCACGTAGGGCGCCAGCGTGGGTCTGGCCGGCACATGGGCTCGCCCGAGGTGGACGGGTACGGGTACTGTCGCCAGCATTGACGCCTGCTCAACCGGCAATCCGTCGCAGTCGCAGGGGATTGGGCAGACAACGTGGCGTCCGGGCCACGATTGTGCGCGCCCGTTAGCCAAAGAGGGCCGGTAGCCGCGACTGGAGTGCCGTAGCCAGCCGGTCGAGATGGTTTTCCGTCAAAGGCCGCACCTGCGCCAAGGCCGCAACGAAGCTTTGGGGTGTCAGCGCCGCGAGCGGCACGAAGCGGCACCAGCCCTCGCGCAGCATGAAGTGGCGATATTCACGTTCATCGACCTTGAAGGCGTGGTCCAAAGGCGCGACGCCAACCACCGGCAGGCGGGCGCACACGGCCTCCGACAGCATGGTGCTCGAATCCTCGGTACACAGGATCGCCTCGGCCCGGGCAAACACGGTGGCTAACGTCCCGGGACCGGCGGTGCGAAAGTCGATCAAGGTGGCAATGGGACTGTTGGCCGTTGCGGCCAACGCCACCAGAGACTCCGCCAAATGGGTGGGGCTGCGGCGCGACGTGGAGGCGATCCAGCGCGTGCCATGCGTTGCATAGCTCTCCGAAAGAAAGGCCACCAGTCGTTGCCATTCGGCGTCGGTGTAGTGAAAGAGCCCGGAGTCCCCCCCAAACAGCAGGCCTGCCAAATGTGGCGGCTGACCGGGTTGCCAGCGGCTGGCGCGCTCCTTGGCCAGGGCATCGGGGTCCATGCCATTCGGTTTCAAGGCCACCAGATGGCGCGGCCAATCGCGATGACGTGCATAAGATGAGACCACCAGCGAAAACGCCTCCGGTGGCAGCCGACGCAGGGTGCCGCAGAAGATGTTGGGGACGGCGAAATGCCGGGCCACGGCGACGTTGGCATTGAGTGTGTCGCCGCCGGCGGAAATCACCACATCGGGCCGTGGCAGCCCGTGCAGGCTCAGGCCGTAGCCCAGTGCCAGCACGCGCGACGGCGAAACACCGACCCGCAGCAGCGCGGCGCCGACGCGTCCCCGTGTGAGGCGACGTTCGCTGATCGAAAGCTTGGTGACGGCAATCGGGCGGCGGCGGGCAATGGCGGCCGCCACCCCCTCCGCCAAATGATAATGGCCGGGCCGATCATCCGACAGGATCAGAATAGCGAGAGGGCGCATCGGGGCTCGGCGGTCTGGCGCCCATGGCGCGGGTGGCCACAGGGGCTAGCCTGCGGCACCGGGACTGGCAACGGACCATCCGTCGCGGGGGCAGCCCCGCCCATTACGCGGCCTCGCCGCCGGCTGGCCCCCAGAACACCACCCAAACCGCGAAATCGGCGGAGAAGTCGAGGAATCGGTGCACGTGGTTGGCGGGCACGAAGATGGCATCGCCCGGCCCAACGGCGCGCCGTTGCAGCGTGGCCTCGCTTGCCCCCGAAACCACCGTGCCATGCCCCGTCTGGACGATGTAAATCTCATCCTGGTCGTGTGGGGTCTGGGCATCGACGCCCACGGGCGCGTAGTAGCGCAGCGTCATTGAGCCATGCTGCATGAGTTCTGCCGAGCGCCGCCCCGGCGGAATCGGCGCGGCCTTGGCTGCTGCCAGCGTTACCACCCAGTCTTGCATGCGGCTTCTCCCATGCCATCCCTTGTTGCTCCGCCCACAATAGAGCATTGCGGGCGCGCTTTGCAGGACACTTTGCTCACGCGACGCCGTTGACGATCTCCGGGGACGCCGGCATCGTATCGTCGACCAGCAGCGCCGCCCATCGGTTGGCGCCCGGAATCGAGGTGACGGAGATGCTTGGCGTCCGACAGTCGCTTGCTGTGGTGGGAGCCGGTGGCATGATGCTGGCGTGGATGGCCATCCTGCCGGCCGACGCCAACGACGCCAAGCTCATGTCCTACGGCCGCCATCTCTCGGGCGAATGCAGCTCCTGCCACCGCATTGACGGTGTCGACAATGGCATTCCCTCCATCACCGGCTGGCCGGTCGACGACTTTATCGCGACCATGATGTTTTATCGCAACGGGGCCCGGCCCAACCCGGCGATGGTCTCAGTGGCGAAGTCCCTGGACGACGACCAGATGAAGGCGCTGGCGACATACTATAACTCATTACCGAAGCCGGCGAAGAAGGCGGCCCAGAAGTAAATCGCGGCGACGTTAACCTTGCTGAGTAACCATTGTCCTGTGACGGAATATTTCAGTGTTAAGGTTGCGCCAACGCCAACCAAATTCGAGCAGCCATTCATGTCAAAGATTGTCAAAGCCGCCAAAAACGCCTTGCGCGCAGCCGGCTTTTCGGCGCCGATCAAGAAGTGGCTGATGGCCAATATGGTCGAGGGCTCGTTCCACACGCTGTCGCCAGATCTGCTGGTCGGTCTGGTCAAGGCCTTCGACCTGCAAAAGGACTTCAAGGATCGCGCCTACTACGAGTTCGGCCTCTACCAGGGCTTCAGCATCTGGTTTGCCGAGCAGATCGCGCGAGGCCGCGTCCCCAAGGACTTCGAGTTCTATGGTTTCGACTCCTTCGAGGGGCTGCCGCCGTCCGAGGTCGACGGTCGCTTTTACAAGGCCGGACAACTCGCCACCGACTATCAGATGGTGCGCGACAACCTGACCAAGTACGGCGCCGATTGGCAGCGCTTGAAGCTGTTCAAGGGATTCTATTCGGCCCAGGAGTTTGCCCGCCTGGCCAAGACGGAGCGCTTTCCGCCTGTCGCCATCGCTGTCATCGACGTTGACATCTATGAGTCCTGCGTCATCGTCCTCGAATTCCTCAAGCCCCGCCTCGTGCCAGGCTCGATTCTGATCCTCGACGACTACAATGATATGGATCGCTCCGACGACCACGGCGAGCGCAAAGCGGTGCGCGAGTTCAACGCCAAAACGGGCATGGAACTGGAGCCGCTGTTCGAACTTGGCCGCGAATGCGCCGGTTTCCGGGTCGTCAAGGCGCCGCGGTGAGAGGGACCAATGTGGGCCAGCATTGACTTTCTGCCTTCTCTCCAGCATATGACGCGCTCATCCCGGCCCTGATGCTCAGAGCCGCCCTCGCGTCCGATGCAGGCCGTTTTGCCACGGCGACACGGAAACAGGGTCAACGTCCGCCGGCGAAGGCTCGCTCGCGGACGCGATCTGCTATGGTGTGTCGTTAGATCGGGAACGAGGCAAGGGAGCATGGGGGAAACCCCGCTGACGCCGATGTCAGACATGTCACCCTGCCCGGTCTTGTTGGGGGCAGCGCCCTCAGGCCTCGTGTCGGTTTCGGTGGAGCGCCTGTCTGTCGCGCGTCAGGGAGGGAGTGAGATGCTGAAGGTTTGGGGCCGCAAGACGTCGGTCAATGTGCAGAAGGTGATGTTCGCCGTGGGCGAGTTGGGGCTGCAGCATCAGCGTTTCGATTACGGCGGCCAGTTCGGCGGCCTCGATACGCCCGAGTACGGCATGCTCAATCCCAACCGGCTGGTGCCGACGATCGACGACAATGGTTTCGTGCTGTGGGAATCCAACGCCATCATCCGCCATCTGGCCCAGCGCTATGGCCGCGGCACGCTCTCACCCGCCGACGAGATGACCTTTGCCAAGGCTGATAGCTGGATGGACTGGTCGCTGACGTCGATCTATGGCGACATCATCAACACCTGCTTCCTGCAGCTCATTCGCACACCGGCGCGTGAGCGTGACATCAAGGCCGTGGATGCAGCCGCCAAGCGAGCGGGCGAAAAACTGCTGGTACTAAATGAGCAACTCAACGGCCGCCATTACATCATGGGCGACAATCCGAGCATCGCCGATGTGGCCGTGGGAACGCTGATGTACCGCTACTACAATCTGCCGATACCGCGCCCGATGCTGCCGAATGTCGAGGCCTGGTACACCCGTTTGACGAAGCGGCCTGCCTACCAGACGCACGTCATGGTGGAGTTCCAGTCGATGAAGGTCCCTGGGGCTTAACTAAACTTCCCCCTCTCCCCATCATTGGACTTGATGGGTAGAGGGAATAGATCGCAACACAGGCAAAGCACATGGCCGAGCTGTTCCAATCCCTTTCCGAGCGCTTGTCGGGTGTGTTCGACAAGCTGACAGGCCGTGGCTCGCTCTCCGAGAGCGATGTCAACGACGCCATGCGTGAGGTGCGCCGCGCCCTGCTCGAGGCCGACGTGGCCCTCGACGTGGTGCGCTCGTTCACGGACAAGGTGAAGGCCAAGGCCGTTGGTGCGGCCGTGCTCAAGTCAATCAAGCCCGGCCAGATGGTGGTCAAGATCGTCCATGACGAGCTGGTCGCCATGCTGGGCTCGGACGCGGCCCCGATCGATCTGGCGGCAGCGCCTCCCGTCGCCATTCTGATGGTCGGCTTGCAAGGCTCCGGCAAGACGACGACGACGGCCAAGATCGCCTATCGCCTCAAGACCCGCGACAAGCGCAAAGTCCTGATGGCGTCGCTGGATACGCGCCGGCCGGCCGCCCAGGAACAGCTGCGCGTTCTCGGCACCCAGACCGAAGTCGACACGCTGCCGATCGTCGCCGGCCAGACGCCGCTGCAGATCGCACGCCGCGCCGAGGATGCGGCCCGCCTTGGCGGCTACGACGTTATCCTGCTGGACACGGCCGGACGCACCACCATCGACCAGGAGTTGATGGCCGAGGTGGCACAGATCAAGGCGCAATCGCGCCCTCACGAGGTGCTGCTGGTCGCCGACGCGCTGACCGGCCAGGACGCGGTGAACACCGCCAAGGCGTTCGAGCAGACTGTCGGCATCACGGGCATCGTGTTAACGCGCGTCGACGGCGACGGCCGGGGTGGCGCGGCCCTCTCCATGCGCGCCGTCACGGGCAAGCCGATCAAGCTGATGGGCATCGGCGAAAAGTGGGATGCGCTCGAGGATTTCCATCCAAGCCGCGTCGCTGGCCGCATCCTCGGCATGGGCGACGTGGTGAGCCTGGTTGAGCGCGCCGCCGAGACGATCGACGCCGAGAAGGCACAGCAGATCGCGGCGAAGATGCGCAAGGGCGCCTTCGACCTCGAGGATCTCGGCGAGCAGCTGAAGCAGATGCAGCGCCTCGGCGGCATGGGCGGCGTCATGGGCATGTTGCCGGGCGTCGGCAAGATCAAGCAGCAGATGTCGGCGGCCAACCTCGACGACCGGATCCTCAAGCGCCAGGGCGCCATCATCTCGTCGATGACGCCTTACGAGCGGCGCAACCCGAAGATGCTCGACGCCAAGCGCAAGCGCCGCATCGCCGCCGGCTCCGGCACCAAGGTCGAGGACATCAACAAGCTCATCAAGATGCATCGCCAGATGGCGGACATGATGAAGATGATGGGCAACAACCGCGGCATGATGCAGAAGATGGCCGGCGCCATGGGTTTGGGCGGCGGTGGCGGCATGGGTGGCCCGAGCCCGGCCGAGCTGGAGAAGATGCAGGCCGAGCTGGCACGCCTCGATCCGAAGGCCCATGAAAGCCTGCCCAAGGAAGTCCGCGACATGCTGCCGAAAGGTGGCGGCCCCGCCAAGAGCGCACCACCACCACCGCCGCAGCAGCCAAAAGGCGGCGGCCTGCCGGGTCTCGGTGGTTTCCGCCTGCCCGGCTTGCCAGGCTTCGGCGGCCCCAAGCCCACCCTTCCCGGCCTCCCCGGAGGCGACAAGAAGAAATAGCTGACCCTGAAACTGAGCGCTGGGGTCAGACCCCTCACCCCCCTCACCACAACCGGCTCAGATACACCTGATCGAACAACGCCCGGGGTCTGACCCCGCCACGGCTTCAATTCACCCTCAACACACGTCAAAACTGCAAAGGAACTCCCATGGCTACCAAGATCCGTTTGTCGCGCGGCGGCACCAAGAAGCGCCCCTACTACTACATCGTCGTTGCCGACAGCGCGTCGCCCCGTGATGGCCGCTATATCGAGCAGATCGGCAGCCACAACCCGCTGGTGCCGAAGGATCACGCCGAGCGCGTCACCCTCGATCTCGAGCGCGCCAAGCATTGGCTCTCGGTCGGCGCGCAGCCGACGGACCGCGTCGCCCGCTTCCTGGACAAGGCCGGCCTGATGAAGCGCGAGGCCTCCAACAACCCGACCAAAGCCAAACCGAAGAAGAAGCGCCAGGAGCGTGAGGCCGCCGAAGCCAAGGCCGTCGCCGACGCTGCCGCCAAGCCGGCGGCTTGAGAGGCGGCTCGAGCGTCTGAGGCTCAAGGAGGAGGCGACGCCTGATGACCCGCATCCTCCTCGGCCGCATCAAGGCGGCGCATGGCATTCGCGGCGAGGTGCTGGTCACCTCGTTCGCGGACGTGCCGGAAGATGTGGCCGCCTACGGTCCGCTCGCCAGCAAGGACGGCAAGCGTCATTTCGAACTGTCCGTCATTCGCGTAACGCCCAAGGGCGTCGTGGTGCGCATCAAGGGCGTCAATGATCGCAACGCTGTCGAGGCCTTGCGGGGCACGGAGCTGTATGTCGCGCGCGACCAACTGCCCGCGCCCGAGGATGGCGTGTTCTACCACTCCGACCTGATCGGTCTCGACGCCGTGGCACCGGACGGAACGGCCATCGGCCATATCATCGCCGTCGATAACTTCGGCGCCGGCGATCTGGTCGAGATTCGGCTGGCCGGCAGCAACAAAACCGAGTTCGTGCCCTTCACCGACGCCTGCGTGCCAAGCGTCGATCTGGTCGCCAGCCGCGTGACAGTGGTGCTGCCAACACCCTCCGACACCGACGGCCCGGATGCCGAGCGCGATCCGGATGAAGGCCCGCAAAACCCATAGCGCACGACACAGCTGACGGGCCGCGGCTGCACCGCCACCCATTGCTGCGACGGAGTCGATGGCCTCAGGAGTTGGGGCCGCGCTCCATGGAGATCGGCTGCCAACGCTTGAGCTCGAGGGCCGGCAACACGACAGGATTGACGCACGACATCGGCCAGCGGCCGGTGAGCACGTTGGCGATCTCCTGACCGACACGACGCTTGCGCGCGGGATCGAAACGGGCCGACGCCGAAGCGTTGTGCGGGGCCAGAATGACGTTGCTCATCTTGAGCAGCGGATTGTCCAGCTTGACCGGCTCGATCTCGAACACGTCGAGACCCGCGCCCGCGATCCAGCCTTCTTGCAACGCCTTGATCAGCCCAGCTTCCTGCACCGTTGGCCCGCGGCCCGTATTGATGAAGATGGCGGTCTTCTTCATTTTGCGGAAATGCTGCTCCTTGAGAAAGCCTTGCGCTTCCGGGGTTGCCGGCATGTGCATGGAGAGATAGTCCGAGCGCTCCAGCAGTTCGCCGAGGCTCACGGGCTCGGCACCTTCGTCGGCGATGACGCGCTCGTCGATGAAGGGATCGTGGGCGATGATGCGAAGGCCAAAGGCCTTGGCGCGGTGCGCTGTGGCACGGGCCACACGACCAAAGGCGAGGAACCCCAAGGTTTGCCCCATCAGGCGGGGAATTTGCAGCAGTTGCGGACGGCCCTCGGTCCAGCGACCCTCGCGCACCATACGATCCTGCTCCAGCGCCCGACGATGCGTGGCGAGAAGAAGCATCATGGCGTGGTCGGCGACCTCCTCGATGAAGGTGTCAGGGCAGTTCGTGACGGGAATGCCCTTGGCGGTGGCGGCGGCGACATCGACCGTGTCGACGCCGACTGAGCCCAGCGAGATGACGCGGCATTTGTCGAGAGCGGTGATGACCTGCGAGGTGAACTTCATGCCCTTGGCGTAGACCGCGTCAGCGGTGCGGGCCGCCTCGATAAAGGCCGCCTCGGTCGGCGCACACTCGACGATTTCGGCGCCGATCGGCTCCAGCGCCTCCATCTCATGGTGATAGCCGCCGAGCCCGGTACTGACGGTGGTGGCTTTGGTGGTGACGATCTTGAATTTGGCCATGCTGGCCTCCTTTGCGCGCTCCATTGACACGCAGTCTAAGCAGCACCGATGCGGCAAGCTACGCCTCTGATGCCAGGGTCGCGCGGCCTATCTCTGGGAGGAATGCCGCAGGGCTGCCTGCTGAGATGGGAATGGTTTCGCACCAGCTGCACGCTTTAGTTGTGACCCAATATTTTGTTGACCAAAGATTGTACCGCAATCTATGGTTGCTTTGTTCTGGGTTGCGCTACCCGATCTGACTTGGCTCGACAATCCATTGGTGTGGCTATGGCATTGCGGCTTTCAATTCCGAGAACTCCTGGAGCCGCCAATCTCATCGCACTGGCGACGACTGTCTTGGTCGGTCTCATTCTTGTTCGCTCCTATGACGTTCGAGAGGTCGTCGGGGTGGCATCGCAAATCCCGGTGGGTGTGATTGCCGGTGCGCTGGCCACGATCATGGCAGGGCTGCTGATCACGTCGTTGCGGCACCGCGCCGTTATGAGAGCCCTCGGGCTGGATATGCCGTTTGCGGTCGCCTTCAAGGCAAACGTCTTCGGTATCCTGGGCGGACTGCTTTTCTTTCAGGCCCTGGGACAGACTCTGGCCCGCACGGCCGTTCTGGCTCGCCATGGCGTTGGCGGGGCTGCGGTCGTCCTCGCCAATATGTGCGAGCGCGCGGTTGCTCTGTTGTCGTTGCTCATGCTGTCGACGCTTGCGGTGCTCTACCTCTATGGACAGATATCCTTCGATGCGGCCGGCAGCGGTGGCCCCCTTATCAAAATTGCGCTTGGCCTTGCGTTGGTGTGCACCGCTGTGCTGGCGATCGTGCCGGAGGCACGACAGGGTTTGCGAGCACTGCTGTCGACGGGATGGCTTGGCAGTAGCTGCGTTCTGCTTGGCCACTCGCTGCTTGTGCACGCTGCAACGCTGTCCGCTTTTGTCACACTGGGGCGCACAGTAGCGCCTGACGTGACCATGGGTGCCCTCGTGGCGGCGTCGGTTGTCGTCATGCTGGCAGCCAGCCTCCCGATCAGTTTTGCCGGCTGGGGCGTGCGCGAACTCAGCGCCGTCCAGGCCTATAGCCTGATCGGCATCAGCCCGGACAAAGCGCTGGCGATCGCTGTCATCGTCGGCCTGGTGAGCTTGGTTTCTGTGCTGTTGCTCGCGTGCATGGCGAGCCTGATGCGGAACCCGCAACCCGCAGAAGTCGCGAGCAAAGCGGTTCTTGTGGAGACCAGGCAATGGTCGGCCAACCTCGGCGCCACGCTGGCACTTTGGTTGCCCGTCTTCGTCGCCATGCTGGTGTACTTTCAGCTGCAGGTTCCGACGCTGGCGGGCACCATGGTCAACCTCAATCTGGCTGACCCAATCGCCCTTCTGGGAGGCGTGGTGTTCATCTCGCTGTACCGGCACAGCAGCAACGGAGCAGAGATCTGGCGCTCCCGCCACATGCCGCTCTATTTGGGTTTGGCGACAAGCGTGCTGGTGCTCGGTTTCGCGCTGGGTTGCGCCCGCCTGGGATTTATCGAGTGGGCCTTCTTCAACCGATTGCTCGGCTGGCTCGTGCTGCTGGCATACCTCGGTACAGGTGCCTTGGCGCTCGCGACCGGCGGCGAAGCGAGGCGTGCCAGCATGTTCAAGGTGCTCATCGTCAGCGGTGTTGCGATTGCGGGCCTTGAAATTGTTCTGACCACCTTGGCCCTGATGAATGCCAAAGTAGGCTCATTGCTGCCTCATGGTGGCATCATGGGCTTGAGTCAGAATACCAATGCCTTTGCCCTGCAGTTGGTGCTGCTGTTCGCCTTCATGCTCGTTGGTGGCGTCGAAATGCGGACGGACAGTGTACGTGGCCGGATGGTCACGGCCGTTCTGGCTATGCTGATCGTCGCCATTTACCTGACCCGATCGCGCATGGGTTATGTTACTGGCTCCATTCTGCTGCTGGCAGCGCTGGCCTTACGCTGGACGGACTGGCGGGTGGCCGTCCGTGGCCTCATCCTGGCAACGTTCGTCCTCGTGGTCCTGTTGTGGCTGCCGCATCTGTGGGCGGAAACGATCGCCGGAGGCAATGCCACCGTACTGACCGATTCCGGGCGATTGATGCCACGCCTGATCGACGCCGGCTCGGATGGTGAGCGATGGTCGAGTATTGTGCGCGGCTTGGCTCTATGGCGGGAGTTCCCGCTTTTCGGCGCCGGCCTTGGGGCGTTCATCACTTTGGCCAAGGCCGAGACAGGGAAAGCCTTGGTCATTCACAACAGCGCCGTTTGGCTGCTAGCCGAGCTGGGGCTCTTCGGCTGCGGAGTTTTTCTGGTTGGTCTCGTCGGCATGGCACGCGCCGCCTGGCACAACGCACATGAAGACCCGACGGCGCGTCTGTTGCTGCTCAGCCTGCTCGCTTGTGCCATCTTTCAATTGGCGCACGACATTCTGTATCAGAGAATGATCTGGCTGATGCTCGGTGCAACGTTGGCCGTAGTGCCTTTGCGACAGACCTCGCCGACATCACATGATCGAACCTTGTGGATGGTGGCTCGCTTGCGCGCGGCGCTCTCACGTCCGCCGCCAGCCCCCAAGCCAGTTACCACCGCAGCCGCGCGTGGTCCGCGGAGTTGAACGGACGAGCCGCCGCCCGGCAGTGCGAGCGGCGGCCATCGTCCAACCGGAAGCTTCAGTGCAGTTGTGCCGGGATCTCCTCGGCCTCGCGCACCACCTCGCCGTTGATGGCGATGGCGCCGTCGCGGACTCCGACCTTGACCGTCTCGCCATCCTTGATCAGACCGGCAAGCAGCATTTCGGCCAAGGCATCCTGAACGTTGCGCTGGATGACCCGCTTCAAAGGCCGCGCGCCGTAGGCGGGATCATAGCCTCGATTGGCGAGCCAGGTGCGAGCGGCATCGTCGAGTTGCAAGGTGATCTTGCGATCGGCCAGCAGCTTTTTCAGGCGTTCCAACTGGATGTCGACGATTCGACCCATCTCGCTGCGGGCAAGGCGGTTGAAGACCAGCGTCTCATCCAACCGGTTCAGGAATTCGGGACGGAACTTCGTTTTCACCTCGGCCAGCACATACGCGCGCGCCTCGCGCATGTCGCCCCCATCCTTCACCGCCACCAGATACTCGGCGCCAATGTTGGAAGTAAGGATGATCAACGTGTTCTTGAAGTCGACGGTGCGGCCCTGGCCGTCGGTCAGGCGGCCGTCGTCGAGCACCTGCAGAAGCACGTTGAATACATCCGGATGCGCCTTCTCGATCTCGTCAAACAGGATCACCTGATAGGGACGCCGGCGCACGGCCTCGGTCAGAGCGCCACCCTCATCGTAGCCGACATAGCCGGGAGGCGCGCCGATGAGACGGGCCACCGAATGCTTCTCCATGTACTCCGACATGTCGATGCGCAGCAGCGCGCTCTCGTCGTCGAACAGGAAGGCGGCCAGTGCCTTGGTCAGCTCTGTCTTGCCGACGCCCGTCGGCCCGAGGAACATGAACGAGCCGATCGGCCGATTCGGATCCTGCAGGCCAGCACGCGCGCGGCGAACGGCCTTCGACACGGCCTTCACTGCCTCAGCCTGGCCGACGACGCGCTTCTCAATCGCATGCTCCATGGCGAGCAGCTTGTCCCGTTCGCCCTCCAGCATGCGGTCGACGGGAACGCCGGTCCAGCGCGAGACGACGCCGGCGATATGGTCGGGCGTGACGGCTTCCTCGACCATCACGGCGCCAGGCTTGTCGCTTCCTTCCATGGCTTTCAGCTGCTTCTCGATGGCAGGGATGCGGCCATAAGCCAACTCGCCCGCGCGCTGCAGGTTGCCACGTCGCTGCGCTTGCGCCAGCTCATTGCGCAACTGGTCCAACTCCTCCTTCAGCTTCTGCGCGTCGCCAAGCTTCGACTTTTCCGCTTCCCAGCGTTGCGTCAGGGTGCGCGACTGTTCATCGAGATCGGCGATGCCGCGATCGAGCTTGCTCAGGCGGTCCTTCGAGGCAGCGTCGGTTTCCTTACGCAGCGCCTCGCGCTCGATCTTCATCTGCATGAGATCGCGGTCGATGCGGTCGAGCTCCTCGGGTTTGGAGTCGATCTCCATTTTCAAGCGCGAGGCGGCTTCGTCGATGAGATCGATGGCCTTGTCGGGGAGGAAGCGATCGGTGATATAGCGGTTTGAGAGCATCGCCGCGGAAACCAGCGCCGAGTCCGTGATGCGCACGCCGTGGTGCAGCTCGTACTTCTCCTTGAGGCCGCGCAGGATCGAGATGGTGTCCTCGACCGTGGGCTCGTTGACGAACACGGGCTGGAAGCGGCGCGCCAAAGCCGCGTCCTTCTCGATGTGCTTGCGGTACTCGTCGAGCGTGGTGGCGCCGACGCAATGCAGCTCACCTCGGGCCAGCGCCGGCTTCAGGAGGTTGCCGGCATCCATGGCGCCTTCCGACTTGCCTGCGCCGACGATGGTGTGCAGCTCGTCGATGAACAGGATGATGCGGCCAGCCTCGGACTCGATCTCCTTGATGACGGCCTTGAGACGTTCCTCGAACTCGCCGCGATACTTGGCGCCAGCGATGAGCGCGCCCATGTCGAGCGACAGGAGCTTCTTGTTCTTCAGGCTTTCAGGAACGTCGCCCTTGATGATGCGCTGCGCCAAACCCTCGGCAATTGCCGTCTTGCCGACGCCCGGCTCGCCGATCAGAACAGGATTATTCTTGGTGCGACGTGAGAGCACCTGGATGGTGCGGCGGATCTCCTCGTCACGACCGATGACGGGATCGATCTTGCCCTCGGCGGCAGCCTCGGTCAGATCGCGGGCATAGCGCTTCAAGGCGTCGTAGCCCTGCTCGGCGCCGGCTGAGTCGGCGGTGCGGCCCTTGCGCAGATCGTTGATCGCCTGATTGAGCCGCTGCGGATCGGTGCCAGCCTCCTTGAGCGCGCGCGCGGCATCGCTTTGACCCTCGAGGGCGATCGCCACCAACAGGCGTTCAACGGTGACGAACTGGTCGCCGGCCTTCTCGGCGATCTTGTCAACCTGCTCGAAAACGCGGGCCAATTCAGGCGCCAGATACAGCTGTCCGGCGCCGCCGCCCGACACCTTGGGGCGCTTGGCCAAGGCGCGCTCGACGGAAGCCAGAGCGACGCGTGAGTTGCCGCCGGAGCGATCGATGAGGCCGCCGGCGAGGCCTTCGGGGTCGTCGAGAAGCACCTTCAGGAGATGCTCGGTGCTGAATTGCTGATGCCCTTCGCGGAGTGCGAGGCCTTGCGCGGCTTGCAGGAAGCCTTTGGCGCGGTCGGTATAGTGCTCGATGTTCATTTACAGTCCTCCACCCGCTTGGAATGCCCCGAAGCGGCAGTCCCAGCTGTGATCGATGTCAATCCGGTTGGTTCCGATGGTCCGGAGCCAGCCAGCCCAAGGCCCCATGCGGCGACCTCAGTCCCATAGGTAGGTGTGATTGGGCGTGGAGCAAGATGGCGGACGGCAGAAAGTGGTGTCTACTCGATCAGGACACGATCTATCGGGCGGCAAATGGCAAGACGGGATGCCTTCGATGACAGAGATCCCCAGTACGCGGTTGAGCAATGCGCCGTTGCGACTTGCGCGTCGGCCTAAGCGGCAGGCACGCGTCGAAGTGAATGCTCAGTTGGCGCCGGTCTTGGCGCGGATGTTGCGCCAAGGGCGAGCGTCCGGATGCTCGACTTGAGGATTAGCCTCTGCATGCGCAACCGCAGCCAGCACATGTGCTGGCGGCAGATCCGGATAGCCATCCAGGATCTCTTCGGCCGTCTCGCCGCCCCGATAGCGCGCCGCAATGGCATAGATGTTCAGGCGCGTGCTTACGATGCAAGGCGTGCCGCCCAGAATGTGCGGGTTGCTGACGACGAAGCCATCTGCTGTGAGGACACGGATCGCGCTCATTGTACCAACTATAGCACGAAGTAGCGTGACGGTGATAACTCTGGCATGAGGAAATCGCCATCTCCCGCCAGGATCGGAATTGAACCATGGCCAAGACCACCGGCGCCCGTATTTGCGGCCTCTACCGTTACCCCGTGAAGGGGCTCACGCCGCATGCCATGGACCGCGTCCACCTGGAGGTTGGCGCCACCATGCCGTTTGACCGGGCCTATGCCATCGAGAACGGCCCGGGGCGCTTTGACCCGGAAAAGCCACGGCATCTGGCCAAAATCAACTTCCTGATGCTGATGCGGGACGAACGGCTGGCGAGCCTGCGCACCCGCTTCGACGACGCAACCGAGACGCTGACCATCCATCGCGATGGTAAACAGGTGGCGCGCGGCATGCTGACCACGCCGGTCGGTCGGCAGATGATTGAGCAATTCATGGCCGCCTACATGAAGGGGGCGCTGCGAGGCGCACCAAAAATCGTCAGCGCGCCTGGACACAGCTTCTCGGACGTGGCGGCGAAGTGCCTGCATATCGTTAATCTGGCATCCGTGCGTGACTTGGAGCGGGTGGCGGGTCGCGCGCTCGACCCGCTTCGCTTTCGGGCCAATGTGCACATCGATGGCGTGCCGGCCTGGGAGGAGTTCCGCTGGCTCAATAAAGAGCTGCAACTGGGCTCCGTCAAACTGACGGTCACGAACCGGACGCAACGGTGCGAGGCCACCAACGTCGATCCCGGCATGGCGGTGCGTGACACGGCCATTCCGCAACTGCTGCTGCGTGCGTTCGGGCACAGCGATTTCGGCATCTATGCAAAAGTGACGGCGGCCGGCGACATGGCGGTCGGTGACGCGGTGCACGGGCCCGTGTAAAGCACCCCGCTGGACTGAAAGTGCGGCACGATCGAACAACCGCGAGAGCCTTTGCCACATGACGCCACTTGAGACCTTCGCCGAGGTCGTCGGCCCGTCTGCGTGCCTGACTGCGAGCGAGGACATCGCCCCGTATGCCGTCGATTGGCGTGGCGTGTATCGGGGCACGCCGGTGGCGGTGGTGAAACCCAACGCCACGGTACAGGTTGCAGAGGTCATCCGGCGGTGCGCCACAGCTGGGCTGGCGGTGGTGCCAGCCGGTGGACGAACAGGCCTGTGCGGGGGCGCCATCGCACCGGCCAATGGGCCGGGCTCCATCGTGCTGTCGCTCGAGCGCATGAACAACATCCGCGCCCTCGATGCGCGCGATTTCTCCGTGATCGCGGAAGCCGGTTGCGTGGTGCAGAACGTGCAGCAGGCCGCCGCTGAGGCTGGCCGGTTGTTCCCGATCCAGTGGGGCGCGCAGGGCACGGCGCAGATTGGCGGCATGCTTTCGACGAACGCTGGCGGCATTCGAACGCTGCGCTGGGGCAATGCGCGCGAACTGGTTCTGGGGCTCGAGGTGGTGCTGCCCGATGGCCGCGTGCTCGATGATCTGCGCCGCGTGCGCAAGGACAACAGCGGCTATGCCCTGCGCCATCTGTTCATCGGCGGCGAGGGCACGCTCGGGATCATCACGGCGGCGGCGCTGCGCCTGCAGCCAGCCTTGAAGCGCATCGAAACAGCCTTCGTTGCCGTACCGAGCCCGGATGCGGCGTTGTCGCTTTATGACCGCATGCAAGGGAGCGGCGCCGATGTCATCGCCTTCGAGCTGTGTGGCCAATACTGCATGGCAACGGCGGCCAAGCATGGCGTGAGTTTGCGCCTGCCATTGCCGCCAGCGAGCAGTCCCTGGTTCGTGATGCTGGAGATCGCCGCGGCGCATGCCAGCGTGCCGTTGCGCGAGATGCTGGAAGCGGCACTCAGCGACGCCATCGAGGCCGGCGAGGCAACCGACGCGTCGCTTGCCGACAGCGAGGCGCAGCGGCTCGGCATCTGGAAAATCCGCGAGGATTATCCGGAGTGCTCACGCATCGAGGGGCCGTCGATCAACACCGATACCGCTGTGCCCGTCTCGGCCGTGCCCGCCTTCATCGAGACGGCCTCACGCGAGGCCATGGCGCGATGGCCGGACGGGCGCATTGCTGCCATCGGCCATCTCGGGGACGGCAACATCCATTTCGCACTGCATGCCCCCGCGGGATGGAGCCAAGGCCGCCCGGCCTGGGTGGACCGCGCCGGTGAATTCGAGGCGCTTGTCAACGCCGTTGCTGTGTCACTCGGGGGAAGTTTCTCGGCCGAGCACGGCATTGGCCAATCGAAACGACACGCCATGGCCACGCATAAAAGCCCGATCGCGCTCGATATCATGCGCACGATCAAATCCGCGCTCGATCCGGACGGCCGCATGAACCCCGGCAAGATGCTGCCCTGACCGTGCTGAAACGCTGTCAACGCTCGCTTGCTCGCTCCGATCGCTGGCAATAAGCTCCCGCCACCTCAGCATTGGAGACCCGTCTTATGCCGACAGCCAGAACCTCAGGGCTACAAGGCCCCGCGACCTTGTTCGAGAAAATCTGGCGCCGGCATGTGGTGGTCGATCGACCCGACGGCTACACGCTGCTCTACATCGACCGGCATCTCATCCATGATGGCTCCTACTTCGCGTTCCAGCGCATCAAGCAGCGCGGCTTGAAGTTGCGCCGCCCGGATCTCTCGTTCGGCACGCCCGACCATTACATGCCGACCGACACACGGCGAAAGGACGACGTCAAGAATCCCGACAGCCACAAGATGGTCACGGGCCTCGCCATCAATG
The DNA here is from genome assembly GCA_046154645.1 of Hyphomicrobiaceae bacterium. Taxonomy (GTDB): domain Bacteria; phylum Pseudomonadota; class Alphaproteobacteria; order Rhizobiales; family Hyphomicrobiaceae. The sequence goes on from JBJXDZ010000122.1 coordinate 119,668, forward strand.
GCGCCGAGACGGGCGTCACCGTGTTCGACATCGGCGACCGGCGGAATGGCATCGTGCATGTGGTTGGGCCTGAGCAGGGATTGACGTTGCCCGGCACGACACTCGTGTGCGGCGACAGTCACACCTCGACGCACGGCGCGATGGGTTGTCTCGCGTTCGGCATCGGGCAATCCGAGGTCACCCACGTCATGGCGACGCAAGCGCTGTGGCAGAAAAAACCGAAGACCATGCGCATCACCATTGATGGGGCGCTGGGCCACGGCGTCAACGGCAAGGACGTCATCCTCGCCATCATCGCCAAGATCGGAGCCGCGGGCGGCACCGGCTATGTGCTGGAGTATACCGGCAGCGCCATTCGCCAGATGTCGCTCGAAGGCCGGCTGACGCTGTGCAACATGTCGATCGAGGCTGGCGGCCGCGCCGGCATGGTGGCGCCCGACGACAGCACATTCCAGTATCTGGCCGGTAAACCCTATACGCCGGCCGGCGCTGATTGGGATCAGGCAATGGCGTTCTGGAAAACCTTGCCGTCCGATGCCGGCGCCCAGTTCGATCGCGAGGTGACGCTGTCCGGCCCCGACATCGCGCCGATGGTCACCTATGGCACCAGTCCCGAGGATGCGTTGCCGATCACCGGCACCGTGCCTGATCCCTCGACCGAAACTGACGCCACCAAGCGCGAGGCGTTGACGCGATCGCTCGCTTATATGGGATTGAAACCCGGCACTGCCATTGCCGATATTCGCGTCGATCGCGTCTTCATCGGCTCGTGCACCAACAGCCGCATCGAGGACATGCGGGCTGCGGCCGCCGTCGCCAAGGGTCGCAAGGCCGTCGTGCCGAGCTGGATCGTACCCGGCTCCGGTATCGTCAAGGAGCAAGCGGAAGCCGAGGGCCTGGACAAGATCTTCAAGGCTGCGGGCTTCGAGTGGCGCGAAACCGGCTGCTCGATGTGCCTTGGCACCAACGGCGAGATCGGCCGCCCCGAGGAGCGGATCGCCTCGACCTCCAACCGCAACTTCGTCGGCCGGCAAGGCAAGGGCGTGCGCACGCATCTGGTGAGCCCTGCCATGGCGGCCGCTGCCGCAGTGACCGGACAGTTCACCGACGTTCGCAAACTGATGGCGTGAGGAGCACACACATGTCGACGAGCCCCGAAAACCGCCGCAAGCCCTTCACCAGAGTCACGGCCGTCGCCGTCCCGATCAACCAGGCCAACGTCGATACGGACCAGATCATCCCGGCGCGCTTCCTGTCGTTGTCGCGCGATCGCATGGTGCCGCACCTGTTCCGTGACGTGCGCTACAACGACAACGGCACGCCGAAACCGGAGTTCGTCATGAACCGGCCCGAATACCAGGGCGCCGGCATCATCGTCGCCGCGCGCAACTTCGCCTGCGGTTCGAGCCGCGAGATGGCGGTCACCGTCATCCAGGACAATGGCTTCTCGTCGGTGATCGCGCCGACCTTCGGCGACATCTTCTTCTCGAACTGCTTCCAGAACGGCGTGCTGCCGGTGATGCTGCCGGAGCCGCGGGTGAGCGAACTGCTGCGCTTCCTGCTCGAGTTGCCCGGCGCCGAGATCACCGTCGATCTTCCGTCCCAAACGGTGAAGGGTCCGGACGGAAAGGTCGACACATTCGAGATCGACAGCTTCCGCAAGGAATGCCTGCTCAAAGGTGTCGACGAGATCGCCATGACGCTTGGTTATGAGGCTGACATCAAGGCCTATGAGGCGCGCACCAAGGCCAATGGCCTGTGGGCGTAACGACGTGGTGCAGTGCGTGATGACAACGCGCGCCGCCTTGCCTAACCTCAGCCAAACCGCTTCGATGGAGGACACCCCATGCCGTGCACAATCCGGCCCCTCGGCCGCACGTTCGTCGGCGACGTTGACGGCCTAGATCTGACGCGGCCACTACCTGCCGCCGATATCGCCGCCATCCACGCCGGCATGGACAAGTATGGCGTGCTGATCTTCCACGGCCAGAACTTCACCGACGAGCAGCAGCTGGCGTTCACGCAAAGCCTCGGGCCGCTTGAGATGGCCATCGGCACGGGCCTGCGCGCCAAGAGCGAGTACCGGCTCCCGGAGACTTTCGCCGACGTCTCGAACCTGGATCAGAACAACAAGCCGTTCGCGCTCGACGATCGCCGCCGCCTGTTCGCCATCGGCAATCGCCTCTGGCATTCCGACAGCTCGTTCAAGGTGGTGCCGGCGAAATACTCGCTGCTGCATGCGCGCGTGCTGCCCTCGAAGGGCGGCAACACCGAATTCGCCGACATGCGTGCGGCCTACGACGCCTTGGACGGCGAAACGAAAGAGTTGATCGAGCCGCTGATCTGCGAGCATTCGCAGATGTACTCGCGCGCCAAGCTCGGCTTCCTGGATTTCACACCTGAGGAGCGGGCCCGCTTCAAACCCGTGCGGCAAACCCTGGTGCGGAACCACACGCGCCTCGGCCGCAAGTCAATCTACCTGTCGTCGCACGCCGGCACCATCATCGGCTGGCCGGAACCGGAGGCCAAAGCCTTCCTGATGGACCTCACTGAGGCTTGCACGCAACGCGAGTTCACCTATTCGCACACCTGGAAGGTCGGCGATCTCGTGGTTTGGGACAATCGCGTCACCATGCACCGTGCGCGCCCCTTCCCGGCGCACGAAGCCCGCGATGTCCGCCGCACCACCCTCATGGGCGACGCACCCACCGTGGCACAGCAGGCGGCGTGAGGGCGCGGCAGCGGCGCATTGCGGGCTATCACCCTCGTGACGCCCGACGATGGAACGCCTCAATCATCTGCACGGCTCCACCTCGTAGGTCGCAATAGGCCGCACGGCCGTATTGCGACGGTGCGCGCTCCCTTGCTGCAGAGCGACAGAGAATGCCGGAACCGCTCGTATCCTTCCCGGCCAACATGGTCACCCACGAGCATCGCATGTGACACGACCGCTGCGCTGCAATTGCCCCGCGCGAACGGAGTAGCTGCCTGCGTACGTCCAATCGCCATTGCCGGCAGCATTGATGTTGAGCTGGATGGAGGTGCCTTGCGGTGGATTGATCGTTATCACCATGCGGAATGACCGCACGTCGTTCCAGTATTGCACAATATGCGTGCGATCGATCTGAGCTTGTGGCCCACCGTTGATCTGTATCATACCCCCTGCGTGCACGATCGGCGCGCCCGCATCACGCGCCGTCGCCCCGCCAAAATCGAACGCCACATTGCTGTCGTAAGCTTGGCAGGCGAACCCACCCGTGGCCTGTGCTGGCAACGACGAGCCAGCAAACACTGTGGCCGCGACACAGATGCCGAGAACCCGCTTCATCCCGCGCTCCAATGCTGTCTTCAGGCACTGGCCATTGGCTATGGCGGTCGCGAAGTTACCCGATGGCACGTTGCTGCAGCAAGTGCTGGTCCATGAGAACCATGGGCCCCGCAGTTCAGCTCACACCCCCAACGACCGGCGCACTTCGAACACTTCCATGATGCGGGCGCCCTTGTGGGGACCGTCGCAGACGAATTGCCATTTGCCCTGGCTGTAGGTGTCGCACAGCTTGACGCCCTTGATCAGGATCCAGTGGCCTTCCTTGCCCTTGTGGATGGCCAGGATGTAATGCACCCAGGCATTGCGTGGCTTCTGCATCCACGTCCACAGCGATGGCCGGGTCTTGCGCTCGAGATGCATGAAGCTCTCCTTCAGGTGCATCTGGTAGCCGAAGTGACCGAGGGCGGCTGCCACCTCCTCGGTGTAAGTGCCCGTGATGATCGGCCGGCGATCTTCAGGCAGTTCCCGATAAATGCGGATCTGCTCCTCGACGGCGCTGATCGAATAGCCGGTCACGGCCGAGAGCACGAACGGCCCGCAGAACGCCACGCGCCCGGTGTCGTTGTGCACCTCATTCAAGCTCGACGTGATGCGAGCTTCCTGACCGATTGCCTGCAATGCCATGATCGCCACCCCTGGACCGACGCAAAATGCTTAAGCGAATCTTTCCATTGAAGCCTTGATGAAAAGTTAAAGACCGCCTCAAATGGTGCCGCACAATACTCACAGGCGGGCGGGTGATGGCGATTGCGCGGATCGCCAGACGCCGCGTGGAGATTGCGGTACGCAGGGAGGCAATGATACGATGGTGAATGTTTTTACCGGAGCATCCCCGTGAATCAGAATTACAAGTTTTCGGTCGTGCTTGAGCCTGCCGAAGAGGGTGGCTTCATCGTCCATGTTCCAGCCTTGCCCGAGATCTGCACGGAAGGCGACGACGAGGCAGAGGCGCTGGCTATGGCGAAAGATGCCATTGAATTGGTCATCGCCAGTCGTCTGGAGCGTGGCGAACCGATTCCTGCCGAACATGGCGTTCCGGTATTGCGTCATGTCGTCGCCAAGGTCGCATGACCAGGCTGCCCGATGTCACTGGCGCGAGGGTGGTGCGGGCGCTCGAACGCGCGGGATTTGTGGTCGTACGCGTGAGTGGCAGCCATCATCGTCTCGTCCACCCAAATGATCCCACCAAGGCGACGACAGTACCTGTGCACGGCACCAAATCACTTCGCAAAGGCACACTGCGCAACATCCTGAACCAATCCGGAGTGACGGTTGAGCAGCTGATCGCGTTGCTCTGACTGGGCACCCATGCCCCAAGACCCCGTGGTCAAGTCCATCCTTAGTCCTTAAGGATGGGGGCGGGGGAAACATCCTCCGACGAGGGACGGGGACGTGCCGAAAGCACATGGGTTCGTCAAGGGTCCCAGCTCGCGCAGCGATCGAGGCGGCACAGACATGGCGAAGAAAACAACGAACGGCAGCAGCAAGTCCGGCAACGGCGGCGGGGCCAAGGACAGCGCGCAACCGCACAAGAAAGGCTTCCTGCGCGGGCTGCAGAACTATGGCGACGCTGATTTCTCGATCTACATGCGCCGTGCCTTTGCCAAGTCCATGGGCTACTCGGCCGATGAGCTGTCGCGCCCGATCATCGGCATCGCCGACACGTTCTCGAAGTTCAACCCCTGCCATCGCCATTTCCCGGAACTCGTTGAGGCTGTGAAGCGCGGCATCGCGGCAGCCGGCGGGCTCGCTCTCGAATTCCCCACGATCTCGCTGCATGAATCCACGCTTGCGCCGAATTCGATGAAGTTCCGCAACCTCATGGCCATGGACACCGAGGAGATGATCCGCGCCCAGCCCATGGACGCCGTGGTCATGCTTGGCGCGTGCGACAAAACCGTACCGGCGCAACTGATGGGGGCGGCCAGCGCCAACAAGCCCGCCATCCAGCTCATCGGTGGGCCTCAAATGACCGGCCGCTACAAGGAGCACCGGGTCGGGGCCTGCACCGATTGCCGCAAGTTCTGGGTCGAATATCGGGCTGGACGCATCAACAAGGCTGAGATCGAGACCATCGAAGGCCGCCTCGTCACCACCGCTGGCTCCTGCGCCGTGATGGGGACAGCCTCGACCATGGCGGCCATCGCCGAAGCCCTCGGCATGACCTTGCCCGGCACGGCCGCTATTCCTGCCGTCCACGCCGATCGCATCCGCGCCGCCGAAGCGTCGGGTGCTGCCGCCGTGCGCATGGCGCGCGCCAACCTGACGCCGGACAAGATCATCACGCAGAAGGCCATCGACAACGCCACGCGCGTGCTGCTGGCGCTGGGCGGGTCGACCAACGGCGTCATCCATCTGGCAGCCATCGCCGGCCGCGTCGGCGTTAAGCTCGATCTCAAGCGCTTCAACGAGCTCTCCGACACCACGCCCGTGCTCGCCGCCGTCAAGCCCGTCGGCAACGAGTTCTACATGGAGGATTTCTACGCCGCGGGCGGCATCGGCGCCGTGTTGCGCGAGTTGAAGCCCCTGCTCCACCTCGATTGCATGACCGTCACCGGCGAAACGATCGGTGAACGCCTCGCCGCCGAAGCAGACGCCTGGGTCGACCGCCGCGTCATCAAGTCGGCCAAGGACCCCGTTGAAGCCCAGGGTGGTCTCGTCGCCCTGTTCGGCTCGCTCGCCCCGGATGGTGCCATCATCAAGCGTTCAGCCGCCGACCCCAAGCTCTTTGAGAAAACGGCTCGCGCCGTGGTCTTCTCCTCCCTCGCCGACATGTCCGAGCGGGTCGACAGCCCCGACCTCGACGTCACCGCCGACGACATCCTGATCCTGCAGAATGCCGGCCCGCGCGCCGCCGGCATGCCGGAAGCCGGATTCCTGCCGATCCCGAAGAAGCTCCTCGCCCAAGGCGTGAAGGACATGGTGCGCATGTCGGACGCCCGCATGTCCGGCACGGCTTACGGCACCATCGTGTTGCATGTGGCGCCTGAAGCGGCGGCTGGTGGCCCCCTCGCCCTGGTCAAGACCGGCGACAAGATCCGCCTGTCGGTGAAGGAGCACCGGCTGGATCTGCTCGTCGACGCAGCCGAACTCGCCAAGCGCCGCACTGAATGGGCCAAAATCACGCAGGACATGGGCACCCGCGGCTACGACCGCCTGTTCCGCACCAGCGTGCTGCAGGCGCCTGACGGTTGCGATTTCGAGTTTCTGCGCAAAGTCTGACGCATGCCGCACCCGGGAATTGGAGCTAGCGTTCGCCATAGAAAGACAAATTGCCCCGCTAGGCTTGCTCTGACCCGGTTCCTTGTTTAGCAAGGGACGGGATAAGGAGACCCTGGGACAGCGCCGCTTCGCGCCTGAACCTGGAGGCAAGGCTTAGGGAGGAGTTTGCGGTGCAGCATAGTCTGTCAACGCCTGATGCTGCGCATGTGGCGTCACCTGCTGCTGCAGCAACGGCCGTCGCGGCTCAGAAGCCGGTGCTCGAGATCGAGGATCTGCACGTCCACTTCGTGACGTCGCACGGCACGGTGCGCGCCGTCGAGGGCGTCAGCTACAAGGTGCATCCCGGCGAGATGGTCGCCATCGTCGGTGAATCCGGTTCCGGCAAGTCGGTTTCCGCGCTGGCCGTCATGCGCCTCCTGCCGCCCAACACCGCCCGCATCATCCGTGGCAAGATCCTGTTCGACGGCCAATCTCTGCTCGATTTCAACGAGGAGCAGATGCGCCAGGTGCGCGGCCGCCATGTCTCCATGATCTTCCAGGAACCGATGACGTCGCTCAACCCGGTCTTGAGCATCGGCCTCCAGATCAAGGAGCCGCTGCTCATTCACATGGGAATGAGCGAAGAAGAAGCGACCGCCCGCGCCATCGAACTGCTGACGCTGGTTGGCATCACCGATCCCGGCAGCCGGCTCGCGCAATATCCGCACCAGTTGTCGGGCGGCATGCGCCAGCGCGTCATGATCGCCATCGGCCTCGCCTGCAATCCCAAGCTGTTGATCGCCGACGAGCCGACCACCGCACTCGACGTCACCATCCAGGCCCAGATTCTCGAGTTGATGAAGGATCTGTCGCGCCGCCTCGGCATCGCCGTCATCATCATCACGCACAATCTCGGCATCGTCGCCCGCTACGCCGATCGGGTGAATGTGATGTACGCCGCCCGCATCGTCGAAAGCGGCAAAGCGGAAGCTGTGTTTGGCCGCCCGTTGCACCCTTATGCCCGCGGCTTGCTCACCGCCGTGCCGCGTCTCGATCGTGGCCGTGCCGCCAAGCTCTCGACCATCGACGGCGCCCCGCCCAATCTGCTCAACCCGCCGGAAGGCTGCCGCTTCCGTCCGCGCTGCCGGTTTGCCTATGACGCCTGCGCGCACGTTCCAGCCTTCGCCGAGGTTGAGCCCGGCCACTTCGCCGCCTGCCACCGTACGCCTGAGATCGAGATCCTCGACGCCGACACACAGAAGGCGACCGTCTTGCGCGGCGCACTCGTCGACGCGGCCAACGCCGGCACCATGCTCGACATCAAGAAGGCCAGCAAATTCTTCCCCGTCGGCGGCGGCCTGTTCAGTGGCCCGGCCAAGCTCGTGCGCGCCGTCAACGAAGTCTCGTTGACCGTGCGGGCCGGCGAAACTGTCGGGCTGGTCGGTGAATCTGGTTGCGGAAAATCGACGCTTGGCCGCCTCGTCCTGCGCCTCGAGGATCCGACCGCCGGCGAGATCATTTTCGACGGCAAGGACTTGGCCCCGCTCGGCCGCCGCCAGATGACCGACGTGCGCAAGAAGATGCAGGTGATCTTCCAGGATCCCTACTCATCGCTCAACCCGCGCATGACCTGCGGGCAAATCATCGCCGAGCCGATGCATGTCCACAACATTCGGCCCAAGGAGGAAATCGAGCCGCGGGTCGCCGAGTTGCTGCAGCTGGTGGGCCTCTTCCCTTACATGGCGCTGCGCTATCCCCATGAGCTCTCAGGCGGCCAGCGCCAGCGCGTCGGCATCGCCCGCGCGCTCGCCGTCGAGCCAAAAGTGATCGTGTGCGACGAGGCGGTATCTGCCCTCGACGTGTCGATCCAGGGCCAGGTCATCAATCTGCTGGAGGACCTGCAGCAGAAGCTCAAACTCACGTACCTGTTCATCGCCCACGATCTGGCCGTGGTGCGCCACATCTCGACGCGCGTCGCCGTGATGTATCTCGGCCGCATCGTCGAATTCGCGGATTCGGATGAGCTGTTCGCCAACCCTAAGCATCCCTACACGCAGGCCCTGCTGGCCGCCGCCCCTGTGCCCGATCCGGTGATCGAGCGCACGCGGCCACGCACCATCATCAAGGGTGAGTTGCCAAGCCCACTCAATCCGCCCTCGGGCTGCGTGTTCCATCCGCGCTGCCCGAAGATGACCGAGGAGTGCAAGAAAGCCGTGCCGCCTCAACGCGAGGTCGCGCCCGGGCATATGGCGGCTTGCATCCACGTTTGAGGCGCGACAGCGCCACGCCTCTGCAAGACCCACGCGCCGTTCGAAGGAGAACCCACATGCGTCCGAGACACTTGAGTTTGGCTTTAGCCACCGTGCTGGCTGGCGCCATGACACTGCCGGTCATGGCCCAGACCCCGAAAAAAGGCGGCATCCTGAACTTCGCCGTCGTCGCCGAGTTGCCGACCAGCGATTGCCACGCGGCGACCACCTTCGCCATGGTGCATCCGGTGGCGCCGCAGTATTCGACCCTGCTGAAGTTCGACGGTCCGCACGACAACAACAAGATCGTCGGCGATCTCGCGGAGAGCTGGGAGGTGTCGAAGGACGGCCTCACCTACACCTTCAAGCTGCGCAAGGACGTCAAGTTCCATGACGGCTCGGACTTCACGTCCGCCGACATCAAAGCCACCTACGACCGCATCCGCAATCCACCGGATGGCGTCGTCTCCGCCCGCAAGGCTCTGCATCAGGCCATCGACACCATCGAGACGCCGGACGCCCATACCGTCATCTTCAAGCTGAAGGTGGTGGACATGTCGCTGCAGCTGCAGTTCGCCTCGCCCTTCAATTGCGTCTACAGCGCCGCCGCCTTGGCCAAGGATCAGCAGTATCCAGCCAAGAAGCCGATGGGCACCGGTGCGTTCGAGTTCGTCGAATACGTCAAGGGCTCGCACTGGGTCGGCAAGCGGTTCGACAAGTACTTCCTGAAGGATCGCCCCTATCTCGATGGCTTCAAGGCCTACATCGTCAAGGGCACGGCGGTGGTCTCCGGCATCCAGGGCGGTCAGTTCGACGCCGAATTCCGCGGCCGCTCGCCGGCCGAGCGTGATCAGCTGGTCAGCGCCATGAAGGACAACCTCGTCGTGGTCGAAGGCCCTTGGATCACGAACATCAACTTCGTCGTCAACAATGAGAAGAAGCCGTTCGATGACGTGCGTGTGCGCCAGGCTCTCACGCTGGCCATTGATCGTTGGGGTGGCAGCGCGGCGCTGGGCAAGATCTCGCTGATCAAGGGTGTCAGCGGCACCTTCCGCCCCGGCGCCTCGTGGTCAATCCCCGAGTCTGAGCTGGAGAAGATCCCCGGCTATTGGCGCGATATCGAGAAGTCCCGTGCCGAGGCCCGTCGCCTACTCAAGGAAGCTGGCCACGAGAACCTGAAGGTGCGCTTCCTCAACCGGCAGCTCGGCCAACCGTTCCAGCCAGCCGGCATCTACGCCGTCGACCAGTGGCGCCGCGTCGGCATCCAGGCCGAGCATCAGGAGCTCGAGACCAAGATCTACTTCGACAACCTGGCCAAAGGTGACTTCGACGTTGCCGTCAACAATATCTCGGACTTCGCTGACGATCCTTCGGCGCAGTTCAACACCCTGCTCAGCAACAAGCTGTCGGGCGTGCCCTACTCGCGCCACAGCGACGACAGGCTCGACGAGTTGTTCATTGCCCAGGGCCGCGAAGTTGACCCGGCCAAGCGCATGGCCATGGTCAACGAGTTCGAGAAGCGCGTGCTGACGCAGGCCTACTCGTTCCCACTGCTCTGGTATCAGCGCATCGTCGCCAACCACAAGAAGGTCAAGGGCTGGCACCTGCAACCGAGCCACTTCGCCGGCCAGACGCTGGTCGACGTCTGGCTTGACCAATAAACCTCCAGCACTCGCGCCGCGCGGCCGTGTCACCTGTCGCGCGGCGGTTCAAAAATGACTTCAGGGAGACGATCCGAAAATGCAGTTCGTCAAATATGCCGGGGCCGCCGTAGCGCTGATGGCGATCGCCACCGCACCGTCACTGGCACAGACTCCGAAAAAGGGCGGTATCATGAATTTCGGCGTGGTCGCCGAGCCGCCGACTATCGACTGCCATGCCGTGTCGACATTTGCCTTCGCACATCCTGGACGGGCACACTATTCGACGCTGCTCAAGTTCAAAGGCAACTACGACGCTCTCAAGATTGTCGGCGACCTGGCAGAGAGCTGGGAAATGGCCAGCGACGGCCTCACCTACACGTTCAAGCTGCGCAAGAACGTCAAGTTCCATGACGGCGCGCCGATGACGGCCGAGGACGTCAAGGCCAGCTACGATCGTATCGTCAACCCGCCAGCCGGCGTGGTCTCGGTGCGCCGCTCGCTACATGCCGACATCAAAGACATCGAGACACCCGACGCGCACACCGTCGTCTTCAAGATGAAGCAGGCCAATGCGTCAATGCTGACGCACTTCGCCTCGCCCTGGAACTGCATCTACCGCGCTGCCAAGCTCAAGGAAGACCCGCAGTTTCCCGCCAAGACCGTGCTTGGCACCGGCGCCTTCGAGTTCGTCGAGTACAAGAAGGGCGAGGTCTGGGTAGCCAAGCGGTTTGACGGCTACTTCATTCCCGACCGGCCCTATCTGGACGGCTATAAGGCTTTCTTCGTGAAGTCCAACGCCGTGTCGACCGGGATCATCGGCGGCCAGTTCGATGCCGAGTTCCGAGGCCGCACGCCGAAAGAGCGCGACCAGATCGTCGAGGCCATGAAGGACAACGCCGTCGTCGTCGAAGGACCGTGGGTGACCAACCTCCTGTTCACCTTCAATACCGAGAAGAAGCCCTTCGACGATATCCGCGTCCGACAGGCCCTGACCCTGGCCATCGATCGCTGGGGCCAGGCTGCCAACCTCGCGAAGATTTCGTCGCTGAAGTACGTCTCGGGAATGTTCCGGCCGGGCTATGACTATGGCCTGCCAGAGTCGGAGCTCGTCAAGCTGCCCGGTTTCAGCAAGGACATTGCCAAATCGCGTGAGCAGGCGAAAAAGCTGCTGGCGGAAGCCGGCGTACCAAATCTCAAGGTGAAGCTCGTCAACCGCAATGTCGCCGAGCCCTACACCCCCGGCGGCATCTTCCTCATCGATCAATGGAAGCGCATTGGTGTCGAGGCTGAGCACTCGCAGCTCGAGACCAAGCTCTTCTTCGATGCTATGAAGGACGGCAACTTCGACGTGCTGATCGAGTTCATCTCCGACTTCGCAGATGACCCCTCGGCCCAGTTCGACAAGTTCCTCACGCCCGCCAAGTCGTCGCAGTCGGCGTCCCGGCACAAGGACACCCTGCTCGATGAGCTGTTCGACAAGCAGGCCGGTGCCGTCGATCCCGCCGCGCGCAAGAAGCTGGTCAACCAGTTCGAGATCCACGGCCTGACGCAAGCCTACTCGGCGCCAATCCTGTGGTGGCAGCGCATCATCGTGCACCACAAGAAGATCAAAGGCTGGGAGCTGCATCCGAGCCACTTCACGGCGCATGACTACGTCGACGTCTGGCTCGACCAGTAAGGCCTCCCCGGAGCGGGGCGGCAGATGTTGCCCCGCTCTCCCACACCTATGGCGACCCACGTCCTTCACCGGCGTATGTGAGAGAACCCATGCTTGGCTATATCCTCCGCCGACTTCTGCTCGTGATCCCGACGCTGGTTGGCGTGGCGGTCGCCGTGTTCTTCCTGATCCGCGTCATGCCCGGCGATGTCGTGGTGGTGAAACTGCGGGCGGATGGCGCAGCCGTCACCGAAGAGGCGATCGAGCAGGAGCGCAAGCGCCTTGGCCTCGACAAGCCGATGGTGGTGCAGTTCGCCGACTACATGTGGGGCCTCGCCCGTCTCGATCTCGGCAAGTCGCTGTGGACGGGTGAATCGGTCGGCAAGGAGATTGCCCAGCGCTTCCCCGTGTCGCTGCAGGTGTCGATCATGGCCACCCTGATCGCCGTCATCATCGCGGTGCCGCTTGGAACCCTGTCGGCCGTCTACCGGGATACCTGGATCGACAACTTCATACGCATTCTCTCCGTTTCAGGATTGGCCATTCCGGGCTTCTGGCTGGGCATGCTCATCATTCTGGGTCTGCTCGCGTTTTTCAATTGGCTGCCCAAAATCGGCTACGTCTCGATTTTCGAGGATCCTATCACCAATCTCTCGGCGTTGATCTGGCCGGCGCTCTCAGTCGGCTACCGCTATGCCGCCGTGGTGACGCGCATGATGCGATCGGCCCTCCTTGAGGTGATGCGCGAAGACTACATTCGCACCGCGCGCGCCAAGGGCGTCTACCAGAAGCTGGTGGTGTCCCGCCATGCGGTGCGTAACGCGCTGCTGCCCGTCGTCACCGTCATCGGCCTCGAGTTCGCCTTCCTCATTGGCGGTCTCGTCGTCACCGAGCAGGTGTTCAATCTCAATGGCATCGGCAAGCTGTTCGTGGATGCGGCCGCCCGCGGCGACTTCACGCTGATCCAGGGTCTCGTCATCCTGATCGCCACCATCTTCGTGCTCGTCAATCTCGTCGTCGATGTGCTCTACGCCTTCCTCGATCCACGTATCCGCCTCAACTGAACGTCCAGAACCTCGCACCACTCAAGCTCTGTCCCATTCCGCCATCCAAGGCAGGCACCCCATGGCCCAAGCCGCACCCGCACCCACCGCACCCACCGTCGGCCTCGACACGATCCCGAAGCGACCGAGCCTGATGATGCAGTTCATCAAGGCGCAGCCGCTGGGCTTCGTCGGCCTGCTCATCATCCTGGTCTATTTCGCCTTCGCGTTCTTTGCGCAATGGATCGCGCCTTATGATCCTGAGGCCGTCGACTTCGCTTCCATGCTGAGCGGCCCCTCGCGCGACCATCTCTTCGGCACCGACCAGTATGGTCGCGACGTGTTCTCACGCTTGGTCTACGGCTCGCGCACGGCTCTCGGCGTCGGCATCATCTCGGCGCTGGTTGGCTGCACGCTCGGCGCACTGTTGGGTGCTGCATCCGGGTACTTCGGCGGCCGCATCGACAACGTCATCCAGGCCATCGTCGACATCATGCTGTCGTTCCCGCTCATCGTGCTCGCCATGGTGATCGTCGCCGTGCTCGGCAAGAAGACCGTCCTTGGCGTCGACATGAACCTGGTGGCGGCCATCGCCATCCCGATGATCCCGCGCATGGCCCGCATCTCGCGCTCGTCCACGCTGTCGATCGCGCAGTTGCCCTACATCGACGCCGCCCGCGCCGCCGGCTACAGCCATTTCCGCATTGTCGCCCGCCATATCCTGCCAAACATCGTGGCGCCCTACCTGATCATGACCACGGCATTCATCGCCCAGGCTATCCTGCTCGAAGCTTCGCTGTCGTTCCTGGGCCTTGGCGTCACCGAGCCCACACCGGCGTGGGGCCTGATGCTGTCCGGCACCTCGGCCGACTTCTACAAGGCTGCGCCCTGGATGATCCTGTTCCCTGGCCTCGCCATCACGCTGGCCGTATTCGCCTTCAATCTCCTCGGCGACAGCCTGCGCGACTGGCTCGACCCGAAGATGAAGGGCTGAGCGTTCAAGCCGGAGCATCACGTTCCACGCGTTGCAGCGACCGTCGACCCAAACCGGCGGTCGTTTCGCGTTTGGGCTTAACCCGTGCGTAGCCCCGCCTGGGCGAGGAGTGGCATAACCCTCGCACAGAACGGCGCCAACTCAGCCTTGAAGTTGACGAACGAGAGCGTCGTTCCGGCGAACCCCAGCCGGTGGATTTCTACCAATTCCTCGGCGATTCGTTCGGGGCGACCAACCAGAGGATAGCTCGACAGACCCGCAGCTCGGCGCACGCGATCGTGCAGCACCTTGCTGTCGACCTGTCGATTGGCCGCCGTCATGGCGATATGGAACTCGACGGCCTCCGTGTCAGCGTTATCGGCGGCGTAGTGGCGGTAATAGTCCTCCGCTTCCTGGTCGGTGTCCCGGCACACGACGTGACACGCTGTGAAAACATCCAGCTTGTCTCGCCCTGCGGCGTTGGCCCGTTCGGCGATGTCGGCGAGTTGACCCTGTGCCTTGTCGAAATCGGCGAAGGTCGTGAACAGGACATCACTGGTCCGCACCGCGAAGTCGCGGCCCGCCGGTGACGACGCCGCCGACATGGTCACAGGCCTCGGCCGCTGCACCGGAGGCGGCTCCCCCGACACGCCCTTCAGATCGTAGAAGCGGCCCTTGTGGTCGAAGGGCTTTCCCTCGGCGGCGTAGATGCGCAACAGAATATCCAGCCACTCCTGCCCCTGCTCGTAGCGGGCATCGTGCGCATTCTGGAGTTGCCCGAACATGTCGAACTCGTCCTGGTTCCAACCGCACACGATGTTGAGACCCGCCCGGCCATGGCTGACGTGATCGATGGTGCTCAAGGCCTTGGCGGCAAATACCGGATGCACCAGCGGCACATGCACGGTCGAGAAGATCACCAGCCGCTTGGTCAGCGCCGCCAGCGCCGCGCCGTGCGTCAGCGTTTCGAAGCAGGCGTTGCGCACGTTGGTCTCGCCGCCGTAACCCTTCCAGCGCGCAATGGGCAGGATGAACTCGAGCCCGGCGCGATCAGCCAGCTGGACCACCTCAACGATTTCGTCCCAGCGCGCGCGCCACCGCTCCCGCACCTTGGTGATGGCGATGCCACCGTCGGTATTGACCCCGAACAATCCGAGCTTGAAGGCGTTACCGCTGGCCAATGGCCCCATCTCGGCGCTCCCGCAGTTCCAGTACTTTGCAAGACGGAACGATCACTCCGCCTTGCCGCGTTGCTTGAGTTTGCGCGGGGCGAGCAGGTCGCCGCCGCTGTCGAGCTTGCGCGACAGGAAGATGGCCGCATCCAGCTTCTGAAAATTGCGCTTGCGATAGAACAGCAGCGCTTCCTCGTTGTTCTCGGCAACTTCCAGCACGATGTGCGTGCATCCCCGTCGCCGCGCTGCATGCTCGATCTGCTCGAACATGTAGGTGCCGATGCCCTTGCCGTGAAAGTCGGGGTGCACAGCAATCTCCTCGACGAACAAGGGCCGCATGTTGCGCTTCTCGAAATAGCGGTGGTTCATCCAGCTGTCGGAGCCGACGATCTCGTAGGCATACTCGGCGTAGCCGACGAGCTCGAACTTGGCGCCGTTCTTGACCTCGAACACCAGTTGTTCGATGCCGTCTTCCTCGTAGATTTCCAGGAAGTGCTTCTTGTGCCGGGGACGCTGGTATTCCACGGTCTCGCGGTTGACGTCGCGGAACACCAGCTTCAGGAATTCCCAGACCTTGTTCAAGTCGCGCCGATGCAACCGGCGGACGCGCAATTCCAGCTCGCCGTTGGCCAAGTCAGGGCTGTGGTCGTCGTCGGTTTCCGGGGTATCCGGCTTCTTTGGCGGCATCGATGACATGCGTGGACCTGGACGTGACCCTGAGTGGGCGTTGGCTGAGACTATGCTGAGCCTTCTACCAGCCCGCACGCTTCATGCCACCTCCCCCTGTTGGGTCAATGCCGTCTGTCACAAACCAGAGCGCCGGTGCCGGCTACCGATCCAGCCAGACCTGTTCCAAGCGCCAATGATTGTAGATGCTGTTTTCCTGCCGCACGAAGCCCTTCACATAGGGCTGCCAGCATTGCGCCGCTCGACCGTGAGAAATGATCGGACGGGCCACTTCCTCGGCCAGCACGCGCTCGATCTGCCAGACCAAGGCCTTGCGCTTGGCGGGGTCGCGCTCGCCTGATTGCTCCTCTAGCAGCTTATCGACCTCGGGATTGCAGTATTTCGTGAAGTTGTTGTCAGACTTGCAGGCGAAGTTCTCGGTGATGGTCACGTCGGGATCGTCGATGGCCACGCCGGACAGGTTGAACGCCACCGTGAAGTCCTGCCGCGCCGCACGACCGAACCAGATGGTCGACTCGATGATTTCCAGCTCGGCCTCGAAGTAGAGCTTGTTCAGCTGATCGACCAGAATGACCGCCGGCTCCTTGTACGTCGAGAAATCGCGCGTCGAGACCTTGATCTTGATGCGGTTCTGCGGCCCGTAGCCTAGGCTCTCCATGATCTTGCGTGCCTCGGCCTGACGCTGCTCGAGCGTGCCGCTATAGCCGGGCAATGTCTCCAGCACGTCCTTGGGCATGCCCCAGACACCCTCGGGGGCTGCCTGCATGACGCCAGAAATGCTGGATTGGCCGTGCGACATGATATCGATGAAGCCTTGCCGATCGAGACCCAGCATCAAGGCACGCCGCAACTGCGGATTGTCGAACGGAGCCCGCGCCTTGTTGATCAACACGTTGGATGACACGTTGGTCGGGCCAAGCTTGCAGTAGACGTGCGGGGCTTGGGCCGCAAAATCCTTCATCAGGGGTGCATTGACGTCGCCCGTCGAGGTCATGTCGATCTCACCTGCAACAAGCGCGAGCGACCGCGTCGACCGGTTGGGTATGATGCGGCTCTCGACAGCATCGAGATACGGCCGGCCCGGCTTCCAATAGTCGGGATTGCGGACCAGGCGAACCAGCTCATTGCTCTTGAACTCGACGAACTTGAAGGGGCCCGTGCCAATCGGGTTGGTGCGCATGTCCTTCGCCGCCACATGACACGGGAACACCGGCGCCATGCCCGAAGCGAGCATCGAGAGCAACGCCGGCTGCGGCCGCTCGAGATGAAACGTCGCCTCGTGGTCGCCGTTGACGGTTACTTCCTTCAGGTTCGTGTACCAGATCCGGCGCGGATTCTTGCGATAGTAGTCCGGCTCCTTGCCGTTCACCCGATGCCAGGTGCACTGCACATCTTTAGCCGTCATCGGTTTCCCGTCATGCCACTTCACGCCGGCGCGCAGCTTGAATGTCAGCTTGGTGCCGGCGGCATCCCAGCCCCAGCTTTCTGCCAACTCGGGAATGATGGACTCCGGGCTGTTGCGCGCAATGGCGGGATCGAACATGACGAGATTGTTGAACAGGGGCATGGCCGCTTGCACGGTGGTGATGCTCACCTCTTCGTGGATCGACATGCTGGTCGGGTTGGCCGAGTTGGAGACACGCAAGGTGCCGCCGGGCTTCTGTGCCAAGGCAGATCCCACAGCGAGACCCAGGATGGCGGCGCCTGCCGCGACCACCAGACGATAGCTCCCGTGCATCAGAGTCCTCCCGTTGGTTGTTTCCTCGCGGCGGGGACTTGACATTCGATCGTGTCACTCTTGACCTGCCGCCCATCGATTGTGCCCTATCGCCACTCCGCAGCGAAGGCCTAATCGGGACTCAAGGCGTCACGAGCCGTAGCAGCCGACGTCCGACCAGCCGAGAGCGTCCATGACCACGACGACAATGTTGGGGGCGCCTTTGGCCGGTCATGGCAGCGGCTCGTGCCAATGCGACCCAGAGTTCCGCGCGCGTGCGCCCGATCCTGTCGGGAATTCCTGCATAGCCCCTGGGAGCCAGGAGCCATAGCCGTGCCTCATCCGCGCAATCCTCCAGCTCCGCGAGAAGCAGTTGCGCCCTGATTATCTCAAGATGAGACCATCGCCGGATTTTCCTCGATCCGGCATGGTGGCACGAGGCATCGCACCTGGCCAGAACCAGAGGTTTGGCTCCGATGCGCGAATCTCAATTGATAGTGTCGCCTCACGCGTTCGGCTTGACCGCCTGCGCTGTTGCTTGCGCCAGCGCTTCCCGCTTCTTGATGAACAGCGAGGCGAAATCGACGGGATCGAGCAGCAACGGCGGAAACCCGCCTTCCCTGGAGATGTCGGCCACAATCCGGCGCAGGAATGGGAACAACAGTGCCGGGCCATTGATGTTGAGGATCGGCTCCAGAGCCTCCGGCGGTGCATTCTCAATCTTGAACAGGCCCGCATAGACCAGTTCCAGCTCATAGATGACGCCGAGCTTGCTCGTCGCCTGTGCCTTGAAGGTAATGGCGCTCTCGTGAATGTCCGGACCGACCTGGGTCGGCACCACGTTGACCTCGAGCTTCAGGTTGGGATTGTCGGGCGGTCCCGACAACAGCTTCGTGATGTTGGGATTCTCGAACGACAAATCCTTGATGTATTGGCCGAGCACCCGCACCTGCATCTGCCCCGGACCGGGTCCGCCATTCCCTGTCGGCCCGACCTTCGGTTGTTCAGCCATCGATCAAAATCCTTTTCGCGTGATTCCAATGCCGGAATGTCGCTATCACGCACCAGCAAAGTGGGCAATTCACAACGCAGGCTTCATCGCTCAAAGTTCAGGCGACGACTTCCGCGATCTCCAGCACGGCTTGCAACAGGACATCCGTGCCGGCAGCAGCCCAGGCCGGCGTCATGTTCTCGGCTTCGTTGTGGCTGATCCCGTCGATGCAGGGCGTGAACACCATCGCCGCCGGACAGACGCGCGCCATGTAGACGGCATCGTGGCCGGCCCCCGACGTGATCTCACGCGCCGACAATCCCAGCCGATTGGCAGCCTTGCGCACCGCATTGACGCAGTCCGCATCGAACGGTTGCGGGGGAAAGTCGGCGACCTGACGCATCTCGTAGGTGAGCCCCGTGCGCTTGACGATCTCTTCGATGCCGGCACGCAAGGCTCGATCCATGGACTTGAGCTGTTCACCATCGGGATGACGGAAATCGACGGTCAAGAACACCGAACCGGGAATGACATTGCGCGAGTTGGGATAGGATTGGATCATGCCGCAGGTGGCGCAGGCCGCGGGATCGTGTGCGTGGCCGATCTGATTGACGAGTTCCACGATGCGGGCGGCGCCCAGCAGTGCATCCTTGCGCCGGTTCATAGGGGTTGGACCCGCATGGCTTTCAACGCCCGTCAATTGGATCTCATACCATTTCTGTCCATTGGCGGCCGTCACGATGCCGATATCGATCCCCTCCTCCTCCAGGATCGGTCCCTGCTCGATGTGCAGTTCGAACAGCGCCCGCACGGGTCGACCGCCGACCGGCGCATCTCCGGCATAGCCAATGCTCGCCAACTCGGTGCCGATCTCGCGGCCGTCGACGTCCTTGATCTTCAGCGCATCCTCGAGCTTCAACACACCGGCGAACACGCCCGACGCCGTCATCGCTGGCGCAAACCGAGAGCCCTCCTCGTTGGTCCACATGCAGATCTCGATCGGATGCCGCGTCTTGATGTCGAGATCGTTCAAGGTACGCACCACTTCGAGCGCCGCCATGACGCCCAGCGCGCCATCGAATTTGCCGCCGGTGGGTTGCGTGTCGAGATGACTGCCGACCATCACGGGCGGCAACTTTGGATCGGTCCCCGCGCGGCGCGCGAACAGCGAGCCGATCTTGTCAACGGTCATCGTACAACCGGCATCCCTGCACCAGCGCTGGAACAGATCGCGGCTCTGCCGATCCAGGTCGGTCAACGTCAACCGGTTGACGCCGCCCTTGGGCGTCGCCCCGATCCGGGCCATCTCCATGAGGCTGTCCCACAGGCGCGGACCGTTGATTCTGAGGTTGCTGTCGATGGCCATGACGATGTCGCTCGCGTCTTGTTTGCAGCTGTCTTGTCGGAGGCTTGCCAGCCTTGTCGCGCCAGTGCAAGCCGATGATGGCTGGCCTTGAATTGCATGCACCTCGATCGAATTACCACAGCGCCGCCGTGATCATCGCAATGCCGGCGGCCAGCATCGCAGCATCGAGGATCAGTTGGTACTGCGCCACGTCGAGCTGAGTGACGAAACGTTTGGCGAACCAGGCTCCCGCCATCATGGTGGTGCCGATCAACACCCCGTAAATGCCGATCTGTGGCGTCAGCGCTCCAGCCACACCGAACACTGTGACCTTTGTCGCATAAATGGCCAGCGATCCCAGGGCCTCGGTGGCGATGAAGCCGCCCTTGACGAGACCATAGGCCAGAAACATGGGCGTACTGATGGGCCCCGTCGAGGCAACCAGCCCGGTCAGAAAGCCAATGCCGCCGCCAGCCACAGCCAGTCCGCCGAGGCCGATGGACAGCCGTCGCGCCATGAACCAGCGACGCAGCGGTACCATCAGGATCATGAACACACCAAGCACAGCTTCGACGACGCGCGGATTGAGGGCGAGGAACAAGCGCGCGCCAAGGTATACTGCTGGCATGCCGGCCATCGCATAGGCCGCAGCCGCCCGCAAGTCGACCTCCCGCCACCACACCACGACGCGGGCGAGATTGCCGAGTACGCCGGCGATGCCCATGATCGGCACAGCGTCCTTGGGGCCAAAGGCGAACACCAGCAAGGGCATCAGAATGGTCGAACCGCCGAACCCGACGATGCCCCCGATTACGCCGCCAAGGAGGCCGACAGCGAGAATGGCGATCCAGATCATGGAGCGGAACAAACCGTGATCATGTCGCCCCAGACCTGCCGCAAGATCATTCTAGCCTTTCGCTCCGCCGCCTCAGCGACGGATCAGCAACGGTTGCCGCGTTACAGTCTCTACAAATCGCGTCTGTCGATTGCGTACTGGCTGTGCGTCTCCGACAGTTGCTTCGGTCGCCACTCCGCCAACTACTTGCCGAACGGGAGCCCTGATGTCCACTCGCGATGCCGCCATAGCGATGCGCCGCCTGGGCTTGGGTGCAAAGCCTGGCGACTTGAAGCGGATCGCCGCCGATCCCCGCGGATACGTCGCCGCCCAGTTGTCAAAGGCTGCGTCCGCACTCCTCGATGATCCCGATCTCGAGCCGAGCCACGTGGTCTTCACCGAGGCCCAGCGCGCCCAGATGCAGCAGAAGGCTGCACGCGACGCGGAGAAGGCCGCGAGCCAGCCGATGGTGAAAATGGCCGACGCCAAAGAGCAGCCGACCCAAACGACCCCGCCAACCTTTGCGCCGCCATCCCCCAACCCGCCGCCGGCGCCTCCCGGCCAGAAGGCCAACGCGGTGCGCCGCGACGCCCTGCTCGACGAGATATCGTCGCGTGTCGACCGCGCCATCACCACGGAAACGCCGCTGCTCGAGCGCCTCGTCTATTTCTGGTCCAACCACTTCTGCGTTTCAGCCGGCAAAGGCGCAGTGCGCGGTCTTGCCGGCGGCTATGAGCGGGAAGCGATCCGCCCGCATGTCCTCGGCCGCTTCGGCGACATGCTTAAGGCCACGGCCCAGCATCCCGCCATGCTGATCTATCTCGACAACCAGATTTCGATTGGTCCCTCCAGCAAGGCCGGCATCAACCGCAAGCGCGGGCTCAACGAGAACCTCGCCCGCGAGATCCTCGAGTTG
Source organism: Hyphomicrobiaceae bacterium (assembly GCA_046154645.1). GTDB lineage: Bacteria > Pseudomonadota > Alphaproteobacteria > Rhizobiales > Hyphomicrobiaceae. The sequence goes on from JBJXDZ010000122.1 coordinate 141,425, forward strand.
CACACGCTCGGCGTCAATGGCGGCTACACGCAGGCCGACGTGATGGCCTTCGCCGCCATTCTCACCGGCTGGAGTGTCGGCAATCTCAATCAGCCGGAGACCCTGCCGGGTCGCTTCTTCTATGCACCGAACCGGCATGAGCCGGGCGCGCAGACTGTGCTGGGCAAAAGCTACCCGGACGAAGGCCAGCGCACTGGCGAAGCCGTTCTGGCGGCACTCGCCGTGCATCCCGCGACAGCCAAGCATCTGGCGACCAAGCTGGCGCGCCATTTCATTGCCGACGCGCCTCCTCCTTCGGCCGTCGAGCGTCTGGCGGCCGTTTTCACCAAGACAGGCGGCGATCTCGGTGCCGTGACCCGTGAGTTGATTGCGTTGCCGGAAGTCTGGTCGACACCGCCGAAGAAGATCGTGCCACCCTTCGACTTCGTGGTTTCCATCGTGCGCGGGTTCGGACCGCGACCGAAATCCGGCGAGTTGGCACGGCTCGCTGCCGCGCTGGGTCAGCCGACCTGGATGGTACCATCGCCGAAGGGGTGGCCCGACGACGACGACGCCTGGATGGGGCCAGCCCCCGTGCGCGAGCGCTTGCGCATTGCCGAGATGCTGGCGCGGCAGATGGACAAGCTCACCGATCCCCGTGGCCTCGCTGACGACATCCTGGGGGAAGCCCTGTCGCCAGAGACACGGCAAGCCATTTCCCGTGCCGAAAGCCGTGAACAAGGCTTCGAGTTGCTGGTCATGGCGCCTGAATTCTTGAGGAGATAATCGCCATGCGACGCCCATCAGCCCACGCCGTCGAATGCAGCGAAGCACTGGCCGTGTCACGTCGGTCACTCCTCTCCGGCAGTGCGGCCAGTCTCGCCTTGTGGAGCCTGTTGCCCCGCTCGGCAATTGCCGGGACGCGTGATCCGCGCCTGCTGACGGTCATCCTTCGGGGCGGCCTCGACGGTATCGCCATGATCGCACCCGTCGGCGATCCCGATTATGTGCGCCTGCGCGGCGGACTCGCCATCCCGGCCACTGGCCCGACGGGTGGCATGCCGCTCGAAGGCTTGTTCGCGCTCAATCACAACATGCCCTTCCTGCATGGGCTCTACGGCAAACGTGAAGCGTTGATGGTGCATGCGGTTGCCACGCCTTATCGCGGCCGCTCGCATTTCGACGGCCAGGACGTGCTGGAAAGCGGCATGCCGGGTGTCGGGCGGCTCGAGGACGGCTGGATGAATCGCGCCTTGGCGGGACTTCCCGCTGGCGGTTCGGCAGCGCCCAAGAAGGGCCTTGCCATGGGAGCGGTGGTGCCACTGGTGATGCGCGGCGCGGCGCCCGTGCTGTCGTGGATCCCGAAGGCGTACAATCTACCACTCCGGGAATCGACCATCGCGCGGTTGGCCGAACTCTATGGCATCACCGATCCCAAACTCGCCAAGGCCTTTGCCGACGGGCTGGAGATCGACCGCATCTCGACGGCTGCCGCGGGCATGGGTGCAGCACCTCCCGCAACACCGGTGAAAGTTGGCGAGATCGCAAAGGCTGCGGCACCAGCAGCGCCACCTCCGCCACGCCCCTTCCGTGATTTCGTCGATGCTGCTGAAACGGCCGCCAAGTTCCTCTCCACCGCGGATGGGCCGCGTATCGGCGCCCTCAGCTACAATGGCTGGGACACGCACGCCAACGAAGGCGCCGTCCAGGGCCAGCTTGGCAATCGGCTGGCCGGCTTGGATGCGGCCATCAGGGCGCTCCACGACGGGCTCGGCCCGGTTTGGAAGGACACGGTTGTGCTGATCGTCACCGAATTCGGTCGCACCGCCCGTGTCAACGGCACCGACGGTACGGATCACGGCACGGGCATGGTGGCGTTGCTGGTTGGCGGCGCCGTTAAGGGCGGGCGCGTCATTGCCGACTGGCCGGGTCTCGCCGACGCCAACTTATTCGAGAACCGTGACCTGAAACCCACCCGCGACTTGCGCACGGTGCTCAAGGGCGTGCTGCGCGACCATCTTGGCATTCCCGACGGCGCGCTGAGCAAGACCGTGTTCCCGGACAGCGCCGCCAGCAAGAGCCTTGATGGCCTGATCGCGTAGACTATTCCGCGGCCTGTTTGGCGGCAGTGGGCTTCCAGGATTTCACGACTGGAAGCACCTCCTTGGCGAACAGTTTGAGACCGCGTTCCGACACCTCGTATGGCGTGCCACCGAAGCGGAAAGCCACGTTCATCTCGAAGTCGCCCAGCAGCTTGCGGCGCTCTTCCAGGCCACGCAAAATCTTGTCCGGTGTGCCCCAGCTGGCGGCCTTCATAAAGCCTTCCACGGCAGCTGGCAGACCACCACCTTTGCGCGCGATCTCCGCCTTTTGCTGGTAGGAGTCATAGCCCTTCACAGTCTTGAAGTGCTCGCCGAGGAACTCGTAGTGGTGGAAATTGCTCTCGACAAACATGCCCTGATACTTGCGCGCTTCCTCCTCGCACTCCGCGAGGTTGGTGCTCACGACGGCGAACTCCGTCAGCATCGGCACCGGAGGCTTGGTGCCGTGGTACTTCTTGTGCAACTCACGGCCACGTTCGATCATCGGGGCTCGCATCTCCCAGGGACGATCGGCGAACATGACCATGTGGGCGCCGAGTTTGGCCGCTGAATCGATGGAGTCTTCGCTCGAGGCCACTGCATAGATGCGGCCATCGAAAGAATGCTGCGGGCGCGGCCGGATCTCGATGCGCGGCTGCTTGTAGTACTTTCCGTTGCCTTCGATGAAGCCGGTTTTGAGCGCGTTAATGATCATCGGCGCGGCTTCGTCGAAGCGGCCCCGTGATTCATCCATGCTCAGCCGGAACGCTTCGAACTCGCGCCGCGCCAGACCACGGCCCATACCGAGGCGCAACCGTCCCCCAGAAAGCATATCCAGCACGGCGGCATTCTCGGCAACGCGTAGCGGGTCATGCCAGGGCAGAATGACAGCCGCCGTGCCGACGTCGATGTTGGGACACTTCGCCGTCAGGTACGTCATCAGGGCGAGGTTGTCGGGGACGAACGAGTAATCGTTGAAGTGATGTTCAGCAGACCACAGGCAATCGAATCCTGAATCAGCGGCGAGACGTGCAAGCTTGATTTCCTCGTCCCACACGCGTTTATCCGAGCAGTTGTCCCAGCCGTAGCTGGCGAACACCATCATGAAACCGACGTCCATGCGTCTCTCCCTTGAATCAAACTTCGTTGCTGCGGCAGCACTGCTCAGCCGAGCGGCGTGCCTTCGAGCGTGATACGGTGCATGAGGCGGCGCGCACCGTGATAGTCATTGATCGCCAGATGCCAGGTCGAACGATTGTCCCAGATGGCGATGGATCCTTCCTTCCACTGGAAGCGCGTCTGGAATTCTGGCCGCGCACCGTGGGCATAGAGATACTCGAGCAGCGGCTTGCTCTCTTCCTCCGTCCAACCCTCGAAATGCGTCGTGAAAGCCCGGTTGACATAGAGCACCCTGCGGCCGCTTTCCGGATGGCGCAACACCACGGGATGCACGGCATCCTGTGTGGCCGCCTCCGCATTGCCCAGGCGATCACCCACTTCGCGCTTGTACTGTGCTTTGGCCCCGAACACATGCCGGCTTGAATGCACGGCCCGCAACCCTTCGAGCGTGCGCTTCAACCCGTCCGAGAGGTTGTCGTAGGCGAGCCACATGGACGCAAACATGGTGTCGCCGCCGCGCTCGGGCACCTCGCGTGCGAGAAGGATGGAACCAAGCGCCGGAATCTGATCATAGCTGTGATCCGTGTGCCAGCCGCCGCCGATGTTCTTCTTCTGATCGGGTTCTTTGCGCACCTCCGCGATCTGCGGATAGCCGGGCGCCGTCTTGAAGAACCGGTTGATGTTGATCGGCGCGATCTGCTCGGCGAAGGCGATATGCTGCTCCGGGGTCAGGTCCTGGTCCCGAAAGAAAATCACGCCGTGCTCAGCCAGCGCACCACGGATCTCGCCGGCCATCATAGGCGATAGCGGTTGCGCCAGATCGATGCCCTTCAACTCGGCCCCAAGCGCACCGGAGGCCGGGACGATATCAATCCTGGAATTACGCATAGCGTTGTCTCCCGCTCAAAGAACCGTTGCTGCTGGAACCCGCTCGGACATCATTCGGCGGCGTGCTTGCCCTGATGGGCGCCGGCCTGCGCCTCGACCAATTCGAACAACAATCCGCCCGTCGAACTCGGATCGATAAAGGCAATGCGCGAGTTGCCGTGACCAATGCGGGGCGTCTCGTCGATCAGTTTGACACCGCGCCCCTTGAGCTCGGCCAAGGCGGCCTCGATGTCCTCGACCTCAAGACATAGATGAAACAGCCCCTCGCCCCGTTCCGCAATCCACTTCGAGGTGCCTGTGCCCGGCTTGTCCGACTGCAGCAGCTCCAGATACGTCTCCCCGATCGGAAACATGGCCAGCTTGGTGCTGTACTGGGGCAACTCCTCCTCGTACTCCATCTCAAGGCCGAGCTTCTGCTCGAAAATCTCCCGCATGGCGGCGATACTCTTGACCGCGATGGCGACGTGCTCGATGCGCTTCACCTTCATGGGACCTGTCCTTGCGATGCGAGGGGCCTGATTGGGTGCCAGCGAGACTGCCACCCCAGGGCCTTCGCCACAAGTGGCCGGCCTAACCGCGAGTTACCGGAGTCTCTGGCCCGTCGCCAAGGTTCGGGCTAAAGGCTTCTCCCAAGACCCAAACCATGGCCGCCACACCACGCAAAGGACCACCCCCATGAGCTTCCAGAACATCATCGTCGAGACCAAGGGCAAGGTCGGGCTGATCCGGCTCAATCGTCCCAATGCGCTCAATGCACTCAATGCCGCCTTGATCGGCGAACTCGGCCAGGCCCTCGACACGTTCGAGGCCGACGAAGGTATCGGTTGCATCGTCATTACGGGCAGCGAGAAAGCCTTCGCTGCCGGCGCGGACATCAAGGAGATGCAGTCGAAATCCTACATGCAGGCCTTCAAGGAGGACTTCATCGGTCATTGGGATCGCGTCGCCCGCGCCCGCAAGCCCGTCATCGCGGCCGTGGCCGGGTTCGCGCTCGGTGGCGGTTGCGAAATGGCCATGATGTGCGACTTCATCATCGCCGCCGACACGGCAAAGTTCGGCCAACCCGAAATCAAGCTTGGCGTCATGCCGGGTGCGGGTGGCACGCAGCGACTTGCCCGCTTCGTCGGCAAGGCGAAGGCCATGGACATGTGCCTTTCGGGCCGCATGATGGACGCCGCCGAGGCCGAGCGGTGCGGCTTGGTGAGCCGGGTCGTACCCGCCGACAAGCTGCTCGATGAAGCCTTGAAATCGGCCGAGACCATCGCCTCGATGTCGCAGCCCATCCTCATGATGACCAAGGAATCGGTCAACCGCTCATTCGAGACCACCCTCGGCGAAGGCATCCGCTTCGAGCGCCGCGTGTTCCACTCGATGTTTGCTGTCGAAGATCAGAAGGAAGGCATGGCCGCCTTCGTGGAGAAGCGGAAACCGAGCTTCAAGGACCGCTGAACGTCACCTTCGATGCCCTCAGCGCTCGCTCAAGACGGCATGCGTGCGCAGCGCAATGCCGCCGAGCATCATGACCATCAGTGTCGCGAACAGGAACACCATGTTCGCGGCCCAATCCGGCCGGCGGGTGAAAACCTTGCCGCTCAGTGTCAGAAACGCCAGGCTGGTTCCGGCAAACACCGTCTGTCCGATCAACAGCGGCACCGCCAAACTTGCCAACCACGCCCGGGTGGTCGCAGCGGCCGTCTGCACCAGGCGACCGTACTCGAAGGCGAGGACGGCCAGCAGCGCGAAGGCCGTCGCATACTGCCACCCATGTTGCCAGCGCAGACCGGTCAACGGCGTGGCGTACAGGAGTTGCATGGCGAAGGCGGAGAATGCGTAGGCTGCGCCCATGATGCGACTATTGCGGCCCAGTGCAAGCAGGCAGCGGTTCTGGACGGGCAGCGGCCCCATGCTATCGCTGGACTGAGCGTGCCAATCATTGCGATTGGCGAGCACTGCTGCCCAAATGGCAATGCACACGAACAGGCCGGCCGGCACGATCGCCAGACCGCCATAACCTTTCATCACGGCCCACACCATCGCCGCGACGGCACCGACCGCGACGGCTAGCAGAGCATGCGTGGGATCCTGCACTGTCGAGGAGACGGTTGGCTGCTCCGTATTTCCGTCCGCCATCACAGCCGGCTCCCGGTCAATGCTTGATCTTGTTCAGGATCGACAGAGCATTCCAACTTACCGCGGCGATCGCAAGCCCGCCGAAAAAGAAGATGTTGTTCGCGGCCCACTCCTGCGATCCACCCGTCTTCGGTAGGGTCGCAAACTTGAGCAGTTTGCCACCGAGCGTAAACGTCTTGCCATCGTGAATGGCCAATCCGACCATTACGGCGATGCCCGTGATCAGCAGGATCATGGCCAGCACGCGCCCGACCGAGAACATCGTGGCATCGGCATCGTTGGCCTCGGCGTCCTTGCGCAAGGTCGCCGACATGAACAGGCACAGCCCCGCCAGCACGATGAAGCCAATGAAATACTGCCACCATTCCCGCCATTGCAGGATGAACGAGTAGGTCACCAGCAGCGCCAGCGCGGCCCAGGTCCAGATCAGTCCCATATGGCGGAAGCTGGAGCTTGCCAGCATGCCGGCCTGTTGACGTCCGCCGACGATCGATCGGCCCTCCTGGAAGGCTGCCAGCGCCACCAGAATGCTCACCAGCGCAGCCACAGCCATGTGGACCAGCGGCAGCTTCATGGCGGCCGTCAGCACCAGGGCCGCGACGCTGGCGCCAAGCCCTAACATCCAAATCACTGCTGAAGACATTGAATCCCCCGATCCCGCCTATTTTGCCGGCGCACCATGGCACGAGCACGTTCACCATCAATTAATGGTCGACAGAGCACGGATCGACTACCCGTTCAGTCTCCCTTGTCGACCGCTTCCACGACGGCGTCGACAACGGCGTAACCCTTGCCCTGGTCCTGCAGCATGAGCGGATTCATATCGAGGCTCAAGATCTGGGGATCGCGCGCCATCAGGGCGGCGACGCTGACGGCGGCCTGGGCAATCGCTTCCAGATCCATCGGCGGCTCGCCGCGGACGCCATGCAAGACGGGCGCACAGCGCAGCCCTGCGAAGGCCGCTTGAGCCTCCTTGACGGTAAACGGCGGCATCAGGATGACCGTGTCGGGCATGGCTTCCACGTACTTGCCGCCATCACCAACGACAATCACCGGCCCGAAGAAGGGGTCACGATGGGCGCCGATCATCAACTCACGCCGGCCTTTCGTCATGCGCGCAACGATGACGCCGTCGAAACTGGCCTTGGCTTTCTCGACCTTGGCCCGCATATCCGTGAAGGCGGCCTTGATGCGATCTTCATCGTCGAGACCGAGGGCCACCAGGCCATATTCAGACTTGTGCGGCAGATCGCTGGAGCAGCCCTTCACGGCGACAGCACCGCCGAGATTGCGCCAGGCGGCGGCGGCTTCCTGCGCTGTCCGGCACAAGCGGTGCGGCACCACCGTGAGACCGGCCTTGGCCATCATGGCGAGGCTAACAGCTTCATTCAGCGTCTTGGTCTTGGGCACAGTGCTGTCGTCGGCGTGCGGCCGCCAATCGGGACGGGCCCGGGTCTTGGCTTCGGCGACCAGATCATGATGGGAAACGAATTGGGCCAGCGCCTCGATGGCCTCGGCCTCGAGGGGGAACACGGGAACGCCTTCGCTGCGGAACGAAGCCGGGATATCGCCCTGCCAGCCGGCCACGACGACAGGCTTTCCTGTGGCCGTGCTGAAGCCCGCGATATCCTTGGCAAAGGCCTTCATGTCGTAGCCGGGGCCTGAGACGGGCATGTCCACCTTGAACAAGTCCGCCGCATCGGCCTTGGCGATGACGGGCAGGATCTGGCCGAGCAGACCGTTGTTGGAGAGCAGCGCCGCCGTGAGATCGATCGGATTGGCGGCGGAGGCAAACGACGGCAGGATCTTGTCGAGCGTCGCCCGCGTGGTGGGATCGAATTTTACCACATCGAGGCCCGCCATAGTGGCTGCGTCGGCGCTCATGACACCGGTGGCGCCGCTGCCCGAGATGGTGACGAACCGGCGGCCCGAGGGCTTCCAACCCTTGAGGTAGAGTTCCGCTGCCGAGACGAGACCGGCGATATCCTTGACGCGCCAGATGCCCGCTCGTTTCAAGGCGGCATCGACGACGCGGTCCTCGTTGGCGAGCGCACCCGTATGGGAAGCGGCGGCGCGGGCTCCTGCCGCCGTGCGTCCCGACTTCAACGCGACGACAAAGACACCGTTCTTGTGTGCGGTCTCCGCGAGCGTGGCCAACAGATCTGGCCGTGGCATGCCCTCGAGATAGAGCAGCAGCAGCTTGATCTCGGGATCAGAGACGGCGGCTGTCGCCATCTCCAGCACGTTGACTTCGGCGTCGTTGCCGGTGGCGAGCGAATAGCGGGCACCCAAACCCCGCTCATTGAGCAGGCCGATGGGGATGGCGCTCATGGCACCGGACTGGCTGACCACGGCGATGGGTACGTCGCGCGGGCGCACGGTTGTAAAGAAGGTCGAAAAGCTGCACACGGCGCCATTGGAGAAGTTGGCCAAGCCCTGTGTATTCGGCCCGACCATGCGCATGCCTGCGGCACGGGCGGCGGCCACCATTTCTTTCTGCTTGGCAACGCCTGCGGGATCGCCGGTCTCGCCGAAACCTGAGGTGATGCAGATGGCGGCTTTCACGCCGCGTTTGGCGCAATCCTTGATCGCTGCGACGGCGGCGTCACCCGGCACCACCACCAGCGCCAACTCGGGCACCGCGGGCAACGACTCGAGGCTGGCAAAGGCAGGCAAACCCTGCACTTCCTTGCGGCCGGGATTGATGGGGTAGATGGGGCCCTTGAACTTGTATTCTTTCAAGTAGTGCAGCGGCCGGCCACCAACCTTGTTGACCTCGTTCGAGGCACCGATGATGGCCACGGACTTCGGATTGAGAAACGGCGTCAGGGAGGAGACGGTCATATCAGCTCTTCTTCTTGCTGCGTGAAAGCTTCGACGGCGGAGCATCTGTGCCCCCCGACATCATCTGATCGAGCCGCCGTTGCACTTCTTTCGGCGTCAGCTTTTCCAATTGTTTCTGCAGGGACCAGACGTGACCGAAGGGGTCCTCGATCTTGGCCGTGCGATCACCGTAGAACTCGTCCTTGGCTGGAGCCAGAACCTTGGCGCCTGCCGCAACCGCCTTCGCCAGGGCCTTGTCGACATCGGCCACGTAGAGCATCAGCGTCACCGTCGTTCCCTTCAGTGCCTTTGGCCCGACGATACCCATCTCGGGGAACTCATCGGAAAGCATCAGCACTGCGCCGCCAATGAGCAACTCGGCATGGCCAAGCCTATCGTCCGGCATGGTCAGGCGCATGCGCACCTTGGCCCCGAACGCAGCCTTGTAGAACGCCACCGCGTCATCAGCGCCGCGCACGCGCAGATACGGCATCAACGTGGTGTAACCTTCAGGAGCGGGGGAGTTGGGCATGGGGTGGTTGTCTCACAAATCGCCGCTGGTTGGGTCGCTCACTTGCCTTGCCAAAGGATCCACTTGTTGTCGCGCCGCTCATATCCGTTTGCACTTAAAGGATATGGTTCATCGCGCACCAACTCTTGGGCTTTGGCTGCTATTTGTTGCCGGATTCGACTCCGACTCCCTACGATAGCCATCGAATCACGAGACACGGGGAATACAATGTAGTCTCCTAGAACCGCCACCTTCTCGATATCCCAAAACTCATCCAGCAGCATCAAGCCTGACGTGTGGCCATCATTGGTTCCGACAAGATAGAAACCGTCACCCTTGTCAATTTCAGCAGGCTTGATTTTTAGCCTCAGATTCTCCACCGCCTTGGCCCGAAGGTCCTTGCGCGAGAGCCCCACCTCTCGCAGCACATCATCGTTCAGGTAGGAGATGGTTGACTGCCGGTCGATCCCGTAGGTGATGCACAACTCTCCGACGAAACGATCCACAATGAGGCGCGCCTGGTGACTACGATTGCTCTCATCGCGCTCCTGCCACTGTTTCAACTCCTCGCAATTACGCACCAAGGCTACAACATCCTCGACTGTGGCCGACTTCGCGGACTGTTCAATCAATTTAGCCAAAGCATTGACGTACTTGCTTACAGCCTCATGAAGTTCGTGAGGCTCAGAATGGTAGGCCCGGAAGGCATTTCCGATATCGAACAACCACTTTTCCGCGTCGTCTATTGCGACTTGCAAGGTCCACTCGTCGAGGATCTTGATGTTCCAATTGGGAGACATCAGCTTCAGCGCCTCGACGGATCGGTCAATGAACTCTCGTGGCGATGCCTTCGACTTTGCAGCAGCCGGCATGGCATGCATCACCAGGGCAAGGAACAACACAACCAACCGCCATAGAGCGGGTGATTGGCGCTGCTCATTCATCCCCTTTTCTCCGATCGTTCATGCTCGCTAGCGCAAACGTTAGTGTTCCCGTGCCCTGGATGGTGGGTCGCGCTGCTCTTACCCAACGTGGAAAGCGCTCCAGCGCCGCGCTGATCGTGTGCAGCACCCTGATTGTCGCCTGCCCTACGTCACACCGTAGCAATCGCGTTGGCGGGGGAGCCGACGGCGCCGGGGAGATTGAACGGTGGCGCGGTCAGCAGGAAATTGGAGCGGTTGTTCTTGCGCAGCCAATTTGCCAACTCCGACAGGCGCCAGATTTCGCCAAGATTGACGCCGGTCTTGAACAGCGCGTGCTGATGCAGCGGCAGCATCACACACTGGCCGGGCTTGATCGGTGCGTTGTGCACCTCGACGGCGTAGTTATCGGAGATGAGGGCCGCAACCTTCGACTCCGTCACCCACTGCAGGAGTTTCTGGTCGGATCCATCGAGACCGCAGCAGGAGTGATGCAGCTTGTGCTCGTCCGGCTTTTTCTTGCCATCGAAGATCACCTCGTCGAAGCCGGTGCGGAAACAGACGAGATCCCCGGGCAGGATCTTGATGCCGTCGGCGGCGAAGATGCGCATCAAGTCGTCATAGCCGACGGCCCTCTTGGCCTTGCCGAAATGCGCCTCTAGGTCGACCATGACGGCGCGACCCTGGATGCACTTCTGCGCCATGTTCTCAACGCCCAGTGCATTGGCCGACGAGGTGCCGATGGCTGGCACCATGGTGCCGGGCACGCCGCCGGCTTGCTTCGGATCGGTCGGACCGACGATTTCATGACCGAGGCGATAGCCATTGTAGAAGACGACTTCGGGTTTGCCGTCGCCGTCGGCATCAAAGAGTGCGCCGACGTGAGCGAGCGTGTCCCACTGTGTCGAATACTGGAGATGCAGGAGAACCATGTCGTCGTTGATGACGTCGGTCATGCCGGGGTGGTCCCACTCGGCACGGTAGCCCCAGTTGGGTTTTTCGCCGCGCAGTGTCGGTCGGATCTGCGGGGGATGGCGGCGCGGATTGAGAACGGCGCCGCCAGGATAATCCAGCGGCATCGACAGGCAGAAGGTCTGCCCGGTCTTCACCTCGGCGATACCCTGCTTGACCTTCTCGGCCGTTACCTCGTTGAGGCGGCCCAGCTGATCGTCCGGGCCGTAATCACCCCAGGTCGAGTTCTCCGGGCGCTGCTTCCACCGCTTGTTGGCTGGCATGGGATCTCCTCCGCAAGAGTCGTTTGTTGATTGCAGTCGAGCATACGCCGACGCACGCGCGTGGCAAGCCGGCAGACCTGTGCCCGTCACGGCCCCACCATGCAGAAAGGCCGCCCCGGATGTCTCCGGAGCGGCCCATTGCGATTGCCTCAAGGCGACGTGTGAGAGGCAGATCAGCCCTTCGACATGGTGTCGAGACGGTTCAAGATGTTGTCCAGCACCGGCTTGGCCACCGGCCCGACACCCGCGGTCTTTAGCGCATTGTCGATCATCGGGCGGATGATCGGCAGCAACTGGGCGATGTAGGCGGCGAGACCCTTCTTGGCCTCGGCCGGCATGTTGCCGCGCATCGTGTTGATGCCGTCGAGTTGCTTCAGGGTTTCCTGGAGGCGGGGCAGCGCGGACTTGGCGGTGGCTTCGTCCTTGATGCTTCCGAGTGTACCGCGCAAGCCTTCGACCACGCTACCGACCTGCGCCCCGACATTCTGGTTGTTGAAGGTGATCGCAGGAGCCGCCGGCAACGACGGCCCGCGCGCGCCGGACAGGAAGTACCAGCCGCCGAACAACAGCGCACCGAGGGCTGCGGCCCACGGCAACCAGCTGCCGCCCCCGGACGCACGCGGCGGCTCAGCCGTATATGACGGCGCAGCAGGAGCCGGAGAGGCCGCGGCCGGAGTCGGCTGGGCCGGGCGGGCTGCCGCAGGCTGGGCCGGCGCTGCCTGTTGGACCGGGCGTGGCGCTGCGGCAGGGGCCAGCGAGTCAAGCAGACCCGTACCCTTCAACAGATCAGCGAAACCGGCCGGCATCGCCGCCGAGATGTTATCCTTCTGCCCGAGCAGCATCTTGGCAAGACCGGCCCCATCGAGGCCGCTGTCCTTTTGTTGTTTCGCCAGAGCGCCAAGTGCCACGGGTCCGACGAGACCCAGCAGGCCCTTCGTCGGCGCCTCTCCGATGCCTGCGAACTTGCCGAGGGCGCCGGTCAACGAGCCGAGTGCCGAGTTGCCGAGCAAGGAACCGAGCACATTGGTGCCCGCGTTGATCATGTTCCCCTGCGTGGGGCCACCGATCAAATCGCCAAGCTTGCCCAGCATGCTGGTATCCTGCTTGCCGAGGATGTCGGTGAGATTTTTCAAGCCGTCAGGCTTCTGCGATGAGCCCATGAGGCTGCCAAGGATGGTCGGCAGAATGGCGGCAATCGCCTTCTGCGCCAACGGGCTCGTGATCCCAAGCGAGGATGCGATCTTGTCGATGATCATCGGCGTCAGATACTGCGCCGCCATGGACACAATGTTCATAGAACCCACTCTCCCTGATTTGTTGCTCACTTGCGAGCCACGCTGACATGGTCTGCCTACAGGATTGACGCGAATTTGTGGCGACAGCGCCCGTCCACTGCTCTGTAATGCCCTTCAGACGTCCGTCAGTGAACAACCATAATTGGCTCCAGCGCAATCCCTTTTCTGAGTTGCAGCAGCATAATCCAGCCAGCGTCGCTACGGAACGAGCCTGAGCAGCTGGCCATCGGCGCTATCCGTCAGGAGATAAACACGGCCGTCCACCGCCACACGCACATCCCGGATGCGACGGCCCTGATCGAGCAACAGAACTTCCTCCCCCACTACACGTTCCCCGTCGAGAACCAACCGGTGCAGCGCGCGACCAGCCAGCGCACCGACCAGAAGATTGCCCCGCCATCCCGGAAATGCGGCGCCGTCATAGAATGCCATTCCGGACGGCGCGATGGAGGGCGCCCAATAGTAGATCGGCTGCTCCATGCCGGCCCGCTGCGTCGTCGCATGGAGGCGGGCGCCGGAGTAGTCGATGCCGTATCCGATCACCGGCCAGCCGTAGTTGCGCCCCCTGAGCGGCACGTTGATCTCATCGCCACCTTGCGGCCCGTGCTCAACGATCCAGAGCTTGCCGGTCTCGGGGTGGATGGCGGCCGATTGAGGATTGCGGTGGCCGTAGCTCCAGATTTCCGGTCGGGCATCACTGCGGCCGACAAACGGGTTGTCAGCGGGTACGGAGCCGTCCGGATTGAGTCGCACCACCTTCCCCCAATGCCGCGTCAGATCCTGCGCGCCTTCTTTCTGAAATCGCTCGCCGAGGGTGACGAAAAGCTTTCCATCTGACGCGAAAGCGAGCCGGCAGCCGAAATGTAGGCCACCGGCAAACTCCGGCAACTGGCGGAAAATCACTTCGAAGGTGTCAAGCCCCGGCCGCTCGCCATCGGGCCGCAGACGCGCCCGCGCCACCGTCGTACCATTGCGCCCACCTTCGCGCGGCTCGGCGTAAGCGAAATAGACGAGACCAGAGACCATGTAGTCCGGGGCCAGCGCCACATCGAGCATGCCGCCCTGCCCGGTGGCCGCAACCTTCGGCACACCTGTCAATGGCGGTGACACCGCACCGTCCCTGGCAATGATGCGGATACGTCCGGGCCGTTCGGTTACCAGGAAGCGCCCCCCGGGGAGAAACTGTAATCCCCATGGGAACTCCACCCCCCCGGTGACAGTTTCGACGCGGACGTGGGTTGGCGCCACACTTGGTGCGCGGGTCTGGAAGGCCTGACCTCGGCTGGGGACTGCCAACACAGTGGTGGCGGCGCCAATCAGCACCCCTCTTCTGGTCGGTACGCAAGACGACATCAGTGCCTCGGTTCGTTTGGCGCCGCCATGACCGGCCGGGGCTGCGCAGTCCACATCACACCGGCCCAAGAAGCTCGCATGCCAATGGATGGCCCCGTGCCACCGCAGCGATCCGCTGCACGATGCGATCCGGACCTGTCAGATGCACATGCTCGTAGGCAATGATGGCGAGCGCTGGGCGGACGATGTCGATGAGTTCCCCGGGGCGGAGGAGGAAATCAGGATTCTTTGGCCGACCGAAGCGCTCATTGCCAGCAGCAAAGGTTTCGTAAATGACCACGCCATGGGGAGCGGCCGCAGCCAGAATGGTGGGGAGGAGTGGTCGCCAAAGGTAGTTGGTGACGATGACGCCAGCGAAGCGCCGGTTCCCGAGCGGCCAGGACGAGCCGTCCTCCAGATCGGCCGCGATCAGTTCGAGCCCCGTCTCGGCCCCCCGTGCGCAGATGCGCGACAGATCTCGGTCAATGCCGATCATGCGATAGCCGCTCGACAACCCGTGCCGCAGATGCCGGCCTGATCCGCAAGCGACATCAAGCACGTCGCCACCACGGGCAACGAGCGGCAAGTACCTCTGCACCCAGTCCGATGGAGCACCCTCTGTGGTCCAGCGATCCCGGCCAGTGTCTGGTGCGCTGCGATCACACATATTTGGTCTCGCTTATCGTTTGTCTTGCCACCCCACGCCGCCATATAAGGTGCCATGACGACAGCGGCCGCCATCACCATCGCCAGAATGAACGGGCTCGGCAACGAGATCGTGGTGCTCGACTTGCGCGGAACGCAGCGGATTTTGACCGCGGACGAAGCCCGCCGGATCGCGACAATGCCCGGTTGGCGGTTCGACCAGCTGATGGCGCTGCACGATCCCCTCGCGCCTGGCACCGGGGCCTATGTGCACATCTATAACACCGACGGCTCGGAGGCCGGTGCGTGCGGCAACGGCATGCGCTGCGTGGTGCTGTTCGATCAGCGCGCCGGTGCCGTGCTACCCCAGAGCTACGAGACCGTTAACGGTGTCCTTGCGGTGGCCAGCGAGGGCCCACCGGGCGAGCGGATCAGCGTCGAGATGGGGGCACCGCGGTTCGGGTGGGCCGACATTCCGCTCAGCGAGCCCTTCCACAACACCAAACGCATCGAGTTGCAGATCGGCCCCATCGATAATCCGATCCTGCATTCGCCGTCCGTCGTCAATGTTGGCAATCCACACGCTATCTTCTGGGTCGACGACGTCACGGCCTATCAGCTCGATCGCTTCGGCCCCCTGCTCGAGAATCACCCGATTTTTCCCGATCGCGCCAATATCTCACTGGCGCACGTCACGGCACGGGATGCCATTACGCTCAGGACATGGGAGCGCGGCGCCGGGCTGACCAGAGCCTGCGGCTCGGCGGCGTGTGCGGCGGCGGTGTGTGCCGTCCGGCTCAAGTTCACGGACCGTCGCGTGACGGTGACCGTGCCGGGCGGACCGCTGCATATCGAGTGGCGGGAAAGTGACGACCAGATCGTCATGACCGGCCCCGCCGAGTTGGAGCGGCAAGAGCGGATCGAACTCGATCGTTTCCTGAGCGTGGCGCCGCCGGGATGAGTAATCCGCCCGTAACGCCGCAGGCGAGCGAACCCGCCGTGCTGAACTTCGGCTGTCGCCTCAACGCCTACGAGGCCGAGGTGATGCGGCGCCATGCCAGCGCGGCCGGACTTGGCGATGCGATCATCGTCAATACCTGCGCCGTAACAAGGGAAGCGGTACGACAGGCCGAACAGGCCATTCGCCGAGCGCGACGCGAAAACCCATGGGCGCGCCTGATTGTGACGGGGTGCGCCGCCCAGACCGAACCCGAACGGTTCGCCGACATGCCCGAGGTCGACCATATCCTCGGCAACGGAAGCAAGACCCTGCCGGAAACCTGGGCCGCGCTGGCGATCACGGGCAGTGAACGGGTCCAGGTCGATGACATCACGTCGGTGCGGGAGACGGCGGGACACCTGATCGATGGCTTCGGTAACCGCGCCCGCGCTTATGTGCAGGTGCAGAACGGTTGCGACCACCGCTGCACTTTCTGCATTATCCCTTACGGTCGGGGGCCATCGCGGTCGGTGCCGGCTGGTGAAGTGGTGGCGCAGGTCCGACGTCTGGTTGAGGGCGGCTATGCGGAAGTCGTGCTGACAGGCGTCGATCTCACGTCCTACGGCGGCGATCTCCCGGGCGAGATGCGGCTCGGCCGTCTGGTGCGGCAGATCCTGCAGCATGTCCCCGAGTTGCAACGACTTCGCATTTCCTCCATCGACCATGTCGAGGCGGATTTGGACCTGATGACGGCGCTCGCCGAGGAACCGCGGCTGATGCCGCATCTGCACTTATCCTTGCAGGCGGGCGACGATCTGACCTTGAAGCGCATGAAGCGACGCCATCTGCGGGCCGATGCAATCGCATTCTGTGCCGCAGCCCGCAAACTCCGCCCCGACATTGCCTTTGGTGCCGACTTGATCGCTGGTTTCCCAACCGAAACCGAAGACATGTTCCAGCGCACGCTCGACCTTGTGGATGACTGTGGTTTGGCGTTGCTGCATGTGTTCCCCTACTCGCCCCGCCAAGGCACACCTGCGGCAAGAATGCCACAGACCCCACGCCCCATCGTGAAGGAGCGGGCCGCGCGCCTGCGGCAAAAGGCTGCCGAGGCACGTCTTCGCCATCTTTCGGGCCAAGTCGGACGCACAGTGGACGTCCTGATGGAGATGGCGGGCATGGGGCGGGCACCCGATTTCAGCGAGGTCGCGATCGCAGGACTTCCTGCGGGTGTTGTCGTGCGCGCGCACCTGCTCGCCCATGATGGGTCGCGGCTGGCCGCCGAGGTGGCACCATGAGTGAGCCGGCCCCAAAGAAGCGAGGCTTCCTCAGGAGCCTGTTTGGCGGACGTGGCGAGGATATCGCCGAGCCCGTGGCTCCGCCAGCGGTTGACGCTCCAGAAGCCGTTGACGCAACGGCTGAATTGGCTCCCCTTGAAGCGCCGGATACCGTCGACCCGATGGCATCTGTGCCGCGTCCCGGCCTCGCACCGGCAGCGCTCGCGGCTAACGCAGCGCCCGAGCCTTCCGAGCCAACTGTTAAAAAAGGCTGGTTTCAGCGACTCAAGGACGGCCTGACCAAGACGTCGTCCAAGCTCTCGGACGGCATCACCGGGCTGTTCACCAAACGGAAGCTCGACGCTGATACCCTCGATGAACTCGAGGATCTTCTGATCCAAGCGGATCTCGGTGTCGATACGGCTATGCGCATCACCACGGCCCTGGCGAAAGGGCGCTATGAAAAGGGGATATCCCCGGAGGACGTCAAGGCGGTGCTCGCGGGCGAGGTGGAGCGCGTGCTGGCGCCTGTCGCCAAGCCGTTGATTATCGATGGGACGCACAAGCCACACATCATCCTGGTGGTCGGCGTCAATGGCACCGGAAAGACCACGACCATCGGCAAGCTGGCGCAGCAGTTCGCACGCGGCGACAAGAAAGTCATGATGGC
This sequence comes from Hyphomicrobiaceae bacterium, assembly GCA_046154645.1. Classification (GTDB taxonomy): domain Bacteria; phylum Pseudomonadota; class Alphaproteobacteria; order Rhizobiales; family Hyphomicrobiaceae. Next base: position 159,270 of record JBJXDZ010000122.1, read on the forward strand.
TGCTGGCGACACATTCCGGGCGGCAGCGATCGATCAGCTGAAAATCTGGGGTGAGCGCACCGGGGCGACGGTTCTGGCGCGGGCCGAAGGCTCGGACGCCTCAGGTCTCGCGTTCGACGCCGTCAAGGACGCCCAGGCCGGTGGCTATGATGTGGTCCTGGTCGATACCGCGGGCCGGCTGCAGAACAAGCAGGCACTTATGGAGGAATTGGAGAAAGTCATTCGCGTTATGCGCAAAGTGGATCCCACAGCGCCGCACGATGTTCTCCTCGTTCTCGACGCAACGACCGGGCAGAATGCCCTCTCACAGGTCGAGGTTTTTCAGGATAGGGCCGGTGTAACGGGCCTCGTCATGACAAAGCTCGACGGAACGGCGCGCGGCGGCATCCTGGTCGCGATTGCCGCCAAATTCGGACTTCCCGTGCATTTCATCGGTGTTGGTGAGGGTGTGGACGACTTGCAGCCCTTCAATGCCGATGAGTTTGCGCGAGCCATCGCTCTCAACTAGACTGAACCACAACAAGAAACCGGCATTTGCAAAACTCCGGCACGAGAAGGGACAAGCCCGTGACGACGACGAGTGGGACCAAGCACTGGTATCCGTTCAATAGCGAGCAGACTGTCAACATCATCGGCGAGATCGGGCCGCTGGTGATTTTCTTCATCGTCAACGGCGTGGCCGGTGTCGAAGCCGGTACGTGGTCGTTGATCATCTCGACTGTCCTGTCTCTCCTGCTGTCCCTGTTGGTGCTAGGTCGCCCGCCCATCATGCCGTTCATTGCCGGCGCCGTGAGCATCACCTTCGGCTTTCTGGCGCTCTATACGGGCGACACCATGTGGGTGCAGCTCAAGGTTACGATTTTCAACACGCTGGTTGCGATCATGCTCTGGGTCGGCTTGCAAACGAACCGCAACTTCTTCTACTTCGTGTTCGGCAAGACGTTCCACTACACGCCCGTCGGTTGGCACAAGATGACCCGCAACGTGGCTTGGTTCTTCCTGTTCACGGCCATTATCAACGAGGTCGTGCGCCTCGCCTTTGATGGCGTGGAAATCGAGGCCATGGACCGGGTTCTCACCGGCATCGACATCTGGGTTCTCTTCAAGCTGTTCATCATCATGCCCCTGACGGCCGTCTTCTTCTGGTGGCAAGTACGTGTACTCCAGCAGTATCGACTGCCCGACCCGGTCACTGCCGCCGTTGGTTCCACCAGAGCGCCTTGAGCGAAGCCCGTCTTCGTGTGCTGATGCCACGCTTTGCAGCTGCGCCATCGTGGTCGGCGTTGCCTGCGGCGACAACGGCCGTGGTCAGGCCGAGGGAATACTCCCAATGAGCGACAACAAGCCGGTCAACGACAGCAAGGCGGCAACCGCCAATGCGGAGGTCAGTCCGCAACAATTGCAGAAGATGGCGCTGGATCTGGGACCAGTGCTGATCTTCTTCGTCACCTATTTCGTAGCCGGCATCTATTGGGCAACCGGACTGATCATGGTGGCGACAGTCATCTCGATGATCATGTCGCGACTCCTGCTCGGCCACATCTCCGTAACGCTGCTGATGACGACCGCCCTCGTGGTCGGCTTTGGCGGCCTCACGCTCTGGTTCAACGACCCAAGCTTCATCAAGATGAAGCCGACCATCATCAATCTTCTGTTCGCGGCCGTTTTATTCGGGGGCGTTCTTTTTGGACGACCGCTGCTGCGCTATCTGCTCGGCGAAGTCGTCAATCTCACCGAGCAGGGTTGGCGACTACTGTCGATCCGCTACGGGCTGTTCTTTCTCGCCATGGCAGGCATGAACGAGGTCGTCTGGCGGAATTTCAGCGAAGCCTTCTGGGTCAATTTCAAGTTCTTCGGTTTCCCTGTGATGACCATTGCCTTCTTCGTCGCGCAGCAAGCATTGCTGACTGCCCACAAGCAAGATTCGGCGAAAACCGAAGACAACTAAATCAGCCTCAAGATTTACCGCTGTCAGGTGTAGTTTGGGTCGCGGCTTCCACGCTGGACTGCAACAACTATGGAAAAAGTGCTTGGAAGTACGAGGCACTAGACGTTATTTTCATTGTAATGTAGCATGTGTTTCTCTAGTCGACGGTAGAGTGTGCGTCAGGTCCCACATGTCTCTTTCCTCACCTCCAGCCGAAATCAAAAAAATGTCTAGCAAGAAATTAGACCCGACCAAACGGGACTCGATCGCCGGGCGGCTCGAGAGGTCACCCATCCATCTGCTGCACCGTGCCGGGCAATGCGCCGGGGACATCTTTGCTGCAGAAATGGGCGAGAATGACCTGACCCCCCGTCAATATGCCGTGCTCGTCGCGGTGTCCTTGAACGAAGGGCTCAGTCAGACCGACCTCGTCGAATTGACGGGCGTCGATCGTTCGACATTGGCTGATATCGTGCGGCGCATGCTCAAGAAGGGCCTACTGCAGCGCCGGCGTACTAAAGAGGATGCGCGCGCCTACGCGGTCAAATTGACGGAGGAGGGCTGGCGTGTGCTGCGCGGCTCGGAACCCGTCGTCAAGCGCGTCGACGATCGTTTGCTGGCAGTTCTCCCTGGCAAGCAGCGCGAGCAGTTTCTCAATGATCTGGCCACGATCATCAGAGCACTCGATAATCCGCAACAGGCGACACGCCGCGGCGGTTGATTCCCGGCGTTGTATTGTCTCCTGCATCATGACGTCGTCGGTGCTGGCGTGGGCAGACCGCGCGTAATGACATCGACCATGAAGCGGACCTGTGGCTCCAACTCCGCCCGCGCGATGCCTCCCAGGCGATCATCCAGAGCCAGGGACACGATCCCGTGGATGGCGCCAAAGAGCGCCCGGGCCTGAGTGCCACGCGTGCCTGCGTCTACACTCCGCCCGGCGATGACGCCCTCGATGACCGCAATCAGGCGGAGTTGATCGTCCACATAAGCCTGCGGAACGGGGTTGCCGGCAGCGCGGCGATGTTTGAACACCGCGTCCCAGGCCCGGCGATTGTTCACGGCGAAGCGGACATAGCTGAGGGCCAACGCGAGCAAGCGTGCGCGCACATCACCGTCCTTGGCGTCCCCAAGGGCAGTGCTCAACTGCTCCCCCAATCTGCCAAGAGTCCGCCCGTTCACCGCTGATATCAGGCCGTCGATATCGCCGAAGACATTGTAGAGGCTGCCGACGGCACAATCCGCCTCTTTGGCGATTCGGCGCGCTTGCAGCGCGTCGAGCCCCTCCGCTTCCACCAGCCTGGTTGCAATGACCAACACCTCATCGCGCAGTCGCTCCCGATAAGTTGGATCAGTCATGGGTTGGGCTCCATTCGACAATACGCCGGCCTTGGCAACACGTTTCCACCGACATTAATTAACCTAGATTCGCGGAAACATGAACTGAGTTCACATTCAGTCTTGAACTCAGTTCACGGCGGCGCTATAACTGCCTTTATGAACTGAGTTCACTGGTTTCTGTCGCAGAACGTACCGCCTCCCATTCACTGCTCTCTGCTGCGGCACCCCGTGCGCGCTCAGTTCTGCCCACACCGATGCCAGGGGCCAGACCCACGTGGCATCCCTTGAAACTGAGACATCTAGTTGGAGTCCCCCATGTTCAAAATGCTGACGACACTGGTCAGAGGTGCTGCTGCGGAGGCTGAACAGGCCGTATTCGACGCCAATGCACTGCGCATTCTCGAGCAGCAGTTACGCGATGCGGCCGGCGCGCTGGAGCACTCGAAGAAGGAGTTGGCCTGCGCCATGGCCCACCGGGCCTCCGAAGCCCGCGCGGTGGAGGCCCTCAATCAGCGCATCGCCGAGTTGGAGCATGCTGCCGGCGACGCGTTGACGGGTGGCCGCGAGGATCTGGCCCGCGAGGCCGCCACCGTCATTGCCGCGACCGAGGATGAGCGCACGGAGCGAACCGCTTCGATGAAGCGCTTCGACGTCGATATCGCGCGCCTGCGGCAACTTTCCGAGGACGGCCGCAAACGCCTCGTGGATCTACGCCGCGGTCTTGAGATCGCCCGCGCTCAGGAAGCCTTGCGACGCGCCGGAGCCAATGGACGCCGTGCCCTGGCCACTGGAACAGGTTCCCTGCGCGAGGCCGAAGCGACGCTCGCCAAAATTCGCGAAGGCCACATGAAATCAGAGGACTTTGCCGAAGCCTGTGAAGCGCTCGATGCCGAAGCCTCAGGCAAGGTGCTGGATGACCGGCTCGCGGCCGCCGGCTTCGGTCCAAGCCTCAAGACCAAACCCGATGACGTTCTCGCGCGCCTCCGCCAGCGGACTGCCACCAAGCCTACACAGCCCGAGACCAAGTGAGCGCCATGGAACCGGAACGCATCAGACGATTTGCGCGCACCACGACGCCCATCAACACAACCTCAGTCGAAGTCGAGCCTCAACCCGCAGCCAGGAGTTTTCCCATGAGCAGTCTTCCCGTCAATCCAGCCGCCAGCGCCAACACCGGTGGTTGGATCACCTTCACCTACGCCCAGTTCGGCGTCGCCATCTTCATGACGGCGCTCGGCATCTGGGCCATGCCGGTCGAGCTGATCGCCAAAGGCTACATGATGATGTCGAGCGTATTGTTGATCGGCTCCACGTTCACGCTCGCCAAGACCGTTCGCGATGAGCACGAGGCCAAACGCTTCGCATCGCGCATCGAGGAGGCACGCACGGAGAAACTGTTGATGGAGGTTGGCCGCGGCGGTTAATCGAAGGCGATCCGCGGAGACAGGCTCGGGGCCGCCAGCCCCGGGCCTGTTGCCGTGGCCCGGTCGTTGGCACCAACTGGCATCAAGGGGATCACGTTCCCGGACGCGGCACGCTGGCGTCCCAGAGGCGCACGAGTCCATCGTTACCGGCGGCGGCCACGCGCCGCCCATCCGGCGAAAAGACGATTGCGCGTAGCCCGCCCGTATGGCTCTGCAGCGAGCGCAGGATGCGGCCGCGCTTGACGTCCCAAAGGCGGACGATGCCGTCTTCGCCAACGGACGCCAACAATTCGCCGTCCGGCGAGAACGCCAGCGCCGTGATGCGGCCGATCGCAACGCGCATCTTGAAGTGCGTGCGGCTCGATTGCGTCGAACTGATCCGGATCTCGCCATCGGCACTGGCCGACGCCAGCTTGCGACCATCAACGGTCATGGCCAAGGCATCGATGGCTTCGTTATGGCCCTTGTAGACGCGGGTCAGCGTCGGTCCGGACATGGCCCACAGGCGGATCGTCTTGTCGGCGCCTGCACTCGCCAAATGGCCGCCACGGCCGGAATAGCCGAGCCCCTGCACAGCGCCGTCATGACCGTCGAGCACGTGCACCGGAGCCGCCGGGGCCTTCGCATCCCACAGCGCGACGACGCCGTCGCTGGCTGCGGCCGCAATCTTGTTGCCGTCGCCCATGAAGGTTGCCGCCAGAACGCCGGCGCCATTACGTTTGAAACTGGTAACCTTCTGGCCGCTGTCGAGATCCCACACGACGACGCTGCCATCTCGATGCCCAGTGACTGCGCGCCGCCCCTCAACGGCGAGGCTTGCGGCCGCGCCGTTATCCAACTCGATGGTGGTCAGAGTCACCCGTGTCGCGGCATTCCACACCCGCAACCGGGCGTCTTCGGCCGCGGTGACGATCTGGCGGCCATCTGCCGAAAATGCCACGCTGGTAATGGTGCCGCGATGGCCTTTGAGCTGGCCGATCGGCACCGTTTCCCCGCTTTGGCTCAGCACCGTCGTCTCGCCCTTAATTTCAACCTTCGTTGGCGCGGGCGAACGATCCTGCAGCGAGACCGCGACTGCGGCGATGCCGAGGCCAAGGGCCAACTTCGCCGCCAGACCGCGCCAGCGGGTACGGCTGCCGAAGCGGATCGCCCGTGGAGGCGCCCGCCGCTCTGGCACCGGGGTTGGCGGCGGCGTTACGACAACAGCTCGTGGGGGTGGAGGTGGTGCGGCATGCGGCGCCGGTGCCGCACGCGGCGGCGCGACTGGCACTGGCGTGGCGGCCGCCTCGCCCGCCCCCGACCCACCGCTCCAACCCTTCAGAAATTCAGCAATGAGCCCCGGTTGTCGCGCGGCCGGCTGCTGCATCTGGACGCGCGCGGCCTCCACCCGTGGCACTTGCACCGGTGGCAGTGGTGGCGGTGGCTCGGCTGGAATGACGATCGGTTCCGGCGGTGGTGGCGGTGCCGCTGGCTTCGCTGGCTGCAACGCCTCGGCCAGCATTTGGCGCGCGGTTGGACGTTTGGCGGCCGGCGCCATGAGCTCCGCCCGCCATTCAGCGACAGTGCGCGGCCGCTTGCCCGGCTCCAGGCGCAAAGCGTGATCAAGGGCTGTGAGAAAGCCCGGTCGATAGCTGCTCAGCGCCGCGTCGCGAGCCGGCACGTACTCGTCCAGGATCATCCGCGTCGGTGCATCGGGCGGACGCTTGCCAGTGATGGCCTGATAGAGCGTGGCGCCCAGCGAATAAATATCAGTCCAAGGGCCTTGCTGGCGACCGTCGGTGCCGTACTGCTCGTAGGGGCTGTAGCCGGGCTTCACCAAAGCCGACACGGTCTTTGAGTGCTTCGCCACTTCGGCGCGGGCAGAGCCGAAATCGATCAACACCGGCGAGCCGTCGCGGCGGATGATGATGTTGTCGGGAGCGATATCGCGATGCAGGAAATCGGCGGCGTGAATGACCTCCAGCGCGTCGAGCATGGGCGGCACGATGCGATCGAGCTCGGCCTGACGCGGCGCTCGACCAAGGGCCTTCAACCAGCCCTTGAGGCTGGATCCTTCCTCGAAATGCAAGGCGATGTAGCCGGTATTGCGGTCGCGGAAATAGCGGTACACGCGCACGATGTTGGGGTGGTTGAACTTGGCCAGGGTCTGCGCTTCGGCGAGGAAACGATCGAGGCCCCAGCTGTAGTCGGCAGCGCTTTCCTGTGAGCGCGGACAAACGTCGTCGGCGCCATTACGCGCTGCAAAGTCGACGGGAAAGTATTCCTTGATGGTGACACGACGCGCCAGCGGGATCTCGACAGCGAGATAGGTTATGCCAAAGCCACCCGCGCCGAGCGCCCGCTCGATGCGATAGTCGCCGACCAATTCAGTGCCTTCCGGCAGGGCGACCAGGTTTGTCATGGCTCCCTTGGCGTCACGTTGGATCCCCAATCTGCGGCGGGGGAGCGGCGAGACTTGGCGCCGTGGTGACGCTGTGACAGCCGCGACGCGACGCGGTCCGGCTCCCCTGACCGGTTGGCGCGATCTCTCGCCAATATTGTGGCTAAAGCATGAGCCCGCGACGAAAGATCACCCGATCCTCCACATCTGGTCCACGTGCCGCGTCGTGCCTTGGCTCCGAGATGCAGAATGTCGCCATGCCGCCGCCATGGTATCGCCGCCAAGTCACGAGAGTGTCGCGCAATCGGAGGATATTGAATGGCGGTGCGGGTCGCAGTCGGGACCATGGTCGTGCTGGTTGCGATGACCGCGACCGGCTTGATTGTGGGTGGCGCGGCGTGGCGATCCACCGTGGCCGAACATGGCTTGGCGCTCGCTGGTCACGTCAACGGCGCTGTGGTTGGCGCATCCGCTGTCTTGACCGAGGCTATCGATCGCGCGCACATCCGCACGCCAGCGGCCGTCATGGTGCTTGCCTTCGGCTTGACTCTCCCTGTGGTGGGCCTGTTGCTGCTGATCCTGCGCTGGATCGGTTCTGTCGCCGGTGCGACGCCCCGGTTGGAGCGGACAGTCGCTGCAACGGTCGCACCCGATCGGGGTCCCGTATGGCTCGAAGTTGAGCGCCCGGCCCCACGGAACATCCCTCTCGCCGCCGAGATCCACCGCATCGGGCGTGATGCCGACAGCGAGATCACGGTGGTCGGCACGGATATCGCAGAAACCCACGCTCTCATTCGGCGCACACCCGAGCAAGAGTTTCACCTGATCGACGTCAGTGGCGCGCCAAATGCACTCATCGAGATCAACGGCGAACGGCGATGGCGGGCCGCGCTGCGCGACGGCGACAGGATCGCGGTCGGCAGCACGGTGGCCGTGTTTCATCACGGAGTTTCGAATCCCAGGCCGCCGTCCCGGCACACCCCGCGAATGCAGCCGGAGCTGCGCACGCACCCCTGATTCGACAAGCATGTAGAACCCGAGCCACTCTCATCCTAGCAACTGCCACAGGAGGCCACCATGGCAAATGACAACCGCGGCGAGACCGGCAACGACCGGCGCATGATGGGCTCGCTGCGCGACGCGCTGGCGGCGGCCGGCCAGCCCTCGAAGCCGCCGGCCGTAACGCCGCCGCTGCCTGCCGCCACACCGGTCGCACCGAACACCACCGTGACCGAGCTACCCATGACGAGTGCCGCGGCTGCGGTCCGTGAGGCCCGTGGCGGGGAACGTGGCGATGCTGGTCATGTGGAGCTCGAGGTGCCCCAGTCCAAGCTGGTGCGCAGCCTCGCGGCCAAGCCGGCTGTGAGCGATGGAACGGCGGCCAGAACCCAGCTGTTGCGCGGTCGCCAGAACATCAAGAAGGCTGATTTCTTCCAGGATCCGGTGGTCGGCTGGCTGGTCGTGGTCGGCGGCACCGGCCTCGGTGCCTTTCGCCCGATCTACGAGGGCAACAACACGGTTGGACGCGCCAAGTCCCAGCGCATTGCCATCGACTTCGGCGACGAGACCATCTCCAATGAAGAGCAAGCCTACATTCGCTATGACTCGGTGGACCGAAAGTTTCTGCTCGTGCCCAATCTGGCAAAAACCAATATAGTGGCCGTGAACGACCGCAAACCGACGGGTGCCGTCGAGCTTGCGGCCATGGATCTGATCACGATGGGGCGGACCCAACTCGTCTTCGTGCCATTCTGCGGTGGCGAGTTCGATTGGGCCGAGCTGTCGGAGGCGAAAGGTTGATAACCGGGCGATGTTGAAGTTCGTCTATGCCGGCCGTGCCAGCCAGGGAGCCCGTGCCTACCAGGAGGACGCAGCCGATGTCTGGCCGGGAAGCGGGCCACTGGCGTCAGCCGTCAAAGGTGCGCCGCTCGCCGATACAGCACTGCTAGCGGTGCTCGCCGATGGCATGGGCGGCCACGTCGGCGGGTCGCTGGCCAGCAACATGGTTTGTGGCGTGTTTCTCGAATGTTTCGCACGCGGCGACCATGATCTCGTCATGCGCTTGGCGCAGAGCCTTGACGCGGCCAACACCGCGATCCTGAAGAAGGTGACGGCTCAGCCACATCTCAATGGCATGGGCTCGACATTCGTGGCCGTCGCCTTTGGACCAGCCGGCGCGCATTGGATCAGTGTCGGCGATAGCCCAATGTATCTGTTCCGAAAAGGGGAACTGACACGGGTCAACGAGGATCATTCACTCGCCCCCCTGCTCGACAAACTCGCTGCTGATGGCCGCATGGACGTGGATGTCGCGAAGAACGATCCCCGGCGCCATTATCTCCGCTCAGCCGTGACCGGCGAGGAGCTGGATCTGATCGACGCGTCGAAAAACCCCTTGGCGCTGGCGCCCGGCGATACCGTATTGCTGGCCAGCGACGGTATCCTCACCTTGTCCGAGGACGATATTCGCCGGAGGTTGCAAGCCTACAAGGACGACACGGTGGAGACGATCGCCGACGGCCTGCTGCGCGATGTCGAGAGTGCTGGCGATCCGCACCAGGACAACACGACGCTGATCGTCGTGCGCGCACTCACAGTGTAGTTTTACATCCGAGCAATCTATGCCTGAACCCAAACAAGACGCCCCTGTGCTCGTCCAGGACGACCTCTCTGGCGCAGAAATCCGCCGCTTGATCGCCCGACATCTGCAAGGCATGCATGCCAATTCCCCGCCCGGGAGCGTGCACGCCTTCGACGTCGACAAACTCAAGGACCCAAGTGTCACATTCTGGTCGGCCTGGGTCGGTGGCCACATCGCCGGCTGCGGCGCACTCAAGCAACTGCCAGGGGCGTATGGCGAAATCAAATCCATGCGGGTGGCGGACGCATTTCTCGGACGCGGCATCGGGAGGGCCATGCTGACACACATTATGGCCGAAGCCCGCAAGATGGGTATGCAACGGCTTTGGTTGGAGACGGGCTCTGCGCCAGCCTTCATCCCCGCGCTCAAGCTCTACGAAAGTGCGGGCTTTGCGCGTTGTGGACCCTTCGGCAGCTATGTTGCTGATCCGTTCAGTGTCTTCATGACCCGCACCCTGGATTGACCCCTTGGCCCGGAAGACGCCGTAGAATCAATCGGGGCTTAACCAGCCGCCAGTCATTGGCAGTTGAAGCGATACCGCGTCCGGTCTAGGCATGGCGAAGCCCAAAGTAGGATCCACGCTCATGTCAACCACGCTCCCTGATCGCCTGTCCATCAATCCGAACAGCCCGCACTACGACGAAGCCGTCCTCCAGCGCGAAGTCGGCATCCGGTTCAACGGGGCGGAGAAAACCAACGTCGAAGAGTACTGCGTCAGCGAAGGCTGGGTGCGGGTTGTCGCCGGCGCCGCCAAGGACCGACGCGGCAACCCGATGACCATCAAGCTCAAGGGCACGGTCGAGCCGTACTACCGCGACAGCAAGCCGGCCTGACACTTGGGTTCCGGCGCCGCCGCCGTGGTGTGGCTCGGCGCGACTTGGGCGAACACTCCGGCCATCAGGCTAACCTGATGCCCGTCATGGCGGCCATATCGCCTCGCGTCAGCCCGACCTTCTCGGCAGCGACCAGGATCTCCTCCCAAGTCGTCGTATCGACGGGGACGCCGTCCTTGAGGCGCTTGGCCTTCCACTCGCGCTCAGGCTCACCGGCAATACGGATTTTGTCGAAGCCTTCCGCGGGCGGCGCTTCCATCAGCCAGCCGAGGAAGCCGTCGATCTCGCGCTGGAAATGGTCGGACGTGCCAAGCTTGACCGGGTCGATCAGGATCGAAAGCATGCTGTTGACGACACGGCGCTTGCCTTGGTGCGGCTGGCGGCCGGTTTCGCCCCCGGTCAACGCGCCGCCGAGCAACTCCGCCATCAAGGCCAGACCGGATCCCTTGTGCTCACCAAACGGCAGGATGGCGCCATAGGGCGGCACGACAGAAAAGCGCGGGTCGGTCGTCGCGCGTCCTTTGTCGTCGATCAGCGTACCGGCCTCGACGTGCTTGCCCTTGTTGTGTGCGACGCGCGTTTTGCCCTGCGCGATACGACTGGTGGCAAAGTCGAGCACGATCGGCGGCCCGGATTCGCGCGGCACGCCGATACAGATCGGATTGGTGCCGAAGCGACCATTGCCGCCGCCCCACGGGGCCACGATGGGCCGCGACACAACATTGACGAAGTGCATGGAGACGAGGCCCGCCTCCACAGCTTGCTCGGCCCAATGACCGATCCGCCCGATGTGATGGGCATTGTAGAGGCCTGCCGCGCAAATGCCATGCTTGCGCGCGCGCTCGATGGCCATGTTGGTGGCGTCGTGACCGATGACCTGGCCATAGCCGCACTGGCCATCCATGCGCACGAGACTGCCGGTATCGAGAATGATCTTTGGTGCCTGATTGATGGCGAGACCGCCCTCTTTCAGCGATTCGATGTAGCGCGGGATCATGCCGACGCCGTGTGAATCGTGCCCTTTGAGATTCGCCTCGACCAGGTTCGTTGCGACGAGATGTGCCTCCCGGGCATTGGAACCGCCCTTCGCCACGATCGCTTCGATGGCGCCGGTCAACTGCGGCACGGCAATGATGATGTCGTCGGCCATGGGCTGAGGGTTCCGTGACTGGAGTGCGGTAAACTGACATCCCGACAGTGGCATGTCGGGTCATCCTGGGCAATCACCGGGGCAGCGCATCCACACCACGCCCGTGGGCTGCGGCAACTGTCCTCAAATTTGTCCAGCCACAACGGGACTCGCTGCTCTGCTGCACCGCGCCAGCCCTAATCTTCACCGCCCAGCCGCGCTGTCAGTCGACGTCCACCCCCATGATGTCGAACTCGCCGCCAAGCACGACATCGAGCTTGCCCGACCGCCAGCTGCCGTCGGCATTGCGCACCAGGGGTGACGGCTGACGGCGATAGCGCCGCACGACCGTTGCTGGACGCGGTGCCTTGGCAAACGCTTCGGCAAGCATAGCCCGCTGTTGCGCCTTGGACATGCTTCCAGATGGTGATGCCACCATCGACACCCGCGCCGCGATCCGGCTCTGCCCGTTCACGGTTTCCGACTGTTCGAGCACATGCATGCCGACTTCCCGCGCCAGCGTCCGGTGCGCCCCGAAGCCGCCGACAACAATGATTGGCAGTCCTTGACCCGAGAGCGGCTCAACCTCTCCAAGCTGCATGTTGCGTTTGCGGCACCAGGACCGATACATGTCGAGGATCTCGCGGTGCCACCGCGTCCCCTCGCGCCGCTCCTGCGCCTGCGTCTCGAGCACCGGCTCCACCAGCAGCGCCACTTCGACCGGTGTTGCCTCGTCGAAGTCCTTCAATCCGTCCTGCACCAGCTTCAGTTGCATCGCTTGACGGGCAACCACATCACGCGCAGCTGTTGCCGACTGCCGTCGCCGCCCAAGCCGCGCTTGCAATGATGAGGCCGTGCTGCCTGCGACCGCAAGTCGATCCATCAGCTCGTAACGCGTCAGAATGGCAAACCGGTCGTGGCGGGACCAGAAGCCGGTCGCATTGATGTCAGCCGCCAGACGGGCCTTCTCAGCCTCCCACTCAGGGGCGGCAAAGCGCGTCGCAATCACGGCGTGGGATGCCGCCAAGACCTCGATCTCCGCCAGCGACCCGGTTGGCGCCAGCATGATCGCCGCCAAACTCGGCGGTGCGTCTGTCTCCGCCGTTTGGCTGGGCCACGCAGGTGCATCGCTAGAAATCGCCTCGCCGTCCCCGTCCGGATCGACAAACTCGGCCTGGATGGCCGCGCCATCGCTGCGCACAAACACAAACTGCTCGCCCTCCGGCGCCCGCCGTTCGACAATGGCGGCGGCGAGAGGCGCCACAACGTACTGATCAATGGCCCGCTTCAACGGCCGCGCGCCCATGTCCGGCGAGAAACCGCGCTCCAACAGGAATTCAAGCGCCGACGCTTCCCATTCGACGGCCCAGCCCCGATCCTTGAGACCGCGGCGTTCGTAGAGGCGCCCCAGTTCCTTCTGCAGGATACCGCGCATCAGTGCCCGCGTCAGCGGCTTGAAAACGATGACATTGTCGAGCCGGTTCTGGAACTCGGGCCGGAAGGTCTGGCCAATGGCGCGCAACACCTGCTCATGCGTGTAGCTGCCCTGCACCGGTGCAAACCCAAGCCCCGCCGACTGATGGCTGGTGGCGCCAAGGTTTGTCGTCAGAATGATCAGGGCGTGGCGGAAATCGGCCGTCTGGCCATTGGCATCGGTCAGGCGCCCCTCGTCAAAGATCTGCAGGCACAGATCCCAGATCTGCGGGTTCGACTTCTCGAACTCGTCCAACAGCACCAGGGTAAACGGCTGCTTTCGGATCCGGCTGATGAGAGTATCTGCGTCCGGTGCCAGCCCTGGTCCGCCCGTGATCTTCACCACCGAATCCGGCGATTGATACTCGCTCATGTCGAGGCGAACCATGCGCTCGATCGACCCGAACAGATACTCGGAGAGGCACTTGGCTAGCTCCGTTTTGCCAGTCCCTGTCGGCCCCGCGAAGAGGAACACGCCGAGCGGCTTCATCGGATCATTGAGACCGGATTTCAGCATGGCGATCCGGTCCACGATACAGGATACCGCCTCGTCCTGGCCGATGACGCGCGCGGCAAAGAACCGCTTGATCTCTGCCAGATCAATGCGCTCACTGCCATCGAGCAGCGACCGCGGCAGCCCGGTCAGCTGGGCCAGCGTCTCAAGGACGTCGCCGCCATCAAGCGTGCGCCCCTTGGCCTGCTCGGCGCGCAACAGCGACACCCGCATCAGCGACAACGCCGAGCCCGGCAGGCACGAAGCCGACAGGTAATGCTGTGCGGCATCGATGGCGGTATCAGCAAACGACGGCGCAATCGTCAGCCGGAACTCAGCTTGCAGCTTATCGACCAGTGCATTGGCGAGCGGCCGTGTTTGGGCCGCATCAAGCGGCTCGAGACGGACCAACTCGAGGACGCGTCGCAGGGCCGGGCGCAATTGCAGGAGACGGGCAGCACTCATCTCGCTGGCCTCGGCCCAAATCACCAGGCGACCCGACGTGACCGCCGGCAACAGTTGATCGAGGATGCTGGCGCTCTGTCCGGAGTGGGTGCCGCTGAGGGCCATGCCGAGCAGGTCCGGCACGTACCAGATGACACGCTTTGCAACGGACAGTTCTTCGATGGCTTGGCGGATCCGCCCTTCGAGTTGACCGATGTATTGCTGCCCCGCCTGCAGGTCGGCGCCCCCTGCCTCGAACACGCTCCAACCGCTTTGACCGGCGCCCTCGCTGAGCAACTTGAGAAAAGATGTCTTACCAGACAGCGGATCGCCGATGACCAGCAGGGAACGCGGCGGCGAACCGTTGATCGTTGTCTGGGCAACAGTCAAGTTATCGAGCCACGCATCGGGTTCGATCGGCCGATCCAGGGCGGAGGGTTTGTCCCAGAAGCGGCCGAGGGAGCTGAGGAACGACCCATCCGGAGGCCCACTGACCGGTCCATCCGTGGTCGCCGTTGTCTCACGCGGAGCTGGCGGCAGCGAGGCCGCAAGCTCAGCCGCAATGGGGTGCTCGATGCGCGACAGAAACTGGCGGATCTGCGGGTGGAGATCGCTCTTCCCGAGCACACCCGGACCGAGCTCAGGCCTTGTTTTTCGCGCCGCAAGCTGGCCGAAATAGATCTCGAACTCGCGATGCAGCATGGGCTGATCTATCCACCACTGATCGAGGTATTCCAGTGGTGCGCCCGCGGGCACAGCGCCATCGAGCGTTGCGAAGTAATCGAGGGCCGACGCCATTTGCCAGATGCCGAAGCTGGGAAAGCACTTCACCACGGCATGGCCCGCCTTGCTGCCGTCATCTCTGGTCTTGAGTGCTGCAAGTGCCGCGCACGAATGAGGCCACGACGTGCCCATGGCATAATCCAGCACAAGATCGAACGGCGTGTCCGGGCTTGCGAGGATCTTCACCATCTCAACGAACTGTGGCTCGCGAGCGATCTCACGAGCATGCGGCGTTTTCTCGGTGAGAATCGTCATCGCATCGCACAGTCGGCGCAGCCTGACCGCGCGCGTCTCCGATACCGTGACATCGCTCCCGGTAGGCACCAGGGGAAGTGAACGCGGGGCTGGGGACGTCGCGACCCGACCATCTGGCTCAGCACCGGCGGAGGAGTCAGCTATGTGCCGCCGCTGCCGCAACAGCTCCCGTAACTCTCGCCACGGCACGACGCGGGCAGCAATCAGGCCTGTCAGAAAAGCTACCGCCAGCCAGAAAACGGACATCGGTCCTGCCATCGCTGCAATTGGCCCGAGCCATCCACGGCTCGCGGTCCCATCTTGCATCATCCGATCACGGTTGCCCATGGTCGTGCAGCCGCGCCATCGGCAAGACGTTAACGGGCTCGTCCTGCGCCGGGATTGGCCGTTCGGATGCCGTTATCGGCAGCGTGATATGGGGCTGAGGTCTGCGCTACTTCGAGCGCGACTTGGGTCCTTCAGCGGTCGCAGGCGCCGCCGCGCCATCGATCTTCTCGAGCAGAGCGGCGATTTGCGGCCCCGGAATGCCGATCTCGATCTCCGGCCCGCTGCGTGCGAAGAGTTTCAGCCGATAGCCTGTCGCCTTGGCCGAACGGAGCGCCGGTTCAGGGATCTCGATCGACCAGGCTTCGTCATAGCTGCAGGGCTGGCCGGGCTTGCACTGCTGGTTGCCGGCGAGGCGCTCGGACTTGAGGATCGCACCGCTCGCGTCTCTTACCGTATCGTAATTGCGCCGGCCCTCCGCAGTGTACACGACGCCCACGCGGAGGAACGTTTGCGCTTTCCCGGTCTGACGATCGAGGCGGGCGGAAAGGGTGAGCGCCAGCGTGTTGGAGCCTTCTCCAACACGCGCCTCGGGAAGCGTAATCTCTCGGTAAGGCTTAGCTGGCTCAGCCTTTGCCGCGCCGTCCGGTGCAGCCTGTTGCAAGGGTGGCCCACTGCCACCAGCGCAGGCTGTGATCTGCACGGCAATCAGGACGCCCGCAAAGATCCGCAATCCTCTTGCTCGCATCCGCATGCCTTGATTCCGCCCCGCCTTCACAGCCGCCATTTGATCGGCGAAGGCGGCGGATTTGCGGTTCAGCCCCACGTCAGGCTGCGATCGGGTGCTCGGGGAACGAGAGCTGCTCGCGGGCCCGCCACTCATTCGTCACGTAATTGATGATGATGGACTTGCGCACCCCCTCGATCCGGCGGGCCTCGAAGCCGTGGTAGGTATTGTTGGAGGGGATGAACACCAGGGCTGCGTTCGGCTCGAACGGTGATGCGCCGACGTGCCGTTTCTCGCCGTCGTAGATGTCGGTACCGAGATTGCGGTGGCTCGCATCCTTCGACAAGTACAGCAGCATGGTAAACACCTTGACACCGAGGTCGGTGTGCGGCTCCAGCCAGAACCCATCGGTGTCTTGCGCATACTCCAGCCGCAGATAGCTGCCGGCGAGTCTGGTGCCGAACTTTTGCTCGATGGTGCTGGTGACAACCTTCGACTGGAACGCATCCGCAAAAGCCGCCACGCTGGGATACTTGGCACGGTTCTCGACGTCGAAGTACTTGCGCGTGGCGTTATGCAATTCGCGTTTTCCGGAAAGACCGCCCAGCGCTGGCGGCGGAAATGGCAGCTCGGTAATCGTATCCGCCACGTCTTTCGGCAGGCAATCCTTCAAGAACCAATGGCGATAGGGCTGCTCGGCCTGCTTGGCCACAGCAAAGCTCTGGAGCAGCGTGCCGACGACGGCTTCGGATGAATGGGTCATGACAGCTGGCTCCCTTTGGGCAGCATTTGGCGGCAGTGAACTCGGGGTGGCGTCATCGCGCTCGACGGATCGGGTGCATGCCGGTTTCCCGAAGCGAGAGCTTCTGGCGGTGAGCGCTCGTCCAGACTGCTGAAACCGCTCGCCCCGATACGCCCTCAAGACGTGACGCAACCCTACATCTGTGTGGATGCCTCCGCACCGACCGGCGTCGCGTCACACTACCAAACATCTGCAACGCTTCTAGCTGCGTCGCAGCCACCAGCCCCAGGGGACACGGCGTCGCGCGGCGCTGTGGCCGCCGCGCCATATGGAAGCAGCAAATGGCGCAATTCAGGCGACTCACCCCGTCTCGTTGGGGAGCGATCTTGCCGCCGTCAATTCGTCCATGAACTGAGCCAAGTGAGGTCCCCATTGGTCACCCTCCGGACCACTCGCCAAGTGGCCGAGCTCGGTGTCGATCTCGACATAGCGGGCGCTGACACCGGCTGCCTTGAGCTTGGCCATGACGCCGGGCGCAATCGAAGGTGGGAATAGCTTATCGGTTCGCGAGATGACGTACAGCACGCGCGCCTTGATCCTGGCGAATTCCTTGGTCGTGTCGAAGCCTTCCAGGGCTCGCCGCAGCACGACCATCGAGTTGCCGTCGAATACTTCAACCCAGGGAGCGGCAGCAAGTTCGACGGCGGACTCGAGATCCCGAGGCTCAGGGTGCAGCGGCCGCAGCTGGGCCTCGATGCCGTAACTCTTGAGCGTCGCAATGCGGATCTCGGCCATGACACCGCGAATGCCACCCTTGTCGTAGTAGCGTCCACCATTCCAATTCGGATCCTTGGCCAGCCGGGCGATCAAGGCCGCAGTCGCCTCAGGGCCCGACGTCGCAGCCGGAGCGGTCACGACCGGCACCACGCCATCCATGAATTCAGGATAGCTGACAGCCCACTGGAAGGCTTGAAAACCGCCGTACGAAGGGCCGGCGACGGCCACCAGATGCATGATGCCGAGCGAGTCGAGCAGTGCCTTCTGGGCCTTTACGATATCGGCAACGGTGATGCGCGGGAAATCTGGCCCGTATGGCTTGCCAGTCGCAGGATTGAGGCTCGCCGGTGACGTGGACCCATAAGAGGAGCCGAGCATATTCGAGGACACGACGAAGAGTTTGCTCGTATCAATCGGCTTACCCGGTCCGATCAACTTGTCCCATTGGCCAACCTCGCTTTCCTTCAGGCCCCGCGGTGCGCCTCCAGGACGATAGCTGCCGGCCATATGATGACTGGACGTGAAGCCGTGCGTGATAAGCACCGCATTTCGGCCATCCGCTTGCAGCCTGCCGTAGGTCTCATAAGCGATCTCCAACTCAGGCAGCACGAAGCCATTGTGCAGCGCAAAGTCGGTGCTTCGGAATAGACGACTGCCAACGCTGACAAGGGCGTCGGCTGAGGCGGCGGCAAGCTCACGCATCGGGAACCTCCGAAGTTTTGGCGGGCCAGCATATCACGTCGGATGCGGAGCCTGCGGGGGATACGGAGCCTGCGGGACCAACCTGCGCAACGAACCACCGCCTTGATGCGGTCGCCGAGATCGGCCAATGATGAACGGCGACTCGTGGCCGTGAGCCCCGTCGCGGCGCGGGGACGATGGATCTTTTTTCAGACATTCTGACCAAGGTCACCCTGCCGATCATCGTCATGGTGGCGCTCGGCTGGCTGTTACAGCCACGCCTGAAACTCGATGTGCCGACGCTGAACAGACTTCAGGTCTACGTCGTCATGCCCGCCTTCTTCGTGCATTTCCTGTCGAGCGGGCGGCAGCCGATCACGGTTGTATGGCCAGTGGTCTACTTCGGGATGGTTCAATTCTTGATGTTGATCCCGCTTGGCTGGCTGCTGGCCATGTTGTTTCGCATGCGACGCAGTCTCGGTCCCATGGTCGGGCTGGGCGCAGCCTATGCCAATGTGGGTTTCTTTGGTGTGCCCGTCACGCAATTGGCGTTCGGCTCCGAATACCTGATCTACCAGTCAGTGCTGGCGGCCCTGATGGCCATTCTGACGACCACGGTTGGAGTCTGGGTGATGGCGCCAGCGGGCGGCAAGCTGTTTGGCAAGCTGCGGACGGCATTCGAGACCCCGCTCATTCCCTCGGTAGTGGTAGGCCTTGCGCTGCGCGGATTTGAGATCGAGCTGCCCTCGCTGATCAGTCAGCCCATGCAATTTCTCGGTTCAATTTTCACTCCCTTGGCGCTTTACACGCTCGGCGCGCAGGTGGCAGCCACCAAGGCAGCAACGCGCATCGAATGGGGGCCGCAGACGCTGATTCTGCTGCTGAAATTCCTCGTCTCGCCGGCGCTCACCTGGTGGATCTGCGTCACCATGGGGCTGGCAGCCGACATTACGGCGGTGATCGTGGTCGCCTCGGCGACCCCGGTTGGGGTGCTGATCACGATTTTTGCCGCCGAGTACAAGACCGAGAGCGAATTCATTTCGACTGCCGTTGTGATCTCGACGGCCCTCTCCCCACTCTTCGTCACGGCTTGGATCCTGCTGATACGGATCATGTAGTGAATGGATGGGCACCGAAGAATGCGCTATGCCCAGTTGCCGGCAGCGCCCCAGGGAGATACCCTGCGAAGCCAGATTTTCGCCGCCTTGTCCCGCTCGAGGAACCGCCATGATCGATCTTTATACGTGGTCTACGCCCAACGGGCGCAAGGTCTCCATCATGCTCGAGGAAATCGGACTGCCCTACACCTCTCACGCCGTCGACATTTCGAAGGACGAACAGTTCAAGCCGGAGTTCTTGAAGATCAGCCCCAACAATCGCATTCCAGCCATTGTCGACCGCGACAACGGCCTGGCGCTGTTCGAGTCCGGCGCCATCTTGATGTATCTGGCTGAAAAGACGGGGAAACTCTGGTCCAAGGAGCCGAAGGCGCACTGGCAGACGGCGCAATGGCTGATGTGGCAGATGGGAGGCGTTGGACCGATGCTCGGCCAAGTCCACCATTTCGTGAAATACAACAAGGGCAAGGCACCCTACGCCGAGGAGCGGTACCTGAAGGAAGCGCATCGCCTTTACGGCGTGCTCGACAGCCAACTTGGCCGTGAGGAATTCGTCGCAGGCGCTTATTCCATCGCCGATATCTCGATCTGGCCGTGGATCTCGCGCTTCGAGTGGCAAACCGTCGACTTGGCGCAATACCCGAACGTGTTGCGCTGGTACAAGGCCATAGCTGCCCGACCCGCAGTCCAGAAGGGCTACGACGTGCCCGTCAAACAACCCGGCATCCCGATGCCTTAAAGGCATCGCTGGGACTGCCGAGCCCGATTTACCGATCCGCTGCGACCAGCACAAAGGCCACTGATCCATGTCTGCAAAGCAAACCTTCTCCGGCGTCATCGCGCCGGTTCTGACGCCATTTGGTGAAGATGGCGCACCCGACCTTGACCGGTTTGTCGAGCATTGCGAGTGGCTGCTCGAGGACGGATGCACGGCGCTGGCGCCGTTCGGGACCACCAGCGAAGGTAACTCCGTCGGCCTCGACGAGCGCATGGAGATGCTGGAGGAACTCGTCGACGCCGGCATCGACCCAAAGAAGCTGATGCCAGGGACCGGCACCTGCTCCATCGCCGATGCCATCGCCTTGACGGAACACGCCGTCGACCTCGGCGTCGGCGGCGTGCTGATGCTGCCGCCGTTCTATTACAAGAACCCGAGCGAGGAAGGACTGTTTCGCTACTTCGCCGAGGTGATCGAGGAAATCGGCGACGATGCCTTGCGCGTCTATCTCTATCACATCCCGCCCATTGCCCAGGTGGGCTTCTCCCTGCCGTTGATTAAGCGCCTCAAGGACGAGTTCCCGAAGACGGTTATCGGCCTCAAGGATTCTTCCGGTGACTGGACCAATACGAAGGCCATCCTGGATGCCTTTCCAGGCTTCGAGGTGTTCCCCGGTTCGGAGAGCTTCCTGCTGGATGGACTGCGCAACGGAGCCGCGGGATGCATCTCGGCCTCGGCCAATGTGGCCGCCAAATCCATTCGCCGCGTCTTCGATCATTGGCAAGGTCCTGACGCCGACAAACTGCAGGCCGAAACGTCAGCCTTGCGCAAGGCCATCCAGAGCTATCCGATGATCCCGGTTCTAAAAGGCATCATCGCCCATTATCGCGATGACCCCACCTGGGCCGATGTGCGCCCGCCACTGGTGGAAATGACAGCCGACGAGATTTCTGCCGCCACCAAAGCACTGGCTGATCAGCATGGCTTCAGGCTGGACTTCAACGTCACGGCCTGAGCGGGCGGATTGGCGGTTCTGAACAAAAAAAGCGGCCCCGCCTCCAATTGGAGTGGGGCCGTTTTGAGTCGATGACGGAGGAGAAGGCGAGCAGGAGATCAGAACTTGCAGGAAGTCGGCCGGATGACCGGACGGCAGTGTCTCTGGGTGTCAGCGAAACGCTGGCAGGGTCGTTGAGATCGTCGCGTTCGGCGCGGTGCGGGCGCCAAACTCGACCGGTAGTGGGCCAACCAGGGAGAGAGCTAGCAGGCCGCCTGCGAGTGCAAAGCAAAGGAACACCCCAAGCCGGGCCAACTGCCAGCGCTTTCCATTCATTCGGATCGCTGATTGTAGGTCCATTGCGTCGGGCACCTGTGTTCTTGGTCGCGAGCGGCGTTATTTGTTTTGTAACCGATAAGGTTTTGTTAGTCGAATACTTGGTGACCTCATGCTTAACTCTGAAGAGATTAATTTAAGATCTTGTTAATATTTTCCAGGCCTCGGATGAGCGATTGTTTGGTCGAAGGCGCGCGCGGCTCCGATTTCGCCTCGACAGAGTGGTTTTGCGCTCAGGCCCAACTTGACAGGAGCCTGCACCAACGCGTCGCCGGGGCCTTGCCAATACGGCGCGCTTACCCCTCGCCTACCCCCTGGACAAGGCACCGCCGAGCGGTCACTCTTGTAAAAACGATGCTGCGACAGAGAAGCATGTGGTAGCTCGCCCAAGCATCAACAAGACGACCACGCCCAAGCGTGGGACTCCCGGGAGGGTGACGCAATGTCAATTGGACAGAAGGCCAGACGTGCGTCCGCGATGCTGGGCTTTCTGGCGGCGTTCGCGACCTGGATGACCCCGGCCAGCGCCCAAGATTTTCCCACCCGGCCCATCACGGTGTGGGCAGCGTTCCCACCGGGTGCCGCAGGCGACCTTTATCTGCGCCAACTGGCCGATATCGTCTCAAAACAACTGGGACAAGCTGTCGTGGTCGACAATAAGCCCGGCGCCGGTGGTGCGCTTGCGGCAGGCACCATGGCCGGTTCGGCCAAGCCCGATGGCTACACGCTGGCCCAAGCGCCTCTGGCCGCGCTGCGCCTGCCCCTGATGCAGAAAACGACGTGGGATCCGCACAAGGATTTCACGCACATCATTCATTTGACCGGCTATATCCTCTGCATGGCCGTGCAGACCGAGAGCCCGTTCAAGACCTGGGCCGATGTTGTCGCCTACGCCAAAGCCAATCCGGGCAAGCTCGTCTACGGCTCTTCGGGCCATGGTGGCACGCCGCATGTCGGCACCGAGATGATTGCGCAGCACGATGGCATCAAGCTGACCCACGTGCCCTACAAGGGGGGTCCCGATCTGACTGCGGCGCTGGCCGGCGGCCATGTCATGATCATGTCCGGCTCAACGCAAATGAAAGCCATGGTGGATGCCGGCAAATTCCGCGTCCTCAACGTCTGGACGGCCGATCGAGTCTCGATCTGGCCCGAGGTTCCGACGCTGAAGGAACTCGGCTATCCCTTTGTTTTCGAGAGCCCCTATGGCCTGGTCGGCCCGAAAGGCATGGATCCGGCGACCGTCAAGAAGCTGCACGACGCCTTCAAGATCGCCATGGATGATCCAGCCTCGGCGGCGCTGCTCGCCAAATTCGACAAAGTTCCGCGTTATCTCGGGTCGGAGGACTATCGCAGATATGCCGATGAACTGATCAAGCTCGAGCGCGAGGGGCTGGCCCAAGTTGGGCTGCTGAAGAAGGACTGAGCAGCGCACGGCTGCTTTCTCATCATCACGATACCGCAATGAAAGGCTTCGAAGACCATGACAATCTCCCGGCGCAAAGCCATCGGCATCACCGCAAGCGCCGCCGCCGTCCTCTCGGCACCTGCAGTTGTTCAGGCACAAGGCGCATTTCCCTCGCGGCCAATTTCCCTGATCTGCCCGTGGCCAGCTGGCGGTTCCACCGACTTGATGCTGCGCTCGCTGGCTGAGGCAGCAACCAAGATCTTCGGCCAGGCTGTGGTCATCGACAATAAGGCTGGCGCGACAGGCACGCTTGGGCCCGCGACGATGGCGGCAACCGCCAAACCCGACGGCTACACCCTCTCGCAGATGCCGATCGTGACGGCGCGCCTGCCGCTGATGCAGAAAACGTCGTTCGATACCATCAAGGACTTTACTTACATCCTGCATCTCACCGGCTACACGTTCGGCGTCACCACCAAGGCCGATGGCCCGTTCAAGAAGTGGCAGGACGTGATCGATTTCGCCAAGGCCAACCCCGGCAAGGTGAGCTACGCCAGCCCGGGTACCGGCTCGTCGCTGCATATCGGCATGGAGCAGATCGCGGCCCACTCCGGCGTGCAGTTCACGCATGTACCGTTCAAAGGCGGCTCCGAGACCGGCGCTGCTGTGCTCGGCGGCCACACCATGCTGCAAGCCGATTCAACCGGCTGGCGGCCACTCGTGGAGGCCGGGCAGTTGCGCTTGCTGAACCTTTGGACCGCTGAGCGCAGCCCAACCTACAAGGACGCGCCAACACTCAAGGAACTCGGCTATCCGTTTGTGTTCGACAGCCCGTTCGGACTTGCCGGTCCCAAGGGCATGGACCCTTCCATTGTGAAGATCCTGCACGATGGCTTCAAGACGGCTCTTGAGGAAAAGAGCGTCCAAGAGACGATGCTCAAGTACGACATGCCGCCCCGCTACATGAACACCGCCGACTACACCAAGTTCGTCGGTGAACTCATTAATCAGGAACGTGCAGCGCTGAGCAAGATCGGTCTCTTGAAGAAGGATTGACGCCATGACCCGCACCGACCACAAGCTCGATCGACGTGCCGTCGTCGCCGGACTTGGGGGCGGCGCGGCTATCGCACTGGCAG
Source organism: Hyphomicrobiaceae bacterium (assembly GCA_046154645.1). Lineage (GTDB taxonomy): Bacteria > Pseudomonadota > Alphaproteobacteria > Rhizobiales > Hyphomicrobiaceae. The sequence continues at coordinate 183,297 of JBJXDZ010000122.1, forward strand.
GATCTGCCGCAGCTCAGAGCGCGGCTTTCCCGACGCGGGCCATTACGTTGATTTGCCCGTGGCCAGCGGGCGGGCCCACCGATGTCGTCATGCGCGCCATGGCTGAATTCGCCACCAAGCACTTGGGACAGTCGGTTGTGGTCGACAACAAAGGCGGGGCTTCGGGAACACTCGGGCCCGCGACTATGGCTGCGACCGCCAAGCCCGATGGTTACACGATTTCACAGATGCCGATCACGACCGTACGCCTGCCGATGACTCAGAAAACGGCCTTCGATACCATCAAGGACTTCACCTACATCATCCACCTGACCGGCTACGTGTTCGGGGTCACCGCCAAGGGTGACAGCCCCTACAAGACCTGGGCCGATGTGGTGAGCTTCGCCAAAGCCAATCCCGGTAAGCTGAACTATGCCTCGACGGGCTCCGGCACCTCGCTGCATATCGGCATGGAGCAGATCGCCGCCCACTCCGGCCTGAAGTTCAATCATGTGCCGTTCAAGGGCGAAGCCGAGGCCTTCACGGCACTCATCGGTGGTCACGTCGATCTCATGGCCGCCGGCACCGGCCGCGACGACATGATCAAATCAGGCGGCATCCGCGTGCTCAACATCTGGGCCGAGAAGCGCTCGCAACGCATTCCCGACGTGCCCACGTTGAAGGAGCTTGGCTATCCGTTCGTCTTCGACAGCCCCTGGGGCTTTGCCGGCCCCAAGGGCATGGACCCCGCCGTGGTGACGATCCTGCAGGACGTCTTTAAGAGGGCGCTCGAGGACAAGGAGGTGCTGGCGACCATGGAAAAATTCGAGATGCAGCCGAATTACATGGACGCCGCCGCCTACACCAAGTTCGTACCGGAGTTGATTGCACAGGAGCGCACTTATCTCGATCGCCTGGGCATGTTGAAAAAAGACTGAGAGCGCAAAGCTCCAGAAATGGGAGGACGACCGTCATGCATCGTCGCAACGTGCTGAAACTAGGGGCCGCTGCTGCGGCTTCGACAACGTTACCAATGCCCGCCATCGCGCAGAGCGCTGACACATTCCCGTCGAAACCGATCACTTTGCTGATGGGTTGGCCGCCGGGGTCGGGTCCAGACGTTTGGCACCGCTCGCTGGCCGAGGCCATGACCCGCATCCTCGGTCAGGCCGTCGTGGTCGAGAATAAGACCGGTGCGAGCGGCACCATTGCGCCTGCAGCCTTGGCGACCGCCAAACCGGACGGCTATACCATCAGTCACATGCCGATCACTGTCCTTCGCTTGCCGGTGATGCAGAAGGTGGCCTTCGATCCGCTGAAGGACTTCACCTGGATCGTGCACATGTCGGGCTTCCAGTTCGTGACCATGGTGCGCGCCGACAGCCCGATCAAGACGATGCAGGAGTACGTCGCTTTCGCCAAGGCCAACCCGGGCAAGCTGACGTACGGCTCGCCGGGAACCGGCACCTCGCTGCATATCGGCATGGAGTTGATCGCCAAGCACGCCGGCGTGCAGTTCACGCATGTGCCGTTCAAGGGCACGATCGAGTCGGTGACCAATCTCGAGGGCGGCCACGTGATGAGCGTCGCGGGCGGCTCGGAGGCCTATCCGCTGATCGCGGCCGGCAAGATTCGCGCTCTCGCCGTCTGGACAGAAAAGCGACTTTCGAGCCTTCCCGACGTACCGACCTTGAAGGAAGTCGGGTTGCCCTTCGTCTTCGACAGCCCCTACGGCATGGCCGGCCCCAAGGGCATGGACCCGGCCATCGTGAAGAAGTTGCACGACGCCATCAAGCTCGCCATGGAAGACCCGAAGACGATCGAGGTGCGCAACAAGTTCAACATGGTCGAGCGCTACATGGATACGGCGACCTATGCCAAGTTCCAGACGGAGCTGTTCGAAAAAGAAAAGAAGTATCTGACCGACATTGGTCTCGCAAAGAAGGACTAATCACACCTCATGCGCCGCCGCACATTCCTAAAATCCGCCGCTGCCACTGCTGCCACCGCGGCGTTCCCCATGCCCGCGATTTCGCAAGGCGTTTTCCCATCTAAACCCATCACCATGATCGTACCGTGGCCGGCGGGTGGCGGCACCGACATCTGGCATCGCGCGCTCGCGGAAGCTATGAGTCGCGATCTTGGGCAAGCCGTCGTCGTGGAGAACAAGGCTGGCGCTTCGGGTACGCTTGGGCCTGCCACCATGGCCGCCACCGCGAAGCCAGATGGCTACACGATAAGCCATATGCCCATCACGGTCGTGCGCTTCCCTATCATGCAGAAGGTGTCCTGGGATCCGCTGAAGGACTTCTCCTATATCGCGCACATCTCAGGCTTCCAGTTCTCCACCGTGGTGCGTGCCGACAGCCCATGGAAGACCTTCAAGGACATGATCGAGCACGCTCGCGCCAATCCGGAGAAGGTGACCTACGGCTCACCCGGCGCCGGCACATCGCTGCATATCGGCATGGAGTTGATCGCCAAGCATGCCGGCATCAAGTGGACGCAAGTTCCATTCAAGGGCACGCAGGAATCCATAGCGGCGCTCGAAGGCAGCCATGTTCAGTCGTTGGCTGGCGGCTCCGACTGGTGGCCGATGTACGAAGCCGGCAAGGTGCGTCCCCTGGTCATGTGGACGGAAAAGCGCGCCAAACGCGCACCCGATGTGCCGACGCTGCAGGAACTGGGCTTCCCCTATGTATTCGATAGCCCTTTCGGCTTTGCCGGTCCCAAGGGCCTGGATCCTGCAATCGTGAAGATCCTGCACGACAGCATCAAGAAGGCTATCGCTGATCCGAAGGCGATCGAGTTGCGCGACAGGTACGATTTCCAAGATCGCTACATGGATACGGCCACCTACACCGCCTTCATCAAGGATCTCGCTGACAAAGAACGTGTCTATCTCAACAGCATCGGCCTCGCGAAAAAGGATTGATGACATGCCCATCACGTTGACGCGCCGCATCATGGCGACTGCCACGCTTGTCGGCATTGTCACGGCGCCGCTCGTTACTCCGGGAGCGGCACAGGGTGCGAATAATTTTCCGTCAAAGCCGATCTCATTGATCGTGCCATGGAATGCTGGCGGCAACACCGACATCTACTTCCGTGCCATGGCCGAGGTGGCGGGACGCGAACTTGGTCAAGCCGTGGTGGTCGACAACAAGACTGGCGGCACCGGGACGCTTGGCCCTGTGACCATGGCACTGACAGCCAAGCCTGACGGCTATACGCTGGCGCAGATCCCGGTCACGGTGATGCGGCTGCCGATGATGCAGAAGCACAACTGGGATGCGCTGCGCGACTTCACCTACGTCATCCATCTGACCGGCTACACCTTTGGCGTCACGACCAAGGCCGACAGCAAGTTCAAGAGCTGGAAAGATGTGGTCGAATTCGCCAAGGCTAATCCCGGCAAGGTGACTTACGCCACCACCGGCCCCGGCGGCTCGCTGCACATCGGCATGGAGCAGATGGCGGCGCGTGACGGCATTAAGATGACCATGGTGCCGTTCAAGGGTGGCACCGAGACCAATGCGGCCGTGCTGGGTGGCCACGTCGACCTACAGGCAGACTCCACCGTCTGGCGTCCCCTCGTCGACAGCGGTGATCTGCGGCTGCTCAACGTTTGGACCGAGAACCGCAACAAGGCCTGGCCCAACGTGCCCACCTTGAAGGAACTCGGCTATCCCTTCGTCTTCGATAGCCCCTTTGGTATTGCCGGTCCCAAGGGCATGGACCCGGCAGTCGTGCAAAAACTCCATGACGCCTTCAAGGTGGCGTTACGCGATCCCAAAGTGCTGGAGATTGCCGAGAAGTACGACTTCATCGAGCGGTATATGGGCCCGGCCGACTACACCAAGTTTGTCGCTGAGTACATGAAGGACGAAAGAGCGGCGCTGGAAAAGATGGGCATGTTGAAGAAGGATTGAGCCGGCCAGTAGGTTGCCACTGGACGCGATCAGAGACCGGACCAACCCGTCCGATCGCACCGCCTAAGAGTACATCGCCCTGGGAGGGGACACATGGCACATAGACCCTACACCATCAAACGGCGCACGATCGTCAAAGGCCTCGGAGCCGCACTCGCTGCACCGGCGCTGATAACCGGCGCCGCCGCCCAGTCAGCAGCTGCGTATCCAAACAAGCCAATCACCCTGATCGTGCCGTGGGGCGCGGGCACCGGCATCGATCTTTGGCACCGGGCGTTGGCAGAGGCGGCTGGCAAAATCCTTGGCCAGCCCGTCGTCGTCGATAACAAGGCTGGCGCCAGCGGCACTGCTGGACCTGCCACGATGGCCGCCACCGCCAAGCCTGACGGCTACACCATCAGCCACATCCCGATCACGGTCTTCCGCTTTCCCTTCATGCAGAAGACGACCTACGATCCGTTGAAGGATTTCTCCTACATCATCCATATGTCGGGCTTCCTGTTCGGCACCTACTGCCGCACCGATAGTCCATTCAAGACGTTCAAGGACGTCATCGCATTTGCGCGCGCCAAACCTGGAGAACTCACCTACGGCAGCCCCGGCGCCGGCACCTCGCTGCACATCGGCATGGAGCAGATCGCGCTGCGCGAAGGTATCAAGTGGACGCATGTTCCGTTCACACAAGGCAGTGACGCCGCGGTGCTCGGTGGCCACGTCATGGTCATGGCCAGCGGCTCGCAATGGTGGCCACACACCGATGCCGGCAACATGCGGGTCCTTGTCTTGTGGTCGGAGAAACGCAATCCGCGTATCCCCGATACACCGACGCTGCAGGAGCTGGGCTACCCATTCGTGTTCGACAGCCCCTTCGGCATTGCCGGACCGAAGGGAATGGATCCGGCCGTGGTCAAGAAGCTTCATGACGCCTTCAAGCTCGCTCTGGATGACCCAAAGGCACGCGACATCCAGAAGAAATATGATTATGTCGAACGCTATATGGACTCTGCCGCCTACACGCGCTTCGTTGGTGAGCAGGTCGCAGAACAGAAGACAGTGCTCGAGAAGCTGGGGCTGGCGAAGAAAGAATAGGTGTACGCGTGGTTCGCAATGCTCAGATGTGGGGCGGGCTGTTCTGGCTCGCCATAGGTTTGTTTGTCACGATCAATGGCAAAGGGCTCGGCCTCGGTACGCTGCATGATCCCGGTTCCGGCTTCGCGCTTTTCTGGATCGGTCTGATCATGACGGGACTGGCCGTTTCCGTGACTTTCAGCGCTATCATGAAGGGCAGCGAGACACTGGCGTCGCTGTGGGAAGGTACACGCTGGGAAAAAGTTCTGGTCGTCACCACGCTGCTCCTGATCTTCGGTTTCCTGTTCGAGTACTTGGGCTTCATCATCTGCTCGATTGCGCTGTTGCTCGTGCTGATGCTGTTCATCGATCCAATCCCGACACCGACGGCGATTGCGATCGCGGTGATTGCCACTTTCGTCGTCTGGGCCACGCTGCAGGAAGTGCTGAAGATTCAGATGCCCGCCGGGATCCTGGCTGGCACGCCGGAGGATCTGCTCCGCATCCCCGCTCGCTTCATGATCAGCGTTGTCGCCGGCATCGTCGGCTTCATCGGCCAGATCATCAGTTTCATTTTCCGCTGAGCCGCGCGACCCTCGAGAGATCGGACACACAACATGGAAGTACTCTCTGGCCTCGCCAACGGCTTCCTGGTGGCGCTCAAGCTGCAGAACCTGATCGCCTGCTTCATTGGCGTCTTCATCGGCACCCTGGTCGGCGTCTTGCCCGGCATTGGACCGGTGTCGGCGATGGCCCTGCTGCTGCCCGTCACACTCAACGCCTCCCCTGAGGCCGGCATCATCATGATGGCCGGCATCTACTACGGCTCTATGTACGGTGGATCCACCACCTCTATCCTGGTGAATATTCCCGGAGAAGCTGCCTCGGTGGTCACCTGCCTCGACGGCCACGAGATGGCCAAGCAGGGCCGCGCCGGCCCCGCCCTCGGCATGGCCGCCATCGCCTCGTTTGTTGCCGGCACCATCGCAATCGTTGCCTTGATGCTGGTAGCGCCGTTGATGGCACGCGTCGCCGTCGCCTTCGGTCCACCCGAGTACTTCAGCCTGATGGTGCTCGGCCTCACCGTGCTGGCCTTCCTGACGCAAGGCTCGATCGCCAAGTCGATGTTGATGGCCTGCTTCGGCATCATCCTCGGCCTCATTGGCATCGACCAGATCACCGCGCTCCCCCGCCTCACCTTTGACAGGCTCGAGTTGCTCGACGGCATCGGCCTGGTGCCGGTCGTCATGGGGCTCTTCGGCGTCGCCGAGATCCTGGCCAACCTGGAGCGACAGATCCAGCGCGAGGTGGTTACCTCTCGAATCGGTGGACTTCTGCCGTCGCGCAAGGACTTCGCCGACAGCGCCATGCCGATGCTACGCGGCACGTTCCTTGGCTTCTTCCTGGGCATTCTGCCCGGCGGCGGCGCGGTCATCGCCTCGTTTGCCTCCTACGCCATGGAGAAGAAGCTCTCCACGACACCGGAACGCTTCGGCAAGGGCGCCATCGAGGGCGTCGCCGGGCCCGAAGCCGCCAACAACGCGGCGGCCGGTGGCGCCTTCATTCCGCTGATGACGCTTGGCATCCCGCCCAACGTCATTATGGCGCTGCTGCTTGGCGCCTTCATCATCCACGGCTTACAGCCTGGTCCACTATTGATGACGCAACGCCCCGACATCTTCTGGGGCATCGTCGCCAGCATGTATATCGGCAACGTGATGTTGATCATCCTCAACATGCCGCTGATCGGCATGTGGGTGCAGGTGCTCAAGGTGCCCTACAAGATCCTGTTCCCGCTGATCCTGATGTTCTGCATCGTCGGCGTGTTCTCGTCGGGCAGCGCCGTCTTCGACGTCTTCGTCATGACCATCTTCGGCGTGCTCGGCTATCTCATGCGCAAGTTCGGCTATGAACCGGCGCCGCTGGTGCTGGCCTTCGTGCTTGGCCCCCTGCTCGAAAACAACCTGCGCAAGTCGCTGATCCTCTCGCGCGGCGATTTCACCATCTTCGTCGAGCGACCGATTTCGCTGGCGTGCCTCCTGATCGCAGCCGCCATGCTGATTGCGCCGTTGCTGCCGGCCATGCGCAAGAAGCGCGAAGCAATTGCGCTGGAGACAGAAGGCTAAGCAGTCCCATTACTTGAGCTGCACCGGGAAAAGCGAGGAGGCAGCACCGCCTCCCCGCTCCTCGTTGCCAGCGACGGGCTTCCGTTCCGCGCCCGATCATGGTCAACTCCTCCCGTCCAGCCGCGAGGGGCGCCCCATGAAAATCACCGTCGTCCAGACCAACTCCATCGCCGACAAGCCGAAGAATATCGCGCAGGCGACGGCCCTCATCGAGCAGGCCATTGCCGCTGACCGACCCGACGTGCTGGTGCTGCCGGAAGTGTGGAACTGGCGCGGCCTCACCAACCTGGACAAGGTGCGCAACGCCGACACGATCCCGCCTTTTGCTCGCCCTTCAGGTGTCGACCAACGCCCGGGCGGTGGTCCTGCCTACACAGCCCTGCAGTCGCTGGCCCGCAAACACAAGGTCTGGATCCACGGCGGCAGCATGGTTGAGCTGATCCCCGGCGGCGCCACCCAGGTCTACAACACCACCTGCGTGTTCAATCGCGAAGGCCGCGAAGTGGCGCGCTATCGCAAGATCCACATGTTCGACATCACCGCGCCCGACGGCACACCCTACCGCGAGAGCGACGATGTCCGGTCTGGCAACGAAGTCGTCGCCTACGACCTCGAAGGCTTCAAGGTCGGCTGCACCATCTGCTACGACATGCGCTTTGCCGAGCTCTACATTCAGCTCGCCAAACAGGGGTGCGACATTATCATGGTACCCTCGTCGTTCACGCTGCAAACCGGCAAGGACCACTGGGATCTGCTGCTGCGCGCCCGCGCCGTCGAGACGCAATGCTACATCGTGGCGCCCGGCCAGTATGGTCCTTTCCAGGATGCCAAAGGCGGCACCCGTCTGTCCTACGGCCACAGCCTGATCGCCGATCCCTGGGGCCACATCGTCGCCAAGGTCTCCGACGGAATCGGCTTCGCCTCCGCCAACATCGACCGCGCCCAGATCACCCGCGTGCGCGAGCTGATCCCGATGAACGCGCACCGCCGCTTGAAGGTTGATTGAGATGACCCCCTATGACATTCGGCCGATGCCGCCGCACATTCCGACGGAGGATCTCGCCATCCTCGCGCAAGTCGAGACGGCGACATTCGGGCATTTCCGTCATATCGGGTTCGTGAATCGTGCCATCCAGCCGGTGATCAAGCGCCGCGTCGTTGGCACGGCGGTTACCGTCGCCACGCCCGGCCCCTGCACCACGGTGTTGCATCACGCACTCGATCTGCTGCGTCCCGGCGATTTCGTCATCGTCGACCGGCTCGGTGATGATCGCCACGCCTGCTGGGGCGGCGGCGTCACCATTGCCGCCAAGACCGCGGGGGCTGTCGGCGCGGCAATCGATGGCCCCTGCACTGACGAGGCCGAAATCATCGCCGCCGATTTTGCTGTCTGGAGCCGTGGTGTATCGCCCGTCACGTGCCGCGGCTACGACCTTGGCGGTGCCATGAATGTGCCGGTCAGCTGTGGCGGCGCTGTCGTCCTCCCTGGTGATGCCATTCTCGCCGACGCCTCAGGCATCGTGGTCCTGCGGCGCGAGGAGGTCCGCGCTGCGGCGACCTACGCGTTGGACTTGCAAACCCGCTTGCAGGCACGCGAGGCCACCTATGCCAAGGGCGTCAAGATCGGCGACGTCTCGGGCGCCAGCAAACTTGTCGAAGGCCGGCGCAGCAGCTGAGTACCAGGGCTTATCAGCATAACTCACCATCGAGAGGACGCATGCGGGACACAACTCAGAAGCGCGCCATCGTCATCGGCGCCGGCATTGTCGGCGTATGCACGGGCCTTGAATTGCTCAAGCGCGGCTGGGCCGTCACGATCGTCGATCGGCTGGAGCCCGGCGAAGGCTGCTCGTTCGGCAATGCCGGCATCCTGGCCGCACAAGCGGTGGTACCGGTCGGCATGCCCGGCATCATGAAGGATGCGCCGAAGATGCTGCTCGACCGCGAGGGACCGCTGGTCGTGCGCTTCCGCTCGCTGCCAAAGACCATTCCCTGGCTGCTGCACATGCGCCGCGCGGCAACCGCCGAGCGTGTCAGCAAGACCGCCGACGCCATGAAGGCGCTGAACGGCACGACAGTCGAGTTGCATGAGGCCATCGCGCGCGAGGCCGGTGTCCCCGACCTGTTGAAGCCCTACCGTTACCTTTACGTGCACCGCGATGCCTCCAAGGTTGACGTCGACAATGCACTTGCCTGGCGGCTTCGTCGCGAGCGCGGCGGCGAGATCGAGGTGCTGACCGGTCAGGCCCTGCGCGACGCCGAGCCAGAACTTGCGACCGACTATCAAGTCGGCGTGCGCCTCGGCCCGATGGCTTTCACGCTGAACCCGTTTCGCCTCACCCAGTCCTATGCCAAATTGTTCGCCAAGCGCGGTGGCGAAATCCTGAAAGCCGAGGTGCGCGCCCTGAAGCCCCGCGGTGCCATTGTCGATGTCGAGACAAGTGCCGGCATCCGCCAAGCCCAAACTGTCACCATCACCGCCGGCGCCTGGTCGCGCGAGCTGGTGCGCCCCTTGGGGCTCGATATCCCGCTGATCGCCGAGCGCGGCTATCACATGACATTTCCGAAGGCCGGCATCGGGCTCAATCATGTGATCAGCGAGGCGCAGCATCAGTTTGCCGTGACGCCCATGGAAATGGGTTTACGGGTGGCCGGCACCGAAGAATTGGGTCACGCCGACGAGCCGCCGGCCTGGCGCCGCGCCGAAGTCTTGAAACGGCACGCCGCGCGCATGTTCCCGCGCGCCAATCTCGAGGACGGCACGCGCTGGATGGGGCCGCGTCCGGGCACACCGGACAGCCTGCCATTCATTGGCCCGCTGCCCAACCATCCCAACATTTTCATCGCGGCGGGCCATGGTCATCTGGGGCTGACCGGCGGCCCCAATACCGGCCGCATCGTTGCAGCCTTGGCGTCGGGTGAGCGGCTCAACATCCCGCTCGAGCCCTATAGTCCCACGCGGTTTGGTAGCGCGAGCAGCGCGCGGGCCAAGGCCACAGCCGAAGCGCGTGCCTGAGGGAGAGGCGGCAGGTCAGAGGCTCAATCCGCGGCGTTCTGCATCATGTGCGTGAGCACGTTGAAAAACATCTCCGGCCCGACATAGCCGGCGATGCGGTCGACTTCCTTGCCGTTGCGCATCAGCACGATGGTTGGCACCGTATCGATCGGCGCCTTGAGGCCGAGCTTGGTCTCGTCCAACTCGGTGACGTCGACATAGCGCATCGGCATCCCGCGGGCGCGCGGTGAACGCTCGTAGGCCGGCTGAATGTGGGTACGCACCAAGCTGCAGATATTGCAGCCTTTGATTTCCAGAACCAGCAACTCCATGCGCTCGGAGGTACCTGTTGCCTGTGTGTCGCGTGCGGCTTTGAGCTCACTGCCGCCCGGCAGCCCCAGCAGGCCTGTTCCAAGCAGAACGATCGAAAGAAAACGAAACAAACGCATGGGACAAGCCTTCGGACGCTGCGAGCGGTGTGGCGCTCAGAATACGCCGCAAAGCTGCAAAGCCGTAGCGAAGTCCTACCGAAACCTTAATGGATGTGCTGACCGCAAACGGCCACGGAGGTTCAAATGCCCGTCGCAGGGCCAAGCGAACCGAAGAACAGCATGACCCCGAGGATCAACACGGCAAGCGAGCCCCCGACGCCGGCCAGCCGCCGAACACCGTCGGCCCATCCCGAGCCTCGCTCGCCGCCAAGGCGCGCCGCCAGTTCCCGCGAACCGATGGCGCTCGTGGCCAGCGCCGAGACGGTGATCGCTGTACCCAATGCCATGGCAAAGGTTGCAAACACACCCGCCCAGGCGAGCCCTTGAAGAATGGCAAACACCAGCACCTGGATGGCGCCGGTGCAGGGACGGATACCAATGGCCGCCGCCAGTAGCGTGGCCTTCCGCCAGGACCAGACGCCTTCCAACTGTTTCGGATCCGGCAAATGGGCGTGGTCGCAGCAGGCGTCGTGTTGGTGCGTGTGTGATGGCGCGTGATGGTGATCGTGCCCGTGGTTACAGGCGGGCCCATGCACATGGCCCGGCGCCGCATGTGCATGGTCGTGGCCGTGGTCATGATGGTGAAGTTCGTGATGGCCATGGCTGTGTGCAAGCGCTGCCCGTTCGGCGCGCCACTCTCGGACCTGCCGCCACAGCAGCCATGCGCCGATGATCGCAACCAGTGCCCAGCTCAAGGTCTCGAGCCACGCTTCAGTGGTCTTGATGGCCAGTCCCGTGGCACTCAAGCCGTAGATCAGGATAGCCACCAGGATCAGCGCCGAGATGGCCTGGAACAGGGCCGCCAGGAACGACAGCGCAATCCCGCGCCGAACTGTCTGCTGACTGGCCAGGACGTAGGACGTTATCACCGCTTTGCCGTGCCCGGGTCCCGCCGCATGCAGCACACCATAGGCAAAGCTCAAGCCGGCGAGTGACAGCACTGCCAACATGGGATTGCTGGACTTGAGATCGCGGATGGCACGCGCCAAGCGTTGGTTATAGCCATGCTGCAGGCTGGTTACCCAACCGTAGAAGCCTGTTGGTGCAGCGGTAACCGGCGCGGCACCACCAGGACGCGAGGCAACGGGTGGTAAAAAGCTCTTGGGCGCCGACCCGGGAGGTGATGCTGCTGGCGGTGGCTGTTGGGCCATGGGTGCCGACGATCCCACAACACCGCCGCCGATCAGGAACAGCAGCCCGAACAGCATGACCGATGCAAACCAACCCAGCGCGCGCTGCCTCATGTCCGCGATCCGCAAACGATTTTGACCGGCCGCGTTGCGGCATAGCCGACAGCCGGCGCAGGACCGAGTTGCTGGGCAAAGGCATCGCCAAGCCGCTGAGCATCGTCTGTTGGCGCCATCTCAATGCGACAGCCTTGCGGAGCGCCATCGCCGAGCTTGATCGGCGTGCCCTCGGCCAGATCGAAGGCGATAAAGAACATCGGATCGAAGACGGCAAAGCTGAAGTCTGTTGCTTCGGCCAGCACCGGTTGTTTCAAGGGCAGGGTAAACTGCAGGCTCAGCATCTCCACGGGTGCGTCGGCTTCGACCTCCTTCGGCTTAGCTTTGCCGAACAGGAATTCACCCAATCTCGCGAAGAACCCAGGGTTTGGCGCCGGTTCCGCCTTGACCACAGCCGCCACACCGTCCGGCTTCGGCGGCTCTTTTGGTGAGCCCGCAGGCTTTGGCGCCCGGCCATGCTCCAGCCAGAAGTCCTTGGGTGCCTCGATGGCCAAGGTCTGCTCCCCAAGTCGAGCCTGCGTGAAGAAGCCAAACTCCTTCAGCCCGTCGATATTGACCTGGGCCAGCTCCGCCAATTCCTCGCGTGAATAGACGCCATCCTTGTTGGTATCGAGGCCTTGAATAGCCATGGCCGTATAGAACTCGTCGAAGGTCCACTTGTGCCGGAAACCGGTGATGGTGCCGTTGGCATAGAGAACGGTGGTCTCGACCTTGACCCAGATATGCGGATGCGCTGCGACCGGCGTCGCGTTGGCGAGCATGAGCCCTGCGATGCCGGTGGCCGCGAGCGTGCCGCGTCCTGCCAACGACAGGCGGATGGAGGGGAAAAGCAGCGCCATAGTCAGCGTCCTTCATCTCCAGGAGTGCAAGGGCGTACCGCCCTACCACAGCGCCGGTCGAGGCCGAAGAGCGGCGACTCAGGCGGCAGCCTACTACGTAAACGACCCCGTGCCCCCCGCGCAACGGTATGGTCGCACGCGTGGCGATCGAACATCCCTATTAAGGACCGGTCCGGCCAAAGCTCACATCCACACAGCACTGGCTGAGGCAGTCACTTGCGTTATAGTATAACATAGTGTACGGCTCAGTTCCACCAAGCCACACCACAGATCAGGAGCCATTCGAGTATGTTCAGAGCATGGCCCAGGATTGCTTCTTTTGTCACAGCCTTGCTGTTGAGTAATGCAGCACCGGTTGTCGCTGCGGCGCAGGAGCTGAACATTGTCGTTACCATTCGCCCCATCCATTCGCTAACGGCGGCGGTCATGCAGGGCGTTAGCGAGCCGCGCCTGCTCGTCGAGGGAACGGCCTCGCCGCACACCTTCGTCATGAAGCCATCCGACGCCAAGGCGCTGGCTGGGGCCAATGTGCTGATCCGCGTTGCCGAAAGCCTGGAACCATTCACGGCGAAGGTGATCCCTTCCCTGCCAAAACAGGTTCAGGTGGTAACGCTCGAAGCGACCCCGGGTTTGACGCTGTATCCCTTGCGGACGGGAGCCACGTTCGAAGCCCATGAGCACGGACCCGCTCACAAGGGGCACGGCCACGCGCATGGTCCCAAATCGCAGAACCAAAAGGGCACCAGCTCCGGCGGGACCGATGGACACATCTGGCTCGATCCTGAGAATGCCAAGCTCATTGCCCGTCACGTGGCGGACGTGTTGAGCGCAGCCGCACCAGCCCACGCCGATCGCTTCCGCGCCAATGCAGCAGCTTTGGCCACCCGCCTCGATGCTCTCGGACCCGAGCTCGCCGACATGGTTAAGCCGGTTGTTGGCCGAAACTACCTCGTGTTTCACGACGCCTATCAATACTTCGAGCGCCGCTACGGCCTGACACCGGCGGGCTCCGTCACTATCAGTCCCGACGTGCCCGCCAGCGCCAAGCGCATTGTGGCGCTCCGGCGCAAGGTCGCCGATCTCAAGGTGACCTGCGTTTTTGCCGAGCCGCAGTTTACGCCGAAACTTATCGACCCGATTATCGAGGGCACGACGGCCCGTCGCGGCATTCTGGACCCCTTGGGCGCCGCGATCCCGGCCGGGCCCGAGCACTACTTCGGCCTGATGCGCGGATTGGCCAATGATCTTCGCGCCTGTCTCGCCAATCCGGCTTGAAGCGACGCCCAGAAACGCGCGAGAGGCTTGCGATTGTTGCGCAGACAGCGTAACCCGCCAGCACTGCCTCTCGCCCCGAGTACCGTATCATGCCTTCCGTTATCGCCATTGTCGGGCGCCCCAATGTGGGCAAGTCGACGCTCTTCAATCGGATGACTGGCGCCAGGACGGCGCTCGTCTCGGACATGCCGGGCCTCACGCGCGACCGCCGCGAGGGCGAGGCAACCGTCGCCGGCCATAGCGTGACCGTGGTTGACACGGCCGGCCTCGAGGAGGCGCACAGTGCCTCGATTCAGGCCCGTATGCGCGCGCAGTCTGAGTTGGCCATCACCACGGCGGACCTGATCCTGTTCGTCATCGATGCGCGTGCGGGCGTGACACCGTCCGACAAAGCCTTCGCCCAGATCGCGCGGCAGTCCGGCAAGCCCGTGATCCTGGTCGCCAACAAGTGCGAAGGCCGGTCCGGGACCGAAGGCTTCTATGAGGCGTTCTCTCTCGGGCTCGGCGAGCCCGTCGCCATCTCGGCCGAGCATGCCGAAGGCCTTGGCGACCTCGATGACGCGATCCTGACGGCGCTCGGTCTCGAAGCGAAGCACGAGCCGCGCGGCCGCCGCCGGCGCCGTCGCGATGCCGAAGCGGAACAGGCGATGGACGCTGCGTCGGAAACAGACGCCGCCAGCGAGGAGCAGGAGGAGAGCGGGCCGCCACGACCGATCCGCATCGCCATCGTCGGGCGACCGAATGCCGGCAAATCGACCTTGTGCAACGCCATCCTCGGCGAGGAGCGCATGATCACAGGTCCGGAGCCGGGCCTCACCCGCGACAGCATCTCGTCCGACCTCAGCTGGAAGGGCCGGCAATTGCGCCTGTTCGATACCGCTGGTCTACGCAAGAAAGCTCGCATCTCGGAAGCCGCCGAAAAGCTCTCCGCCAGCGATGCCATCCGCGCCATTCGCTTTGCCGAGGTGGTGGTACTGCTGACCGACGCCGACCATCCGCTTGAACAGCAGGACCTGATTATTGCCAACATGGCTCTGGAGGAAGGCCGCGCGCTAGTCATCGCCATCAACAAGTGGGATACCGTCGAGGACAAGCAGAAGCTGCTCAACGACATCCGCGACACGGCCAAGGAGAAACTGGCGGACGCGACCGGCGTGACCGTGCTGCCCGTATCCGCACTCTCCGGGCGGGGCGTCGACAAGCTGATGGACGCGGTCCTTGCCACCCACGACATCTGGAACCGCCGCGTGCCGACGTCCGCCTTGAACCGCTGGTTGCAGGAGGCGCTCAGCCGTCACGCCCCGCCGGCATCCAGCGGCCGGCGCATCCGCATTCGCTTCATGACCCAGCCATCGACGCGCCCGCCGACATTCGTCGGCTTCTGCTCGAAACCAGGCGACCTGCCGCCGTCCTACGTGCGCTACTTGATCAACAGTCTGCGCGACACCTTCGACTTGCCGGGAACACCCATCCGCTTCCACTTGCGCAAGGGCGACAATCCGTTTGCGGAGCGGTAGCCGCGCCGCCACACTCCCCCAGAATTAGTTCCAGTTGCACGCTCTCATCTAGCGGCCAACGGTGGACTCCCGCTACGCTTCGCACGTGGTTCTGGCGGTTCATTGCTTATTCGCGCGGGGAGGCTGGAAGATGTCGACGACTCGTATTGTTCGTATTGTTCGCCCGGTATCGAAGGCTGGCGTGGCGCTGTTGATGATGGCGGCCATTGCTGCACCAGCGGTGGCCTACCCCGCATCTGTGGAGGGCGCCTGCAAAGACGATTACTTCCGATTTTGCGCCATCTACCCTCTGCAGAGCGCCTCGTTGCGCCAATGCATGGAGTCGAAAGCCACACAACTGAGCAGCAGCTGTCAGCGGGCGCTGATCGATGCCGGGTACGTGGATCGCAGGCGCCTCAAGCGCTGACCTGAACCCACGCACCCGGCCCTCTCGAAGCACAGCCGGCAGGCCGGACGCGAGCCGAACCCTTGAGAAGGGCCCGCGTCTTTCTGCCGGCACGGACGTCAGCCTACGCTCTGGCGCCACTCCGGAACCGTGGATATAGAAGGGGTCAGCGGCCCTGCAAGAGGACCGGCTGCAATTATTATTGCAGTCGATTGAAAGGCGTGGCGAGACCCCGTGGCGACCACCGACAGCAAGAGCCCGGAGGTGCTATTCTACCACCTCGAGCGACAGACGCTGGAGCAGATCCTGCCGGGTCTTCTCGAGCGGACGCTGGGGCGCGGCTGGCACGCTGTGGTGCAGGTCGGCAGCGAGGAACGACTGGCCGCTCTCGACGCGCACCTGTGGACCTACAAGGACGAGAGCTTCCTCGCCCATGGCACCGTCAAGGATGGTCCTGCCGCCGATCTCCCGGTGCTGCTGACCCTCGACGAAAGCAACCCCGCCAATGCGGCGGTCCGATTCCTCGTCGATGGCGCCGAACTCAAAGACTTCTCGGGCTATCTGCGTGTCGTGCTCATCTTCGACGGGCAGGATAGCGCCGCGCTCGATACCGCGCGCAACCAATGGAAAACCGCCAAGGCGCAAGGTTGCGGCGTCACCTACTGGCAGCAGACCGAAGCCGGTCGCTGGGAGAAGAAGGCATAGTCCTTCGCTCCCTGTTCACCAAGCCGCCACACCGCGGTCTGCTTGATTTCGGCGTCTTCCAGCTCACGTGTTACCGCGACGCGATAGTCCGCCACCTTGGTGAAGCGTCCTTTGGGGAAATAGCTGCGCCCGGGATCACCGATCAGGATCGTCGCGCCGTGGCCGGCTGCCGCCTCGATGTAGGCTGTGACGCGGTCTGCCAGCGTGCGCTCATAGTAGAGATCGCCGACCAGGACCAAATCCCATTCCCGCGCCGGTGTTTCCGCGAGCAGGTCGCGGCTGGTGGTCGCGATCTCGACGCCGTTGGCAAGCGCATTGAAGCGCGCCGCCGCCAGCGACACCTCGTCGATATCTGCGGCGAGCACGTTGGTCGCCCCGGCCTTCATGGCTGCCACGGCCGTCAGCCCTGAGCCCGATCCCAGATCCAGCGCGCTTCGCCCAGCGACAAGCTCCGGATGGTCCAACAGATAGCGCGCCAACGCCTGCCCGCCCGCCCAGGCGAACGCCCAATAGGGCGGCGGCACGTTCATTTCGCCGAGTTCCTCCTCGGTCTTGCGCCAGATCGGCAGCGACTCTTCGGCCAGATGCAGCAGGATCTCAGGCACAAGAGGTGGCGCCAGCAGGCGTGTGTTGGCACGAATGAATGCCGCCCAGTCGTGCGTCGCCACCATTACCGTCCTGCTTTCCGTAGACGCCGCTTCAGCTGCCAGAGCCGCGCCCGCTCGAACGGGTGGGCGGCCAGCGGCGGCGTCAAGGGGGCAGCGTACTCGGCCAGCAGATCGAAAGCGAGCGGCGGCCGCCGCTCACTGGTGCGGTCGGCGAATAGCACGTCCACGCCTTGCCGCGCCGCTGATTCAAGGAGGGCCGCAACCCGAGTTGCCAATTCGGGATCATAGACGAGGTCGCCGATGAGCACGAGATCCGCCGGCGGCAGGATGCCCAAGATATCGGTGGTGGTGGTGGCGACAGTGACAGCATTGGCGCCCGCATTGAGCGCAATTGCCGCCGTCGCGACGGGATCGACATCGGCGGCCAGCACGTGTGCGGCGCCAGCCATCGCCGCAGCGATGGCCGCGATGCCGGATCCGGCACCGATATCGACGACGCGCTTGCCTGCCACGGCCTCACGATGATCGAGCAGCCAGCGCGCTGTCGCCTGCCCGCCAGGCCAGGCAAAGGCCCAGTAGGGCGGAAAGCGCTCGATCTCTCGCGGCAGAGTATCACCCGCGCCGAAGATGCCGTCGGCATCGCGCGCCAGATGCAGCACGATCTCGGGGACCAACGGCGCTGCGCCGAGCACCGTGTGTTCCTGCACGAAGGCTTCGAGGCTCAACACGCTCAATCTATCCAGAAGAACAGGGCATCGAACAGGCGCTGGTGTCCTTCCGCCAGGTTGGTCTCGACCTCGTGCTCGAACGGCAAGCGCGCTGCCAAGTCAGGCTTGTTGAGCCGCACCAGGCCGGTCGTTTCGATCAACGGCTCGATGCCTGTCGCCAACGACGCTACGGCCTGCCTCTTGAATTGATTGACCATCGAGAACGACGGCATGTAGCCGATGCCGCCTCGCTTGCCCCACGACTTCGCCCCCTCGCCCATGACGACATAGGGGCCGACCAACGAGAACAACACGAAAAGTCCGTTGTAGCTCTGCTCGTTCGCCGCTGTGCCCGCCACGCGAAACGCGGCGGTTTCCCGATAGAACCATGCATCGATGAAGGAAGCTGCGCCTTGGCCGTAGGAATCGAACTCGTGCCGGCCGAGCAGACGCTTCTTGTGCTCGATACTCTTGATCAGGCTCGGCAGGGCGCTTGGCTTGAACTTTGTGCCAGCCGGCGGCGGTGGCAACTGCTTCAGAATCCAAAGGTGCAAGTCGGACATAGCGCGCCTCCTGACAATCACGGATTTAGCGCCGTTAGCTGCCGTCAGCGCCGGATTGTCTTCACGTCGAGCCCGCCCATGCGACATACCTCGGCCCACTCAGCCCTGGTTACCGGCTGTACCGAGAGACGCATCGACGTCACCAGGCTCATCTTGGCGAGCTTGGGATTGCGTTTCACATCCGCCAGCTCGACCGGCTTCGGCATATCGCACACCGCTTCGACGTCGACGCACTCCCAGGTGCCGGTCTCGTCCTCGGCATCCGGATGCGCCAAGGCGATCACTTTGACGATGCCGACGATCGCCTTGCCCTCGTTCGAATGATAGAAGAAGCCAAGGTCACCAAGCCGCATCGCCCGCATATTGTTGCGCGCCAGATAGTTGCGCACACCGGTCCACGGCTCACCGTTGGCACCGCGCGCCTTGCACATCTCCCACGAGAACACGTCCGGCTCCGACTTGAGCAGCCAGAAGCCCGTCGAGACGGGGGTTGGGGCGGGTGCTTTCTTGATCATCGAATGGTCAATGTGAACGTGGGCGGAACTTGAACCCGCACCGCTTCAGAACATGTTCAGCGCCAACCGTGCCTCATCGGACATGCGGCTCTGATCCCAGGGCGGATCGAACACGAGCTTGACGCTGCAGCCCTGCACGCCGGCAACCGAGGCGACCGCGTTCTCGACCCAGGTCGGCATCTCGCCGGCGACAGGGCAACCGGGTGCGGTCAATGTCATGATCACCTCGACGTTGCGATCATCGTCGATGTCGATCTTGTAGATGAGACCCAGTTCATAGATGTCGGAGGGGATCTCGGGGTCATAGACAGTCTTCAAGGCGGCGACGATGTCGGCGGTCAACTGCTCCAGCACCTCGGCGGAAAGCTTCGAACCCTCCACAGGCGTGCCGCCTTCGGCCACAGTGGGAGGCTCGGGCCGCACCTCGGACCGTGACGACGTCGCCAACGCACTGTTTGATGCCGCCGTCTCCAGCGCCATGACGTCCCTGTCGTGTGCCTTGCCGTCCATTCGACAAACCCTTCTTGCGACCCTGCCTCGACAACCGGTCGACCAGAATTCGCTTTTCTTGCGCCTTCAGATGCCCACCAGCATCTGGCGCGCTACGCAAAGAACTCATGCGCCTTGGTCAGCGCTTCGGCAAGCGCATCCACCTCGGCGGTCGTGTTGTACATGGCGAACGAGGCCCGACATGTGGCTGTCACGCCAAGCCGATCCATCAACGGCTGCGCGCAGTGATGGCCGGCGCGAACGGCCACGCCCGAGCGGTCGATGATGGTCGAGATATCGTGCGGATGCAGCCCGTCGATATTGAAAGCGACAATGGCCCCTTTGCCTTTGGCGCGGCCGTAGAGCTTGAGCCAATTGAGCTCGCCCAGGCGCTCGTGCGCGTAGTCGCGCAGTTTCGCCTCGTGCTCAGCGATGCGATCCCGGCCCACCTGCATCATGTAGTTGAGCGCCGCGCCGAGCCCGATGGCCTGCACGATGGCCGGTGTCCCTGCCTCGAACTTGTGCGGCGCCGTGGCGTAGGTCACGCGGTCGACCGTGACCGTCTCGATCATTTCACCGCCGCCCATGTAGGGCTGCATGGCATCGAGATGCTGCTTCTTGGCATAGAGCGCGCCGATGCCGGTCGGGCCGTACACCTTGTGCCCCGTAAAGACGTAGAAATCACAGTCTAGATCCTGCACGTCCACCGGCATATGCACTGCGGCTTGGCTGCCATCGACCAACACAGCAATGCCCTTGGCATGGGCGATGCGGCAGATCTCCTTGATCGGCGTGACGGTACCCAGCACATTCGACATGTGCGTCAGCGCCACCATGCGTGTCTTCGGCGTTAGCAAGCGCTCGAACTCGTCGAGCAGGAACTCGCCGGTATCGGAAATGGGCGCCCACTTGAGCACGCAGCCCTTGCGCTCGCGATGGAAATGCCAGGGTACGATATTCGAGTGGTGCTCCATGATCGAGAGCACGATCTCGTCACCTTCCTTGAAGGTGGCGCCATAGCTGGAGGCGACGAGATTGATCGCTTCAGTCGCATTGTGCGTGAAGATGACCTCTTCTTCCAGCCGAGCATTGAGGAACCGCCGCGTGATGGCGCGCGCCTCCTCGAACTTGGCAGTTGCCGCATTGGAGAGGTAATGCAGGCCACGATGCACGTTCGCATATTCGAAGCGATAGGCGTGTTCCATCGACTCGATCACCGAGCGCGGCTTTTGCGCCGATGCACCGTTGTCCAGATAGACCAGTGGTTTGCCGTAGATTTCGCGGAACAGGATCGGGAAATCGGCGCGGATCTGCTCCACGTCGAAGGTGCCGGTACCGCCTGTCTTCACCGCCGTCATCTGCGGGTCGTCCTTCTGCCGGGTCTCCCGCGCACGTCGCGCTCGGACCGATTCACTTCGCCACTTAGGCTGCTTCAAGCCAGACCCGCGCGATGGCCATGAAGGCCTCGCGCAGCGCCTCGTCCTCGATCTTGTCTATAGCCTCGCCGATGAAGCTCTCGATCAGCATGGCGCGCGCCTCTGGCCGTGGGATGCCACGCGACATCAGATAGAACAGCATCGCCGGATCGAGCTCCGCCGCGGTCGCACCATGACCGCAAGCCACGTCGTCGGCGTAGATCTCAAGCTCGGGCTTGGAATCGAACTCGGCTTCCTCCGACAACATCAAGGCTTGCGACATCTGCTTGCCATCGGTCTTCTGCGCAATCGGCTGCACGATAATCTTGCCTTGGAATACGCCGCGTGCGCGACCGTCGAGCACACCTTTGAACAATTCCCGGCTCTCGCAGCCGGGCGTTGAATGATCGACCACCAGCGTGGTGTCGATGTGATCGCTACCGCGGCCCAGAAAGGCGCCGGAGACATCGAGCTTGGCATCGGGCCCGGTGAAGGCCACGTGGATCTCATTACGCGCCGTTGCGGTACCCGCCGTCATCTGGAAGCCGCGATAGGTGGCGGCCTTGCCGATGCGCACGCGCCATTGCGACAGGTGCGTGGGTGATCCGCTCGTCGCCACGCACTTGATGTGGCGCAATGCACCGGATGCCGCGATATCAACGTCGGTCGCGACATTGCGATGGGCGCCGCTGGCAGCCCCGTTCAAGGCGACATGGGCCTCGATGAGCGTCATCCCAGCGCCGGCCTCGACGCTGACGATATTGCGTTCGGTCACGCTTGCCGCAGCTTGCGACGACACCACCGAGACGATCATGACGGGACGCTCAGGCGCCATGCCCGCCTTGACCTTGACCATCACGCCATCGGTCATGAAAGCGAGATTGAGGGCGGCAATGGCATCGCCACCGGTGCGCTCCGCCGTGAACTTCGACGACAACCAATCCGGGGACTTGGCCAGCATCTGGCCCAGCGGGAACAACTCGATTCCGGTTGCGGCAACCGGCAGTTGCGACAGCGCCGCCTCAAACCGCCCGTCGATCAGCACGATGCGGTCGCAGGCAATCGTTGCCAGGGGACCGAGCGCCGCGTCGAGGTCGTCTTTGCTGACACTACGGCTGGTGTTTGCTGCAGCGGGCGGAATGTCCTTCAAGCGCTCGCGGAGGTCAGTGTACTTGAATTCCTCGATGCGCCGGTGCGGCAAGCCACGGGCATTGAACGACGCCATGGCATCGCTGCGGAGTTTTGCCACCCAACCCGTGCCGGGCAGCCCTCGCGCATCGCTCTCGAAGCGCTGCTGCAGGCCCTGTTCGGCCTTGGTCTTCATCAGTGCAACGGTCATTAGCTTTACGCTGCCTTCGACTTGAATTCTGCGTAACCCGACGTCTCGAGTTCCAGCGCCAGCTCTTTGCCGCCCGTCTTCTGGATGCGGCCATGCGCCAGCACGTGTACCTTGTCCGGCACGATGTAGTTCAACAGCCGCTGATAGTGCGTGATCACCAGCATGGCGCGATCCTTGGACCGGAGCTTGTTGGCCCCCTCGGAGACGATCCGGATGGCATCGATGTCGAGGCCGGAATCAGTCTCATCGAGGACCGCCAGCGTCGGCTCGAGCATAGCCATCTGCAGCACTTCCATGCGTTTCTTCTCGCCACCGGAGAAGCCGACGTTGAGCGGCCGCTTCAACATCTCGTCCTTGACACCGAGGTCAGCCGCCTTGGCCCTGATCACACGCAAGAACTCCGGCGTGGTCATTTCCTTCTCACCGCGCTTCTTGCGCACCGCATTCACCGAGGCGCGCAGAAACGTCATGGTCGCGACACCGGGAATCTCCAAAGGGTATTGGAAGGCCAGAAACACACCCTTGGCCGCACGCTCATCGGGGGCCATCTCGACGATCGATTCACCGTTCCAGAGTATGTCACCTGCGGTGATCTCGTAGTCGTCGCGACCCGCCAATACGTACGCCAGCGTCGACTTGCCAGAGCCGTTCGGCCCCATGATCGCGTGCACCTCGCCCTTGGGCACGGTCAACGTGATCCCCTTCAGGATTTCCGTGCCATCCTCGGCAATGCGCGCGTGCAGGTTCTTGATCTCAAGCATAGTTCGCAACCACTCCAAAGCCGTCGATCGTGCCGGCCACGCCGGGCCGGCATCGCTCTTGTTGATACGTTTCGATTGCGGTCCTTGGACCGTCAGTTCTTGCCGAGTGGAACGAATTCGAGTTCAGCGGGATAAAGCACGCCCAGCCAATCGCATTTGTCGGGCGCGCGCTCGGCGAATTCGACCAGGAACGCATTGCCCTGATCCAACGTCTCGAGCACCGTGACAGTGGCCCCCTGCTTCAGCTTCAAGCCCTGGCGCTTCACCGAGAGTGCATTGCGCTTCAAGCACTCTCCGGCATCGATCTCACGCACCAAACGTGCGGTCTTCAACATGTCGCCAAAACCCGCTGCATCACTCATCGTCGTTCTCCATACATCGCATCGTGGGCCAAGGCCGCATCGGCCAATTGCCCGAGGTTCACTCCCGGATCCGGTCGCGACCAGTCACCTAGCCACGTCCGGCACCGTTGCGCCCCCTCAGCGCTTCGGTGTCGTGTCATTTCTTGTTGGCGGATTCTCGAACAGTCGCCGCCTTAATCGAACGTTTCGCACATTGTGGCCGCGATTGCGGCCGCCGTCACGTGCTGCCTGCGCCTTGACTGCCGGTCCTCCTCAAGCCGCCAGTGGAACCCCTTGCTTCGTCAGTCAGATCCTTGTTTCTTATTTCCCATCTGGCGGTCACCCCAACGCCAGCGCCACGTGCCACAGGTCCTGAGGCTGCTCAACACCAGCAAGCCTGCCGTTACCAAAGCCGCCAACCCGAGATAGGCCAACAGCGCCGACCGCGGTAGCGCGCCGCCGGTCCGCGCCGGCTCCACGACAAAGGTGAGCGCCAGCACCAGCATGACCAGCGCGTATACGGCGATCGTCGCCCAACCTTTCCAATGGCTGGGATAGGCGCCATAGCCGTGCGTCTTCGGTTTGAACCAGGGTTCGAACATGCACTAACCAACGCTCCCTTCGAGAGAGATGCCGATCAGCTTCTGCGTCTCCGCCATGAACTCCATGGGGAGTTGCTGCAGCACGTCGCGCACGAAGCCGTTGACGATCAGCGCCACCGCTTCCTCGGCCGAGAGCCCCCGCTGCATGCAGTAGAACAGCTTGTCGTCGGAGATCTTTGAGGTGGTCGCCTCGTGCTCGAAATGCGCCGACGAATTCTTGGCTTCGATATAGGGCACCGTATGGGCGCCGCAGGCATTGCCGATCAGGAGACTGTCGCAGTTGGTGAAGTTGCGCGCGTTGGTGGCCTTGCGGTGGGCGGAAACAAGCCCGCGATACGTGTTCTGCGAACGACCGGCGGCAATTCCCTTGGAGATGATGCGGCTCGACGTATTCTTGCCGAGGTGGATCATCTTGGTGCCGCTGTCGACCTGCTGCATGCCATTGGAGATGGCGATCGAATAGAACTCGCCGCGCGAACCATCGCCGCGCAGGATGCAGCTCGGATACTTCCAGGTGATGGCCGAACCGGTCTCGACCTGCGTCCACGAGATCTTGGAGTTGCGGCCGCGGCAATCGCCGCGCTTGGTGACGAAGTTATAAATGCCGCCCTTGCCGTTCTTGTCGCCAGGATACCAGTTCTGCACCGTCGAATACTTGATCTCGGCGTCATCGAGGGCGATCAATTCGACCACGGCCGCGTGCAACTGGTGCTCGTCGCGCATCGGCGCCGTGCAACCCTCGAGGTAAGAGACATAAGAGCCCTTCTCGGCGATGATGAGCGTACGCTCGAACTGGCCCGTATTTTTCTCGTTGATCCGGAAGTAGGTCGACAATTCCATCGGGCAACGCACGCCCTCTGGAATGTAGACGAACGATCCATCCGAGAACACGGCGGAGTTGAGCGCGGCATAGTAGTTGTCGGACTGCGGCACCACGGTGCCGAGATACTTTCTCACGAGGTCGGGGTGTTCGCGCATCGCCTCGGAAATCGAGCAGAAGATAACGCCGGCCTTGCGCAACTCCGCCTTGAACGTGGTCACGACCGAGACGGAATCGAAGACGGCGTCGATGGCCACCTTGCCCGACATCTGCGCGTAACCGTCGGCCTCGTCGAGGTTGCTCGGTTGGCCTTGCTTGCGCACGCCGGCCAGGATCTCCTGCTCTTTGAGGGGAATCCCGAGCTTGGCATAGGTCTTCAGGATCTCAGGATCAACCTCATCGAGGGACTTCGGGCCTTCGCTGCCCTTTGGCGCGGCGTAATAGTGCAGATCCTGGAAATTGATCTTCGGATAGGAGACCTTGGCCCAGGTCGGCTCCTCCATCGCCTGCCAGCGCTGGAAAGCCTCGAGCCGCCACGCCAACATCCACTCCGGCTCGTCCTTCTTGGCCGAAATGAAGCGCACGATGTCGGTATTGAGGCCCTTCGGCGCCATCACGCTCTCGAGCGACGTCTCGAAGCCGTACTTGTACTTGTCGACGTCGAGCGACTTGACGTGATCGATGGTCTCTTGCACTGCGGCCATGAACTTTGGCTCCGATCTTTTCTATCTTTGGGCTCAGGCTGCTTGCGCAGCCCGCCGTGTAATGCGGGTCCAGGCTGTGACGAAGGCGTCGATGTCCTCGACGGTGGTCGCAGGCCCGATGCTGATGCGAATGGCGCCGCCCGTGATCTCGGGCGCCAAGCCCATGGCGGCGAGCACCGGGCTTGCCTGCACCTTACCCGAGGAACAAGCGGCGCCCGCGCTGACGGCGATGCCTGTGAGATCAAAGGCTGCAACCAAGGTCTCGGCCATTCGTCCTGGCAGGGCCAGGCATGCTGTATTGGCCAGGCGCTCCGCCCCGTGGCCAATGACCACCGCCTCAGGCGTTGCCTGCACCACGGCGTCCTCGAGCCGATCCCGTAGACCACCAAGCGACGCGAAATAGCCGATCTCGCCGCTGGCGGCAGCCGCAGCAGCCCCGAAACCGGCAATGGCGGCTACGTTCTCAGTGCCGGCGCGCATACCCCGCTCCTGCCCGCCACCAATGATGCGCGGCGGCAGCGGCGCACCTGACCGGACGATCAGCGCGCCGATGCCCTTGGGGGCGCCGAGCTTGTGCCCGGAAATAGAGAGAAACGAGAGGTTTGAACGGGCAAAATCGATCGGCAACCGTCCCACCGCCTGCACCGCGTCGGAATGCACCAGCACGCCATGTGCCGCAGCCAGCGCCGCAGCGGCAGCTAAGGGTTGAACGATGCCGGTCTCATTATTCGCTGCCTGCAGTGCCAGCAGGGTGCGGCCCGGCGCGCGCTGCAACCGCTCATGATCGTTCTCGAGCCAAGCCGCCAGTGCACCGACATCGATGCTGCCGTATCGCGTCGCGCCGATCTCCACTGTATCGCCCCGGCACGCCAGTGCCGGCGCCACCACCGAGGGGTGCTCCAGGCGCGAAAACACCACCCTGTCCCACGTCCGCCCGACGACCCAGTTGTTAGCCTCCGTGGCGCCGCTGGTGAACACGACTTCCGCCGGCTTGGCGCCGACCAAACGCGCCACCTTCTCGCGCGCATCCTCGACAATGCGGCGGGCGCGGCGCCCCTCGGCGTGCACGGACGACGGATTGCCCACCAGATCGAGCGCCTCCACCATGGCGGCACGCGCTTCGGGCCGCAACGGCGCCGTGGCGTTCCAATCCAGGTAATGGCGCTGGAAGGTCATGGGGATTGCTCGCTGAAGGAGCGAATATCGAAGCCGAGCTGCTGGCCCGTGGCGGACGTCGCTCGCAGATGCTCGGGAATGCCGTCGAGTACGTCCTGCAGCGAAACCTGCGCCAGGAAATGGGCGATTTGTTCACCCAACGCATCCCACAGGCCATGCGTGAGGCAGCGCTCGGTGCCCAGGCACGGCGCGCCGTGATCGCCTCCGCAACGGGTCATGCGCACCTCTTCCTCGACGGCCGCCATGACCTCCGCGACCGTAATCCGGGACGCGGGACGTCCCAGCCGATAGCCGCCAGTACGTCCCCGTACGCTCTCCACAAGCCCGGCCCGCCGCAATCGGGCAAAGATCTGTTCCAGATAGGCCAGAGACATGCGTTGCCGGTCAGCGATCTGCGACAGCGGCACCGCGTCGAGATCGGCGTGCTTGGCGATATCCGCCATCGCCATCACCGCATAACGACCCTTGGTGTTGAGATCCACGTCACACGCTCCACAACCCTGCAACCGCCACTAATGCCGTTGCCGCAACGACAAAGCACTTGCATTCGTGACCTGGAGCCGTGCTAAGACACGCGGCCCAGATGACCGCCGCCGGCTCCGGACCCAGCGCGGCTCTACTTTCGAAGAGTTCTAAACCTGACCGCTATATGGAAATTCCGAGCGAGCGAGTCAAGTATTTTTCGACCGCGCCGTGCAGCCGATCCGTTCTGCAGTGACCCGGTGAGCGCCATCATGCTGCGACGCCGCCCCTCAACTGTCGCACGGCTTGCACTGCCCGGTCGCCTACCCTGAACCCGAGGAGCTCAGTCGCTTTACCATGCCCGAAATCATCATGAACGGCCCGGCCGGCCGCATTGAAGCCCGCTATCATCACGTCGGCCGCATCGACGCGCCTACCGCCCTCATCCTGCACCCGCATCCCCAGTTCGGCGGCACGATGAACAACCAGATCGTCTACAATCTCTACTATACGTTCACGGAACGCGGCTTCTCGGTGCTTCGCTTCAATTT
Source organism: Hyphomicrobiaceae bacterium (assembly GCA_046154645.1). GTDB lineage: Bacteria > Pseudomonadota > Alphaproteobacteria > Rhizobiales > Hyphomicrobiaceae. The sequence goes on from JBJXDZ010000122.1 coordinate 210,906, forward strand.
CCGTGGCGTTGGCCGCAGCCAAGGCTACTTCGACAACGGCCCGGGCGAATTGGCCGATGCGGCCTCGGCGCTGGATTGGTTGCAGCTGCAGAACCCGGATTCGCGCTCCTGCTGGATCGCCGGCGTCTCGTTCGGCACCTGGATCGCCATGCAGCTGCTGATGCGCCGACCCGAGGTGGACGGCTTCATCTGCGTGGCGCCACCGGCCAACCTCTACGATTTCACGTTTCTCGCACCCTGCCCGTCTTCGGGCCTGCTCATCTCCGGTGACAAGGACAAGGTTGTCCCATCGGCGTCCGTGGCCGAGTTGTCGGTGAAGACGAAGACGCAAAAGGGGATCAAGATCGAGCACGCCGTGCTCGCTGGCGCCAACCACTTCTTCGCCGACCAATTGCCCGAGATGAAGACGCTGGTCGGCGACTACGTCGACAAGCGCATGGTCGAGATCCTCAAGGCGAAGCAGGACAAGGAGTGAGCGGAGTTGGGCTCATTCATTCCATGGTGGCCTGAATTGCGGTAGCATGGGTCCGAAGGAGAGGACCATGCACCCGCTGATCGAACAGAACCGTGAAGCAATTGCTGAACTGTGCCGCCGCCATCACGTCAAGCGGCTGGACGTTTTTGGCTCGGCCGCCACGGGTGCGTTCGATCCCGCCACCAGCGATGTTGATTTCCTGGTGGAGTTCGAGGCTGGTGCCGAAGCCAGAGCCTTCGACTTGTATTTCGGCTTGAAGGAAGCGTTAGAGGTCTTGCTGCAACGTGCAGTGGATCTGGTAACCGTGCCCAGCATCCGCAATCCAATTTTCAGAGGCAACGTCTACGCCACGCGTGAGGTCATCTATGGTTGACCGGCGGGCAAAGCTGTTCTGGGACATACTGAATTGCGGTACGGCTATCCAATCCTTCCTCCGGGACCAAACAATCGAGGATTATCGCAACAACTTGATGCTGCGCTCGGCCGTGGAGCGCCAGTTCGAAATCATTGGCGAGGCCTTGCGGCGGCTCGAACTACTGGACGCTCCGCTCCTCTATCGCATCAGCGACGCACGGCGGATCATTGACTTCCGCAACGCTATTTCACATGGCTACGATGGCGTTGATGATGCGATCGTCTGGCAAGTGATTTCCGAAAAGCTTCCCGTCTTGATGACAGAAGTCCGTGCCTTACTCGCCGAAGTCGCTCCGCCCAGCTCCTGAGCGAGCGGCTCACCTCCCTGCAGGCAAGCCCATTGGCAGCGAGCCCTGGCCCGGCATAGGATGAGGAACGCCAACAGCTGATCCATCCGCGGAGGCCCCATGTCCCAGCGCTCCAACGAACGCATTGCCTACTTCAACGGCAAGTACGTGCCCGAATCCGAGGTGCGCGTGCCATTTCGCGACCGCAGCTTCCTCTATGGCGACGGCTGCTTCGACATGACCCGCACATTCAACGGCACGCCGTTTCGCGTCGAGGAGCACATCGAACGCTTCTACCGGTCGCTGGCCTATCTGCGCATCGACACCGGCATGAAGCCGAAAGAGATGATGGAGGTGACGCACGAGGTGGTGAAGCGCAACGCACACCTGCTGGCCAAGGGCGAGGACTGGTGGGTGGGACAGCGCGTCTCGCGCGGCGTCAAGAGCGTCGGCGATGGTATGGACCCATGGGAGCACATGGGGCCGAACGTGGTGGTCGACTGCATGCCGCTGCCGTTCAAGACGCGGGCGCCGCATTATCGTGATGGCATTCGCGTCATCGTGCCGTCCGTGCGCCGCACACCGCCTGGCTCGCTGTCCCCACGCGTCAAGACGCACAACTATCTCAACATGATCATGGGCGAGCTCGAGGTGAAGGACCGCGACCCTGAGGCATGGGGTGTGCTGCTCGACGAGAACGGCAACCTGTGCGAGGGCATCGGCTCCAACATCTTCGTAGTCAAGGACGGACGTATCTCGACGCCGCTCGGCAAGTATGTGCTGGAGGGCATTTCGCGGCAGACGGTGATGGAGCTGGCACGGCAGGAAGGCTTTGAGCTGGTCGAGCGCGACATCGATCTCTACGACGCCTACACGGCCGACGAGGTTTTTCTGACGTCCACCAGCCTGTGCCTGTGCCCGGTGGTAAAGGTCAATCACGCCGTAATCGGCGACGGCAAGGTGCCGGGCCCTGTCGCGAAGAAACTGCTTGGCGCCTACTCGAAGCTCGTCGGTTGCGATATCGAGGGGCAATACCTGAAGCATCTGGGGTGAGGCGCGACGTTCCGCGCGAGGCCACGTGCGGGCACACCAGCGGTGGCGAGCTTCCGCTCGTTACTGACTGCCAGCACGTTCGGCGACTGATCGGCCAACCGATGCCTACGACTTTCCCGCCACGACGAAGATCCGGGCATCCTTGCGGCCGGAGCCATGGCGCTCGCGCGCGAGAATGGTGAAGCCCGCGCCTGCAATCTCTGCTTCGAGTTGAGATGCCCGAAAGGATGAAACATAGGGTGCCTTCCCGAGCCAGCGCATGAGCGGCACCAACACGGGTACCGCGACCCGGATCACTGGGTTCATTTCCGACAAACAAGGCGTCTTCGAGATCAGCAGTCCATCCGGTTTCAACTGGCGGTGGATGGCGGCCAGCGCCGCAGATCGATCGGGGAGCAAATGCAACAGATTGAACGCCAGCACGGCCGCGAATGTGCCGTCGGGACCCATCTGTCAACGCCGGAGCAAAATTGCATCGGCTGGCCGGAGCAATAATCCATCAGTCTTGAACGCAAGAAGGCCCCCGCGCGCGGGGGCCTTCTTGCGTTCGCGTTGTCTTTTTCAGCCCCGCTCTT